>NZ_CP058247.1:0-622500 GCF_013388395.1 Pseudomonas sp. LPB0260 | reverse complement strand
CATCTTAGGATGAGCGGTAGAGGAGCGTTCTGTAAGCCTGTGAAGGTGAGTTGAGAAGCTT
The DNA here is from genome assembly GCF_013388395.1 of Pseudomonas sp. LPB0260. Taxonomy (NCBI): domain Bacteria; kingdom Pseudomonadati; phylum Pseudomonadota; class Gammaproteobacteria; order Pseudomonadales; family Pseudomonadaceae; genus Pseudomonas; species Pseudomonas sp. LPB0260. The sequence goes on along the minus strand of NZ_CP058247.1, from coordinate 622,439 downwards.
GCTGGAGGTATCAGAAGTGCGAATGCTGACATGAGTAACGACAATGCGAGTGAAAAACTCGCACGCCGAAAGACCAAGGTTTCCTGCGCAACGTTAATCGACGCAGGGTGAGTCGGCCCCTAAGGCGAGGCAGAAATGCGTAGTCGATGGGAAACGGGTTAATATTCCCGTACTTCTAGTTACTGCGATGGAGGGACGGAGAAGGCTAGGCCAGCACGGCGTTGGTTGTCCGTGTTTAAGGTGGTAGGCAGAGTGCTTAGGTAAATCCGGGCGCTTAATGCCGAGAGCTGATGACGAGCGTTCTTTTAGAATGCGAAGTGGTTGATGCCATGCTTCCAGGAAAAGCTTCTAAGCTTCAGGTAACTAGGAACCGTACCCCAAACCGACACAGGTGGTTAGGTAGAGAATACCAAGGCGCTTGAGAGAACTCGGGTGAAGGAACTAGGCAAAATGGCACCGTAACTTCGGGAGAAGGTGCGCCGGTGAGGGTGAAGCATTTACTGCGTAAGCTCATGCCGGTCGAAGATACCAGGCCGCTGCGACTGTTTATTAAAAACACAGCACTCTGCAAACACGAAAGTGGACGTATAGGGTGTGACGCCTGCCCGGTGCCGGAAGGTTAATTGATGGGGTTAGCGAAAGCGAAGCTCTTGATCGAAGCCCCGGTAAACGGCGGCCGTAACTATAACGGTCCTAAGGTAGCGAAATTCCTTGTCGGGTAAGTTCCGACCTGCACGAATGGCGTAACGATGGCGGCGCTGTCTCCACCCGAGACTCAGTGAAATTGAAATCGCTGTGAAGATGCAGTGTATCCGCGGCTAGACGGAAAGACCCCGTGAACCTTTACTATAGCTTTGCACTGGACTTTGAGTTTACTTGTGTAGGATAGGTGGGAGGCTTTGAAGCGTGGACGCCAGTTCGCGTGGAGCCATCCTTGAAATACCACCCTGGTAACCTTGAGGTTCTAACTCTGGTCCGTTATCCGGATCGAGGACAGTGTATGGTGGGTAGTTTGACTGGGGCGGTCTCCTCCTAAAGAGTAACGGAGGAGTACGAAGGTGCGCTCAGACCGGTCGGAAATCGGTCGTAGAGTATAAAGGCAAAAGCGCGCTTGACTGCGAGACAGACACGTCGAGCAGGTACGAAAGTAGGTCTTAGTGATCCGGTGGTTCTGTATGGAAGGGCCATCGCTCAACGGATAAAAGGTACTCCGGGGATAACAGGCTGATACCGCCCAAGAGTTCATATCGACGGCGGTGTTTGGCACCTCGATGTCGGCTCATCACATCCTGGGGCTGAAGCCGGTCCCAAGGGTATGGCTGTTCGCCATTTAAAGTGGTACGCGAGCTGGGTTTAGAACGTCGTGAGACAGTTCGGTCCCTATCTGCCGTGGACGTTTGAGATTTGAGAGGGGCTGCTCCTAGTACGAGAGGACCGGAGTGGACGAACCTCTGGTGTTCCGGTTGTCACGCCAGTGGCATTGCCGGGTAGCTATGTTCGGAAAAGATAACCGCTGAAAGCATCTAAGCGGGAAACTTGCCTCAAGATGAGATCTCACTGGAGCCTCGAGCTCCCTAAAGGGCCGTCGAAGACTACGACGTTGATAGGTGGGGTGTGTAAGCGCTGTGAGGCGTTGAGCTAACCCATACTAATTGCCCGTGAGGCTTGACCATATAACACCCAAACAATTTGCTGTTTGTGTGCCAGACGGTTGAAGTCGACAACAAACCGAAAATTTGCCAGAACACGCAATACCAGACATCACATACCCAATTCGGGGAAGCGCCTTAACCGCGACTCCCCAGCTGAATTGCTTGACGACCATAGAGCGTTGGAACCACCTGATCCCATCCCGAACTCAGTAGTGAAACGATGCATCGCCGATGGTAGTGTGGGGTTTCCCCATGTGAGAGTAGGTCATCGTCAAGCACCTATCCCAAACCCCCGACACGCGAAAGCGGGTCGGGGGTTTGCTTTTGCGCGCTGGAAAACGCCTCTTTACGTTTGTAGGCAAGTGGCAGGGGCATCGTTATCATGCGTGCCTTATTGCTCCGAGGGGAGGCAGCATGCTGCCATTACTAAGGCTTCTCCAAGATGGCCGCTTCCATTCCGGCGAGGCGCTCGGGGCGGCGCTGGGCATCAGCCGCGCCGCAGTCTGGAAGCAATCTTGATTTCATGCCCGGGCTGGACGCAATGTGTAGATCATTGACGCCCATAAAGAAGCCACCCCGAGGGGTGGCTTCTTTATGGACTGAATTCAGTCGCCGCGGTACTCGCAACCACTGGTACAGGTTTCGTGGATGCGGATGCGGGACAGTTCCGGCAGGAGCGGCTTGAGTTGCTGCCAGAGCCATTTGGCGATGACTTCGCTGGTGGGGTTTTCCAGGCCGGGAATATCGTTGAGGTAGTTGTGATCCAGTTGCTCGTAGAGCGGCTTGAAGATCTCCTTGATCTCTGCGAAGTCGCGGATCCAGCCGGTATAGGGGTCGACCTCGCCTTCGATGTAGACGGCGACGCGAAAGGAGTGGCCGTGCAACCGCCCACACTTGTGTCCAGCGGGGACGTGGGGTAGGCGGTGAGCGGCCTCGAAAACAAACTCTTTGAACAGTTCCACTACTGCATGTCTCTCTAGGATGCGCGGCTGCAAGCTCCGCTCTGATAAAGGCTGATCTTACCAGCTAGGCCTGTGCTTTACCCAATGCTGCGGGCAGCGGGATGCTCGCCTAAGGCCGTAGGTGTCAGCCGCGGTGGAAATTTAGTTGTTCGGCGTCTCGCCGTTTCTTTCGTGGCGATAGACGCTTACGGCTTCATACACGGCCTTCCTCAGGCGGTTGAGGCCGCCAATCGGCCGGTGCTCGGGAAGCGAGTGCCAGGGGTTGAAGGACAGGTTGTCGCAAAAACGGTTCTGCTCTGTGCTATCGAAATCCTGGGCGGGCACCTGGATGTTGGCGACGGTTTCATAGGGCGATACGGCTTCATCCCACTCGACGCTCGGATCTTCGATCGGCATGTAGTAAGAAGGGTTCTGTCGCTGGACCTGCAGGGCGAAGCAGGCGGGTACGCGGTCCAGTGAAAGCTGTTGGTAAAGCGCGCTGCGCAGGAAGTTGGGCAGGTCGGTGTTGGGCTCCGGCAGGCGATACTGCGGACAGTTCTCTGGAGCAGGTATGACGCGATACTTGATGTTGTGGGGGCCAAGCTTGAACGGGGCGATGGAATTATAGGTGGTCGCGACCGGGCTCTGCGGCGCGGGTGCCAGGGTCTTCAGTGCAATGATGAGATGGCGTATTTCCCAGGTGCGCGGATCCCAGCTGGGGAAGAAGGCCAGGGCTTTCTTGCCATCAGCCTGGGCGGCGAAGTTGCTGCGGTATTCGGCCACGTCGCGGACGAAGAATACCGGATGGTTGAACATCACGAAGTCCTGTTCGTCATCATGCCTAGCGCCCTCCATTAGCTTCTCGCCGGGTACGCCCAGAAGCTTGATGGCCATGCCGCGGGCATCGCGAGTACGGTCGAACTGCGGATAGGCATTGCCATTGGACAGGCGCATCCAGGCCTGCCAGCTTTTCCCCGGCTCGCTAAGCACGCCATGGCGCAGGCTTGGATCTAGATCGCTAAGCACGGTCACTTCGGCCTTAACGCAGCCATGGGCTTTGGCGTGGGCGTCGCGCAGTACCCGGGTGTTGTCGCGGTGCTGTTCGACAATGCGTATGGCATCTTCGATGATGGCTTGGGTGAGGGCTGCTTCACCGGGCGGTATCTGCTCCTCGCTGGATACCGGACCGGAGTGCTTCTCCTTGTAATAAAGCGTGCCAGCCGCCCAGCCGCCCAGACCGAGGGCCAGCAGCAGGAGCAGCATTCTGCCTAACTGGCGTCCGAGCCAGAGCCAGGTTTGTTTCAGCATGGATTGTTTCCCTTATCCGTCGTGGTCATGTCTGGTGGCCAGGCTCAAGTGTGCTCCGACTGGCCTTTGCGCGCGGGCGAGCTGTCTGAGGGCTGGCATTCGGGCCCCGGACTCCAGGGTTTGGCCTTGATGGGCTGCAGCTGTTTTTCGAGCTCGGTGTTACCCAGAACCTTGAGGTACTCGATCAGCGCCAGGCGCTCTTCGGGCTGCAGGGCGCGCCCGATCACTCCGCCCTGGCGGCAGCCATCGCGGAATTCGTGGCCGCGGTTGCTGTTGCCGGTGATGCGGGTGTCGTAAAGAAAACCGCCTGGAAACTCCTGGCTGGCGAAACCGACCTTTTGTGGGTCGAACTCGAAGCTGCCGACCCAGAACTGCGCCTGCCGCTCCGTCAGCGGCGAGAGCAACTGGAACAGCGTGGGTACCGATCCGTTGTGCAGGAAGGGCGGGGTGGCCCAGATGCCGTCCAGCGGGCGGGCCTTGTAGCCGCGCTTTTCCTGGACGCCGATCGGTAGGCCGAAGCCGTCCATGCGCCAGCGCTCCCTGGGCTGTATCCCCGCGTCTTGGTAGGCGCGGTTCGCCACATACGCGGTGATGTAGGCCAGCCCCTTGGCGCTGGAGATGTTCTTGAAGTCCACGGCATCCAGGGTGGCACCGAACAGGCGAACGTCCAGCTTGCCCAGCTGCTCTTTGGACCAACCCAGTCGACTGATATCGAAACGGTGGTCGGCAATGTTGTCAGCCGCGGTAGGGTCAGTGCCGACTATCTCGATGGGCACGACGCGCATGTGCCATTCCGGGTCGCGTGCTGGGGCAAAGCGTTTGTCTCGGGGCTTGGGGTTCGGGGCGTGGCAATAGGCGCAGTTCTCCTGGAAAAGAGCCCGGCCCTGGCTCGCCAGCGGACGGTCGATCGGACCGAAGACGGCTTCGGGCCAGGCTGGCGGCTGTAACTCTTGCAGGGTTTCCTCTAGGGTGTACAGATCGCGCAGACGCACGCTGGAGGCATAGCGTTCGTCTTCTGTAACGGACTGTCCGCGGTCGTCGAGCAGGTGCAGGGTCGCCCCGACGCCAAGGGCTTCGCCGATATTGCGTGCCATCGGCTGCATGGCCGAACCGTTCCACTGCACCCAGTCGAACTTCCAGATATCCCAGACATGGGGATAGCTCACCGGCGCGTTGGCGATGCGATAGTTGGCCGGATCGATCGCGTCGCCAAATACGCTGTTTGCGATGCGTCCGAAGGCATCGGTGCGGCCGAAGCCTTCCTCGGTCGGATAGAGTCCGCGATGCCAGTCGTTGTAGGCGGTATCGAGCAGGCGATCGAGCACGTCCTTGAAGTCGCGGCGCAGCTGATCACGCCCTTCAGGGTATTGCTCGCCGAGGACCTCCTTGGCGAAGCGTCTGAACTTGAGGGGGTTGTAGTAGGTGAACGCCATGCTCATGCCGAGGGCCTGGCCGAATCCGCCGCCTTTGAGTGTGGGTACGGTCGAGGCGAGCGAATGCAGGGCCGGCCCACCGTCGATGCGCACGGCTTCGCCCTGATAGCGCAGCTCGCCGGTGTGGCAGGCCGCGCAACTGATGTCCAGGTACTGGATGCCGTTCGCGCTGTCTTCATGGCGAGCGAAACCGACCGGGAGGTTCGCCGGATTGCGTTCACTGGCGCTCTGATTGGGGTCGACCAGAAAGCCGAAGCGTGCGAGGTAATCTGGGGTGGCGAACTTGCGCGTGCTCAGGGGCAGTTCGAGGGCGCCGAACCAGTCGTAGCGCAAACCCTTAACTCGGGTGCCCTGGGGGGTGTAATAGTAGGTCTGGCGTTGTTCTTCGCTCCACTGGTCCAGATAGTGGAGGCGTGTCGGCTCCTGATAGACGGGCAGGTTGGGATTGGCAATGAAATACAGGCCGATGCCGAGGCCAAGACCCAGCAACAGCAGGAGACTCACTAGGGCGCGACGGAGCGTTCGCATCGGGCACTTCCTTGTCGATATTGGCCTGACTTTATGCCAAGTGCGCCGGTTAATGGCAAGCGGCCATGAGTTCTCCCGGGATTCTGCCCTCTGCCAACCTGGGGGAAAATGCTCCTGCACATGCTGGCGTCTGGCGTTGCGCCCGCTGCGATGGAGCTGGGTCTGATGGGGCTCCGGGGACGACTGCGGAAGCGCCGGCCGGAGCTGAGCGATTCGAGTCCCGCTGGTTTGCAGGGGAGACCAATGTCTGGCTACCCTGAGCGCACATCTGACAGGAGTTCGCGATGCATCCCTTCGAAGCCAAGCATCCCCAGCAACTGGCCATGCACCTCGGCTACGCCGGCCTGATTCCTTTCGTTAGCGGGGCTCTGGGCATCTGGATCACCCCGTTTGCCTGGCGCCCCTATGTCATGTCTGCGCTGCTGGACTACGCGGCGGTAATCCTGGCATTCATGGGGGCGATTCATTGGGGGCTGGCGATGCGCGCCGAGGCGAGCGATGAGCGCGCCAAGCTGCAGCTCGGCCTGTCGGTGATCCCGCCGATGCTGGGATGGGTCGCGATAGCCAGCGGCCTGCCTTTTGGCTTCGCCCTGCCGGTGTTTCTGCTGGCCTTCGTGCTGCTCTACTTTGCCGACTTGCGCGCAGTCAAGCTGGGCTTGGCGCCCAAGTGGTATCCGGCCTTGCGGCGGCCCTTGACCATAGTGGTGACGATCAGCCTGCTGCTGGCCTGGATCAGTCTGCTGCGCCTGTAGTCAAAAACGCTGAGCTGGCCGGGCCACGACCTAGCAGACCAGGCTGTCGGCCTGGCGATAGAGCATCAGCAGTTTGCGGGTGATGGTCTGCTGGATGTCATCGCGCTCGAAGGTGGACAGGCGGCTGAGGCGACTGATCTGCAGGCGATGCAGGTGGATGTAGGGCATTTGCTGATCGAACTCGCGCAAGTCGCCTTTCATCATGATCGGCAGGAACAGGTCGCCCATCTTCTTCTGATTGCTGATGATCTGCGCCAGGGCCGGCTTGAACGGCATGGTCTTGGGGGCCGGCCCGCCTTCCTTGATCTGGGTGGCCAGGAGCAGGCCGGGCTTGCCCAGCAAGGCACCGGGCAGCACGCAGAGGCCGGTCTTGCGCACGGCCAGTGACTCGATGCCGTGCAGGGTGTCATGGAAGGCGTAGGGGTTGGGCAGCACCACCATCTTACGGCCTAGGTCGCTGGGAAAGTGCAGGTCGTAGTTGGTATAGAGCTGGCGCACGGACTCCGAGTACACGCACAGGCGGTTCTCGAACAGTTTGATGAAACGCTCGGCGAGCTCCCGCCGAGCGATGCTGTCCAGATCCCAGATCAGGTCCTGGTTCTGCGGCCTGCTGAGGTCGACTTCCTGATGCTCCATGCCGCTCATGTTTGCCTCATACGCGAAACTGCCTCAAGAGTCCGTTGAGCTGCTCGGCCATCTGCACCAGGCGCTGTCCAGCCTCGCTGGACTGCTCGGCCGCATGGGCATTGTCATGTGCCAACCCCGCCACCTGGGTGACGTTCTGGTTGATGTCTTCGACCACCTGCGATTGTTGCAGTGTGGCGCTGGCGATGGAAGCATTCAAGCCGGTCAGGTTGCGCAATGACTGGGCGATCAGGGCCAGGCTCTCGCCGGCCTGGCTGGCCTGCTCGACGGTCAGCTGAGAGGCTTGACTGCTCTCGTTGATGACCTTCACCGCGGCCTCGGAGTTGCCCTGCAGGCGCTCGATCATGCCCTGAATCTCGGCGGTCGATTGTTGTGTGCGCTGCGCGAGCAAACGCACCTCGTCGGCCACCACGGCAAAGCCGCGACCCTGTTCTCCGGCGCGGGCCGCTTCGATGGCGGCGTTGAGGGCGAGCAGGTTGGTCTGTTCGGCGATCGAGCGAATCACCTCCAGGACGCTACCGATCTGCGTGCTTTCCTCGGCCAGGGCGTGCATCACGGCCACCGCCTGGTCGATGGTGGCGGACAGCTGGCTGATCTGGCGCAAGCTGGCGTCGATATTCTGTTGACCTTGCAGGGCCTGCTCTTCGGCGCTACGTACCTCGCTGGAGGCGTGTTCGGCGTTCTTCGCCACATCCTGCACGCCGTAGGTCACCTGGCTGACCGCTGTTGCCACCAGCTCCATTTGCTGCGATTGCTGCTGGCTGTGTTGTTGCGCGTTCTCGGCAATCCCGCCGAGCGAACGGGCGGCCTGATCGAGGGTGCCGGCGGACTCGAGCGATTGGCGAATCACCTGGCGAACCTTGCCGGTGAAGGCGTTGAAGTGTCCGGCCAGCGCCGCCAGCTCGTCGCGCCCGGCGGTATCCAGGGTGCGGGTCAGATCGCCTTCGCCGCTGGCGATATTGGCCATGGCCTCCACCGCGTCGCGTAGCGGCCGGGCGATGCTGCGTGCGATGAGCATCACCAGCGCGGCCATCAGCAGGGTGATGATCAGGCCCACCCCTAGTGCGCCCAGCGCCTGGGTCCTGAACTCGGCCTCGACATCATCGACGTATACGCCGGAGCCGATGATCCAGCCCCACGGCTGGAACAATTCGACGTAGGAGACTTTGGGGACCGGCTCGCTCGAGCCCGGTTTCGGCCAGCGGTAGTCAACTTGGCCGGCGCCTTCGGCCTTGCTGATGCGCACCATTTCGTTGAACAGGGCCTTGCCGTCCGGATCCTTGAAGCCCGAAAGGTTCTGTCCTTCCAGCTTGGGATTGGTCGGGTGCATGATCATGGTCGGCGTCTGGTCGTTGATCCAGAAGTACTCCTGGCCTGCATAGCGCAGGCCGCGGATCATATCCATCGCCTGTTGCTGGGCCTGCTCACGGCTCAGGGCGCCGCTGCTTTCCAGCCCCTGGTAGTGGCGGAGGATGCCCATTGCGCCCTGCACCACATGCTTGGTCTTCTCGCCTTTGGCGGCATACAGGCCGCTGTGCAGTTGCTGCAGCATCAATCCGCCCTGAACGCACAGCATGACGATGGCGACGGCCGAGATCAGCCACAGGCGGCGGCTGATGGGCAGGTTTCGGAGGCTATTCATCGTAAGGGGCTCCCTGTTGTTGTAATTGAAATCGGGGAGTGGGATTGCACCACTAGGTTATATGGCCAGCTCGGCTGACAGAATTATTTCAGGCTCGCCTTGGCGGGGCCAGATTAGCTGCGCAAGACTTTGCACAGATACGGCGATAGTGCCGCTTTCTCTGATAGCATTTCGGCCCTCGCGCGGAAAACCTAAGTTATCTGAGGTTTATTGGCAACGCGTGGGAACCTCACGGCGAAACATGGGTCCCAGACCCGTTCTCTAGCACTCGATTACTTCAATGACATGTTATTTGCGCGGCCGCTGCCGTGCGCCCCGGGAGTTTTGATGGAACTGTGGTTGGCCGTACAGGCCTTGATTCTAGGTATTGTCGAAGGTATTACCGAGTTCCTGCCGATTTCCAGTACGGGTCACCAGATCATAGTCGCGGATCTCATCGACTTTTCCGGTGAGCGAGAGATGGCGTTCAATATCATCATCCAATTGGGCGCCATTCTTGCCGTGGTCTGGGAGTACCGGCAGAAACTCTTCGATGTTGTGCTGGGGCTGCCGAAAGAGCGCGTGGCCCAGCGCTTCACCGGCAACCTGCTGATCGCCTTCATTCCCGCGGTGCTGCTGGGGGTGACCTTTGCCGACCTGATCCACGAGTTTCTGTTCAACCCGATCACGGTCGCCAGCGCGCTGGTGGTAGGGGGTGTGGCCATGCTCTGGGCCGAACAACGGACCCATCAGGTGCTGGCCGAAAGGGTCGATGACATGAGCTGGCAGCAGGCGCTGAAGATCGGTTGCGCCCAGTGCCTGGCGATGATCCCGGGGACCTCCCGCTCCGGCGCCACCATCATCGGCGGGCTGCTGTTCGGCCTGTCGCGCAAGGCGGCGACCGAGTTCTCGTTCTTTCTGGCGATACCCACCATGGTCGGTGCCGCGGTGTACTCCGGCTACAAGTATCGCGAGCTGTTCCTGCCGGCCGATCTGCCGGTGTTCGCCATCGGCTTCGTCACCTCGTTCATCTTTGCCATGATCGCCGTGCGTGCGCTGTTGCGCTTCATCGGCAATCACGGCTATACCGCTTTCGCCTGGTATCGGATTGTGTTCGGCCTGCTGATCCTGGCCACCTGGCAGATAGGCCTGATCGACTGGAGCACCGCCGCAGGCTGAGCCTCGGCCTCAGTCGTCCAGCAGCAGGCCGACCTGCCGGCATTTGGGTAGCCGGCGCACCACCAGCTGGTGGGCGCGAGTCAGCAGCTGGCACAGCTCGGCGTCGCCCAGGGGCAGGTGCGTGCAGCTCATGCTGATCCAGTGGGCCCTTGCCAGGTAGGGCGCCGGGCGGATGCCGGGTCGGTCGACATAGCCAAGGAACAGGTCGCTGTCGACTTTGCAGGCCAGATCGTGGCCGAGGAAGTTCAGTACCGCGAACATCTTGTTGCCGGCCACGGAAAACACCTGGTTGTTGCCCCATTTGAAGTCTTCGCGTGCGCCGGGCAGCTGCAGGCAATAGCGGGCTATTTCTTCCTGGGTCATGGCGCCTCACGCAGTGGCCGGATCTTCAGCAACGCTAGCAGGTCGCCGCAGTGGCGGCGATCAGATGCAAGCCTGCGCTGTTCGAGCGCTCGCATGACGGAGGAAGCGGCGGATTGCCGGTCCAGCCGCATCGCGCATTGCCTGCCGCCGCGAGCGAGTCGATCAGGGGGTATAGGGCAGGCTGCGCTTGTGCTCGGTCCTGCGGTAGGTCTGGATGATGCGCTCTTCGGCCTCTTTCGCCACGGCGCGCCCGAGCAGGAAGTCATCGATCTGTTCATAGGTGCAACCATAGGCCTTTTCGTCCGGCTTGCCGGGCTCGAGCTCCTCCAGATCGGCGGTGGGCGTCTTGTACACCAGTGCCTCCGGTGCGCCCAGTAGCGTGGCGATCTGTCGGACCTGCCCCTTGACCAGGCCGGTCAGAGGGGCCAGGTCGCAGGCACCGTCGCCGAACTTGGTGAAGAAGCCCATGACCGCTTCGGCCGCATGATCGGTGCCGACTACCAGGCCGTTGTTGTAGTTGGCCAGGGCATACTGCGCCACCATGCGCGCGCGCGCCTTGATGTTGCCTTTGACGAAGTCGTTCCTGGCGGCGTTGTCTGCCGGTTGCAGGGCCGACATCAAGCCGTCGACGCAGGCAGCGATGTTGACCGTTTCGATGCGATCAGGATTGATCACGCGCAGCGACCACTGGGCATCGGCCTCATCCTGCTGGTCACGGTAGGGCAAGCGTACGGCGATGAATTCCGCCTGCCGGCCTTCGGCACGCAGTTCGGCGGCCGCCTTCTGACAGAGCAGCCCGGCCGTCAGGGAGTCCACGCCGCCGCTGATGCCCAGCACCAGGGTGCTGCAGCCGGATTGTCCGAGCCGCTCCTTGATGAATGCCAGACGCCGCTGCACTTCGCTGGCGAGCTCCGCCGGGGTGTCGAGTGCGCGCACGCCCAGAGCGTTGCCGATGGATTGCTGCAGGTTCATGCCAAGAGCTCCTTGTTCGTCGATTTGCCAAGCCGTGTCGTCAGGCCGAGGAATGGGGGGATTGTTGCAGGGGCTGCGGTTCGCTCACAACGCCCGTCGGCGTCACTGTCGGTCGCCCAACGAAAAATGCCCCGATCGGCCGATAGGGGCATTATGCATGGCTCGACTGCAGAGTTCTGGGCCAGGCTTCGCCGCGGTTATTGCTTGGCGATCAGGTTGCCGGCGTGCAGGCCGCACTCCTTCTGCGTGGCTTCTTCCCACCACCAGCGCCCCTCGCGTTCGTGCTGGTTGGGCAGGACCGGGCGGGTGCAGGGCTCGCAGCCGATGCTGATGAAGCCGCGCTCGTGCAGGCTGTTGTAGGGCAGCTCGAGCATGCGGATATAGGCCCAGATGTCCTCGCTGCTCATCTGCGCCAGGGGATTGAACTTGTACAGCGGCTTGTCGGCAGTGGAAAAGGCCCCATCGATCTCCACCGCGGCGACCTGGCTACGGGTGCCGGGGCTCTGGTCACGGCGCTGGCCGGTGGCCCAGGCCTTCACCGTGGCCAGCTTCTTGCGCAGCGGAGCGATCTTGCGGATGCCGCAGCACTCTTCGTGGCCGTCCTTGTAGAAGCTGAACAGGCCCTTGGCCTTGACCATGGCTTCGAGTGCCGTGGCGTCGGGCGACAGCACCTCGATGGCGATGCCGTAGTGTTCGCGTACCTGGTCGATGAAACGATAGGTCTCCGGGTGCAAGCGGCCGGTATCGAGGCTGAAGACCTTGACCTGTTTATTGAGCTTCCAGGCCATGTCCACCAGTACCACGTCTTCGGCACCGCTGAAGGAAATCCACAGCTCATCGCCGAAATGCTCGAAAGCGAGTTTGAGAATGTCCTGGGGCGACTTGTTTGCATAGGTCGCGGCCAGTTCGGCTACATCGAAGGGATGGCTCATCGGGCTAGATTCCTGGTTATGGTCGCTTGCAGGGGCATGGACAACCGGCCGGGTGTGGCGATAAAGCCTGCCGCTCGCCAGGGCTGCCCGCGCCCGCTGGCGCGCTGTGCCGGGGATGGTAGCAAAAAGGCTTTATGCGGCTAAATAATCAAATCCCATGTCGACCAAGGTGTTTGGGTATAAGGGCCCGCGTTGCGCGGCTTTGGGCGAGCCGCTAGAGTGCCGCCTTCATTCAGGCCCAAGCTAGGAGTGTCCCATGGAAATCGCTTGTCTCGACCTGGAAGGCGTATTGGTTCCGGAAATCTGGATCGCCTTCGCGGAAAAAACCGGTATCGATGCGCTGAAGGCGACCACCCGGGACATTCCCGACTATGACGTGCTGATGCAGCAGCGTCTGCGCATCCTCGACGAGCATGGCCTGAAGCTGGCCGACATCCAGGAGGTGATCGCCACCCTCAAGCCGCTGGACGGTGCGGTGGAGTTCGTCGACTGGTTGCGCGAGCGCTTTCAGGTGGTGATCCTCTCCGACACCTTCTACGAATTCTCCCAGCCGCTGATGCGCCAGTTGGGCTTTCCGACCCTGCTGTGCCACAAGCTGATCACCGACGACAGTGGCCGAGTGGTGAACTATCAGCTGCGCCAGAGGGACCCCAAGCGCCAGTCGGTAATCGCCTTCAAGAGCCTGTACTACCGGGTGATCGCCGCGGGCGATTCGTACAACGACACCACCATGCTCAGCGAGGCCCATGCCGGCATCCTGTTCCATGCGCCGGACAACGTGATCCGCGAGTTCCCGCAGTTTCCGGCGGTGCACAGCTACGAAGACCTCAAGCATGAGTTCCTCAAGGCGTCCACTCGCTCATTGAGCCTGTAGTCGCGACGTGAGAAAGAACGAGGCCCGCTGTCGCGGGCCTTTCTTATGAGTCGCAGAACTGCTCCAGGGTCTGCAGAAGCACCTTCACCTTGGTGATCGACTCCTGATACTCCGCCTGCCAGGCCGAGTCCGCGACTATCCCGCCACCGCCCCAGCAGCTGATCTGCCCGTCCTTGGCCAGCAGGCTGCGGATGGCGATCGAACTGTCCATCTCGCCGCGCACATCCAGATAGAGCAACGAGCCGCAATAGAGCGCGCGCCGGGTCGGCTCCAGCTCGTCGATGATCTGCATGGCGCGAATCTTCGGGGCGCCGGTGATCGAGCCGCCGGGGAAGCTGCCGGCGATCAGGTCCAGGGCGTCCTTGCCGGCGGCCAGCTCGCCGGTCACCGCGCTGACCAGGTGGTGGACGTTGGGATAGCTCTCGAGGGCGAACAGCTCCGGGACCCGCACCGAGCCGGTGCGGCAACTGCGGCCCAGGTCGTTGCGCAGAAGGTCGACGATCATCAGGTTTTCGGCGCGATCCTTCAGGCTGGTCATCAGCGCGTGGGCCTGGGCGGCGTCCTGCTGTGGGTCCGCCTCGCGCGGCCGCGTGCCCTTGATGGGGCGGGTCTCGACGAGGCCCTGGCTGACCCGCATGAAGCGTTCCGGCGACAGGCTGATGATCGCCCCGTCCGGCAGGCTCTGGTAGCCGGCGAAGGGCGTCGGGCAGGCGCTGCGCAGAGCCTGGTAGGCAGCCCAGGGATCACCCTGGTAATGGCTGCGAAAACGCTGGGCGAAGTTTACCTGGTAGCAGTCGCCGGCCTGGATATAGGCCTGGATGCGCTCGATGGCCTGGCGATACCCGGCTTCGTCGAGATCGGCCTCGAAGGCGCCGAGCAGGGTGAAGGAGGGTGGCGGGTCGGTGGCAACCCTCTCGAACAGGGTAATCAGACGCTCGCGCTCTTCGCTCGCCAGGCGCGGATGAAACAGCAGCTGACTGGTCCCCAGCTGGTGATCGCTGATCAGCGCCCAGGCATACAGGCCGAAGCGCGCATCGCTCAGCCCGAGGTCGTCGACCGCCTGCGCTGGCAGTTTTTCCAGGCGCCGACCGAAGTCGTAGCCCAGGTAGCCGATCAGTCCGCCGGCAAACGGCAGGGGGCGGTCGCCGGGCGGCTCTGCCGGGCCGAGGGCGCTCAGGCCGTCGCGCAGGCGCTGCAGAAAAGCCTCGCCCGCTTCGTCGGGCGCGGGAACGAACTCCGCCATGGGCCAGGCGCTGATCAGGTCGTAGCGTCCGCGCTGCGCCGCCGGGCGCCCGGCGTCCAGCAGGACCGCTCCCGGGGCCTGGCGTACGGCAGCGAAAAACTCGGCAGGGTCGGCGCGATAGGGCAGAGGGTGAACGAGACAAGTAGACATTCGAGGTATTCGGACGAGCGCGGACGCCGATTGTAGAACGCCGTCACCATTCATCCTAGGGTTTGCGCGTAGGTTTGCGCGGCGGGCAGCGGCTGATTAGTATGACCGGCCGGAAAATAATGCTGCACGATAGTGCCAGTTCGTAACCAGTCAGGGGATCGAGGCCATGGATGAGACGTTGGGTCCTGCCGCCGGGAGCCCGCTGCACTGGAAGTTCGGCCCGCCCGAGGCGTCCATCGAAGCACTGCCCAGGCCGCGGATCGAGGCGGCGCTGTCGACCCAGCCCCATGCGCGCGTGCTGCTGTTCTCCGCGCCGGCCGGTTTCGGCAAGACCTGGACCCTCAGCGCCCTGGCGCAGCAGAAGGCGTCTGCCGGCTACGCGGTGGCCTGGCTGTCACTGGATGCCGATGACGACGAGCCGGCGCGCTTCTTCCTGCACTTGATCGAGGCGCTTGAAAGCCTGGTCCCGGGCCTCGGCCTGGCAGCCCGTGGCTACCTGCAGAACACCATGGGGGTGCCCGTCGCCGCGGTGACGGAGACGCTGCTGGCGGACCTGGCGCAGGTGCAGGCGCCGCTTCTGCTGGTCCTCGACGACCTGCACCTGATTCAGAATACCGAGCTGCTGGCGGCGCTGGAGCGCTTGATCCGTTATGCACCCGCGGGCTTCGTCCTGGCCCTGGCCAGCCGCTCGCAACCGGCGCTGAAACTGGCCACCCTGCGCGCCAAGGGGCTGCTGCTGGAGATCGGCGAGGGCGAGTTGCGCTTGAGCCAGGCCGAGACCGGCGACTATCTGGCGCGCCATGGCCTGCAGCTGGAAGCCCCGGCATTGGCGGCGCTGTACCGCCACACCGAAGGCTGGGTGGTGGGCGTGCACCTGGCCAGCCTCTGGTTGCGTCAGCAACCCCAGGCCTGGCAACAGCTGGCCGACCTGGGAACGAGTCCAGCGACCGTCGGCGATTACCTGCTGCGCACTGTGTTCGAGCAGTTGCCGGCCGATCAGCAGCAGCTGCTGGAGGCCTTGGGGATCGCCCAGCAGCTGTGTGGCGACCTGGCCAATACCCTGGCCGGCCGGCAGGATGGCCAGCAAATGCTGGAGGCGTTGGAAGCCATGCAGTTGTTCCTGCTGCCGCTCGATCGCCAGCGGCACTGGTACCGCTTCCATAACCTGTTCGCCGAGTTCCTGCGCCGGCGCCTGCAGGGGCGCGACCCCGAGCGATTCAAGCAGCTGCATTTCAAGGCCAGCCTGTGGTTTGCCACGCACCGCATGCAGAATCTGGCGATCGAGCACGCCTGCCTGGCCGAAGACCCACGGATGCTCGCCGCCCTGGTCGACGGCTGTGGTCTGGAGCTGATCAATCGCGGTCAACTGCACTTGATCTACAAGTGGCGCCAGCATGTGCCGGACGAGATTGCCCAGGACTATCCGATGCTGGTGCTGGCCGACGTCTGGAGCCGTGCGGCGGAGCTGGATCTGGCCGAGGCCAACCGTATGCTCGACGAGCAGTTGCACCGTTGGCGGATGGCCGAGGCGGCGGCCGACCTCGAGGACAGCGTGCTGGCGACCCTGACGATCAAAGCGCTTATCGCCCTGCAGAAGGACGATCTGCCCGGCTGCGTCGCCCTCGCGCGCAGGGTCGAGCTGCAGCTGGGGGGGCACACCGCGTTTCTCGAGATGGCCATGCTGATCGTCGGTGCCCTGGCCAACGTGGTGCTCGGGGAGGGCGAGTCGGCGCGACGCCTGCTGGCGCTGGCGCAGCAGCGCAATCACTTTTTGGAGGGGCACTACCTGGGCATGCAGCTGGCCAATGTGGAGGTGTTGCTGTGCCTGCAGCAGGGGCAGATCAAACGGGCCGGGCAGCTGTTCGCGCAATTGCGCGCACGCACCGCGCCATGCTTCGCCACGAATGCCCGCGCCCTGGCGTTGCCGACCATCAGCGGGGCGTTGATCGACTACCATCAGGGCCGCCTCGAGGGTGTCGAGGAGCGCCTGCGCTGGGCCCTGGCCACGGTCGATGTGATCAACCCGGTCGACCTGTATGCCCAGGGCATGCTGTGCCTGGCTCAGGTCCAGCGTGCCCTGGGCAAGCCGAAAGAAGCCCGGGCCACCTTGCTGCGCATGCAGCAACTGGCCGCCGGCAACCGCGCATGGCGCTTCCAGGCCCAGGCGCTCGGCGACGAGGTGACGCAGCTGCTCCAGGAGCCGGGCGCCGAGCGGCTCACGCGCGCCGAGCAGCGCCTCAACGACGTCGACTGGCCCGGTCTGGCCGGGCACTACCGGCACCTGGCCTGCAATCCAGTGCTCTGGGTTCGGGGGCTGACGCGCATCCGCCTGCTGCAGGCGCGCGATCATCATAGCGAGGCGCTGCACGAGATTGCCCAGCTGCGCGGACCGCTGCAGGACGACTGGCATGGGCTACAGCGCTTGCGCCTGGACCTTCTGGCGGCGCTCAGCCACCAGCACCTGGGCTATCAGGAGCGCGCGCAGAGCCTGCTGGTGCAGTGTCTGTCGCGCGCGGAACACGACGCACTGCGCAGCCTGTTCATCGAGGAGGGGGCTCCGGTTCGTCGGCTCTTGTCGCAGCTCGAGGCGGGCGAGCGCTATCCGGCCCTGCAGGCGTTCATTCGCTCGATTCTGGCGATCTGGCCGGGTCAGGACGCCCTGCAGGCCGAGGTGCCGCTGGCCGAAGGCTTGACCGAGCGCGAGGCCGAAGTGATCCAACTGGCGGCACAGGGACTGGCCAACGACTCCATCGGCCAGCGCCTGGCGTTGGCCCTGGGGACCGTCAAATGGCACCTGCACAACATCTACGAGAAGCTCGGGGTACGCAATCGGACCCAGGCGATCCGCCGCGCCCAGGAACTGGGATTGGTCGCGCCATGAGCCTCGAGGGCTTGTCGCTGCCGCCCTCCCTGTCGCTGCTGCGTACCAAGCTGGCGCCCGGCGTGGTCGGCGCTCGTCCGCAGCTGATACGCAGGGCGTTGCTCCAGCGGCTGATCGAGGCCCGTGAGCGGCGCCTGGTCATCCTCTGTGCGCCAGCGGGCTACGGCAAAAGCACCTTGCTCGGCCAGTTGCGCCAGCGCCTGCAGGCGTCCGGGGCGCGGGTGGCCTGGCTGTCCTGCGACGAGGCGGACAGCGAGCCGCTGCGCCTGCTGCACTATCTGCTCGCGGCCATCGACACACAGTTGCCGGGCTTCGGCGGCTCCATCCTGGAAGGCGCGCAGGGGGGGGCGAGTCAGCCGGCCCAAGCCTTGCTCGCTGCCTTCCTGAGCGAACTCAGGCAGGTCGAGGGTGAGCTGTACCTGATCCTCGATGACTTTCACAGTATCCGCCATCCCGCCCTCAGACCCCTGGTGCAGGGCCTGATCGAGGGGCTGCCGGCGCATGTCCGGCTGATCGCCGGCACGCGCTCCAGGCCGCGCTCAGGCGAAGGACGGCCATTACATGGCGACGATACAGCCTGGCTGCGCGCCGAGGACCTGCGTGTGAGCGCCGAGGAAACCGCGACCTATCTCCTCGAGCTCCAGCAACTGCGCCTGAGCAGTGAGCAGGTCGAGCGGCTGCACCGGCGGAGCGAGGGATGGATCGGTGCGCTGCAGTTGATCGCCCTGTCCCTGGCTCGGCACCCTGATCCCGCTGCTTTCATCGCGGAATTCTCCGGTAGCGAGCGTCATATCGCCGACTACCTCAACGAGGATGTACTGGCTCGGCTGGCGCCGGACCTGCGGCTGTTCCTCGAGCAGACGTCCGTGCTCGAGCAGTTCAGTGCCGATCTGTGCAATGCGCTCACCGGCCGGGAAGATGCCGGGGCAATCCTGCGACGGCTGCAGAACGAGCAACTGTTCATCACCGCCCTGGACGAGCAAGGCGAGTGGTTCAGCTACCATCAGCTGTTCGCCGAATGCCTGCGCGGGCGCCTGCTCAGGCGCGGCGATGGGCGGCGGTTGCAGCTGGCGGCCGCGCGCTGGTGCGAGCAGCGGAGCCTGCTGGACAGGGCGGTCAACTATGCCCTGGCTGCCGGTGAGTATGCCTTCGCCGCCGGATTGCTGGCGCGTCAGGGTGCGCGCCTGCTCGCCGACAACCAGCTCTACGGCATTCTCTCCAGCGTGGCGGCGTTGCCGGCGCAGGTGATTCGCGAGTACCCGGTGTTCCAGGTCTTCTACGCCTGGCAGCTGGCCTTCGAGCAGAAATACCTCGATGCCGAGGCGCTGATCGAGGACATCAGCGCGCGCCTGCTGCAGCAGGGGCAGGCGCTGCACGACAGGCCCCACGAGCTGCTCGCCGTGGCTCAGTTGATCAAGGCCCTGGTCCAGCTCTATCAGGACCGACTGCAGGACTGTCTCGCCATCAGTCGGCACTGGCTCGGTCGGGTGCCGCTCGATCAGCCGGAGATTCGCGCCAGCCTGGCGTGCGTGCAGGCGGCCGCTCACGCCCTGCTTGGTGACTACGGCGAGGCGTCGCGGTCGCTCGGCCTGGCACGCGAGAGCCTGCGGCGCACCGCTAGCGAGTACTTGCGTGTGGTGCTCAGACTGATCGAGGCGCTGCTGTGCAAGGAGCAGGCGCGCCTCGAGCGCGGGCGCACCCTGGCGGAGGTCGCTCGCGCCCGGGTCGAGCGGGCCTTCGGCAGGCACAGCCGGGTGGGGGGTGTGCTGGCCCTGGCCTATGCCGACCTGCTGTATGAGCAGGACCGGCACGCCGCGATCCTCGCCGAACTGCCCTTGGCCACCAGTCGCCGCGATCTCGCCACGCCGGTCGAGCTGGTCAGTCGCGGTCAGCTGGTGATGGTGCGCGCGCGCTTCTACGCCGGCGAGTGCGAGCCGGCCCTGGAACAGCTCGATGAGTGGCTGACGGGGCTGCAAGGGCCAGGCTACGAGCGGGTTTACGCGCAGGCCATGGGTTGTCGGGTGCAGTTTCTCCTGTGGTTGCGCCGTCCCCATGAGGCCGAGCGGATCTGCCTGCAGTTGCAGCGACAGCTGGCGGAGTTGCCGGTAGGGGGCAACGGCGATGCCGCCGTGACGCTGGTGCTGTGCCAGGCGCGACTGGCATTGGCCGAGCGTCGGGCGCCGCGCGCGCTGGCGCTGCTGGAGGCCTGCCTGGCCGTGCAGACGGCCGAGCACCAGCACGAACGGCGCTTGCGCCTGTCGTTGCTGCTCGCCGTGGCGTGCTGGCGCACGAATGGCGCCGAGAGGGCTTTCGCCTTGTTTCAGGCGACCCTGCAGGATGCCTGGCACAGGGGGTATCGGCGCCTGTTCCTGGATGATGCACTGTGGTTGCTGCCGCTCTGGGATGCCTGGTCGGCGAGCCAGGTGGGCGGTGCGGGGAGCTGGCAGGCGCTGGATCGGCAGCTGCGCGAGCAGTGCCGTCGACTGGCAGTCGATCCCCAAGCGTTGGACGACCATCAGCAGGTGAGCCCCAGGGAGCTGGATATCCTGCGCCTGGTCGCCGCCGGCCTGGCCAATCGCGATATCGCCCAGGCATTGCACCTGTCCGAAGCCACCATCAAGTGGCACCTGCACAAGCTGTTCGCCAAGCTGGGGGTGCGTAGCCGCACCCAGGCGGTGCTCAGGGGCAGGAGCAGCGGGCTGCTGGGCGAGGCTTGAGACCGCGTCTGCTCGCTGCAGCGCCGGCGAGTGTGGGATGGCGGCCAGGCAGAAAAAAGCCCGGCATCGGCCGGGCTGGTTCTACGCGTGCCGTCAGATTTCGGCGATCGGCGCGTGGCCGAACAGCTCCTGGGAGAAACGCATGCGTTCCTCGGGGCTCTCCTGGATGCCCTTGGCCTTGAGCTCGACCAGACGATCCTCGACCGCATGGGCGCGGTGGGTGAGGCCGCAGTCGTTGGCGATCTGGATGTTCAGGCCGGGGCGGGCGTTGAGTTCCAGAATCAGCGGGCCTTTCTCCTGGTCCAAGACCATGTCCACGCCGATGTAGCCCAGGCCGCAGAGTTCGTAGCAGCCGGCCGCCAGTTTCATGAAGCCGTTCCAGTTCGGCAGTTGCACGCCGTCCACCGCATTGGTGGTGTCCGGATGCTTGCTGATCTTGTTGTTCAGCCAGGTGCCGCGCAGGGTGACGCCCGTGGCCAGGTCCACACCCACGCCGATGGCGCCCTGGTGCAGGTTGGCCTTGCCGTTGGACTGGCGGGTCGGCAGGCGCAGCATGGCCATAACCGGATAGCCCATCAGGACGATGATGCGGATGTCCGGCACGCCTTCGTAGCTGATGCTCTTGAAGATCTGATCGGGAATCACCCGGTATTCGATCAGCGCCCGGTCACGATGGCCGCCGAGCGAATAGAGGCCGGTGAGGATGTTGGAGATCTGATGCTCGATCTCCTCGTGGCTGATGATCCGCCCGGAGACCGTCTTGTAACGCTCCTCGAAGCGGTCGGCGATCACCGTGATGCCGTCCCCGCCGGCGCCCTGCGCCGGCTTGATGACGAAGTCGTTGCGCCCGCCGATGATCTCCGGGAGCTTGTCGATCTCCTTCTCGGTGGAAATCACTCCGTACATCTGCGGCACGTGAATGCCGGCCTCGATGGCGCGTTCCTTGGTGATGATCTTGTCATCGACGATGGGGTAGAGGTGCCGTTTGTTGTACTTAAGCACGTAGTCCGCATTGCGCCGGTTGATGCCCATGATGCCTTTGGCTTCGAGGGCCTTCCAGGTTTTCCAGAGACCTAGCATGGCTCAATCCTTCAGGAAGGCTTTGAAGCGGAACAGCTCGGTCAGGCGGTAGCCGCGGTAGCGACCCATCGCCAGCATGAAGCCGACCAGCACCATCAACACGGCCGGGAAGGTGAAGATGAAATACACCAACTGCGGAATGCTCATCACCATGAACGACAGGCTGGCGGCGATCAGGGTGCCGACACCGACCTTGAAGGCATGGCCGCCCCCGCGCTCTTCCCAGGTGATCGACAGGCGTTCGATGGTCATGGTCAGGATCACCATCGGGAACAGGGCCACCGACAGGCCGCGTTCCAGGCCCAGCTTGTGGCTGAACAGACTGATCACGGCGATCAGTACCACCACGAACGTCAGCACCACCGACAGGCGCGGCAGCATCTGCAGCTTGAGGTGCTCAAGATATGAGCGCAGCGACAGGCCCAATGCGGTGATGATGGTGAACAGCACGATGCCGAAGCCGATCTGGGTTTCGCGGAAGGCCAGGGCGATCAGCACCGGGGTGAAGGTGCCCAGGGTCTGCAGGCCGCCGAGATTGCGCAGGATCAGGATCACCAGAACGCCGACCGGGATCACCATCATGATCTGGAAAGTCTGCTGAGTGGACAGCGGCAGGCCGTACATCGAGTAGCCGAGGAAGCCGGCGTCGGTGCTTTCGTCGGACAGCTGGGCCAGTCGAATGGCGTTCATCTCGCTCTTGTTCAGGCTGAAGCTGACCTGGGCCTTCTTGCCCCCTTCGAGCTTGATCAGCTCGGCATCACCGATCCACCAGATCAGGCGATCGGCCGGCAGGCCCTGCTCGCCGGTTTCCGGACTGAAGTAGAGCCACTTCTCGCCGTTGAAGCTGCGCAGCCAGAGTTCCGGGCTCTGTTGCCCTTCGGCATTCAGGCGAATGGTGTGCACGCGCTCCATTGGTACATGGGCGATCGACAGCAGCAGGTCGATGGCATTGGCCTTGTTGACGCTGGAGGCATCGCCGCCAAGCAGCAACTTGACGTTGTCGTCGGTGCTGTCGTTGACCCGCTTGATGGTCTCGCTGATAAAGGTTTCGACGTCTGCCGAATGCTGGCGGATCGGCGCCAGCAGGGCCTCGGCGGCGATCTTCTCGGGGCCTTCGACCGGCAGGCTGTCGCGGAAGATCGGGCCCTTGGCCTTGGCCTGCTCGCCGCTGTAGCGCTTGGTCAGCACCAGGCGGTAGTACAGGGTCTGCTTGCCGCTGGCGCGCCGGGCGGACCAGGTCACCCGGCGATTGCCTTCGGCGCGGCTGATGCTCACCCCGTAATTGTTGGAGATGAAGCTCTCGTTGAGGCTGACGTAGTCCTGGTTGAGCGGCGGCACGAACATCTGCAACTTGACCGGCTCGCGAGGGTTGGCCTGGAACTCGACCTTGGCGTCGATGTTCCACAGATCGTCTGTCTCGTCCTCGGTCACCGGGATGCCGAGAATGAAGATCTGGTAAGCCGTAATCAGAATGCCCAGGCTCACCAGGAGCGTGATCAGGACTTTCAGATGGAGGGTAAGAGAGCGCATGGGAGTTACTCGCCAGGGTTTGCGTCGGTGGTGCAGCCAGGCTTGCCTGCTGCGTATTTAAGGCTTGGGTCGACCAGCGCGCTGAAGCGTTTGAGGGCTTCGGAACCAATCAATAACGGGTATTGGAAGGCGCTGCGGTCGGTCAAGTTCACTTCGATGGTGCGCAGGGCTTGGCCCATGCACAGGGTCATCTCGATTACGGGGCGTGCGGTGTAGGTTTTTTCTTCTTCGGGGTCATAGTCCCCGGCGCGGCGTTTGATTTTGCTGATCCGCGCCAGCGGCCGCTCGATCGGATGCTCGTGGGCCTCGTCGATGGCCAGGTAGAAGCGGACCCAGGTTTCATCGTCGCGTTTGAAGCGCTTGATCTCGCGTGCGCTCAGGGAAGCGGTCTTGGCTCCGGTATCCAGTTTCGCGGCAACCTCCAGATCGAGATCGTAAAGCCTGGCGTACTCATTGAGGCCGTAAACGGTCTTCTCCGCGGCGAGCCCCAGGCCTGGCGAAAGGAACAGGCAGCAAAGCAGGGCAGAGGGCTCGAGTCTCATAAGTCCTATTGAATATGGCACAACAGCTGAGCGGAAAGACCGGCGGGCGTGGGGCTATGGCCCCGTGCGTCTGGCTTGGAGTTTAGCAGGCATGACGTGCCTGTCCGGCCGGGCTAAAAACGGCGGCATTCTATCATGGGAGTTTTCGGCTGTGACAGGCGCGTAATAGGCGCTTTGCAGGGGGCATGCATCAATAGTTGAGCTGAACGCGCAGGACCGCGACGGGCTTGGTCAGGGTTGTTCTGTTTCGCATCTCTTTCTTCACCGATTGCGACGAGCGTCGCCATCGTTATCTGGGCGACCCGAGCAAAGGTGCTGCGCGGCTTCAGCTCCACGCGGCTAGAGCTGGCAGGCCTTTTTGCGCCTGGTTTGGCGGGCAGGGGATGGCGTATGAGGTCGTGCGTACTTTCGTGATTCCGCTACTGTTGCTGGCGTTGGAGATCAACCCGGTATCACGCGGCTACGAGCATTTTCCGATGGCGATGCTCGCATCCGGGCGCGCCGACAGGCAGGATCTGGTGCGGCGCGCTTTCACCGTGACCGGCCTGTTCGGGGCCAACATCGACTACCACGTCGAGCATCAGGTCTATCCGGAGGGGTGCAACTTACCCAAGTTGCACCACGTGCTGGAAAACAAAGTACTACCCCGGGATCGCTGGTGGCTCGCCCGGTTATTTATGCGTACTCATCCCGCGCCTGCAGTCGCCGAGCCGCAGTGCGCGACTTGAGTCCTATCAATGTCCAATCGAGGGATCGGAATGGATTGCATTTTCTGTAGCATCATCGATGGCGCACTGCCTGCGGCCCAGGTCTACCGGGACGAGCAGTGCATTGCCTTTATGGATGTACATCCGCTGGGGCAGGGGCACGTTCTGCTGATTCCTCTTCAGCACGTCGAGAAGCTCGAGCAGTTGCAGGCCGCCACTCGGCAGCACCTCTACCGTGTATTCGACCAGTTGGTCGCCGCGCAACGGCGCGCCGGTTTCGGCGTCGAGGGCACGCACCTGATCGTTAACGACGGTAAAGCCACCAATCAGCATATTCCCCACGCGCACCTGCACCTGGTGCCGCGCAAACGTGGCGATGCGCTGGGATTCGGCTGGCGCATGTTCCTGCATTTCACGGGCCTGTTCGGCATGCGCAGCCGTCTCGACCTGTTGCAGGCGCAGGCGGCCGCGATCGCCGCGCAGCTCGAGCAACCCTCGGCGCAACCTTCTGCCGAGCGGCCTCGGCCATCCCCGCTTGAGTCAATCCATTAGGTAGGTCGCAACCCGACCATCTATATGGTCGGGTCGTAGCCCGCTCATGTCCTCGGCGTCATGCCGCGAACCTGAAAATGCCGCCTCCCGCCCAGGGTGTGCGGCATTTTTTTGCGTTGAAGCATATTCAGGTCGCTGCCTGCGATTGCAAGGATTGTCGACAGTCCATGCTGTGTGTTTGACATTTACGATGTGCGAGCGTAGTTTTTACCCGTCTAATCATATTGGTGTTGACAATATGTCGAGCGATCTCGCCTTGCCCCGAACCATTCAGGACGACTCCGAAACGCTTTCCGAGCATGTCTTTCGGCTGATTCAGTCCGCCATCGTCAAGGGCGAGATCGCCCCGGGCAGCAAGATCTCCGAGCCGGAGCTGGCGCGTACCTATGGCATCAGTCGTGGGCCGCTGCGCGAAGCCATTCACCGCCTGGAAGGGCAGAAGCTGCTGGTGCGTATTCCCCATGTCGGGGCGCGGGTGGTGTCGCTGTCCCATGACGAGCTGATCGAGTTGTACGAGATCCGCGAGTCGCTGGAAGGCATGGCCTGTCGCCTGGCCGCCGAGCGCATGACCCAGGTGGAGATCGACGAGCTGCGCCGAGTGCTCGACCTGCATGAGCAGGACGCCGCCTTCAAGGCCGGCGTCGGCTACTACCAGCAGGAAGGCGACTTCGACTTCCACTACCGGATCATCCAGGGCAGCGGCAACAAGACCCTGAGCCAGATGCTCTGCGGCGAGCTGTATCAGCTGGTGCGCATGTACCGCCTGCAGTTTTCCGCGACGCCCAGTCGACCGCGCCAGGCCTTCGCCGAGCATCACCGAATTCTCGATGCCATCGCCGAGCGTGACGGCGAGTTGGCCGAGCTGCTGATGCGCCGTCATATCGGCGCTTCCAAACGCAATATCGAGCGTCATTACAAAGCCCAGACGGGCCAGGACGCGCAATCCAAGACAGCCAAACCCAGAGGTGAGTCATGAGTCAGCTTTCCCCAGGCCAGCGTTTTCGCCAGGCTCTCGCCATCGAGTCGCCGCTGCAGGTGATCGGCGCCATCAACGCCAACCACGCGCTGCTGGCCAAACGTGCCGGCTTCAAGGCCCTCTACCTGTCCGGCGGCGGTGTCGCGGCCGGTTCGCTGGGGCTGCCGGATCTGGGCATCAACACCCTGGACGACGTGTTGACCGACGTGCGCCGCATCACCGATGTCTGCGACCTGCCGTTGCTGGTGGACATCGACACCGGCTTCGGCCCCAGCGCCTTCAATATCGAGCGCACCATCAAGAACCTGATCAAGGCCGGCGCCGCTGCCGCCCATATCGAGGATCAGGTTGGCGCCAAACGCTGCGGCCACCGCCCGGGCAAGGAAATCGTCTCCTGCGAGGAGATGGTCGACCGTGTGCGCGCCGCCGCCGATGCCAAGAGCGACCCGGACTTCTTCCTGATCGCCCGTACCGATGCCATCCAGGCTGAAGGCGTCGACGCCGCCATCGAGCGCTGCCAACGCTACGTCGAGGCCGGTGCCGACGGCATCTTCGCCGAGGCCGCCTATGACCTGCCGACCTACAAGCGCTTTGTCGATGCGCTGAACGTGCCGGTGCTGGCGAATATCACCGAATTCGGTGCGACCCCGCTGTTTACCCGCGACGAGCTGGCCTCGGTCGGTGTGGCCATCCAGCTCTACCCGCTGTCGGCCTTCCGCGCCGCCAACAAGGCCGCGGAAAGCGTCTATACCGCCATTCGCCAGGAAGGCCACCAGAAGAACGTGATCGAGCTGATGCAGACCCGCGCCGAACTGTACGACCGCATTGGCTACCACGCCTTCGAGCAGAAGCTCGACGCGCTGTTCGCCGCCAAGAAGTGATAGTGCCAGGCAAGAACAACAAGGATTCGAGGAGATAAGCATGAGTGCCACCGAAACCACCCCGGGCTTCAAGCCGAAGAAATCCGTCGCCCTCTCCGGCACTGCCGCCGGCAACACCGCGCTGTGCACCGTCGGGCGCAGCGGCAACGACCTGCACTACCGTGGCTATGACATCCTCGATGTCGCCACCACCTGCGAGTTCGAGGAAATCGCCCACCTGCTGGTGCATGGCAAGCTGCCCAATGTCGCCGAGCTGACCGCCTACAAGGCCAAGCTCAAGGCCCTGCGCGGCCTGCCCGCGGCCCTCAAGACGGCCCTGGAACAGCTGCCGCCGAGCGCCCACCCGATGGACGTGATGCGCACCGGCGTCTCCGTGCTCGGCTGCCTGTCGCCGGAGAAGGACGATCACAACCATCCCGGCGCCCGCGATATCGCCGACAAGCTGATGGCCTCCCTGGGCTCGATGCTGCTGTACTGGTACCACTTCAGCCACAACGGCAAGCGCATCGAGGTGGACACCGACGATGACTCCATCGGCGGCCACTTCCTCCACCTGCTGCATGGCGAGAAGCCCGCGGACAGCTGGGTGCGCGCCATGCACACCAGCCTGATCCTCTACGCCGAGCACGAGTTCAACGCCTCCACCTTCGCCTCGCGGGTGGTGGCCGGCACCGGTTCGGACATGTACTCGGCCATCGCCGCCGGTATCGGCGCGTTGCGCGGCCCCAAGCACGGTGGCGCCAACGAGGTGGCCTTCGAGATCCAGAAGCGCTACGACAACCCGGACGAGGCCGAGGCCGATATCCGTGCCCGGGTCGAGAAGAAGGAAGTGGTGATCGGCTTCGGTCATCCGGTCTACACGGTCGCCGATCCGCGCAACAAGGTGATCAAGGAAGTGGCTCGCGAGCTTTCCGCCGAGCAGGGCAGCAGCAAGATGTTCGACATCGCCGAGCGCCTGGAAAGCGTGATGTGGGAGATCAAGAAGATGTTCCCCAACCTCGACTGGTTCAGCGCGGTCAGCTACCACATGATGGGCGTGCCCACCGCCATGTTCACCCCGCTGTTCGTCATCGCCCGCACCGCCGGCTGGTCCAGCCATGTGATCGAGCAGCGCATCGACGGCAAGATCATCCGCCCGAGCGCCAACTACGTCGGCCCCGAAGACCTCAAGTTCGTGCCGCTCAAGGATCGCCAGTGATGAACACTCAATACCGCAAACACCTGGCCGGTACTGCGCTGGACTATTTCGATACCCGCGAGGCGATCGACGCCATCGCGCCTGGCGCTTACGCCAAGCTGCCGTATACCTCCCGCGTGCTGGCCGAGCAGTTGGTGCGGCGTTGCGATCCGGCCACGCTGACCGATTCGCTCAAGCAGCTGATCGAGCGCAAGCGCGACCTGGACTTTCCCTGGTACCCGGCGCGGGTGGTCTGCCACGACATCCTCGGCCAGACCGCGCTGGTCGACCTGGCCGGTTTGCGTGACGCCATTGCCGAGCAGGGCGGGGACCCGGCCAAGGTCAACCCGGTGGTGCCGACCCAGCTGATCGTCGACCACTCCCTGGCCGTCGAGCATGCCGGCTTCGATCCGGAGGCCTTCGAGAAGAACCGGGCAATCGAAGACCGGCGCAACGAGGACCGCTTCCACTTCATCGAGTGGACCAAGACCGCGTTCAAGAACGTCGATGTGATTCCGGCCGGCAACGGCATCATGCACCAGATCAACCTGGAGAAGATGAGCCCGGTGATCCAGGCGCGCGGCGGCGTGGCCTTCCCGGACACCTGCGTCGGCACCGACAGCCACACCCCCCACGTCGATGCCTTGGGCGTGATCGCCGTCGGCGTTGGCGGCCTGGAAGCGGAAACCGTGATGCTTGGCCGCGCCTCGATGATGCGCCTGCCCGACATCGTTGGTGTCCAGCTGACCGGCAAGCGCCAGCCGGGCATCACCGCCACCGACATCGTCCTGGCCTTGACCGAGTTCCTGCGCAAGGAACGCGTGGTGGGCGCCTGGGTCGAGTTCTTCGGCGAGGGGGCGGACAGCCTGTCCATCGGCGACCGCGCGACCATTTCCAACATGTGCCCGGAGTACGGCGCTACTGCGGCGATGTTCTACATCGACCAGCAAACCATCGACTACCTCAAGCTCACCGGGCGCGAGCCGGAGCAGGTGGCGCTGGTGGAGAACTACGCCAGGACCACCGGCCTGTGGGCCGATGCGCTGGTCACTGCCGAATACGAACGGGTGCTGAGCTTCGACCTGTCGACCGTGGTGCGCAACATGGCCGGCCCGTCCAACCCGCACAAGCGTCTGCCGACCTCGGCGCTGCACGAGCGCGGCATTGCCGATGAAGCCAAGCTGGCGGCCGCCAAGGCCGAGGAGGCCGAAGGCCTGCTGCCGGATGGCGCGGTGATCATCGCCGCCATCACCAGCTGCACCAACACCTCCAACCCGCGCAACGTGGTGGCGGCCGGCTTGCTGGCGAAGAAGGCCAACGCCCTGGGCCTGCTGCGCAAGCCCTGGGTAAAAACCTCCTTCGCGCCTGGCTCCAAGGTCGCCAAGTTGTATCTGGAGGAGGCGGGCCTGCTGTCAGAGCTGGAACAGCTCGGCTTCGGCATCGTCGCCTACGCCTGCACCACCTGTAACGGCATGTCCGGCGCGCTGGATCCGGCGATCCAGCAGGAAATCATCGACCGCGACCTGTATGCCACCGCCGTATTGAGCGGTAACCGTAACTTCGACGGGCGTATCCATCCCTACGCCAAGCAGGCGTTCCTGGCCTCGCCGCCGCTGGTGGTGGCCTACGCCATCGCTGGAACCGTGCGTTTCGATATCGAGCAGGACGTGCTGGGGCATGACCAGGGCGGCAACCCGGTGACCCTGAAGGACCTGTGGCCGAGCGACGAGGAAATCGACGCCATAGTCGCCGCCTCGGTCAAGCCGGAGCAGTTCCGCCAGGTCTACATCCCGATGTTCGACCTGGGCGCGGTGCAGGAAGCCGAGAGCCCGCTGTATGACTGGCGTCCGATGTCCACCTACATCCGTCGCCCGCCGTACTGGGAAGGCGCGCTGGCCGGCGAACGCACGCTCAAGGGCATGCGCCCGCTGGCGGTGCTGCCGGACAACATCACCACCGACCACCTGTCGCCGTCCAACGCCATCCTGCGGGACAGCGCCGCCGGCGAGTACCTAGCCAAGATGGGCCTGCCGGAAGAGGACTTCAACTCCTACGCCACCCACCGCGGCGACCACCTGACCGCGCAGCGCGCCACCTTCGCCAACCCGCAACTGGTCAACGAGATGGCCGTGGTCGACGGTCAGGTGAAGAAAGGTTCGCTGGCCCGGGTGGAGCCGGAAGGCAAGGTCATGCGCATGTGGGAAGCCATCGAGACCTACATGCAGCGCAAGCAGAACCTGATCATCATCGCCGGTGCCGACTACGGCCAGGGTTCGTCCCGCGACTGGGCGGCCAAGGGCGTGCGTCTGGCCGGTGTCGAGGTGATCGCGGCCGAAGGCTTCGAGCGCATCCATCGCACCAACCTGATCGGCATGGGCGTGCTGCCGTTGGAGTTCAAGCCGGGCACCACCCGCCTGACCCTCGGCATCAATGGCAGCGAGACCTATGACGTGGTCGGTGAGCGCAAGCCGCGGGCGGACCTGACCCTGGTCATCACTCGCCGTAACGGCGAACGCGTCGAAGTGCCGATGACCTGCCGTCTGGACAGCAACGAGGAGGTGCTGATCTACGAGGCCGGCGGTGTGCTGCAGCGCTTCGCTCAGGACTTCCTCGAGTCGAACAAGGGCTGATCGAGCATCCGGGGCGGCAACGCCCCGGTCTTCGTAGGGTGGATCACGCCTTACCGATCCACCATGGCGAGGCTTGCGTGGTGGATGAAAAAGCGCCATCCGCCTTGCGACTTCTTATTACTCGGCCAGGACGAAACCATGGCTTACCAACCGCAGATCAAGATTCCCGCCACCTATATGCGTGGCGGCACCAGCAAGGGCGTGTTCTTCCGCCTGCAGGACCTGCCCGAGCGCTGCCAGGTGCCGGGCGCGGCCCGTGACAAGCTGTTCATGCGCGTGATCGGCAGCCCCGATCCCTATTCCGCGCATATCGACGGCATGGGCGGCGCCACGTCCAGCACCAGCAAATGCGTGATCCTGTCGAAAAGCAGTCAGCCCGACCACGACGTCGACTACCTCTACGGCCAGGTTTCCATCGACAAGGCGTTCGTCGACTGGAGCGGCAACTGCGGCAACCTGTCGACCGCCGCCGGCGCTTTCGCCCTGCATGCCGGCCTGGTCGACCCGGCCCGCATCCCCGATAACGGCACCTGCGTGGTGCGTATCTGGCAGGCCAATATCCAGAAAACCATCATCGCCCATGTGCCGGTGAGCAATGGCCAGGTGCAGGAGACCGGCGGTTTCGAGCTCGACGGGGTGACCTTCCCGGCGGCCGAGATCGTGCTGGAGTTTCTCGATCCGTCCGACGACGGCGAGGAGGGCGGCTCGATGTTCCCGACCGGCAATCTGGTCGACGATCTCGAGGTTCCCGCTGATGTTGTAGAGGGCGGCACGCTCAAGGCCACCATGATCACTGCCGGCATTCCGACCGTGTTCGTCAACGCCGAGGATATCGGTTACCAGGGCACCGAATTGCGCGAGGACATCAATGGCAATCCCGAGGCGCTGGCGCGCTTCGAGGCCATCCGCATCGCTGGCGCGTTGCGCATGGGCCTGATCAAGACGCCGGAAGAGGCTGCCACTCGCCAGCACACGCCGAAAATCGCCTTCGTGACGACGCCCAAGGACTATCGGGCGTCCAGCGGCAAGACAGTGCCGGCGAGCGAGGTCGACCTGCTGGTGCGCGCGCTGTCCATGGGCAAGCTGCACCACGCCATGATGGGTACCTGCGCGGTGGCCATCGGCACCGCCGCGGCGATTCCGGGCACCCTGGTGAACCTCGCGGCGGGCGGCGGTGCGCGCAGCGCGGTGCGTTTCGGCCACCCCTCGGGCACCCTGCGGGTCGGCGCCGAGGCCGCCCAGGTCGCGGGCGAATGGTCGGTGACCAAGGCGATCATGAGTCGCAGCGCCCGGGTGCTGATGGAGGGCTGGGTGCGTGTGCCTGGGGATGCCTTCTAGTCTGGTCTAGACTCAGGCAAAGCCCGCGCAAGCGGGCTTTGTCGTTTCTGCGGGCTGGCTGGCCCGCACCAGGCAGCCACAGCGCCGGGTATCCGGCGAACGGAGCGGGCAATGAGCGGCAACGTCGAGCAGAACAAGCGTCCCGAGTATGACCAGGTGATTCAGGATATCGCCGACTACGTGCTCACCTACCGGGTCGACTCGGTGCTGGCCCTGAGCACCGCCCGCCATTGCCTGATGGACAGCCTCGGCTGCGCGCTGCTGGCCCTGCGCTTTCCCGAGTGCTGCAAGCTGCTCGGGCCGCTCGTCGAGGGTACAGTGGTGCCGCAGGGGGCGCGGGTGCCGGGCACCCGCTTGGTCCTCGACCCGGTCAAGGCGGCCTGGGACATCGGCTGCCTGGTGCGCTGGCTGGACTACAACGACACCTGGCTGGCGGCCGAATGGGGCCACCCCTCCGACAACCTCGGTGCCATCCTGGCGCTGGCCGATCACCTGTCGCAACGGCGCGTGGCCGGTGGCGAGGCGCCGCTGAGCATGCGCGCGGTGCTCGAGGCCATGGTCATGGCCCACGAGATTCAGGGGGTAGTCGCCCTGGAGAACGCCTTCAATCGCGTCGGCCTGGACCATGTGGTCCTGGTCAAGCTGGCCTCCACCGCAGTCAGCGCCAAGCTGCTGGGCGCCAGCCGCGAACAGCTGCTCTCGGCCATATCCCATGCCCTGGTCGACGGCCAGGCGCTGCGCACCTACCGCCACGCGCCGAATGCCGGTTCGCGCAAGTCCTGGGCGGCCGGCGACGCCAGCAGTCGCGGGGTGCGCCTGGCCGACATCGCCCTGCGCGGCGAGATGGGCATTCCGGGCGTGCTCAGCGCGCCGCAGTGGGGCTTCTACGACGTGTCGTTCAGCCACAGCAACCGCGACCTGGCGAGCAAGCCGGCGGACCAGCGTCGCTTTCGCTTCTCCCAGGGCTTCGCCAGCTATGTGATGGAGAACGTGCTGTTCAAGATCAGCTTCCCCGCCGAGTTCCACGCGCAGACCGCCTGCGAGGCGGCGGTGATACTGCATCCACAGGTCAGGGATCGCCTGGGCGACATCGCCAGGATCGTCATCAGCACCCAGGAATCGGCGATCCGCATCATCTCCAAGGCCGGGCCGCTGGCCAATCCGGCCGATCGCGATCACTGCCTGCAGTACATGACCGCCGTGCCGCTGCTGTTCGGCAGCCTGTCGGCCGAGCACTACGAGGACGGCTTCCACGCGGCCAATCCGCTGATCGACGAGCTGCGCGACAAGATGGAGGTGGTCGAAGAGCCGCGTTACAGCCGCGAATACCTGGAGGCCGACAAGCGTTCGATCGCCAATGCCGTGCAGGTGTTCTTCGCCGATGGCAGCTGCACCGAGAAGGTCGAGGTGGAGTACCCGGTCGGCCACCGCCGCCGTCGGGCCGAGGGTATTCCGCTGCTGGAGGCCAAGTTCCAGGCCAGCCTGGCAACCCGCTTTCCCGCCCAGCGCTGCGCCGAGATCGTCGCCCTGTGCCGGGACCAGGCGCGGCTCGAGTCCACGCCGGTGCAGCAATTCATGGACTTGTGGGTGATCTAGACCAAGCGTCCACAAAAAAGCCGGAGCGTGGGCTCCGGTTTTTTGCGATATCGGCGAGGCTTACTTGAGGCGGCGTTCGACGCCTTTTTCCACGAGGATCTTCGCCGAGATCTCCTCCACCGAGAAATGCGTGGAGTTGATGAAGGGAATGTTCTCGCGGCGGAACAGGTTCTCCACCTCGCGCACCTCGAACTCGCACTGGGCGAAGCTGGCGTAGCGGCTGTTGGGCTTGCGCTCGTTGCGGATGGCGGTGAGGCGATCGGGGTCGATGGTCAGGCCGAACAGCTTGTCCTTGTATTTCTTCAGCGCCGCCGGCAGCTGCAGGCGCTCCATGTCTTCCTCGGTCAGCGGGTAGTTGGCGGCGCGGATGCCATATTGCATGGCCATATACAGGCAGGTCGGGGTCTTGCCGCAGCGCGACACGCCGACCAGGATCAGGTCGGCCTTGTCGTAGTAGTGGGTGCGGGCGCCGTCGTCGTTGTCCAGGGCGAAGTTGACCGCTTCGATGCGCTCCATGTAGTTGGAGTTGTGGCCGATCGAGTGGGATTTGCCCACCGAATAGGAGGAGTGCGAGCTCAGTTCCTGCTCCAGCGGGGCGAGGAAGGTCGAGAAGATGTCGATCATGAAGCCCTCGGACTGGGCCAGCACGTCGCGAATCTCCTGGTTGACGATGGTGTCGAAGATGATCGGCCGCACCCCGTCTTTCTCGGCAGCACTATTGATTTGTTGTACCATGGCGCGCGCTTTTTCCACGCTGTCGATGTACGGTCGCGTGAGTTTGGTGAAGCTGGTGGTGTCGAACTGCGCCAACAGACTCTGACCCAGGGTTTCGGCGGTGATGCCGGTACCATCGGAGATGAAAAAAGCGGTTCGTTTCATTTGCGCCATGGGCCTTAAGCTGAGGACGAATCTTGGCTATGATAGGCCCGCTTTTGCAGGCCCGAAGTGGTCGGCATTGTTACTTATTTTCCAGGGCCAGGCCACAATCGCGCGGATTCGCTCCGCCGAACTTTCCCAGCCCCTTGAGCTTTTCCAACACCTAAGTGGAGAGATCACCTTGGTAGAGTACGTAGTTTCCCTCGATAAGCTCGGCGTCCACGATGTTGAGCATGTAGGGGGCAAGAACGCCTCCCTGGGCGAGATGATCAGCAACCTTGCCGGTGCTGGTGTGTCGGTTCCCGGTGGTTTCGCCACTACGGCCCAGGCCTACCGTGACTTCCTCGAAGAAAGCGGGCTGAATGCGCAGATCCATGCCGCACTCGATGCGCTGGATGTCGACGATGTCAACGCCTTGGCCAAGACCGGCGCGCAGATTCGCCAGTGGGTGATGGACGCGCCGTTCCCCGCAGAGCTGGACAAGCAGATCCGCCAGGCGTTCGCCGCCATGGCCGGCGACAACGACAACATGGCCGTCGCCGTGCGCTCCTCGGCCACCGCCGAAGACCTGCCGGACGCCTCCTTCGCCGGCCAGCAGGAAACCTTCCTGAACATCCGCGGCGTGGACAACGTGATCCGCGCCGCCAAAGAGGTGTTCGCCTCGCTGTTCAACGACCGCGCCATCGCCTACCGCGTGCACCAGGGCTTCGACCACAAGCTGGTCGCCCTGTCCGCCGGGGTGCAGCGCATGGTCCGTTCGGAAACCGGTACCGCCGGGGTGATGTTCACCCTGGATACCGAGTCGGGCTTCCGTGACGTGGTGTTCATCACCGGCGCCTACGGCCTGGGCGAGACCGTGGTGCAGGGTGCGGTCAACCCGGACGAGTTCTACGTGCACAAGCAGACCCTGGAAGCGGGCCGCCCGGCCATCCTGCGCCGCAACCTGGGCAGCAAGGCGATCAAGATGATCTACGGCGACGAAGCCAAGGCCGGCAAGTCGGTCAAGGTGGTCGACGTCGAGCGCGCCGATCGCGCGCGCTTCTGCCTGTCCGACGCCGAGGTCAGCGAACTGGCCAAGCAGGCGCTGATCATCGAGAAGCACTACGGCCGACCAATGGACATCGAGTGGGCCAAAGACGGCGACGACGGCAAGCTGTACATCGTCCAGGCCCGTCCCGAGACCGTGAAGAGCCGCACCAGCGCCAACGTGATGGAGCGCTACCTGCTCAAGGAAACCGGCACCGTGCTGGTTGAGGGCCGCGCCATCGGCCAGAAGATCGGTGCAGGCCGCGTGCGCGTCATCCAGGACGTTTCCGAGATGGACAAGGTGCAGCCCGGTGACGTGCTGGTCTCCGACATGACCGACCCAGACTGGGAGCCGGTGATGAAGCGCGCCAGCGCCATCGTCACCAACCGCGGCGGGCGTACCTGCCACGCGGCGATCATCGCCCGCGAGCTGGGTATTCCGGCGGTAGTCGGCTGTGGCAACGCCACCCAGGTGCTGAAAGACGGCATGGGGGTGACGGTTTCCTGCGCCGAGGGCGACACCGGCTTCATCTTCGAGGGCGAACTGGGCTTCGATATTCGCAAGAACTCGGTCGACGCCATGCCCGAGCTGCCGTTCAAGATCATGATGAACGTCGGCAACCCGGACCGCGCCTTCGACTTCGCCCAACTGCCCAACGAGGGCGTTGGCCTGGCGCGCCTGGAGTTCATCATCAACCGCATGATCGGCGTGCACCCCAAGGCGCTGCTGAACTTCGCCGGCCTGCCGCCGGAGATCAAGGACAGCGTGGAGAAGCGCATCGCCGGTTACGACGACCCGGTGGGCTTCTACGTCGAGAAGCTGGTGGAAGGCATCAGCACCCTGGCCGCGGCCTTCTGGCCGAAGAAGGTCATCGTGCGCCTGTCGGACTTCAAGTCCAACGAATACGCCAACCTGATCGGCGGCAAGCTCTACGAGCCGGAAGAAGAGAACCCGATGCTCGGCTTCCGCGGCGCCTCGCGCTACATCAGCGAGTCGTTCCGCGACTGCTTCGAGCTGGAATGCCGCGCGCTGAAGAAGGTGCGCAACGAGATGGGCCTGACCAACGTCGAGATCATGGTGCCGTTCGTGCGCACCCTCGGCGAAGCCAGCCAGGTGGTCGAGCTGCTGGCCAGCAACGGTCTGGCGCGCGGTCAGGATGGCCTGAAGGTCATCATGATGTGCGAGCTGCCGTCCAACGCCATCCTCGCCGAGGAGTTCCTCGAGTACTTCGACGGCTTCTCCATCGGCTCCAACGACCTGACCCAGCTGACCCTGGGCCTGGACCGCGACTCGGGCATCGTCGCCCACCTGTTCGATGAGCGTAATCCGGCGGTGAAGAAGCTGCTGGGCAACGCCATTGCCGCCTGCAACAAGGCCGGCAAGTACATCGGCATCTGCGGTCAGGGGCCTTCGGATCATCCGGATCTGGCGCGCTGGCTGATGGAGCAGGGCATCGAGAGCGTGTCGCTGAACCCAGACTCGGTACTGGATACCTGGTTCTTCCTCGCCGAAGGCCAGCCAGCCTGATCTGCCGGTAACCACGTTAACGAGGGCGGGTTATCCCGCCCTTTTTTGTGGCTTGCCATCCCTGGCGGCCACCCTTCGGGCCGTCGCCAGTCGACGTGAAGAATTGCCCCGGCAATTTTTTGTACCAGAGCGAAGTAGATGCAGAGCAGCAGTCAGCTTTTTCCCGTCGCCTTGATCAGCGCCGAAATCCGTGGCGACCTGAGTGAGGATGTCTACCGTCTCAAGCCCGGCAACAGCCCCGACCCCAGTGTCGAACTGGCGCTGACCCGGCTCGGCCGTTTCGATCGCGAGGGCGAGCGTGGCGTGCCGGTGATTCTGTTGCCGGGCAGCTTTTCCAATCGCCGCTTCTGGTATTCGCCCAAGGGCATCGGCCTGGGGCCCTACCTGGCGCGCGCCGGTTTCGATGTGTGGATCGCGGAAATGCGCGGCCATGGCCTGTCGCCGCGCAATCGCAACTATTCGCGCAATCGGGTCAGCGACTATGTGCGCTACGACCTGCCGGCGATCGCTGACTTCATCCATGAACAGAACCCGCAAGCCGCCCACTGGCTGGGGCACTCCCTGGGTGGGATCACCCTGGCCGGCGCGCTGGGCGGACACTACCTGGAGGAAGCACGAGTGGCCTCGGTCGCGTTGTTCGGCAGCCAGATCAGTCGCGTGTACTGGCCGTTGAAACTGCCGCCGGTGGAGTGGGGCAGTCGGCTGCTGTTGGGGCGCTTCTCGGTGTTGTCCGGCTCGCGCTTGAAGCGCGGGCCGGAAGACGAGCCGATCGGCCTGGCTCTGGAGAGCCTGCGCTGGCATGGCCTGTTCGGCCGCTTCGGCGATGCCGAGCGCGACTGGTGGGCCGGCTTGCGCGATGTGCGGGTGCCGCTGCTGGCCGTGGCGGCGGTGGGCGACAAGCAGGACCCGGCCTGGGCCTGCCGCAAACTGCTGGCGCAGTGCGGCAGCGCGGTACGCGAGTTCCTCTGCCTGGGCAGGCAGCAGGGCTTCTCCACGGATTTCGACCATGTGCAGATGCTGGTCAGCAGGCAGGCGCAGGCCGAGGTGTGGCCCCTGGTCGAGCACTGGCTGGACAACGGCTCGTTGCGCGCCGCCGGCGTGCAAAGCATCGCCCTTGAGCCGCGCGCAGGCGTATCAACGGAGCCTTTATCCGGTTAACATGTGACGCAATTCGCTCACCTGGTCACTTTATGCGGTAGCTGGAGGCTCGATGTTCGTTGCCCTGGAGCGCCTGCTCAACCTTGAGGAGGGCTATCGCCGGACTTTTCAGGTGCAGGGGCGGGAGTTGCTCCTGCTGGTCGTCGAGGGCCGCCGCCTGTTGCTGGAAAACAGTTGCCCGCACCGCGGTGCGCCGTTGCACACGGCGGCGGTCAACGGCCGGGTGCTGCGCTGCGCGCGCCATGGCATCGAGTTCGACCTGTCCAGTGGGCGCGCGCTCAACGCCAGCTGTGGCAATCTGGTACAGCTGCCGTTGAGCTACGACGGCGATCGTGTCGGTATCGACCTGTGAAGCCTGAATCCCCAATGTTAGAAGGAGCTTAGCCATGCATTACATCACCCCCGATCTGTGTGACGCCTACCCCGAGCTGGTGCAGGTGGTCGAACCGATGTTCAGCAATTTCGGCGGCCGCGATTCCTTCGGCGGCGAGATCGTCACGGTCAAGTGCTTCGAGGACAACTCGCGGGTCAAGGAACTGGTCGAGCAGCCCGGCAAGGGCAAGGTGATGGTGGTCGATGGCGGTGCCTCGATGCGCTGTGCGCTGCTCGGCGACATGCTCGCCGAAAAGGCGGTGAAGAATGGCTGGGAAGGCATAGTGGTCTACGGCTGCGTGCGCGACGTCGACGTGCTGGCGCAGACCGAGATCGGCATCCAGGCGCTGGCCAGCCATCCGCTGAAGAGCACCCGGCGTGGCGTCGGCGAGCTCGACCTGGCCCTGGTCTTCGGCGGCGTGACCTTCCGCCCCGGCGAGTACCTGTATGCCGACAACAACGGCATTATCGTGTCGCCCAGTGCCCTGAAGATGCCCGAGTGATTGCCCTGGCCGATTGATCTGGAGTGCGTGGATGCAGGTGGAAGACAACGTCCAGTGGGGCCTGGTGCATGCGCTGGTGCTCGACGGCCGGGGCGGGGCGAGGGCGGTCGCCCATGACGGGCTGGCCGGCCTCGAACTGGCGGAGGGCGAGAGCCTGTGGCTGCACTGGGATCGCAGTCACCCGCAGACCCAGGCCTGGCTGCGCCGCGACAGCGGATTGGGCGAGTTCGCCTGCGACCTGCTGCTGGAGGAAAACACCCGCCCGCGCCTGCTGACGCTGCCGAATCAGGAGTTGCTGCTGTTCCTGCGTGGGGTCAACCTCAACCCGGGAGCGGAGCCCGAGGACATGGTCTCGGTGCGCATCTTCGCCGCCGCCCGCCGGGTCATATCCCTGCGCCTGCGGCCGCTGCGCGCCAGCGAAGACCTGATTCGCGACCTGCAGGCGGGCAAGGGGCCGAAGACCTCCTCGGAACTGATCCTCAGCCTGGCCGACTACCTGACCGACAAGGTCGATGCCCTGGTCGCCGAACTGGCCGAGCAGGTCGACGAGCAGGAGGAGCAGATCGATGCCGACGAGCGGGTTCTGCCCGACCATGACCTGCTCCTGCAGATCCGCCGCCGCGCCGCCGGCCTGCGCCGCTTCCTGGCGCCGCAGCGGGAGATATTCGCCCAGCTCACGCGCAACCAGCAGCCCTGGTTCGTCGCCGACGATACCGATTACTGGAACGAGCTGAACAACCGTCTGACCCGCTACCTGGAAGAGCTGGAGCTCAGCCGCGAGCGGGTCAGCCTGGTGCTGGATGCGGAGAATCGGCGCATGGACGAGCGGATGAACCGCATCATGTACCGTTTCAGCATCATCACCATGGTGTTTCTGCCCATGAGCTTCCTGACCGGCCTGCTGGGTATCAACGTGGGCGGCATGCCGGGGGCCGAGAGCCCGTTTGGCTTCGTCATCGCCTGCCTGATCATGACGGCCATCGGTCTCGGCCAATGGTGGTTGTTCCGGCGCTGGCGCTGGCTCTGATGTGACCCGATGACGGCTGGTCTCGTCTAGCCGAGACGTCCTGTGAGGTGCTTGATGCACGATCCATTCGAAGAATCCCTGCGCGATTTGCTCAAATCGTCCGTCTCCGAGCACGACGACGATGCCTGCCTGCACCGCGTGCTGAAGACCGCCAATCGCCAGGTCGGCGTGGGCGATCTGTTCAGCCTGATGGGCAACTGGCTCGGCGCCCTGATGATCGCTTTGAACAACGGTTCGGCGCACGTCGCGCCGGTCTCCCGTCGTCACTCTTCTACCCGTTCTACTGATAAGGCTGACTGAAATGGAACTCGATCCCTGGACTCAAAGCCTGATTGCCGCGATGACCGCTCTCTGGACCAAGGTCGCTGGCTTTATTCCGAACCTGTTCGTGGCATTGATCCTGGTGCTGCTGGGCTTCGTCGTGGCCAAGCTGCTCGACACCCTGCTGTCCAAGCTGCTCGGCAAGCTGGGCCTGGATCGCCTGATGGCCGGCACCGGCCTGACCAAGCTGCTCAGCCGCGGTGGCATCCAGGCGCCGGTGTCGACCCTGATCGGCAAGATCGTCTACTGGTTCGTCCTGTTGATCTTCCTCGTCTCGGCCGCCGAGTCGCTGGGTCTGCAGCGGGTTTCCGGCACCCTCGATGTGCTGGCGCTATACCTGCCGAAGGTGTTCGGCGCGGCCCTGGTGCTGGTCGCCGGCGTGCTCCTGGCCCATCTGGTCAGCGGCCTGGTGCGCGGCGCCGCGGAAGGCGTGGGGCTGGACTATGCCCATGGCCTGGGGCGCATCGCCCAGGGCCTGGTGATCATCATCAGCATCTCCGTGGCCATCGGCCAGCTGGAGGTCAAGACCGACCTGCTCAACAATGTCATCGCCATCGTGCTGATCTCGGTCGGTCTGGCCGTGGCCCTGGCGCTGGGCTTGGGCAGCCGCGAGATCGCCGGGCAGATCCTCGCGGGGATTTATGTGAGGGAGTTGTATCAGGTCGGGCAACAAGTGCAGGTCGGTGAGGTCGAAGGGCAGATCGAGGAAATTGGCACGGTCAAGACTATCCTGTTAACCGACGCGGGGGAGCTGGTCTCGGTGGCCAATCGCACCTTGCTCGAACAACGGGTAAGCAGCCGCTAACGCGCCAATCCCTGTTAATGTATGCCGCCAAACCCGCCGCCTGAGCCATCGGGCGTTGGCGGCTTGTGTTCCGACTGTCGGCCCGACTCGTTTTGAATAAAGCCCAACCGTTGCCCATGCGATACGACCCCCGCGAGCTCTCTGACGAGGAGCTGGTAGCGCGGGCGCATGGCGAGTTGTTTCACGTCACCCGAGCCTACGAAGAGCTCATGCGTCGTTACCAGCGCACCCTGTTCAACGTGTGCGCACGTTATCTGGGGAACGATCGCGACGCCGACGATGTCTGTCAGGAGGTCATGCTCAAGGTTCTTTACGGTCTGAAGAACTTCGAGGGCAAGTCCAAGTTCAAGACCTGGCTGTACAGCATTACTTACAACGAGTGCATCACCCAGTACCGCAAGGAGCGGCGCAAGCGCCGCCTGATGGATGCACTGAGTCTGGATCCTCTGGAAGAGGCGTCGGAAGAAAAGACGCCGAAGGTCGAGGATCGCGGGGGATTGGATCGCTGGCTGGTGCATGTGAACCCGATCGATCGGGAAATTCTGGTGCTACGTTTTGTCGCAGAGCTGGAGTTCCAGGAGATCGCGGACATCATGCACATGGGCCTGAGCGCCACGAAAATGCGCTACAAACGCGCGCTAGACCGCTTGCGTGAGAAGTTTGCCGGCGACACCGAAAGTTAGTTCGGGGCAACTTTAAATCTCTGGCGCAGCAAGCGGTTCTGTTAAACTCGCCGCCGTTTTGCGTGTCTACCTGCACGCAATTCAATCAATCACCATGTGGGGATTTACGGATGAAACTGAAAAACACCTTAGGCGTAGTCATTGGCTCTCTTGTTGCCGCCTCCTCTCTGGGCGCGCTGGCTCAAGGCCAAGGCGCAGTCGAGGTGGAAGCTTTCGGCAAGCGTTACATGACCGACAGCTCTCGCGACCTGTCCAACGGCAATCTGTTCGGTGGTTCCGTTGGTTACTACCTGACCGATGACG
The DNA here is from genome assembly GCF_013388395.1 of Pseudomonas sp. LPB0260. Lineage (NCBI taxonomy): Bacteria > Pseudomonadati > Pseudomonadota > Gammaproteobacteria > Pseudomonadales > Pseudomonadaceae > Pseudomonas > Pseudomonas sp. LPB0260. Next base: position 580,637 of record NZ_CP058247.1, on the reverse strand, counting down.
TCGAACTGGGCCTGTCGTATGGCGAATACCACGATATTCGTTCGGAAAACGGCACCGGTAACAAGAACATCAAGGGCAACATGGCTGGCCTGGACGCCACCTACCACTTCGGTGAGCCGGGCGTCGGTCTGCGTCCTTACGTATCGGCGGGTTTCGCCCACCAGAACATCAGCAACGTGCCGGCGCGCACCGGTCGTGACCATTCGACCTTCGCCAACGTGGGCACCGGTGTGAAGTACTTCATCACCGAGAACCTGTTCGCCCGCGCCGGTGTGGATGGCATGTACAACATCGACGCCAACGAAGCCGAGTGGGCTGCTGGCGTGGGTGTCGGCATGAACTTCGGCGGTGGCAGCAAGCCGGCTCCTGCGCCGGCTCCGGTCGCCATGGTCGAGCCGACTCCGGCGCCGGTTCAGGCCGAGGAGCCGATGGAGATGGTCCGCGTCGAGCTGGACGTCAAGTTCGACTTCGACAAGGATCGCGTGAAGGAAGAAAGCTACAGCGACATCAAGAACCTGGCTGACTTCATGAACCAGTACCCGCAGACCCGCACCACCGTTGAAGGCCACACCGACTCCGTCGGCACCGACGCCTACAACCAGAAGCTGTCCGAGCGCCGTGCCAACGCCGTTCGCCAGGTGCTGGTCAATCAGTACGGTGTATCCGGCGAGCGCGTCAACGCGGTCGGCTACGGCGAGAGCCGCCCGGTTGCCGACAACGCCAGCGACGCTGGCCGTGCGATCAACCGTCGCGTGGAAGCCGAAGTGGAAGCTCAGATCAAGCAGTGATCTAGCCCAAGCCTTGAGAAAAACCCGGCCTCGGCCGGGTTTTTCTTTGCCCAGAAAAAAGCCCGGTCGGGACCGGGCAAGAACAACTTCGCAGGAGCGAAGCGGTTAGGCACTCACCGCCAGGGCCAGGGCCTGCTGGGCGGTCGCGACCTCGCCGATCACCAGGATCGCCGGGCTCTTGAGCTGGAACTCCAGGGCATCGCGCTGCATCGTCGCCAGGCTGCTGCGGCAGTCGCGTTGCTGGGGCAGGGAGGCGTTCTCGATCATCGCCACTGGCATGTCCGCGCGCATGCCGCCGGCCAGCAGGCTCTCGCGGACCTCCGCCAGCTTGGCCACGCCCATGTAGACCACCAGGGTGGTGCCGCCCTGGGCCAGGGCCTGCCAGTTGAGGCTGCTGTCGTCCTGGGTGTGGGCGGTGACCAGGGTCACGCCGCGGGCGACGCCGCGCAGGGTCAGGGGAATCCCGCAGTGGGTGGCGCCGGCCAGCCCGGCGGTGATGCCGTTGACCATCTGCACCTCGACGCCGTGAGCGGCCAACCAGTCGACCTCTTCGCTGCCGCGGCCGAAGATGCACGGATCGCCGCCCTTCAGGCGCACCACGCACTTGCCCTGGCGGGCGTAGCGCAGCATCAGCCGGTGGATGAAGGCCTGGGGCGTGGAACGGCAGCCGCCTCGCTTGCCCACCGGCACCACCCGAGCGCCGGGGCAGTGCTCCAGCACGGCCGGATTGACCAGGTCGTCGATCATCACGACCTCGGCCTGATTGAGGGCCTTGACCGCCTTGAGGGTCAGCAGTTCCGGGTCGCCGGGGCCCGCGCCTACCAGCCAGACTTTTCCACTCATGGGGCATTCCTCGCGTAGGGTGCGCCGTGCGCACCGAATAGTGGGGGTTGGTGCGCATGGCGCACCCTACGGTTAGGCATTGACGGCAACCGGCTGGGTGGCCAGCAGACGCTTGATCTCGGGTACGCAGGAGCCGCAGCTGGTGCCGCAGCCCAGTTCCTGCTTGAGGCCATTGAGGTCGAGGCCGCGGGCGATGCCGGCGCAGACCTTGTCCTGGCTGACGTTCAGGCAGTTGCACAGGGTCTTGCTGGCTTTCTGCGTGCCGGCGCCACCGGGCGGGGTGGACAGGGGGGCGAGCAGCCAGCGGCGCAGGTCGGCATCGGCCTGGCCCTCGTTCCACAGGTTGCGCAGCCAGTCACGGGCGGCGGTTTCGCCGGCCAGGCGGATGGCGACTATGCGCCCGTCCTCGATGCGCACGCGCTTGCCGACGGTGCGCCGCGGGTCGTCGTAGGCCAGTACCGGCCCCTCGACGACATCCAGCAGCGTATCGATCTGCGCCAGCAGCGCGGGTTCGGGTGCTACTGCGCAGGCGGCGCGGATCAGCAGGGCCGGGCGCTCGCGGCCGGTGAGGGTCAGGCTGGCGTAGGCGAAGCCGTCGAACAGCGGGCGCAGGGCGGCGAAGCGCTTCTGCACGTCGCCCTCGACCAGGGCGAACAGCTGCCAGGGCAGTTCGGCCTGTTCCACCTCGATGCCGGCGTGCTTGAGTTCCGGCTGCTTGGACAGCGGGTCGAAGGCCGGTAGGGTCAGCACGTTGACTCCCAGGCCGTTGAGAAAGCGGTTGCCCCAGTGCATCGGCAGGTAGGCCTGGCCGGAGCGCACCGCGTCGTCGGCCTGGATCGGCAGGATCAGGCTGCCGCGGCGGCTGCGCACCTTGACCAGGTCGCCGGCCTGCAGGCGGCGCCGACGCAGCTCATCCGGGTGCAGGCTGAGCACGGCTTCCTCGACATGGCCGAACAGCCGGGCGGCGGTGCCGGTGCGGCTCATGCCATGCCACTGGTCGCGCAGGCGGCCGGTGTTGAGGGTCAGCGGGAAGCGCGCCTCGCGCTTCTCCTTGGGTGCGCGGTAGGGGTCGGCATGGAAGCGCGCGCGGCCGTTGTCGGTGGCAAAGCGCCCGTCGCCGTACAGCCGTGCGGTGCCCTGGCGGGCGCCGGCCGGGAAGGGCCACTGCTGGGGACCCAGCTCATCGATCAGCGCGTAGGACAGTCCGGAGAGGTCGAGGTCGCGTCCCTGGGTCAGCTGCTTGTACTCCTCGAACAGCGCCTCGGGGCCGTCGAAGGCGAACAGGCTGGGCAGGCCGGGGCGCAGGGATGGTTCCAGGCGACGGGCGAAGTCGCAGGTGATCGCCCAGTCCGGCCGCGCCTGGCCCGGCGCCGGCACGGCGGGGCGCACGTGGCTGACGCGGCGTTCGGAGTTGGTCACGCTGCCGTGCTTCTCGCCCCAACTGGCGGCGGGCAGCAAGAGGTCGGCGTAGGCGCAGGTCTCGGTGGTGAAGAAGGCCTCCTGGACCACCACGAAAGGACAGGCGGCCAGGGCCTCGTGCACCTTGTTCTGGTCCGGCAGCGACTGCGCCGGGTTGGTGCAGGCGATCCACAGGGCCTTGATCTTGCCGGCGCGCACCGCCTCGAACAGCTCGATGGCGGTCAGCCCGGTGCTTTGCGGCAGGCCGTCGACGCCCCAGTAGCCGGCCACCTCGGCGCGGTGCTCGGGATTGGCCGCGTCGCGGTGGCCGGGCAGCAGGTTGGACAGGCTGCCGGTCTCGCGACCGCCCATGGCGTTGGGCTGGCCGGTCAGGGAGAAGGGACCGGCGCCGGGCTTGCCGATCTGCCCGGTGGCCAGGTGCAGGTTGATCAGCGCGCTGTTCTTCGCCGAGCCTGCGCTGGATTGGTTCAGGCCCATGCACCACAGCGAGAGGAAGGACGGCGCGCTGCCGATCAGCTCGGCGCAGGCCTGCAGCTGCTCCAGGGAGATGCCGCAGATTTCCGCCACCGTGCCCGGGGTGTAGTCGCGCACCAGCTTCTTCAGGGCGTCGAAGCCCTCGGTGTGGGCATCGATAAAGCGCCGGTCGATCCAGCCTTCCCACATCAGGATGTGCAGGATGCCGTGGAACAGGGCCACGTCGGTGCCCGGCAGGATGGCCAGGTGCAGGTCGGCCAGCTCGCAGGTGTCGGTGCGCCGCGGGTCGATGACGATGACCTTCATCTCCGGGCGCCTGGCCTTGGCTTCCTCCAGGCGGCGAAACAGCACCGGATGGGCGTAGGCCATGTTGCTGCCGGCGATCAGCAGGCAGTCGCTCTGCTCGATGTCCTCGTAGCTGCAGGGCGGCGCGTCGGCGCCGAGGCTGCGCTTGTAGCCCACGACCGCCGAGCTCATGCACAGGCGCGAGTTGGAGTCGAGGTTGTTGGTGCCGACCAGGGCCCGGGCCAGCTTGTTGAAGGCGTAGTAGTCCTCGGTCAGCAGCTGGCCGGAGATGTAGAAGGCCACGCTGTCCGGGCCGTGCTCGCGGATGGTCTCGGCGAACACGCTGGCGGCGTGGTCCAGGGCGCTGTCCCAGTCCGTGCGGCTACGCGCCAGGCCCTTGCCCAGGCGCAGTTCGGGATACAGGCCGCGGGCGTCGAGGTCGCCGGTCAGGTGCAGGGTCGCGCCCTTGCTGCACAGCTTGCCGTAGTTGGCCGGGTGGCTGGGATCGCCGGCGACGCCGAGGATCTTCTCGCCGTCGTGTTCGATCAGCACGCCACAGCCGACGCCGCAGTAGCAGCAGGTCGAGGCGGTGATCTGGTTGGTGCTGGCCATGGTTCGGGGCTCCTACAGGCGTGGGGTGGACGACGCTGTGCGGGTCCACCGGTAGGTGGCGGTGGAAACGCCCGCGGCGTTCTCCACCCTGCGGCTCACGCGCACTCTTTCGCGGCATTCAGGGCCAGCAGCACTCGGCCGTTCTCGACTTTCGCCTGGTGCCGGTGGGCGCAGCCGACATCCGGGGCCACCGCCTCGCCGCTGGCCAGTTCGATCTGCCAGTTGTGCAGCGGGCAGGCCACGCGCTTGCCGTAGATCAGGCCTTGGGACAGCGGCCCGCCCTTGTGCGGGCAGCGATCGTCGAGGGCGAAGACCTCATCTGCGGACGTACGAAACAGCGCGATGTCGCCTTTCGGGCCTTTTACGATGCGCGAGCCCAGCACGTTGATCTCTTCCAGGGCGCAGATATCCAGCCAGTTCATACGGAGGCCTCCTCGAGCTGCACGACGTTGATGCGGTCGAACTCTTTCTTCAGGTTCGGGGTTTCGATGCGCTCCTTCCACGGGTCCTGCTCGAAGGACAGGGCGTACTGCAGGCGGGCATTGAGCGCCTTGCGGTTGTCGGCGTCCTCGAGTACGGCCTTCTTGATGTGCTCCATGCCCACGCGCTGCATGTAGTGCACGGTGCGCTCCAGGTAGAAGGCTTCCTCGCGATAGAGCTGGAGGAAGGCGCCGTTGTACTCGCGTACCTCCTCGGCGGTCTTGAGCTTGACGAAGAACTCCGCGACCTCGGTCTTGATGCCGCCGTTGCCGCCGATGTACATCTCGAAGCCCGAGTCCACGCCGATGATGCCGACGTCCTTGATGCCGGCCTCGGCGCAGTTGCGCGGGCAGCCGGAGACGGCCAGCTTGACCTTGTGCGGCGACCACATGTTGAACAGGTCGTGCTCCAGGTCGATGCCCAACTGGGTCGAGTTCTGCGTGCCGAAGCGGCAGAACTCGCTGCCCACGCAGGTCTTCACGGTGCGGATGGACTTGCCGTAGGCGTGGCCGGAAGGCATGTCCAGCTCCTTCCACACCGCCGGCAGGTCGTCCTTCTTGATGCCCAAAAGGTCGATGCGCTGGCCGCCGGTGACCTTGACCATGGGCACGTTGTACTTGTCGGCCACGTCGGCGATACGGCGCAGCTCGGAGGGGTTGGTCACCCCGCCCCACATGCGCGGTACCACCGAGTAGGTGCCGTCCTTCTGGATGTTGGCGTGGGCGCGCTCGTTGATCAGGCGCGACTGCGGGTCGTCCTTGGCCTCGCCCGGCCAGGTGGAGATCAGGTAGTAGTTCAGCGCCGGGCGGCAGGTGGCGCAGCCGTTGGGCGTGCTCCAGTTCATGAAGGCCATGGCCTGGCCGAGGCTGGTCAGGTGCTGCTCGCGGATGGCCTTGCGGATCTGCCCGTGGTTGAGCTCGCTGCAGCCGCAGATGGCCTTCTCGCTCTTGGGTTTGACGTCGGCGGCGCCGCCGACCGTGCTGATCAGGATCTGCTCGACCAATCCGGCGCAGGAGCCGCAGGAACTGGCGGCCTTGGTGTGCTTCTTGACCTCGTCGACCGAGAACAGGCCGTTCTCCTGGATGGCCTTGACGATCGTGCCCTTGCACACGCCGTTGCAGCCGCACACCTCCATGCTGTCGGGCATGTTGGCGGTCTTGTCGGCGCCCTGGTGGCCGACGTCGCCGATGGCGTTCTCGCCGAACATCAGGTGGTCGCGGATCTCGCTGACGTTGTGGTTTTCGCGGATCTGGCGGAAGTACCAGCCGCCGTCGGCGGTGTCGCCGTACAGGCAGGCGCCGACCAGCACGTCGTCCTTGATCACCAGCTTCTTGTACACGCCGCCGATGGGGTCGGACAGGGTGATGGTTTCAGTCCCCTCGGCGCCCATGAATTCCCCGGCGGAGAACAGGTCGATGCCGGTGACCTTGAGCTTGGTCGAGGTCACCGAGCCCTGGTAGCGGGAGAAGCCGAGCTGGGCCAGGTGGTTGGCGCAGACCTTGGCCTGCTCGAACAGCGGCGCCACCAGGCCGTAGGCGATGCCGCGGTGGCTGGCGCATTCGCCGATGGCGTAGACCCGCGGGTCGAAGGTCTGCATGGTGTCGTTGACCAGGATGCCGCGGTTGCAGGCGATTCCGGCTTGCTCGGCCAGCTCGGTGTTGGGGCGGATGCCGGCGGCCATCACCACCAGGTCGGCGGGGATGACTTCGCCGTCCTTGAACTTCACCGCGCAGACCCGGCCCTCGCCGTTGTCCAGCAGCTCGGCGGTGTGCTTGGGCAGGAGGAACTTCAGGCCGCGGTCTTCCAGGGACTTCTGCAGCAGGTCGCCGGCGGTGCGGTCGAGCTGGCGCTCCAGCAGCCAGTCGCCGATATGCACCACGGTGACGTCCATGCCGCGCAGCTTGAGGCCGTTGGCCGCTTCCAGGCCGAGCAGGCCACCGCCGATCACCACCGCGTGCTTGTGGGTCTTGGCGGTGTCCATCATGGTCTGGGTGTCGGCGATATCGCGATAGCCGATCACCCCGTCCAGGTCCTTGCCGGGAATCGGCAGGATAAAGGGGTTGGAACCGGTGGCGATGAGCAGGCGGTCGTACTCGGCCTCGCTGCCGTCGTCGGCGATCACCTTGCGCGCCTTGCGGTCGATCTCCAGCACCTTGCGCCCCAGGCGCAGGTCGATGCCGTTGTCGGCGTACCAGGCCAGGTCGTTGAGGACGATCTCCTCGAAGGTCTGTTCGCCGGCCAGCACCGGCGAGAGCAGGATGCGGTTGTAGTTCGGATGCGGTTCGGCACCAAACACGGTGATCTCATAGAGGTCGGGGGCGAGCTTGAGCAGCTCTTCGAGGGTACGGACTCCGGCCATGCCGTTGCCGATCATCACCAACTTGAGTTTTTTCATGGTTCCTCACCGTCACGCAAAACCGGAAAACAAAAAAAGGCGTCCCGCTAGTCACCTAGCGAGGACGCCTTTGTCCTGGTCCCGTTCTCTCGGGAAGCGCCGCCTTCCACGTTGAAGGTCGCGCTTTTTTGATTTGTATGAGTGCTTTAGCAGGCTCTGTGCCAACTTTGCCGAATGCTCGGTTACCGGGGGCTGCAGCGCTTTCTGCTCATGTCCGGGGCGGCTCCGGGAGGCTGCCGGCGCACCTGTTTAAGGCGAGTTGCGCCCTTATGGTGCATCGTCACGGCGTGGCGCCTAGCTCAGCAGCAGAACCAGCAGGGCCAGGTTGAGCAGCAGGGAAACCAGCGCCACCGTGCGCCAGACCAGCAGCGGCTCACGCTCGAGCAGCGGTCGGGGCTGGCTGCTGAGGGCCTGGCGCTCACCCTGTTCCAGGGCCAGCAGCCATTCCTCGGCGGTTTCATAGCGCTGCTGCGGGTCGGCGCTGACCGCGCGAGTCAGGCTCTCGTCCAGCCAGCTCGGCAGGTCGGGGCGATAGCGGCTGGCCGGTGTCGGCGTGCTGAAGCGCGGGTGCTGGAAGGCCTCGATCTCGCCGTAGGGGTAGTGGCCGGTGAGCAGGTGGTAGAGGGTCACGCCGGCGGCGTAGAGGTCCTGGCCGGCGCTGGGCGGGCTGCCGCCGAAGCATTCCGGGGCGATATAGCTGGGCGTGCCCGGCAGGCTGCCGGCTTCGTCGCGCGACAGCCCCGGGCAGTAGGCCAGGCCGAAATCCACCAGGCGCAGTTCGCCGTCATCGCCCCACAGCAGGTTTTCCGGCTTGATGTCGCGATGCAGGATATTGCGCCGGTGCAGCATGCCTACGGCCTTGAGCAGGCGTGGGGCGATGTCCAGCCACTCCGGCAGCGGCAGCGGGCCGGACAGGCGCAGGTGCTCGGCCAGGGTCTGTCCGGCGTACTCGCGTTGCAGGTAGTACAGGTGCTGGCGCTGTGGCAGCGGATGCACCTCGGCGAAGTGGCGACCGGCCACGCGGCGCAGGAACCACTCCTCGAGCAGCAGCGCCGGCCCGGCCTGCGGCTCGTCGGCACGGGAGGGCGGCAGGGTCTTGAGCAGCCAGCGCCGCGCCTGAGCATCGCGCACCCGGTAGACCAGCGATTGGCGCGACTCGGCGAGCAGGCGGTCGACCTGCCAGCCCTCGAACGTCTGGCCTTCGCGCAGCCGCGGCGGCAGTGGCCAGGCGGCGAGCTGCGCCAGGGTATCGGCCAGGTCGCTCTGCGGCAGGCCCTCGACCCGCACCAGCAGGGCGCTGGCGTTGTCCTGGCTGCCGGCCAGGTGGGCGGCGCTGACCAGTGCCCGCGAGGCCGCCGCGGGGTCCGGTTCGTCGTGCAGGATGCGCTGGATGCCGACATCGCCGAGCACCGCCCAGACCCCGTCGCTGACCAGCAGGAAGCTCTCGCCCTCGCGCAGCTCGCCGTCCAGGTAGTCCACCACCAGGTGCTGGTCCAGGCCCAGGGCGCGCTTGAGCACATGCTGCATGCCCGGCTGTTCCCACACATGGTCCTCGCTGAGGCGCTCGAGCTGGCCGGCGTACCAGCGATAGGCGCGGCAGTCGCCGACATGCGCCAGGGTGAAGCGCCGGCCGCGCAGGACCAGGGCGGTGAGGGTGGTAAGCAGCGGCTGGCCGCCGCCATTGGCCTGCAGCCAGCGGTTGTGGGCCACCAGCAGGCGATCCAGCGACTGCGCCACCGCCCAGGTCTCCGGGGTGGCGTAGTAATCCAGGGCCAGGGCCTGCAGGGTCGCGCGGGCGGCCAGGCCACCATCGGCGCACTGGCTGACACCGTCGGCCAGGGCGAACAGGTAGCCCTTGCTCGCCGCCAGGGCCGGTGCCGGCGTCACCACGCGCAGGGCGTCCTGGTTCTCTTGCCGGGGGCCGGTGGCCGTGGCGTCGCCGAAGCTCAGTTGCAGGGCCATCGTGGCTGTCCTGTAGGGGGAGGGCTGAGGCAAAGACGAGGCCGGGGCACGGCTGCCGGGGGCGGCCGTCGCCGGCCTTCCCCATCTCGCCTGACCAGTGCATTGCCACCCTGCCGGGCAGCCCCGTCTTTGCCTCAATCCTCCAGTCCATGAAGCCGTAGGGTGGATGAAGGCGTCATCCACCCTACGTTAGCCTGTTACACCCGCGCGGCGGTGACCGCGGCCGAGCCCCAGGTGGTGCGCCAGCGCTGCTTCACACCGTACAGGCCGACCCAGGCCAGCAGGCCGAGGCTGGCGAACAGCCACAGGGCCAGCTGGTAGTCGCCGGTGTGCTGCTTGATCGCGCCGAGGCCGGCGGCCAGGAGGAAGCCGCCGACGCCGCCGGCCATGCCGATCAGCCCGGTCATCACGCCGATTTCCTTGCGAAAACGCTGCGGCACCAGCTGGAACACCGCGCCGTTGCCGGCGCCGAGGCCGAGCATGGCGGCGACGAACAGGGCCAGGGCGGCCGTCGAGCTGGACAGGTTGAAGCCCACCGCGGCGATGCACAGCGAGGCGACGGTGTACATCATCAGCAGCGAGCGGATGCCACCGATGCGGTCGGCCAGGGCGCCGCCCAGGGGGCGCAGCAGGCTGCCGGCGCAGACGCAGGCGGCGGTGTAGTAGCCGGCGGTGACCGGGTCCAGGCCGTACTGGTCGTTGAAGTAGCCGGGCAGGGCGCTGGCCAGGCCGATGAAGCCGCCGAAGGTGACGCTGTAGAAGAACATGAACCACCAGCTGTCGCGGTCGCCGAGGGCCTTGAGATAGTCGGCCAGGGCCTTGGGCTTGGGCCGCTCCGGGGCGTTCTTGGCCACCAGGGCGAACACCACCAGGGTGATCAGCAGCGGGATCAGCGCCCAGCCGAAGACGTTCTGCCAGCCGAACAGCGCGGCCAGGCCCGGGGCGAACAGTGCCGCCAGCACAGTGCCGGAGTTGCCGGCGCCGGCGATGCCCATGGCCTTGCCCTGGTGCTGCGGCGGGTACCACTGCGAGGCCAGGGGCAGGGCGACGGCGAAGGCCGCGCCGGCGAAGCCGAGGAACAGGCCGAGCAGCAGGGCGTGCTCGTAGGTCTGGATGCCGATCTGCCAGGCGGCGAACAGCGAGCAGATGACCACCACCTGGCCGATCAGCCCGGCGCTCTTGGGCGACAGGCGGTCGGCGAGGAACCCCATGACGATGCGCAGCACCGCGCCGGCGAGAATCGGCGTGGCGACCATCAGGCCACGCTGCTGGGCGGTCAGCTCGAGATCGGTGGCGATCTGCACGGCCAATGGACCGAGCAGGTACCAGACCATGAAGCTCAGGTCGAAATAGAGAAAGGCGGCGAACAGCGTGGGGGCGTGACCGGCTTTCCAGAAACTCGTATTCATTCGAACACCTCATCGGCAAGAAAGGGTCCCGGTCGGGGCGCGACAGACCGTGGTCGTGGACACGGTGGCCGCAGCCCGCCGGGGAGGCGCGGCACTTGTGGCGCCGCACCCTGCGGCCGAAGCCACAGCTGGGTTGAGAGAGTTGCCCGCAAGGCCCCTGGATCACAGGGGCATCGCCATCCCCAAACGCTGGGGCGGAAACGAAAAACGTCGCCTGCCCCTGGCGCTGGTCAGCGCAGGGGCAGGCGACGTCTTTGTCGTTCATGGGCAGCCGCCATTGGCTACCTGTGAGGGGTAGTAGCAAAAGCTGCGCCAACCCTTCGAATCGCGCGGAATCGGGGGTGGGCCTGCCCAGCAGGCGCGTGCGGGCGAGTCAAAATGGGGCGCGGTTGCCGATCATGCGCCGAGACGGGGCGTTGCTGGGCGGTGTTGGGGTGACCGCTCAATCCGCCGGTGGTGTCGGGAAGAGGACGACCGGGGCGGGCGGCGTCTGCCCGGGCGGCAGCGCGGCCGGTGCCGGCTCGCCGGCCGGGCCGAGGTGTTTGACCAGCCGGTAGATGGCCAGCAGGTCCTCGTCGGTCATGATGTGCAGCTTGTCGTTGGGCATCGGCGGGCGGTAGTTGGCGTTGCGCGCCAGGGTCAGCCACTGGCTTTCACTCAGGTACGGCAGCAACAGGCGCAGATTGCTCGGGTAGGTGGTGCCCCAGGGGCCGCTCCAGCCGAGGCGATCGCCCTTGAGCCACTCGCTCTCGGGGATGGAGCCGGGGGCCATCAGGTAGCCGGCGGTGTGACAGTCGTTGCAGCCGCCGATGTTGACCAGGTAGCGGCCGCGCTCGAGCTGCGCCTCATCGGCGAATGCACAGGGGCTGCAGACAAGCAGGCTGGCGAGCAGGCTGTTCAAGGCAAAGCGGCGTTTGGCGGACATGGCGAACCTCGGACTGCGGGCGCCATCGAGCGGCGCTGTCCCTAGGTATAGCGCAGGCGCTCAGTCCAGCCAGTTGACCTGGGGAAACAGGTCGCTGAAGGTCGCCGGCATCTGCACCACCTGGCCGCGCCTGTAGTCGAAGAACACGAAGCCCGACTTGGCCATCGCCACCAGGCTGCCATCGAGCGGGCGGCTGATGCGGAAGGTGATATCGCCGCCGTAGCGGTTGAAGTCCATCACCCCGACCTCGAACAGCAACTGGTCGCGGGCATGGGCTTCGGCGCGGTAGGTGGTGGCCAGGTCGGTGACGATGATGCCGACGCCGTCCTCGCGGGTTTCCTCCACGCCGAACTCGAACAGAAAGCGCGCCCGCGCCTCGGAGATCATCGAGATCATCGAGTCGTTGCCCAGGTGGTTGGCGGCATTGATGTCGGTGACCCGCACGGTGAGGTGGGTGCTGTAGCAGTACTGGTCTTCGGGGAACTCAAGTTTCAGGCGGGCCATGGCGGGATCTCGTTGCGGCTGGAGTTCACGCCGCTCGGGCGCGCGGCGGCATTATACGCGCGCGCCCGGCCACGGCGGTGCCCGGTTCAGGCCGCCGGGCGCTGCTGCTTCTGGTAGAGGAACTCCAGCACCGCCGCGCGGTAGTCGTGGTAGCGCGCATCGTGGGCCAGGGCCATGCGTTCGCGCGGGCGCGCCAGCTTGACCTCGAGGATGTCGCCGATGGTCGCCGCCGGGCCGTTGCTCATCATCACGATGCGGTCGGACAGCAGCACCGCCTCGTCGACGTCGTGGGTGATCATGATCACCGTGTTGCCGAGCTCGGCGTGGATCTCCATCAGCGAATCCTGCAGGTGGGCGCGGGTCAGGGCGTCGAGGGCGCCGAACGGCTCGTCCATCAGCAGCACCTTGGGCTGCATGGCCAGGGCACGGGCGATGCCGATGCGCTGCTTCATGCCGCCGGAGATCTCGCTGGGGCGCTTGTCGCGGGCGTGGTTCATGTGCACCAGCGCCAGGTTGTGCTCGATCCACTCGCGCATCTGCGCCTTGCTCTTGTGCCCCTGGAACACCTGGCGCACGGCCAGCTCGATGTTCTGGTAGCAGCTCAACCAGGGCAGCAGGCTGTGGTTCTGGAACACCACGGCGCGCTCGGGGCCGGGCGAGTCGACCTCGCGCCCGTCGAGGATCACCCCGCCGGTGCTGGCCTGGTAGAGGCCGGCGACGATGTTCAGCACGGTCGACTTGCCGCAGCCGGAGTGGCCGATCAGCGAGACGAACTCGCCCTTGGCGATCTTCAGGTTGACGTTCTGCAGGGCGCAGTACAGGCCCTTGTCGGTGGGGAAGCTGATGCCGACGCCGGTCAGCTCGAGATGGGCAGTGTTCATGGCGGACTCCTGAAAAGGGGCGGTTAGCGCAGGTCGGCGTGCTTGTCCCAGCTGACACGGCGCTGGAGCAGGAGCATGAGGCGGTCGAGGACGAAGCCGATCAGGCCGATGACGATCACCGCGACCATGATCCGCCCCAGGGAATTGGAGCTGCCGTTCTGGAACTCGTCCCAGATGAATTTGCCCAGGCCGGGGTTCTGCGCCAGCATCTCGGCGGCGATCAGCACCATCCAGCCGGTGGCCAGCGACAGGCGCAGGCCGGTGAAGATCATCGGCACGGCGGCGGGCAGGACGATGCGCCGCACGTGGGACAGCGGCGACAGGCTGAGCACGCGGCTGACGTTGCGCAGGTCCTGGTCGAGGTTGGCCACGCCTACCGTGGTGCTGATTACAGTCGGCCACAGGCAGCACAGCGCCACGGTGATCGCCGAGGTGACGAAGGACTTGGCCATCATCGGGTCGCTGCTGGTGTACACGGCGCTGACCACCATGGTCACCAGCGGCAGCCAGGCCAGCGGCGAGACCGGCTTGAACACCTGGATCAGCGGGTTGACCGCGTTGTAGATCGGCTTGCTCAGGCCGCAGACGATACCCAGTGGAATGGCCAGCAGGGAGGCGATGACGAAGCCGGTGAGTACCGTGTAGAGGCTGGTGAAGATCTGCTTGAAGAAGGTCGGCTTGCCGGTATAGGGGCGAATCTTCACCTCGGCGTCGGGATTGTTCGCCAGCTTGGCGGCGTTGCGCGCCTCCTGGCGGGCGTAGAAGGCGTCGGCCTTGTCCAGCTCGCGCTGGTGCTCGTTGACCAGGGCGCCGAACTGGCTGGCGACCTGGGTCGGCCCGGGGAACTTGCCCAGGCTGGTGTCGATGCTGCCGGCGGCGAGCTGCCAGAACAGCAGGAAGGCCAGCACGCCGATCAGCGGCATCAGCACGCTCGGCAGCCAGCGCTTGAAGGCGGCGCTGCGCGCCGACTTCAGGGTTTCCCGTATGGGTTGGGCGACGGCGGGGTTGCTCATCGTCTGGTCCTCGAAGCAGGGGGAGAGCCGGAGGGGCCGGCTCCCTGGGCTATGGCTGGCTTACAGCGCGGAGTCGGCCTTCAGGCCAATGCTGAACTGGTTGATGTAGGCGTTCGGCTGGCGTCCGTCGTAGGTCAGGCCGTCGATAAACTCGTTGCTCGGCGCCCGGAAACCCTCTTCCGCTGCGCTTGGGAAGTCGTCGGCCTTGGCCATGCCTTCTTCCACCAGTTCGGCGGCGGCGCTGCGGTAGATCTCCGGCAGGTAGACCTGCTTGGCCACGTCCAGGTACCAGCTGTCCGGCTTGGCCTCGCCGATCTGGCCCCAGCGGCGCATCTGGGTCAGGTACCAGATGGCGTCGGAGTAGTAGGGGTAGGTGGCGTGGTAGCGGAAGAACACGTTGAAGTCAGGCACTTCGCGTTTGTCGCCCTTCTCGTACTCGAAGGTGCCGGTCATGGAGTTGGCGATCACCTTGGCGTCGGCGCCGACGTACTCGGGACGCGAGAGGATCTGCACGGCCTCGGCGCGGTTGGCGTTGTCGTTCTCGTCAAGCCACATGGCGGCGCGGATCAAGGCCTTGACCAGGCGCTTGTGGGTTTCCGGGTTGGCCTCGGCCCAGGCCTTGGATACGCCGAAGACCTTCTCCGGGTTGTTCTTCCAGATCTCGTAGTCGGTGATCACTGGCACGCCGATGCCCTTGAACACCGCCTGCTGGTTCCACGGCTCGCCGACGCAGTAGCCGTCGATGGTGCCGGCCTCCATGGTCGCCGGCATCTGCGGCGGTGGGGTGACCGAGAGCAGGGCGTCGGCGTTGATGGTGCCGGCGATGTCGCCCTTGGCCGGCGCGTAGTAACCGGGGTTGATGCCGCCGGCGGCCAGCCAGTAGCGCAGCTCATAGTTGTGGGTCGAGACCGGGAACACCATGCCCAGGTTGAAGGGCTTGCCCTGGGCCTTGTACTGCTCGATCACCGGCTTGAGGGCGTCGGCCTTGATCGGGTGCACCGGCTTGCCGTTCTCCATCGGCACATGCTTCTTCATCTCCTGCCACACCTCGTTGGACACGGTGATGCCATTGCCATTGAGGTCCATGGAGAAGGCGGTGACCACCTCGGCCTTGGTGCCGAAGCCGATCGTCGCCCCCAGGGGCTGGCCGGCGAGCATGTGCGCGCCGTCCAGTTCGCCGGTGATCACCCGGTCCAGCAGTACCTTCCAGTTGGCCTGGGCTTCGAGGGTGACGTAGAGCCCCTCGTCTTCGAAGTAGCCCTTCTCATAGGCGATGGCCAGGGGCGCCATGTCGGTCAGCTTGATGAAACCGAGCTTGAGCTCGTCCTTTTCCGGATCGGCCGCCTGGGCGATCTGCAGGCTCAGGGGCGACAGCAAGATGGCGGCGGCGCAGCCCAGGCCAGCGAGGGTCTTTTTCAGCAGGGAGCGGCGAGCGGTGAATGTACGCATGGTGGTTCCTCTGGTCTCGAAAACGAAAAAAGACGTCACGGACAAGCCGGTTCCGGAGAACTGGATGCCTGAGACGTCTTTGTCTATTCGTCTCGATCACCGCCGTTGGCGATCCGAAGACGTTTGCTGAGGAGGTAATTGCAAGGGGCTTGCCAGCTTTCCCGAGGCGACCCTTGCGAGCCCGCGCGCGGTGCCTCGCCGGAAGTTCGGGGCTGGAGATAAAAATCTTCCAAAACAGTGGCTTATGGAGATATTGCGGGTTGCTTCGGCGGCTGCAGAGCACGCAGCGAGGGGCTCGCCGGCCCGCCAGGGGCCGCGCCTGCGGCCCTGTTACTGGGCCATCGCTGTGCGTCGTGGCCATGTCCTGAGCGCTTTTGGGTCGGTTTCGCAGGCGCCGCCGGGTTAGCGCACGGCCGGCTGCGCCCGGGCCTCCTCGACGAACTCCTTGAGCCACCTCAGCACGTCCACCGCGTCCCAGCGCGCCGGGTCGAACATGGCGTAGGCCAGGCCCTGATAGCCGACCACGTCCAGCTGCCTGTGGTAGCCGGCGCGCTGCAGCAGGGCCTCGATCTCGGCGAAGCAGGTATTGAAGTGCACGCGGTTGAAGGGTGTTTTGCCCTCGGTGACCAGGCCTTCGAGTTGCAGTTCCTCGACCGTCGCGCGAACCCGCTCCAGCGGCATGCGGTTCACCGTGTGTTTCAGTTGCAGTACGTCCAGCATCGCTTTGCTCCTGATTGATGCACTGAATTGGCCGGCCCATGAGGCAGTCGAGGGCTGACCGATGACGGAAAACAGTCTACTGGAAAAACACTGTACATATAACCAGTATTGGGCAATAGTAAGACCGTGTCTTCCTGAACTCACTCATTCGCCTGGTCCGCCCTAGCCGGATTGCGGTGCACTGCAGAGGAGCAAGTAGCAATGCAACAGACCTTGATGACGATTGTGCTGTTGGTCCTGCTGAGCGGCTGCGCTCAGCCGCAGATCGAGCAACCCAGGGCCAATGGCAGCTACCTGGTGATCGAGAACGGCCAGGCCTGGGCGGTGCTGGTGTCCGATGGCAAGCGCAGCGAGGAGCGCGGCACGGTGGTCGATGCGATCAGGTTGCCCAGCGAGCACGCGCCGGTGGCCGCCAGCTACGTGATCGAGACGCCGAACTGCGGGCGCCTGCAATGGTTGAGCGAGCGGCGCGATGCCGCGGATGGCGTGACCAGCCTGATGTCGCTGCACGACAACAAACGCTTGGGCGAGTCCGGCTGTGTGATCGGCGAGGGCCTGAGCCGGGTGTGGACGGTGCTGGACTATTCGGGATGAGGGGACCGTTGCGCGCGGCGGCCTGGCTACCGCGCGCGACGGTTCAAGGCATCAGGCCTCTGGCGCCTTGCGGGGCTTGGCCGGCGCGGCCGGCAGCAGGCCGTCGGCACGGAACATCGCCTTGATGCCGCGCAGCGCCTGGCGGATGCGGTCCTGGTTCTCGATCAGGGCGAAGCGCACATGGTCGTCGCCGTAGTCGCCGAAGCCCAGGCCTGGAGAGACGCAGACCTTGGCCTCAAGCAGCAGCTTCTTGGCGAACTCCAGCGAACCGAGCGCCGCGTACTGCTCGGGAATCTTCGCCCAGACATACATCGAGGCCTTGGGGTTCTGCACCATCCAGCCAATCTCGTGCAGGCCCTTGACCAGCAGGTTGCGGCGCTGGCGGTACTGCTCGGCGATATCGCGCACGCATTGCTGGTCGCCTTCCAGGGCGGCGATGGCGGCGACCTGCAGCGGGGTGAAGGTGCCGTAGTCGTGGTAGCTCTTGATCCGCGCCAGGGCGTTCACCAGCTCGGCGTTGCCGACCATGAAGCCGATGCGCCAGCCGGCCATGTTGTAGCTCTTGGACAGGGTGAAGAACTCCACGGCGATGTCCTTGGCGCCCGGCACCTGCATGATCGACGGCGCCTTCCAGCCGTCGTAGACGATGTCGGCATAGGCCAGGTCGTGGATCACCAGTACGTCATACTGCTTGGCCAGGGCCACCACGCGCTCGAAGAAGTCCAGCTCCACGCACTGTGCGGTGGGGTTGGAGGGGAAGCCCAGGATCATCATCTTCGGCTTGGGGATCGACTCGCGGATGGCCCGTTCCAGTTCGGCGAAGAAGTCCACCCCGGGCACCAGGGGCACCGAGCGCACCTGGGCGCCGGCGATCACCGCGCCATAGATATGGATGGGGTAGCTGGGGTTGGGCACCAGCACTGTGTCGCCATGGTCCAGGGTGGCCAGCATCAGGTGGGCCAGGCCTTCCTTGGAACCGATGGTGACGATGGCTTCGCTGTCCGGGTCGATGTCCACCGCGTAGCGCTCCTGGTACCAGCGCGAGATGGCGCGGCGCAGGCGCGGGATGCCGCGCGAGGTGGAGTAGCCGTGGGTGTCCTCGCGCTGGGCGACGGTGCAGAGCTTCTCGACGATGTGCGGCGGCGTGGGGCCGTCCGGATTGCCCATGCTGAAGTCGATGATGTCCTCGCCACGGCGGCGGGCGGCCATCTTCAGTTCGGCGGTGATGTTGAAAACGTAGGGGGGGAGTCGATCGATGCGCGCAAAGCGGCGCGAAGCTTGATCAGCCATGCTGTCCTCGAAAACGTAAGCGCCCGGAACCGTCCGAGCGACGTTGGCCAGTGCGCTGGCCAGGCGGCGACGATAAGCGCAGCGCCTGGGGTTTGTCGAGAGGCTTGTCGGGATGCCGTGCTCAGGCCGGGGTGTTGCGCTTGAGCTCGCCCAGCAGTTCGATCAGCACCTGGATGTCGGCATCGCGGGTGCGCCAGGAGGACAGGCTGAGGCGAAAGGCCGGGCGTCCCTGCCAGATCGTCGGGCCGAACCACACCTGACCGGAGGCCTGCGCCGCCTGGCGAATGGCCACGGTCTGCTCATCGCTGTCGGCGCGCACCAGCACCTGGTTGAGCACCGCCCGGTTGAGCACCTGATAGCCCAGGGCGCGCAGGCTCGCGGCCAGGTGGCCGGCCTGGCGGATATGCCGGTCGAGCATTTCGCGCAGGCCGTCGCGGCCGAGGCTGGCGAGCGCAGCCCAGACCGCCACGCCGCGGGCGCGGCGGGAGAACTCCAGGGTGAGGTTCTTCTGCGCATCCCGTGACGCCGTGGCGTAGGCCGCATCGCTGTTCATCGCGCTGGCGAGGGCGTCGGCGTCGCGGCAGATGGCCATGGCGCTGTCGTAGGGAGTGTTCAGCCACTTGTGGCCGTCGGTGGTCCAGCTGTCGGCCAGCTCGACCCCGGTGGCCAGTTCGGCCGAGGAGGAGGCGCGGGCCCAGAGGCCGAAGGCGCCGTCGATGTGCACCCAGGCCCCGGCCGCCTTGGCCTTGGGGATCAGCTCGGCGAAGGGGTCGAACTCGCCGGTGTTCACCTCGCCGGCCTGCAGACAGAGGATGGTCAGCTCATCCAGGGGCGGCAGCTGCTGCGGATCGACGCGGCCATGGGCGTCGGTCGGCGCGACGATCAGCCGGTTCATGCCGAAACCGAGGATGCGCAGGGCCTTCTTCACGGTGATGTGGCAGCTGGCGGAGACCACCACGCGCACTTCCGGGGCACCGACCAGGCCGTCGCCGTCGAAGTCCCAGCCCTGGCGGGCCAGGAGCTGGCGCCGCGCGGCGGACAGGCAGGCCAGGGTGCAGGCGGTGGCGCTGGTGCCGAAGCCCACGGCGCTTTCCCTCGGCAGACCGAGCAGCTCGCAGACCCAGCGGCCGGCGATGCGTTCCAGGGTATCGGCCGCCGGCGAGTTGTCGAACGATGAGGCGCACTGGTCCCAGGCCAGCACCATGCGCTCAGCCGCTGCGGCGGCGGGCAGGGTGGCGCCGATGACGAAGCCGAAATAGCGCGGGCCGTTGGAGGCGACGGTGGCCGGCGAGCCGATCTCATCCAGGCGTCGCAGCACCTCGGCGGCCTCGATGCCTCGCTCGGGGGGCGCCTGATCGAGGGCTTTCAGGTCGGCGATGGCAGCCGGCCCGGGAAAGGCCGGGCGGCCTGGAATGCCGTCGAAGTAGTCGAGGGCGCGGCGGTCCGCCTCGGCCAGGAGTTGGCGCTCGTCAAGGGTACTGGTCATACGGGCCTCGTCGTCGAGAACTGTGCAGGGCCATCAGCATAGCCAGGCCCGCGGCGGCGCAGCAGGCACAACCCGGCCCCGAGATGGCCGTACAGCTCGCCCGGCGTGGCTCGAAGCAGGGAGCACAGTGGCTTTTCTGGCAGTACAGTTGCGCGCAGACGAGGGCGGGCGCCTGCGTGAGCCTCAGCCGCCGAGCATGTCGTGCATGGCGATGATCTGCTCGGCGACCTGGATCAGCTTCTGCTGACGGCTCATGGCCTGGCGGCGCATGAGGGTGTAGGCCTCTTCCTCGTTGCAGCTCTTCATCTTCATCAGCAGGCCCTTGGCCAGCTCGATGCGCTTGCGCTCGGCCAGTTGCGCGTCGCGTGCCTGCAGCTGGGCGCGCAGGGCCTGGTCGCTCTCGAAGCGGGCCATGGCTACATCGAGAATCGGCTGCAGGCGCTCGGCATGGATGCCTTCGACGATGTAGGCGCTGACCCCCGACTGGATGGCCTGGCGCATGACCTTGGGGTCGTGCTCGTCGGTGAACATGACGATGGGCCGAGGCTGGTCACGGCTGACCAGGACCACCTGTTCCATGACGTCACGGCCGGGGGATTCACTGTCGATCAGGATGACGTCCGGGCGGATCGCCTCGACGCGCCCGGGCAGGTCGATGGTCAGGCCGGATTCGTCGACCACCTCGAAGCCGGCCTCGATCAGGGCGGCCCGCAGTCGGCCAACCTTTTTCGGCGTGTCGTTGATCAGGAGGATGCGCAGCATGGTGGTATCGGTTTCCAGGGGTCAGAGGGCTGAGGCCTGGCGGACGTCGGCCAGGGCGTGCAGGGCGAAGCTGCGGGCATAGCCGGCGGGGTCGGCGCCATCCCAGGGCTTGCCATCGAGCAGCGTGGCGCTGCGCAGGGGCGATGCCGGCAGCGCGATACCCAGCGCCTCGGCAGCCTCATGATAAAGCTTAAGCTGCTGGACCCGGCGCGCCACCGCGAAGTAGTCCGGGTCTTCGCGCAGCAGGCCCCAGCGGCGGAACTGGGTCATGAACCACAGGCCGTCGGACAGGTAGGGCATGTTCACCTTGCCCTCGTCGAAGAAGCGCAGCGGATGGGCATCCAGCCAGGCGTGGCCGTTGCCGTCCTCGTACTGGCCGAGAAAGCGCGGCAGGATGGCGTTCAGCGGCGCGTCGAGGTACTCGCCGGCGCTGAGCAGATGCGCGGTGCTGCGCTTGTTCTCCTCGCTCTGATCGATGAAGCGGCTGGCCTCCAGCACCGCCATCACCAGGGCGCGGGCCGTGTTCGGGTAGGCGCTGACGAACGCCTGGGTGCAGCCCAGGACCTTTTCCGGATGATCCGGCCAGATCGACTGGCTGGTGGCCAGGGTGAAGCCCTTTCTTTCGGCAATCGCCTGGGCGCCCCAGGGCTCGCCGGCGCAGAAGCCGTCGATGCGTCCGGCCTGCAGGTGGGCGACCATCTGCGAAGGCGGTACGACGACGGTATTCACGTCGTCCAGGGGATGGATGCCCTGGCTGGCCAGCCAGTAATAGAGCCACAGGGCGTGGGTGCCGGTGGGGAAGGTCTGCGCCAGGGTAAGCTTTGCACTGTTTTGGCGCACGCGTGCGCGCAGCGCCTCAGCATTGGTCACCCCGGCTTCCTGCAGGGGCTGGGACAGGTTGATGCTCTGGCCGTTCTGCGACAGGCCCATGAGTACGGCCATGTCCACCGGCGGCGTGCCGCCGATGCCCAGGTGCACCGCATAGAGCAGGCCGTACAGGCCCTGGGCGGCGTCCAGTTCGCCGCTGAGCAGCTTGTCGCGCAGGGTGGCCCAGGACGCCTGGCGCTGCAGGTTCAGCGTCAGGCCGTAGGGCTGGGCGAAGCCCTGGGTCGCGGCGACGATCAGCGAGGCCGAGTCGGTCAGGGCCATGAAGCCGATCTCCAGGGCGCTCTTCTCCGGTGCGTCGCTGCCGTTGACCCAGGCCAGCGCGTCGCTGCGGGGAATATCTTGCTCGCTCATTGCACCTTTTCCTTGCTCAACTTCAAAGGTCGCCGGTCCCATCACCGTCGGGGGCAGGGGGCGCGTGCGGATCGATTGCGATCCTGTTGAGTATCCATAAGCAAGCGATATGCCACGGATGGCGAACGCCAGGCATAAAAAAGCCCCGCACGGGGCGGGGCTTTTTCGACGCGGGTAACGCTTAGGCTTGAACGACCGGAATTTGGGCGTTGGCAGCGGCTTCGCGGAACTCGGCGATCTGGTCGAAGCTCAGGTAGCGGTAGACGTCGGCAGCCATGCTGTCGATGTCCTTGGCGTAGACCATGTACTCCTCGACGGTCGGCAGCTTGCCGATGATCGCGGCGACCGCTGCCAGTTCGGCAGAGGCCAGGTACACGTTGGCGCCATCGCCCAGACGGTTGGGGAAGTTACGGGTCGAGGTCGAGACCACGGTGGAGTTGGCGGCGACCCGTGCCTGGTTACCCATGCACAGCGAGCAGCCCGGCATTTCCATGCGCGCACCGGCCTTGCCGTAGATGCCGTAGTAGCCTTCCTCGGTCAGCTGGTGGGCATCCATCTTGGTCGGCGGCGACAGCCACAGACGGGTCGGAATGCCGCCCTTGACCTTGTCCAGCAGCTTGCCGGCAGCGCGGAAGTGACCGATGTTGGTCATGCACGAACCGATGAATACCTCGTCGATCTTGTCGCCGGCCACGGTGGACAGCAGACGGGCGTCGTCCGGATCGTTCGGTGCGCAGAGCACCGGCTCCTTCAGCTCGTTGAGGTCGATCTCGATGACTTCGGCGTATTCGGCGTCGGCATCGGCGCTCATCAGCTCCGGCTTGGCCAGCCAGGCTTCCATCGCCTGGGCGCGGCGCTCCAGGGTGCGGGCATCGCCGTAGCCTTCGCCGATCATCCAGCGCAGCAGGGTGATGTTCGACTTCAGGTACTCGGCGATGGCCTTTTCCGGCAGCTTGATGGTGCAACCGGCGGCCGAACGCTCGGCGGAGGCGTCGGACAGCTCGAACGCCTGCTCGACGGTCAGCTCGTCGAGGCCTTCGATCTCCAGGATGCGGCCGGAGAAGGCGTTCTTCTTGCCCTTCTTCTCGACGGTCAGCAGGCCCTTCTGGATGGCGTAGTAGGGGATCGCATGGACCAGGTCACGCAGGGTGATCCCGGGCTGCATCTTGCCCTTGAAACGCACCAGGATGGATTCCGGCATGTCCAGCGGCATGACGCCGGTGGCGGCGGCGAAGGCCACCAGGCCGGAACCGGCCGGGAAGCTGATGCCCATCGGGAAGCGGGTGTGCGAGTCACCACCGGTGCCGACGGTATCCGGCAGCAGCATGCGGTTCAGCCAGCTGTGGATGATGCCGTCGCCCGGACGCAGGGACACGCCGCCACGGGTGCGGATGAAATCCGGCAGGGTGTGGTGGGTGGTGACGTCGATCGGCTTCGGGTAGGCCGCGGTGTGGCAGAAGGACTGCATCACCAGGTCGGCGGAGAAGCCCAGGCAGGCCAGGTCCTTCAGCTCGTCGCGGGTCATCGGGCCAGTGGTGTCCTGGGAGCCGACGGTGGTCATCTTCGGCTCGCAGTAGGTGCCCGGACGCACGCCGGTCACGCCGCAGGCCTTGCCGACCATCTTCTGCGCCAGGGTGAAGCCCTTGCCGCTGTCGGCCGGCTGTTCCGGCTTCTTGAACAGGTCGGAGCTGCCCAGACCCAGTTCGGCGCGGGCCTTCTCGGTCAGGCCGCGGCCGATGATCAGCGGGATACGGCCGCCGGCGCGGACTTCATCGAGCAGCACCGGGGTCTTCAGTTCGAAGGTGGTGATGACTTCTTCAGTGCCGTGCTTGCACACCTTGCCGGCGTAGGGGTAGACGTCGATCACGTCGCCCATGTTGAGGTTCGACACGTCGAACTCGATCGGCAGGGCGCCGGCGTCTTCCATGGTGTTGTAGAAGATCGGGGCGATCTTGGAGCCGAAGCAGAAGCCACCGGCGCGCTTGTTCGGAACAAAGGGGATGTCGTCGCCGAAGAACCACAGCACCGAGTTGGTGGCGGACTTGCGCGAGGAACCGGTGCCGACCACGTCGCCGACGTAGGCGACCGGGAAGCCCTTGGCTTTGACTTCTTCGATCTGCTTGAGCGGGCCGATGGCGCCTTGCTGCTCGGGCACGATGCCGTCGCGGGCCATCTTCAACATGGCCAGGGCGTGCAGCGGGATGTCCGGACGCGACCAGGCGTCGGGCGCCGGGGACAGGTCGTCGGTGTTGGTTTCGCCGGGCACCTTGAATACCGCCAGGCTGTACTTCTCGGCGATCGCCGGGCGCTTGGTGAACCACTCGCCATCGGCCCAGGACTGCAGCACGGCCTTGGCGTGGACGTTGCCAGCCTTGGCTTTCTCGGCGACGTCGTGGAAGGCGTCGAACATCAGCAGGGTGTGCTTCAGTTGCTCGGCGGCGACGCTGGCCAGCTCGGCGTCATCCAGCAGCTCGACCATGGTGGCGATGTTGTAGCCGCCCTGCATGGTGCCGAGCAGCTCGACGGCGCGCTGCTTGTTGATCAGTGGAGAAGCGGCTTCGCCCTTGGCCACGGCAGAGAGGAACCCGGCCTTGACGTAGGCGGCTTCGTCGACGCCTGGCGGCACGCGGTTGGTGATCAGGTCAACGAGGAATTCTTCTTCGCCAGCCGGCGGGTTTTTCAGCAGCTCGACCAGGCCTGCGGTTTGTTCGGCGTTCAGCGGCTGGGGCACGATACCCTGAGCGGCACGCTCTGCTACGTGTTTGCGATAGGCTTCAAGCACAGTTATTACCCTCATCAGTGGTCCCAAAGGGTTGTCCGGGACGCGTATCCAGAAAACTCCGAATCAAGCGCTTCGTGGCTTTTTGAGCCGCTCGGCCGAGATTTCAGGGATTTCTTCCAGAAGCTGCTTTCAAAGTTTTACGCCGGCAGGACGGGGTAGATGAGGGCTGGCGCAGACGCTTGAAGGGGGGTTCAAGAGCCGGCGCCAACATCGTACCTGCAGGATCGACTGTGCTCGTGACGCTTTGAAAACAGCTTCCAACGGACATTAGCGCCTATAAAAGGCGCGCCGATACTACTGCAAAGCGCGGGCAAAGTTAAGCGATTGCCGTCGGCCGGGTGGGGATGATCTGGCTTGGACAAAGGGCTAAGATGCCAGGCCGTTTCGCCTTCGACGCTGTTCTCGCCATGTCCAATCAACGCATCAAGACCCCCTGTGTAGGCCTGTGTTCGACCGTCTACGGCGACCTGGTGTGCCGCGGGTGCAAGCGATTCCACCACGAAGTGATCCAGTGGAACGGCTACAGCGAGGAGGAAAAACAGGCGGTCTGGCGGCGCCTGGAACTGCTGCTGGAGCAGGTGATGGTGGCCAAGCTGGAGGTCTTCGATGAGGGGCGTCTGCGCACGCAACTGGAACAGCGCCAGATCCGCTTCGTGGCGCAGCAGTCGCCCTACTGCTGGGCGTACCAGCTGATCGCCCGTGGCGCACGGGTGATCAACCAACTCGACGCCTACGGCATCGCGCTGTTGCCGGAGTTTCGCGACTGGGCCCTGCCCGAGTTGCGTGACGCCATCGACCGCGAGTTCTTCCTGTTGTCCGAGGCGCACTACGGCCGTTATATCGCCCCCCGGTTCCTGCGCGAGGGCCAGTAGTCGCGGGCCTTCGGCTGTCCCTCCTAGCGGGAGCCGGCCTGCCGCACGTGCGGCGGATTCGCTTGCTCCGCCAGGGGTTCGAGCAGGTGCACGTCCGCATCGTGGGGCTTGAGCACCAGTACGTCGCTGTCGACCCGATCCAGCACGGCTTCCGCCGTGTTGCCGATGATCACCCCGGCCAGTCCCTTGCGTGCCACCGTGCCGATGACCGTAATGGCCGCTTCCAGCTCGTGGGCGTACTGCGCGATCACCGTTCTCGCCGAGCCTTCGGCCAGGTGCAGCTGGTGGTCACGCAGGCCGTACTCCTCCTGGAACCAGCGGCTGCCTTCCCAGCACTGCGCCGCCTTGCCGTCGAGCTGGGGGGCGCAGGGATCGGCGGCCAGGTCGAAACCGCTGGAATAGGCGGTGACGGCGTGCAGCGTGCCGTGGAGCAGGGCGGCCAGGTCCACCGCATGGCCGATGATGCTGCCTTGCAGGTCCAGGTGATCGCCTTCGTGATTGTCGACGTCCATGGCCGCCAGGACCAGGCCGCCCTCCCAGGAGCGTTCGGTCTTGGTCATCAGCACCGGTACGGGGCAGTCGCGCAGCAAGCGCCAGTCCTCGGGCGGCATGATCGATCTGGTCAGCGGGTTGTCCGGGTAGTGCTGCTTGACCACCAGGTCGCAGGCGTTGGCCTGCTGCGCGGCGAGGATGGCGCCCGTCGGGTGCAGGTGGTCACAGCGCGCCTGTTGCGTGGTGACGCTGAAACCTTCGCCACTGAGCTGGGCATTCAGGCTGCCGAGCAGCGCCCCATGGTCCTGCCGCTGGTCGCAGAGCAGCAGGTGCAGGTGGGCGCTGATGCCGCGGGCGATGTGCTTGGCTCGCCTGAGCGCGAGGCTGTCGGAGTGCACCGGATTAAGCACGACCAGAATTCGGTGAATGCTTTGCATGGCTATCTCCCTAGGCGTTGAACCGTGAGGCCGCGCAGCGGCGATCTGGGTCTGTCTCGGGATGCGTGGAGGGTCTTGCGGTGCCGCTGATCGGCTGCGCAGCCATAGCAGCATGGCCGCTAAAGACAGCCTTCGCCAGGCCGTATGTCAGTTGCAGTCGGGGCAGGGATGCGCGGTCGGAGCGGCGCCTGGCCGCCGCAAATGGCCTGCCGCCCGCAGGCGGCAGCGTCGCACGCTTTCAGCGTTGGCCGACCAGCTCTTCCAGGTGGGCGATGATGTCCGCGGGCTTGAGCACCAGGATGTCGCTTTCCAGCGAGTCGAGAACCACCTCGGCGGTGTTGCCGATCAGCGCGCCGGACAGGCCGGTGCGGGCGACCGTGCCGATCACCGTGACCACCGCGCCGAGCTTGCGTGCGGTCTGCGGGATCAGGGCGTCGGCCGGCCCTTCAGCGATGTGCAGGCAGTCGTCGGCAATCTGGTACTCGGCCTGGAACGCCTTGCACTCTTCGCGGTAGCGCGCCTCGATGGTCTCCTTGAGCTGGAAGGTCGGGTCGGCGGCCGACAGCATCGGCGCCGGGTGGGCGCTGATCACATGCAGGTTGGCCTTGGCCAGGGCGGCGATGTCATGGCCGTGGCTGATGATGCTGGCGTGCAGGGTGCGGTGCTCGGCGTCGGCATTGCCGACATCGACGCAGGCCAGGACGATGCCGCCGGCCCAGGGTTTGTCGCTCTTGACCATCAGCACCGGAGCCGGGCAGTAGCGCAGCAGTTTCCAGTCGTCCGGGGTGAGCAGGGCCTTCTTCAGCGGGTTGTCGGGAAAGTGCTGCTTGATCACCAGGCTGCAGCTTTCGGCCTGTTGCACGGCGATCACGGTCTGGTGCGGATTCTCGTGCCAGGCCTGCTGGCCGGAGACGCTGAAGCCTTCCTGCTGCAGCGTGCTGCTCAGGTCGTGCAGGTAGGTCGAATGGTCATGCTTCTTGTCGCAGACCAGCAGGTGCAGCTGGCACCGGGTTACGCCGGCGATCAATTTGGCCCGCTTGAGGGCCAGTCCTTCTGGTTGCTCCGGCTCCATCACCACCAGAATGCTGCGAATGGCTTGCATGTACGTCTCCCTGCGAAATGGTTGCTGCGGCCAGACAACTATAGATGGTGCAGGCGCCTCGTGTTTTTGACCGGTATCAACGCCGCGGCTGGCTGTTCCCGGTGTCATTCGTATAATGGCCGGCCTTGCCCGCCTGCCGGCGCCGCCACCCCAATCGTGAGCCTATGCAACTGCTACCCGAGATCGAAGCCTTTCTCCTCTGTCCCACGCCGGATGCCTGGATCGCCCAGGCCCTGCAGCACCAGGACATCATGCTGATCGACCACGCCAACTGCGAGAAGAAGGCCGCGTCGACGGCCATGACCCTGCTTTTTCGCTATATCGAGAAGGCCGATCTGCAATACAACCTGTCGCGCCTGGCCCGCGAAGAGTTGCGCCATTTCGAGCAGGTGGCGGCCTTGATGCAGCGGCGCGGGATCGCCTACCGGCCGGTCAGCGCGGCCTTGTATGCCCAGCGCCTGCACAAGCACGTGCGCACCTCCGAGCCGCACAAGCTGGTGGATACCCTGATCGTCGGTGCCTTTATCGAGGCGCGCTCCTGCGAGCGTTTCTTCCGCCTGGCGCCGCATCTGGACGAGGAACTGGGGCAGTTCTACCGCTCCCTGCTGAAGTCCGAGGCGCGCCACTACCAGGGCTATCTGAAGATGGCCCGGGACTATGCCGGCGAGTCGATCGATGAGCGGGTGGCGTACTTCGCCGAAGTGGAGCGCGAGGCGATCCTCACGCCGGACAAGGAATTCCGCTTCCACAGCGGCGCGGCTGCCTGAGCCGTATCTGGCGGGCTGCCGCCCCTTCGCTGGGCGGCAGAGACAGGGCGGGCGTCAGCAGGCGCCAGCCGCCGGCGGGATGATCGGCAGCACCTTGCGATTGCCGCGCAGGATGACGATGGCCAGGGCCACCAGCAGCAGGGATGCGGCGGTCAGCACGTAGAACACGTCGTGCAGCGAGCCGGTGGTCTCGCGGATATAGCCGGCCAGCAGATTGCCCAGGGTCCCGCCCAGGCCGAAGGTGACCATGCAGATGCCGCTGATCTGCATGGTGGCGGTCGAGGAGTAGTGCTGGTTGACCCAGCCGGCGACGATGCCCCACATCGGGAAGTACATCAGCCCATAGCCGAAGCCGGCGACCAGGGCGAACTTGCCCGGGTCGGCGATAAACGCCAGCAGGCCCAGGGCGAAGCCACTGAAGATCACCATCAGCGCGGTGCCATGGCCGCGGCGATCGGCCAGCTTGCCGGTGATGAAGCCGGCCACCATGCCCGTGCCCCCCACCGTCGCCCAGGTATAGCCGCCCAGTGCCGCCGGCAGGCTGAGCTCATCCAGGTAGGTGTTGAGCCAGTAGGAGAAGGGCATGGTGGTGAAGCCCACCAGCAGGCAGATCAGGCAGGCGAACAGCGCGGTGCGCTCGCCGATGATGGTGGCGAACAGCTTGGAGGTGGGGATCGCCGCGTCGACCGGGCCAAGGCCGGCAGTCGGGCTGACGGGGGCGGCCTTGAGGTCGCGCAGCATGTGCCAGGTCAGGGCCAGCACCACCAGGCCGAACAGCCCGGCCACCTGCCAGCTGGCCTGCCAGCCGAGCAGCGGCACCACCACGAGGATCAGCAGGCCGTTGAGGGCATAGCCCCAGGCCGTGCCGCTGGATGCGCAGGAGAGGTAGGTGGAGCGCGACTCGGGGCGGGCGCAGCGGCTGACGATCTCGACGATGCAGCCCCAGCTGATCGCCGCACTGGCGGCCAGGCAGGTCAGGGTCAGGGTGATCAACAGCGGATCGCGCAGCTGTGACATGAGCAGCAACAGGCTGCTGGAGGTGATGCCGGTCAGCAGGGCCAGGCGGCCGGTACCCAGGCGGTGGCCGAGCGTACCCAGGAGCATGGCGCCGGCGAGGTAGGCCACCTGAGTCAGGGCGCCGATGGTCGCCAACTGCCACGGGCTGATCTCGATGGAGTCGCGCATGAACGGCATCAGCGCGGCGAACAGGAACATGCCAAAGCCGTGGCTGACGATCTGGTTCAGGCCGAAGGTGGTGGGCATCCGCATTATTCAGGCTCCGGGACAGCTCGCAGGGGATCGGCAAGGGGTGAGCTGGATGCTGGCTAACATAGAGGCTTGCCAGGATTCGGCAAAACGATAAATATTGATCACCACTTTCAAGAAGGTTGAATTCTGCCATGCGCGACCTGCCCATCGTTCTGCTGCGAACCTTTGTCGTGGTCGCCGACACGCTCAACCTGACCGCCGCGGCCGCGCGCCTGCACCGCGCGCCCTCGACCATCAGCATGCAGCTCGGCCGGTTGGAGGCCCTGGTCGCGACCGAACTGCTGCAACGTGGTCAGTACGGCGTCCGCCTGACGCCAGCCGGGGAGCAGCTGAAGGGCCATGCCCAACAGTTGCTGAACCTGCACGACCGTATCCTCGGTACCTTCCAGCATGCCGACGTGGCCGGCCAGGTGCGCTTCGGCACCCATGATCAGTACGCCACGCGCAGCCTTACGCCCTTGCTGGAGGCCTTCGTGCTGAGTTATCCCGAGGCCTGCCTGGAGGTGGTCTGCGACCATCGGCCCCACTACCTGGCGTCGCTGGTGGCCGAGGGCAAGCTGGACCTGGCCCTGGTCGAGATGCCTGCGGCGTCCGACGGCGGCCGCCGGCTGTTTCGCGACGAACTGGTGTGGGTGCGCACCGAGGCCCACTCGACCCACGAGCGCGAGCCACTGCCGCTGGCGGTGTTCGTCGAGGGCTGCTATCACCGCGATTCGGCGGGCAAGGTGCTGGCCGAGGCGCAGATTCCCTATCGGATCGCCTTCACCAGCCAGAGTCGGGCCGGGGTCCTGGCCGCCGTGCGCGCGGGCATCGGCGTCGGCATCATTCCGCGCTCGACCCTGGAGCCCGGCCTGCAGGTGATCGAGGAGGGCCTGCCGGCTCTGCCGGGTACGGACATCACCCTGTTCGTCGCCGAGGAGGTCAACGAGGCGACCCTGCGCCTGGCGCAGACCATCGAGGCGAGTCCGCAGTTTCAGCGTCACGAGCGCCAGGCCGCCCTGCAGCGCTAGATCGGCGGTGCAGCTCAGGCGAGGGGGAAGGGCGCCAGCTGCCAGCCCCGGGCGTCGATCTGCAGGGCCCAGCCCTGGCGATCCCAGTCGCCCAGGACGATACGCCGCGCCGCCTGCCCCTCGACCTGCAGCTCATGCTCCGCCGGGCGGTGGGTGTGGCCGTGGATCAGCGTGCGCACGCCCTGGGCCGCCATGACCCGCTGCACCTCGGCGGGGGTGACGTCGACGATGTCGTTGGCCTTCATCGCGGTCTGGCTGCGGCTTTCCTTGCGCAGCTTGCGCGCCAGCTTGTGGCGGGTGGCCAGGGGCAGGTGGCGCAGGATGAACAGGCTCAGCGGGTTGCGCAGCCAGCGGCGCATGCGCATATAGGCTTCGTCCTGGGTGCACAGGCTGTCGCCGTGCATCAGCAGGACCTGCTCCCCGGCCAGTTCGACCAGGCTCGGATCGCTCAGCAGGGTGCAGCCGGCCTCGCGGCAGAACGCCTGGCCCAGCAGGAAGTCGCGATTGCCGTGCATCAGGTAGATGCGTGTGCCGCCGTCGCTCAGTTGGCGCAGGGCCTGGGCGATGGAGCGTTGAAAGGGGCTGATGGCATCGTCGCCGATCCACACTTCGAAGAAGTCGCCGAGGATGTACAGCGCCTCGGCCTGGGTGGCGCGCGTCTGCAGGAAATGCAGAAACGCCCGGCTGATGTCCGGGCGCTCCTCTTCAAGATGCAGGTCGGAG
The DNA here is from genome assembly GCF_013388395.1 of Pseudomonas sp. LPB0260. Taxonomy (NCBI): domain Bacteria; kingdom Pseudomonadati; phylum Pseudomonadota; class Gammaproteobacteria; order Pseudomonadales; family Pseudomonadaceae; genus Pseudomonas; species Pseudomonas sp. LPB0260. Next base: position 549,653 of record NZ_CP058247.1, on the reverse strand, counting down.
ATCAGCAGGATCACTCAACGATCTCGGCACGCTCGATGATCACGTCGTCGACCGGTACGTCCTGGTGGCCGGACTTCATGGTGGTGGCCACGCCCTTGATCTTCTCGACCACGTCCATGCCTTCGCTCACTTCGCCGAACACCGCGTAGCCCCAGCCCTGCACGGTCGGCGCGCTGTGGTCGAGGAAGGTATTGTCGGCGACGTTGATGAAGAACTGCGCGGAGGCCGAGTGCGGCTCCATGGTGCGGGCCATGGCGACGGTGCCGACCTTGTTGGAGACGCCGTTGTTGGCTTCGTTCTTGATCGGTGCGCGGGTCGGCTTCTGCTTCATGCCCGGCTCGAAGCCGCCGCCCTGGATCATGAAGTTGCTGATCACGCGGTGGAACACGGTGTTGTCGTAGTGGCCGGCCTTTACGTATTCCTTGAAGTTGGCCACGGTTTCCGGGGCCTTGTCTTCGAACAGGTTGAGGGTGATGACGCCGTGGTTGGTGTGCAGCTTGATCATGTGGGATTCGCTCTGTCGAGAAATTCGAAGGCCTGTCAGGGGGTTGACAGCTTCGGCTATGATAAGCGCTTTGTTTTAGTCGGCCTACCCTGCGCCGCACCTGCATGATCAAGGACCCCATGAGCAAGCCAGAGACTCCAGCCGCTACGAACTTTCTTCGTCCCATCGTCCAGGCCGACCTGGAAGCGGGCAAGCACACGAAGATCATCACCCGTTTCCCGCCGGAGCCTAATGGTTACCTGCACATCGGCCATGCCAAGTCGATCTGCCTGAATTTCGGCCTGGCCAGGGAGTTCGGCGGCGAGTGCAACCTGCGCTTCGACGACACCAACCCGGCCAAGGAAGACCAGGAATACATCGACGCGATCAAGAGCGACGTGCAGTGGCTGGGCTTCCAGTGGGCCGGCGAGGAGCGCTACGCCTCCAACTATTTCGATCAGCTGCACGACTGGGCCGTCGAACTGATCAAGGCGGGCAAGGCCTATGTCTGCGACCTGTCGCCGGACCAGGCCCGCGAGTATCGCGGCAACCTCACCGAACCGGGCAAGAACAGCCCGTTCCGTGAGCGCTCGGTGGAGGAAAACCTCGATCTGTTCGCCCGCATGAAGGCCGGTGAGTTCCCGGACGGCGCTCGCGCCCTGCGGGCGAAGATCGACATGGCCTCGCCGAACATGAACCTGCGCGACCCGATCCTCTACCGCATCCGCCACGCCCATCATCACCAGACCGGCGACAAGTGGTGCATCTACCCCAGCTACGACTTCACCCATGGTCAGTCGGACGCCATCGAGGGCATCACCCATTCGATCTGCACCCTGGAGTTCGAGGACCATCGCCCGCTGTACGAATGGTTCCTGGCCAACCTGCCGGTGCCGGCGCAGCCGCGCCAGTACGAATTCGCCCGGCTCAACCTGAACTACACCATCACCAGCAAGCGCAAGCTCAAGCAGCTGGTCGATGAGAAGCACGTCAGCGGCTGGGACGACCCGCGCATGTCGACCCTGTCCGGCTACCGCCGTCGGGGTTACACCCCGGCGTCGATCCGCACCTTCTGCGACATGATCGGGGTCAACCGCGCCGGCGGCGTGGTGGACATCGGCATGCTCGAGTTCGCCATCCGCGAAGACCTGGATGCCAACGCCTCGCGCGCCATGTGCGTGCTCAAGCCGCTCAAGGTGGTGATCAGCAACTACCCCGAAGGCCAGGTGGAGAACCTCGAGCTGCCGCGCCACCCCAAGCAGGACATGGGCGTGCGCGTGCTGCCGTTCAGCCGCGAGATCTACATCGACGCCGGCGACTTCGAGGAGAACCCGCCGGCCGGCTTCAAGCGTCTGGTACCGGGGGGCGAGGTGCGCCTGCGCGGCAGCTACGTGATCCGCGCCGACGAGGCGGTCAAGGATGCCGCCGGCAATGTCGTCGAACTGCGCTGCAGCTATGACGAGAACACCCTGGGCAAGAACCCCGAGGGCCGCAAGGTCAAGGGCGTGATCCACTGGGTGCCGGCCGCCGAGAGCGTCGAGTGCGAAGTGCGCCTGTACGACCGCCTGTTCCGCTCGGCCAACCCGGAGAAGGTCGAGGAGGGCGCCAGCTTCCTCGACAACATCAACCCCGATTCCCTGGTGGTGCTCAAGGGCTGCCGCGCCGAGCCGTCGCTGGCCCAGGCGCAGCCGGAGGAGCGCTTCCAGTTCGAGCGCGAAGGCTACTTCTGCGCCGACCTCAAGGACTCCAAACCGGGCGCCCCGGTGTTCAACCGCACCGTGACCCTGCGTGACTCCTGGGGAGGTCAGTAATGGCGCTGTCGATCTACAACACCCTGAGCAAGACCAAGGAAGCCTTCCAGCCGCTGGAAGGCAACCAGGTGCGCATGTACGTGTGCGGCATGACCGTCTACGACTTCTGCCACATCGGCCATGCGCGGGTCATGGTGGCCTTCGACGTGATCGCTCGCTGGCTGCGCCATAGCGGCTATGCGCTGAACTATGTGCGCAACATCACCGATATCGACGACAAGATCATCAAGCGTGCACAAGAGAACGGCGAGCCGTTCGAGGCCCTGGTCGAGCGCATGATCAGCGCCATGCACGAGGACGAGGCACGCCTGTCGGTGCTGCGCCCCGATCAGGAGCCACGCGCCACCGGCCACATCGCCGGCATGCACGCGATGATCCAGAACCTGATCGACAAGGGCTTCGCCTATGCCCCGGGCAATGGCGATGTCTACTACCGGGTCGGCAAGTTCGTCGGCTACGGCAAACTGTCGAGGAAGAAGATCGAGGACCTGCGCGTCGGCGCGCGCATCGAGGTCGACGAGTCCAAGCAGGACCCGCTGGACTTCGTCCTGTGGAAGGGCGCCAAGCCGGGCGAGCCGAGCTGGGATTCGCCCTGGGGCAAGGGGCGGCCGGGCTGGCACATCGAATGCTCGGTGATGTCCACCTGCTGCCTGGGCGAGACCTTCGATATCCACGGCGGCGGCCCGGACCTGGTGTTCCCGCACCATGAGAACGAGATCGCGCAGAGCGAGGCGGCCACCGGCAAGCTCTACGCCAAGGCCTGGATGCATGCCGGCGCGGTGCGCGTGGACGGCGAGAAGATGTCCAAGAGCCTGGGCAACTTCTTCACCATCCGCGAGGTGCTGGACAAGTACCACCCCGAGGTGGTGCGCTACCTGCTGGTGTCCAGCCACTACCGCAGCCCGATCAACTACTCCGAGGACAGCCTCAAGGAAGCCAAGGGCGCCCTGGAGCGTTTCTACCATGCGCTGCGCGGCCTGCCCGAGGCGGCACCGGCCGGCGGCGAGGACTTCGCCGAGCGCTTCGCCGCGGCGATGGACGACGACTTCAACTCCCCGGAAGCCTGCGCCGTGCTGTTCGAGATGGTGCGCGAGGTCAACCGCCTGCGCGACAGCGACCTGCAGGCCGCGGCCGGCCTGGCCGCGCGGCTCAAGGAGCTGGCCGGGCTGCTCGGCGTGCTGCAGCTGGAGGCGGACGCCTTCCTCCAGGCCGGGGCCGCAGGCAAGGTCGACGCTGCCGAAGTCGAGGCTTTGATCGCCGCGCGCCTGCAGGCCCGCGCCGAGAAGAACTGGGGCGAGTCGGACCGCATCCGCGACCAGCTCGGCGCCATGGGCGTGGTGCTGGAAGACGGCAGGGGCGGCACCACCTGGCGCCTGGCCGAATAGCCGGACTGGGAGACAACAAAAAAAGGCCGCATTTGCGGCCTTTTTGTTTGTGTGGGCGGCGTTAGCCGCTGCCGGGGTCGCGCTTTACTGATAGGCGCCGGCGGAGTAGGTCAGCTCGTAGCTGTGGCTGTAGATCTCCAGGATGTTGCCGAAGGGATCTTCCATGTAGACCATGCGGAACGGCTTCTCGCCCGGGAAGTACTCGCGCACCGGCATGCGCTGCTTGCCGCCGGCGGCGACGATCTTGGCGGCCAGGCCTTCGACGTCCGGGTCCTGTACGCAGAAGTGGAATATTCCGGTTTTCCAGTACTCGAAGTTGTTCTGCGGTTTCTCGGCGTTGCGGAACTGGAAGATCTCCACGCCGATGCGGTCGCCGGTGGACAGGTGGGCGATGCGGAACGAGCCCCAGCCGGCGCCGAACACGTCGGTGCACATCACGCCGATGGCCGAGTCGTCCTCGCTGATGGTGGTCGGCGGCATGATCAGGTACCAGCCCATGACCTCGGTGTAGAACTTGACGGCGGCGTCGAGATCGGTGACCGACAGGCCGATGTGGGAAAAGCTGCGGGGGTAGACGCTGGACATGAGCAAAACCTCGTGTTGGCTGAAGTGTGGCCAGTCTAGGTGTGCATAGTCATAATCAAAACAATCTTCAGGTTATGATTCCAATAAGAGATCGTTATGCTAAATCCGCAATGGCTGCGTACCTTTGTCACGCTCGCCGAGCAGGGCAATTTCACCCGCACCGCCGAGCGTCTGGACCTCACCCAGGCCGCGGTCAGCCAGCATGTGCAGCGTCTCGAGGAGCGCCTGGGCCCGCTGCTGATCCGCCGCCCGCGCCAGCTCGAGCTGACGCCCGCCGGCCACGCCCTGCTCGACTACTGCATGGAGGTCGGTGCCGCCGACCAGCGTTTGCAGCAGCGGCTGTCCGAGGCCGACGCCGAGCAGGGCGAGATCGGCCTGATCAGCCCCGGCAGCATCGGCCTGGCGCTCTACCCGCAGCTGCTGGCGCTGCAGCAGGCGCACCCGGGCCTGAGCATCCGCCATCGCTTCGCCCCGGACCCTGAGGTGCTGGACGCCGTGCTGGAGAACCGCTTCGAACTGGGTCTGGTGACCCTCAAGCCGGACGATCCGCGTCTGAGCGTCAGCCGCTTCGCCGAGGAGCCGCTGGAGCTGGTGGTGCCGGCCGGCGAGCGGGTCCGCGACTGGCGCGATCTCGAGCGCCTCGGCTTTATCGATCACCCGGATGGCCAGGCCATGGCCGGGCGCCTGCTCAGTCGGCGGTTTCCCGGCGCGCCCGGGGTGCGCAGCCTGTCGTGCCGCGGCTTCACCAACCAGATCGGCCTGATCCTCGAGCCGGTGGCCCGCGGCCTGGGATTCACGGTGATTCCGCGCTTCGCCCGCCTGGCCTTCGCCCGGCCAGAGGCCATCCAGGTCATCGAGGGGACGCCTGCGGTGGTCGATAGCCTGTGGCTGCTGCACCGCGCCGAATGGCCGTTATCGGCCCGCGCCGAGCTGCTCCTGCAGCGGATCAAGGCGAGCTTTCCGAGCCTATCGGCTGCAGGCTGATCTGGCACCGCACCTGTCGACCGCGAGTCGAGCCGCGCCGAAGCGAAAGATCGTTGGCCGCTTGCTGTTGAGCTTGCGATTCAAGCGAACGCAGCGGCCTCGGCCGGCGCTGTTCTGGCGAGCGCTACCCGGCATCGATCACCGTCGGCGCTGATCCACGCGGCTCGGGCAATTTGCGACCCTAATGAAATAACCTTCGATAACTGCAGGGGGCGGCGCTTATCTCCCTGTTGTTGCTCTGGCGGAAGAAAGTTGTGGTGGCGGGGCAGGGTGGTGGATACGTTCAAGTTAAAGACTTTGATTGCATATCCCAAGCGCGCATTAGCGATTTATGGACCTAAGATGCGGCGCAAGGCCGAACTGGACTTGCTGGCATCATCTGGGCGCTAGGCTTCATTGATGCAGATCAACAGGAGGGCAAGCTTCCCGTACTAGTCTAAAGGTTACTGGGAATACTCCGGCTTTATGTCAGAGAGGTTTGCTATGCACCCGTTACTGGAGGAACTTCACGTCTACCATCGCGGTGTTTCCGCCACTATCGACCGAATAAAGCAACTGCTGAAAGTGCTTGGCAGTGGCGTGGATGAAGCGGCCGACTGCGAGCAGCTCTACAGGATGCTGGAGTCTCTGCATGGTGAGGCGGAAACAAAACACCATCAGAATGAAGAACTGATTCGTGAGAAGTTGTTGGCAACCGAGGCGCCGCTGCATCAGTGCGTGAGAGATATAGAGCGTGATCATCAAGGGTTCGAGCGAATCGCCAAGCAACTCGGGGCCCTGGAACAATCGGGGCTTAACTCAAAGGAAATAGCCGCTTTCGTCGAGGACTATATTAGGAAGTACTATGACCACATGGATCGCGAGGAGAATATATTCTTTCCGATGGCGGACGAGTGGATCATGGATGAGCAATGGCAGGACATTAAGCAGCACTGGCAACAATAGGATGCCGCGGCCATGGCCGTATGGCTCTGGTTTCAGTAGGTATTTCTGCGCGTGAGATGGTGAACCTGTCTTCCTGCCTGCCGATTGCGCTTGTGCGTGAAACAAGGCTGCCGGCGTTGGCCCGACGGGTCGTTTCAAGGGCGCGACGGGTCTGCCCAGCAGTTTTAGCTTCAAGCTCGCTGAGTGCAGGCCATGGGGCTGATCCAGTCGGGCATCAGTAGCGGCCGAGCGAGAAAGGTGCGCGGCCTCCTGCCATTCGCCTCTCCAGGCCGAGCGTGGGGCCCGCGCCGATGTTCGAGTTCAGGCTCGGAGTAACACGCTTTACCGGAGCGCTGGTGAATCTGGTTCTCGCCCTACTCGTTGCCAGCGCGGCACCGGCCCCCCGGCTGGCCGCGCCATCCAGTCCCGCGACCGACTATTGCCAAGACCGAGCGCGGCCAGCAGCCGCGGCGGCCAGCGCGACGGCGATCAGCAGCAGGGCGACGGCGAAGGTGCTGCGCATGCCGGCGGCGACGGCGGCGGGTTGTGCCATCGTGATGTCGTTCGTGGCTGAGGCGCACGCAAACACCGCACCCATGACGGACGCGCCGGTGATCAGCCCCAGATTGCGCGAGAGGCTGAGCAGTGCGGCGATGACGCCACGTTGCTCATTCCGGATATCGCTCATGACGGCGGTGTTGTTGGCCGCCATGAACAGCGCGTAGCTGGCGGTGGTGAGCAAGATGGGGATGACGTAGCCGGCGACTCCCAGTGTCTCGGGCAACAGGGCGAGCAGGCTGCAGCCGACTGCCATCGCGCAGAGCCCGGCCAGGGTCATCCTCTTTGCACCATGGCGCTCGACGATGAGGCCGGCGGGCACGCCGGCCAGCGCAGCGAGCAACGGGCCGCTGGACAGGGCGAGCCCGACCCCAAGGGCATCGAGCCCGAGCGCCCGCGACAGATAGAAGGGCCCGACGACCAGTGTCGCCATCAGCACAGTCGAGACCAGCATGCTCATGGCCAGGCCGGCGCTCAGCACTGGATCGCGGAGCAGGGCCAGGCGAATCAAGGGCGAGGCCGCGGTGGATTCGACGCGCAGAAACAAGCCGACGCCAACCACGGCTGCCAGCAGCAACGCCATGTTGAGCGGGCCGAAGCCGCCGCGCCCGAGTGTCATGGCGAGCGCGTAGGCCCCGAGCGTCAACGCCAGCAACAGGGTGCCGAGCATGTCGAAACCGCCGCTATCCGCCTGCGGCGCCTGGCGCTCAGCGGGCAGATAGCGATGGGCGAGCAGCAGTGTCAGGCCACCCAGGGGCAGGTTGAGCAGAAAGATCGCCCGCCAGCCAAGTTCGGCGATCAGCACGCCGCCGAGGGACGGCCCTAGTGCGGTGCCAATCGCGGACATGCTGCCGAGTAGCCCCATGACCCGGCCGGTCCTTTCCTTCGCTACCATGTCACCGACCAAGGCCATGGTCAGCGCCATCATGATCGCGGCTCCGAGGCCCTGCAGTGCCCGGCCGGCGATCAGCAGCCAGAACGACGCAGCGACGCCGCACAGCAGCGAGGCCGCCGTGAACAGAAGCACCCCGGCCAGCAGCAGTCGTCGGCGTCCGATGATGTCGCCGAGACGTCCCGCGCCGACAATCAGCGTGGTGATGGCCAGCAGGTAGGCGAGGACGATCCACTGGGCCGCCTGGAAGGAGGCGCCGAACGCCTGGGCCAGCGTCGGCAGGCCGACCGTGGCGATGCTGCTGCCGAGCGAGGCCAGCAACATGGGGAGTGCGAGGCTGACGAGCCTCCAGCGAAACGAAGCGGCCTGTTCGGTGCGTCCCGGGTCTATCTCATCGTGTCTCGCGGTGGTTGGCGTCGACATCCACTTCGTCCCCTCTGGTTGGCCGGCAAACGCTGCTGTCGAAACCATAGGCTTGCGCCTGATAAGGCGGAAGGCGCAGCAGTTGCACTGAATACGTGCGTCCGACGCCATGTCAGCCCGTGGCCGTGCTATGGTCGAGGCATGTCGAATCCCGATTTCAACCTGCTGGTCACCCTGGATGTGTTGCTCGCCGAAGGCAGCGTTGCCCGAGCCGCGCAGCGATTGCGCCTGAGCCCGTCGGCAATGAGCCGGGCGCTGGCGCGACTGCGGGAGACGACCGGAGACCCGTTGCTGGTGCGGGCCGGGCGTGGCCTCGTGCCCACTCCTCGAGCGCTTGAGCTCCGTGAGCAGGTCAGCCAGCTGGTACGGGACACCGGGGCGGTGCTGCGTCCCGTGGAGAATCTCGACCTCGAGCGGCTGTCCCGTACCTTCACGCTGCGCAGCAGCGAGGGCTTCGTGGAGAACTTCGGCCCGGCCCTGATCGCCAGGGTCTGCCAGCAGGCGCCTGGCGTGCGGCTGCGCTTCGTGCATAAGGCGGACAAGGACGGCGCCGCACTTCGCGATGGCAGCGTCGACCTGGAAACCGGTGTGGTGGGTAAGGCGACCGCTCCGGAGTTGCGGGTGCAGGGGCTGTTCCGTGACCGCTTCATCGGCGTCGTGCGCCTGGGACATCCGCTGAGCCAGGGCGAGATTAGCCCCGCGCGCTATGCGGCCGGCCGGCATGTCGCTGTCTCGCGGCGCGGGCTCGACAAGGGGCCGATCGATGAAGCGCTGGAGCCCCTGGGGTTGAAGCGGCAGGTCGTCACGCTGGTCGAGGGTTTCTCGACGGCCTTGGCGCTCGCCAGGGGTTCTGACTTGATCGCCAGTGTTCCCGAACGCCATAGCGGAAACCTGCGCCTCGGTATGCACAGTTTTGCTCTGCCGTTCGCGACGCCGGAGATCAGCGTTGCCTTGCTCTGGCACCCGCGGCTGCATGCCGACCCGGCGCATCGCTGGTTGCGTGGCTGCGTTCGGGAGGTGTGCGCGGAGCAGCTCGGTGAGGCGTCGACGGGAGAATAGGACCGGTAGACTGACGTTGCCCTGTGCGCCGGTCCGCTGCCTGCGTCAGGCGTCGCGCAACAGGTCGTGGGCGTTGAGCAGGTCGTAGGCGATTTCCGGGTGCTTCTCCAGACCGCGGCGAATCGCCGCCGGAATCGCCTGGCGGGTCTTGCGGCAGAGCCCTGGCAGGTCGTCGATACGAATGGCGATGCCGCGCATGCTGCGCACTTCGTTGAAGCCGGGGGCGATTGCCAGGCGGATGCCCAGCTGCTCGTGGAGGCGCCGCTGCATGTGCTCGAGATCGCCCAGGCTCTGAATGTTCTCCAGGCGCTCGAGCAGGCGCTTCTCCTCCTGGCGGGTCAGGCGCAGGATGCGCAGGTCGCTGTCGGGGCTGTCCAGCAACTGTTCGCGCTGGCAGTCGCAGACTCCAGGCGGGCAGGGTTGGCGGATCGGAAAGGAAGGCGTCATGGGCACCGATCATAGCGATCCCGGGGCGCAGTTGCCCATGGGGATCTTGCAGGCCTCGTCCTGCGCCATGAGTGGCGCGTGACTTCGCCGGCGCGCCGGGTGTCGATCGGCCGCATGGCGCCTTCCCCTAGATTTTCAGCCCCTGCTCGCGCAGCCGCTTGTACAGGGTGTTGCGGCTTACGCCCAAGTTGCGCGCCAGGTGCGAGATATTGCCGCCGCAGGCCTGGTACTGGCCGAGCAGATCCTGGTTTTCGCCAGCGCCGGGCGCCTGCTGTTCGAGTGGCTGGGGCGCGCTGGCTGGTTCGGCCGCCGCCGGAGCCTGCTGCAGGTCGTCGAAGAAATCCTCCGGCAGGTGTTCGGCGCGGATCGGCTCATCGTCGGCCATCACCAGGGCTATCTGCAGCACGCTGCTGAGCTGGCGCAGGTTGCCCGGCCAGGGATGGCGCAGGAACAGTGCCTCGACCTCGCGGCTGATGCCCGCCCGTTGGTGGGGTTCGCGGTGGTAGTCCCAGACGCGCTGGAACAGCGCTGCCTTGTCGCTGCGTTCGCGCAGCGGCGGCAGTGCCAGGCTCAGGCCGTTGATCCGGTAGTAGAGGTCCTGACGGAACAGGCCGCTGTCGACGTCCTGGCGCAGCGGGCGGTTGGTGGCGGAGATCAGGCGGATATCCACCGGAAACAGCTCGCAGCTGCCCAGCGGCTGCACGCAACGCTCTTGCAGCACGCGCAGCAGGCGTGCCTGCACCCGCAACGGCATGTCGCCGATCTCGTCGAGAAACAGCGTGCCCTTATGGGCCTTGCGGATCAGGCCGATGCTGCCTTTCTGGTTGGCACCGGTGAATGCGCCTTTCTCGTAGCCGAACAGCTCGGACTCCACCAGTTCGGCGGGGATGGCCGCACAGTTGACCGCGATGAATGCCTGGTTGGCCCTCGAGCTGGCCTGGTGCAGGGCCTTGACGAAGACCTCCTTGCCGACGCCGGTCTCGCCGTGGACAAGGATCGGAATGTCCTTCTCCAGCAGCCGTTCGGCCTGGCGCACGGCCTTGGCCACGCGGGGGTCGCCGAGGTTGATCGAGGCCAGGGTAAAGCCCTTGGCGCGCTCCTCGGCCGGGGCGGCGGGGCGGAAGTCGCGGGCCTGGATCGGCACCGGTTGCTGGGGGCGCTTGAGCTGCGCGTGAAAGCTGAAGCCGCCGCTCGAGCGCAGCTTGAAGGGCTGGGCCTGGGGTTGGTTGAGCAGCCGCTGAAGAGGAATGTCGAACAGGCTGTCGATGTTCACCCGCGCCAGGCCGACGCCGAGCAGGCTGTCGGCGCGACGGTTGGCCGAGACCACCTGGCCCTGCTCGTCGAAGACCAGCAGCCCCGCCCAGGGGCTGTCGAGGTTGTTCAGGCTGGTGTTGAAGGTCAGCTGGAAATAGCGTCCGCTGAACAGGTTGAGGATCAGCCGGTTCTCCACCGACTGGCTCATCATCTTGACCATGCCCAGGGTGTGGGCCGGCGGCAGGTAGCTGTCGCTGGAGACATCCAGCACCGCGATCATCTGCCGTTGCTCGTCGAAGATCGGCGAGGCCGAGCCGGTCATGAAACGGTTGGCCTTGAGGAAGTGTTCGTCGTGCTGGATGTGCACGGCCTGGCCGCAACTGAGGGCGGTGCCGATGGCGTTGGTGCCGGTGAAGCGCTCCAGCCAGCTGGCGCCGGGGCGGAAACCGCTGGCCAGGCTGGGGTCGACGAAGCGCTGGTCGCCCCAGGACTGCAGCAGCTGGCCCTGGTTGTCGGCCAGCATGATCAGGCAGTTGGAGTTGGCGAGGATGTCGCCGTAATAGGGCAGTACTTCGCGCTGGGTGGTCTGCACCAGGGCGTGCTGGCTTTCCAGCAGCGTCGAGACTTCGCCCTTGCCCGGCAGGCCGAAGCTGGGCGTGCTCTGGTGCGTCAGGCCGAAGTCGCGGCAGCGCGACCAGGACTCCTGGATGATGTTGTCATGGGACAGTGAAGAATCCGCTTCGGGCATGCCAAGTGTTCCGTTGTTGTTCTTGTCGTTATCGACTCCGGTCTGTGCCGGGCAGTGGCCAGTGTCGTTGATGACTGTTCAATGTCAACAGCGCGATTGTTCATTTGTTCATCTAACCCTGTTCAGAACTGTTCAGTCGCAAATAGCCCGGCTGTTTCTTGTTTGATAAAGAGCTAATTAAAACAATGGCTTAAGTTGTTTTGATGGATTCTGGCACAAAACTGGCTTTGTTAGCGCAAACGGCTTAATGCCGCAAATGGCACAACAACAAAAGGACAGGCCATGTCGCTTACGCTGGAACATGTCAGCCGTACCGTCGACAACCAGGTGCATATCGACGATGCGTGCCTGAGCTTCGAACCCGGTTCCTTCAATGTCCTGCTGGGTCGCACCCTGGCGGGCAAGACCAGTCTGATGCGCCTGATGGCCGGGCTGGACCGCCCGGACAAGGGGCGCATCCTGATGAATGGTGCGGACGTCACCGGTGTGCCGGTGCGTCAGCGCAACGTCTCGATGGTCTATCAGCAGTTCATCAACTACCCGACCCTGACGGTGTTCGAGAACATCGCCTCGCCGCTGCGCCAGGCCGGCGTGGCCGAGGCCGAAATCATTGACAAGGTCCAGGCGACCGCGCAGATGCTGCGCATCGACGGCCTGCTCAAGCGCTATCCGCTGGAGCTGTCGGGCGGCCAGCAGCAGCGCACGGCCATGGCCCGTGCCCTGGTCAAGGACGCCTCGCTGATCCTGTTCGACGAGCCGCTGGTCAACCTCGACTACAAGCTGCGCGAAGAGCTGCGCCAGGAGATGCGCGAGCTGTTCCAGGCGCGCCACACCATCGCCATCTACGCCACCACCGAGCCGAACGAGGCCCTGGCCCTGGGCGGCACCACCACCATCCTGCATGAGGGGCGGGTGGTGCAGAGCGGCCGCACGGCAGAGGTCTATCACCGGCCACAGCAGGTGCTGGCCGCCGAGCTGTTCTCCGAGCCGGCGATCAACCTCATGCCCGGGCGCATCAGCGAAACCGAGGTGAGCTTCGCCGACGCCGTGCATTTCCCGTTGAACCCGGACCTCAAGGACATCGCCGTGGGCGACTATCGCTTCGGCGTGCGCCCCAGCCATATCGGCCTGGTGCCGTCCAACGACGACGACCTGGAGCTGGCGGTGACCGTCGAGCTGGCGGAGATCAGCGGCTCGGAAACCTTCCTGCACGTGCGCAACGAGCAGTTCGTCCTGGTCCTGCACCTGCCGGGCGTCCATGAGTACGACGTGGACGCGCCGATCCTCATCTACATTCCCACGCACAAACTGTTCGTCTTCGATGCCCAAGGGCAGCTGGTTCAGGCGCCCACCCGGCGCACAGGGAGGAGTGCCTGATGGCCGAGATACGTTTGAAGAACCTAGCGCACAGCTACAGTCGCGAGCCCTCCGGCGCGCAAGACTACGCCATCCGCGAGATGAATCATGTGTGGGAGCAGGGCGGTGCCTATGCGTTGTTGGGGCCTTCGGGCTGCGGCAAGTCGACCCTGCTCAATATCATCTCCGGCCTGCTCAAGCCGTCCCACGGCGAGGTGCTGTTCGACGCCAAAGCGGTCAACGAACTGCCCCCGGAGCAGCGCAACATCGCCCAGGTTTTCCAGTTTCCGGTGGTCTACGACACCATGACGGTGTTCGACAACCTGGCGTTTCCCCTGCGCAACCAGGGCATGGCCGAGCCTCAGGTGATGAGCAAGGTGCATGAGATCGCCGAGGTGCTGGAGCTGCACCCGCTGTTGCACAAGAAGGCGCGCAACCTGACCGCCGACGAGAAGCAGAAGGTCTCCATGGGTCGCGGCCTGGTGCGCGACGACGTCTCGGCGATCCTCTTCGACGAGCCGCTGACCGTCATCGACCCGCACCTGAAGTGGAAGCTGCGGCGCAAGCTCAAGCAGATCCACGAGCAGTTCAACATCACCATGGTCTACGTCACCCACGACCAGCTGGAGGCTTCCACCTTCGCCGACAAGATCGCGGTGATGTACGGCGGCCAGATCGTCCAGTTCGGCACGCCCCGGGAGCTGTTCGAGCGCCCCAGCCACACCTTCGTCGGTTACTTCATCGGCAGCCCGGGGATGAACCTGATCGAGGTCAGCCCCTGCGAGGGCGGCGTGAGCTTCGCTGATACCCAGCTGCCGCTCAGCGCGGCGCTGACCCGCCGACTGGCCGGGATGACCTGGAAGAGCCTCAAGGTCGGCATCCGCCCCGAGTTCGTGCATGTCTGGGACGGCCCCTACGAGGGCGCCCTGCGCGCCGAGGTGCTGCATGTCGAGGACCTGGGGACCTACAAGATCCTCAGCCTGCAACTGGACGGCCAGCCGATCAAGGTGCGCCTGCAGGAGGACCAGCAGGTGCCGCAGAAACAGGCCTATATCAGCTTTCCGGCGCAGTGGCTGATGCTCTACGCCGACGACTATCTGGTCGATGAAGGCCAGCTGGAGGTGGCGCCATGAGCAAGGTGCATAACAACAAGGCCTGGTGGCTGGTGCTGCCGGTGTTCCTGCTGGTGGCGTTCAGCGCCATCGTGCCGATGATGACCGTGGTCAACTACTCGGTGCAGGACATCTTCGACCAGTCCAGCCGCTACTTCGTCGGCGTCGACTGGTTCCGCCAGGTGCTGCAGGACACCCGCCTGCACGACTCGCTGCTGCGCCAGTTCATCTACTCGGGCTGCGTGCTGCTGATCGAAATTCCCTTGGGGATAGGCATCGCCCTGACCATGCCGACCAAGGGGCGCTGGGCCTCGCTGTGTCTGATCCTGATGGCCATCCCGTTGCTGATCCCGTGGAACGTGGTCGGCACCATCTGGCAGATCTTCGGCCGCGCCGACATCGGCCTGCTCGGCTGGAGCCTCAACGAGCTGGGGGTGGACTACAACTACGCTTCCAACACCGCGGACGCCTGGGTCACGGTGCTGATCATGGACGTCTGGCACTGGACTTCCCTGGTGGCGCTGCTCTGCTACTCCGGCCTGCGGGCGATTCCCGACGTCTATTACCAGGCGGCGCGCATCGACCGCGCCTCGGCCTGGGCGGTGTTTCGCCATATCCAGCTGCCGAAGCTCAAGAGCGTGCTGCTGATCGCCGTGATGCTGCGCTTCATGGACAGCTTCATGATCTACACCGAGCCCTTCGTGCTCACCGGCGGCGGGCCGGGCAACGCCACCACCTTCCTCAGTCAGACCCTGACCCAGATGGCGGTCGGCCAGTTCGACCTGGGGCCGGCTGCGGCGTTCTCCCTGGTCTATTTCCTGATCATCCTGCTGGTTTCCTGGCTGTTCTATACCGCCATGACCCACGACGACAAAAACCGCTGAGGCCGACCATGACTATGCGTAAACGCGTGGTGCTGCTGTGCTACCTGCTGTTCCTGCTGGTGCCGATCTACTGGCTGCTGAACATGTCGTTCAAGAGCAACACCGAGATCCTCGGCGGCCTGAGCCTGTGGCCGCACGGCTTCACCCTGGACAACTACCGGGTGATCTTCACCGACCCGAGCTGGTACGAGGGCTACCTCAACTCGCTGTACTACGTCACCCTCAATACCCTGATCTCCCTCAGCGTGGCGTTGCCGGCGGCCTATGCCTTCTCGCGCTACCGCTTCCTCGGCGACAAGCACCTGTTCTTCTGGCTGCTGACCAACCGCATGGCGCCGCCGGCGGTTTTCCTGCTGCCGTTCTTCCAGCTGTATTCCTCGATCGGCCTGTTCGACACCCATATCGCCGTGGCCCTGGCCCATTGCCTGTTCAACGTGCCGCTGGCGGTGTGGATTCTCGAGGGCTTCATGTCCGGGGTGCCCAAGGAGATCGATGAAACGGCCTATATCGACGGCTACAGTTTTCCGAAGTTCTTCGTGAAGATCTTCATTCCGTTGATCGGCTCGGGCATCGGCGTCACCGCGTTCTTCTGCTTCATGTTCTCCTGGGTCGAGCTGCTGCTGGCGCGCACCCTGACCTCGGTGGACGCCAAGCCCATCGTCGCGGTGATGACCCGCACGGTATCGGCCTCCGGCATCGACTGGGGGGTGCTGGCCGCCGCCGGGGTGTTGACCATCCTGCCGGGGATGCTGGTGATCTGGTTCGTTCGCAACCACGTGGCCAAGGGCTTCGCCCTCGGTCGGGTTTAAGGAGAAGGCATATGGATTGGATGGCGTGGACGTTGCCCACCGGCCTGTTCTTCGGCGCGATCGCCGTGCTGCTGGCGGGCATGACGGTCTGGGAAATACGCTCGCCCTGCGTCGAGCGCAAAGGGTTTCTGCCGATCAGCACGACCCGTGGTGATCGGCTGTTTATCGGTCTGCTTGGTAGTGCCTACCTGCACTTGCTGGTGGTAGGCGCGACCGACTGGAGCGTCTGGATAGCCTCGTTGCTGTCTTTGCTGTGGCTGTTTGCAGTGATGCGTTGGGGTTGATGTGTGCTGCAGGCGTCAAGCGCCGTCCGGCGTTGTGGCGTGGCAGTCGTGTTGCCTCTTATAAAACCTGAGATGGAGGTCTCTATGTTCGAAAATAACAACAAAACTCGACGTAGCATGGCGCTGGCCGCCCTGCTGGCGTTGTCCGGGCTCAGTGGTGCGGCCTGGGCGGATGCCTACGAAGAGGCGGCGAAGAAGTGGATAGCCGAGGAGTTCAATCCCTCGACCCTGACCCCGGAACAGCAGCTGGCCGAGCTGCAGTGGTTCATCAAGGCGGCCGAGCCGTTTCGCGGCATGAGCATCAGCGTCGCCTCGGAAACCATCGCCACCCACGAGTACGAGTCCAAGGTCCTGGCCAAGGCGTTCAGCGAGATCACCGGCATCCAGCTCAAGCATGACCTGATGCAGGAAGGCGATGTGGTCGAGAAGCTGCAGACCCAGATGCAGTCCGACAAGAACATCTACGACGGTTACATCAACGACTCCGACCTGATCGGTACCCACTTCCGTTACGGCAAGGCGGTGGCGATCAGTGACATGATGGCCGGCGAGGGCAAGGACTACACCTTGCCGACCCTGGACCTGCCAGACTTCATCGGCACCTCCTTCACCACCGGGCCCGATGGCAAGCTCTATCAGCTGCCCGACCAGCAGTTCGCCAACCTCTACTGGTTCCGCGCCGACTGGTTCGAGCGTCCGGAGCTGAAGGCCAAGTTCAAGGAAATCTACGGCTACGATCTGGGTGTGCCGGTCAACTGGTCGGCCTACGAGGACATCGCCGAGTTCTTCTCGGTGCACGTCAAGGAAATCGACGGCCAGCGCGTCTATGGCCACATGGACTACGGCAAGAAGGACCCGTCTCTGGGCTGGCGCTTCACCGATGCCTGGTTCTCCATGGCCGGTGGTGGCGACAAGGGCTTGCCCAACGGCCTGCCGGTGGACGAGTGGGGCATCCGGGTCGACGGTTGCCGTCCGGTCGGCTCCAGCGTCGCCCGTGGTGGCGACACCAACGGCCCGGCCGCGGTATATGCGACCACCAAGTACGTCGATTGGATGCGCCAGTACGCACCGCCTGAAGCTCAGGGCATGACCTTCTCCGAGGCCGGCCCGGTACCGGCGCAGGGCAGCATTGCCCAGCAGATCTTCTGGTACACCGCCTTCACCGCGGACATGACCAAGGCCGGCCTGCCGGTGGTCAACGAGGACGGCACGCCGAAGTGGCGCATGGCGCCGTCGCCAAAAGGGCCGTACTGGGAAGAGGGCATGAAGCTCGGCTACCAGGACGCCGGTTCCTGGACCTTCCTCAAGTCGACGCCGGAGAAGCAGCGCCTGGCGGCCTGGCTGTACGCCCAGTTCGTCACCTCCAAGACCGTGTCGCTGAAGAAGACCCTGGTCGGCCTGACGCCGATCCGCGAGTCGGACATCCAGTCCCAGGCCATGACCGACGTGGCGCCCAAGCTGGGCGGGCTGGTCGAGTTCTATCGCAGCCCGGCACGGGTGCAGTGGACGCCGACCGGCACCAACGTACCGGACTACCCGCGCCTGGCGCAGCTGTGGTGGCAGTTCATCGCCGAAGCGGCCAGTGGCGACAAGACCCCGCAGCAGGCCCTGGACGGCCTTGCAGCCGCTCAGGACACCATGCTCGGGCGCCTGGAGCGTTCTGGGGTGTTGGGCGAGTGTGGGCCGAAGCTGAACGAAGCGCGTGATCCGCAGTACTGGCTGGACCAGCCGGGAGCGCCGAAGCCGAAGCTGGCAAATGAGAAGCCCAAGGGCGAAACCATCAACTACGACGAGCTGCTGAAGTCCTGGGAGCAAGGTCGTGGCTAAGGTCTAGCCAGGCAATAAAAAACGGCACCCTCGGGTGCCGTTTTTCATGCTGCTTCGCGCTCAGTCGTGCAGGTGTTCCGCCGCGTGCAGGGTGTTCTCCAGCAGGCCGGCGCGGGTCATCGGGCCTACGCCGCCCGGAACCGGGGTGATCCAGCCGGCGCGGGGCAGGGCGGTCTCGTAGACCACGTCGCCGATCAGCTTGCCGTCGTCCTGGCGGTTGATGCCGACGTCGATGACGATGGCGCCCGGCTTGATCCATTCACCCTTCACCAGCCCGGGCTTGCCAGCCGCGACCACGACGATGTCGGCCTGCGCCACATGGGCTGCCAGGTCCTTGGTGAAGCGGTGGGTGATGGTGACGGTGCAGCCACCGAGCAGCAGCTCCATGGCCATCGGTCGGCCGACGATGTTGGAGGCGCCGACGACCACTGCGTGCAGGCCATAGAGGTCGACGCCGGTGCTTTCCAGCAGGGTCATGATGCCCTTCGGCGTGCAGGGGCGTAGCAGCGGCATGCGCTGGGCCAGGCGACCAATGTTGTAGGGGTGGAAGCCATCCACGTCCTTGTCGGGGCGAATACGCTCCAGCAGCAAGGAGGCGTCGAGGTGTTCCGGCAGCGGCAGCTGTACCAGGATGCCGTCGATGCTCGGGTCTTCGTTCAGCCGGTCGATCAGGGCCAGGAGCTCGGCCTGGCTGGTACTGGCCGGCAGATCATAAGCCTGGGAAAGGAAGCCCACTTCTTCACAGTCTTTGCGCTTGTGCGAGACATAGACCTGGGAGGCCGGGTCGCTGCCGACCAGGATCACCGCGAGGCCGGGAGCCCGCAGGCCCTGTTGGCGTCGCTCGGCGACACGTTGGGCGATCTGCAAGCGGAGGCTGGCGGCGATCGCTTTGCCATCGATCAATTGTGCGGTCATTGCGCTTGGTTAACCATTGCAAAGGATTGAAAAAGGACGCGCATTCTCGCATGGCGAAACGGTACGGCAAAGGCGCCAGCCCAGGAATTTCGCGTAACCCCTTTATCTCGCTGAATTTTTTTTGATTTTAGTGTTGACGACCCATGGTCGCCTCTATAACATGCGCCCCGCTTGTCGAGCACAGCCAGTCGCTGGGTAAGACGGCAAAAGCAGCGGTCGAAAGATTGCCGCCGAAGCCGAAAGCTTTAAGTCTGCGCTTGCAGATGGATAGGCGCCCGTAGCTCAGCTGGATAGAGCATCCGCCTTCTAAGCGGATGGTCGCAGGTTCGAGTCCTGCCGGGCGTGCCATTTGGCAGCTTTGGCACAAGCAAAAGTAATATGGTGGGCGTAGCTCAGTTGGTAGAGCACAGGATTGTGGCTCCTGGTGTCGTGGGTTCGATTCCCATCGTCCACCCCATATTCCAGAACGCCAGGCCAAAAGCCTGGCGTTTTTGTTTTATAGTCTGACCACGCGGACGTGGTGAAATTGGTAGACACACCAGATTTAGGTTCTGGCGCCGCAAGGTGTGAGAGTTCGAGTCTCTCCGTCCGCACCATCTTCTTTCCCTCCCGATTGCCGCCTGCATCTAGGGTGACTTCTGCAAATTGACCCTCTAGAATGCATGCCCTTGATCTGGGGCCGGAAACGGCCGGCTTATGTCTGTGCAACGAGGAATATCCATGCAAGTTTCTGTTGAAAGCACTTCTGCTCTTGAGCGCCGCATGACCGTCGGCGTTCCCGTCGAGCGCATCGAGACTGAAGTCAACAAGCGTCTGCAGCAGACTGCCCGTCGTGCCAAGGTTCCTGGCTTCCGCCCCGGCAAAGTGCCGATGAGCGTGATTCGCCAGCGCTATGAAGCCTCGGCGCGTCAGGAAGCCCTGGGTGACCTGATCCAGGAAACCTTCTATGAAGCCGTTGTCGAGCAGAAGCTGAACCCTGCCGGCGCGCCGGCCGTCGAGCCGAAGACCTTCGAGAAGGGCAAGGACCTGGAGTACGTGGCCACCTTCGAGGTGTTCCCGGAGTTCGAGGTTCAGGGTTTCGAGTCGATCGCAGTCGAGCGTCTGCAGGCCGAAGTGGCTGATGCCGATCTGGACAACATGCTGGACATCCTGCGCAAGCAGAACACTCGCTTCGAAGTCGTCGAGCGCGCCGCCGAAAATGGCGACCAGCTGAACATCGACTTCGTCGGCAAGATCGAAGGCGAAGCCTTCGCCGGCGGTTCCGCCAAGGCGACTCAGCTGGTGCTCGGTTCCGGCCGCATGATCCCTGGTTTCGAGGACGCCCTGATCGGCGCCAAGGCTGGTGAAGAGCGTGTGATCAATCCGACCTTCCCCGAGGATTACCAGAACCTGGATCTGGCCGGCAAAGTGGCCGAGTTCACCGTGACGGTGAACAGCGTGTCCGCGCCGCAGCTGCCTGAGCTGAATGAAGAGTTCTTCGCGCAGTTCGGCGTGAAGGAGGGCGGTCTCGAAGGTTTCCGCACCGAAGTTCGCAAGAATATGGAGCGCGAGCTGCGTCAGGCCATCAAGTCCAAGGTGAAGAACCAGGTCATGGACGGTCTGCTGGCTGCCAACCCGATCGAGGTGCCGAAGGCGCTGCTGGGTAACGAGGTCAACCGCCTGCGCGTTCAGGCCGTCCAGCAGTTCGGTGGCAACATCAAGCCCGAGCAGCTGCCGGCTGAGCTGTTCGAAGAGCAGGCCAAGCGCCGCGTGGTGCTGGGCCTGATCGTCGCCGAGGTGGTCAAGCAGTTCGAGCTGAAGCCGGACGAAGAGCGCGTGCGCGAGCTGATCCAGGAGATGGCTTCGGCTTATCAGGAGCCCGAGCAGGTTGTGGCCTGGTACTACAAGAACGACCAGCAGATGAACGAAGTGCGTTCGGTTGTGCTGGAAGAGCAAGTTGTAGATACTGTTTTGCAGAAGGCCAACGTGACCGATAAATCGGTCTCTTACGAAGAAGCTGTCAAGCCGGCGGAAGCGCCCAAAGCCGACTGATTCTTTACCTCGTTCGAACACGCCATAAGCCAGCCTCCGCGCTGGCTTATGCGTATTTGTGACATGACTATTTAGGGAGCGAGTGCAAGACATGTCCCGCAATCCTTTTATGCAACACATGCCTGATATTCAAGCGGCCGGCGGCCTGGTGCCGATGGTGATCGAGCAGTCGGCCCGCGGTGAGCGCGCCTACGACATCTATTCGCGCCTGCTCAAGGAGCGGGTGATCTTCCTGATCGGTCCGGTCGAAGACTACATGGCCAACCTGGTTGCCGCTCAGCTGCTGTTCCTCGAGGCTGAGAACCCGGACAAGGATATCCACCTGTACATCAACTCCCCGGGTGGCTCGGTTACCGCGGGCATGTCGATCTACGACACCATGCAGTTCATCAAGCCGGATGTTTCCACCATCTGTATCGGTCAGGCATGCAGCATGGGTGCTCTGCTGCTGGCTGGCGGCGCTGCAGGCAAGCGCTATTGCCTGCCGCACTCGCGGATGATGATTCACCAGCCGCTGGGCGGATTCCAGGGCCAGGCCTCGGACATCGAGATCCACGCCCGCGAGATCCTGACCATTCGCGAGCGCCTGAACAAGATTCTTGCCGACCACACCGGTCAGCCGATCGAGGTGATCGCCCGCGACACTGATCGTGACAATTTCATGAGCGGTGAAGACGCGGTGAAGTATCGCCTGATCGATCAGGTGCTGAGCAAGCGTCAGCTGGCGGGCTAAGCGGCTTAACCAGGCAGCGGCAGGAGATCCCGGCCGCTGCGCGGGCTTGAAAACGCCCGCATTTGCCTTCATCTTGTGTTTCAAGCCTACCGTATTGGATTGATCGAATGACTGATACCCGCAACGGCGAGGACAACGGCAAGCTGCTTTATTGCTCCTTCTGCGGCAAGAGCCAGCACGAAGTGCGCAAATTGATTGCCGGCCCCTCTGTCTTTATCTGCGACGAGTGCGTCGACCTGTGCAACGACATCATCCGCGAGGAGGTGCAGGAAGCCCAGGCCGAGAGCAGCGCGCACAAGCTGCCTGCGCCAAAGGAGATCAGCACCATCCTGGATCAGTATGTGATCGGTCAGGAGCGTGCGAAGAAGGTCTTGTCGGTGGCGGTATACAACCACTACAAGCGTCTCAACCAGCGTGACAAGAAGGATGACGTCGAGCTGGGCAAGAGCAACATCCTGCTGATCGGTCCGACCGGCTCGGGTAAAACCTTGCTCGCCGAGACCCTGGCACGCCTGCTCAATGTGCCGTTCACCATCGCCGATGCCACCACCCTCACCGAGGCGGGTTATGTCGGGGAAGATGTCGAGAACATCATCCAGAAGCTGCTGCAGAAGTGCGACTACGATGTAGAGAAGGCCCAGATGGGCATCGTATACATCGACGAGATCGACAAGATCTCGCGCAAGTCCGACAACCCCTCGATCACCCGCGATGTTTCCGGTGAGGGCGTGCAGCAGGCTCTGCTGAAACTGATCGAAGGCACGGTCGCTTCGGTGCCTCCGCAGGGGGGGCGAAAGCATCCGCAGCAGGAGTTCCTGCAGGTCGATACACGCAACATTCTGTTCATCTGTGGCGGTGCCTTCTCCGGCCTCGAGAAGGTCATCCAGGGGCGTTCGACCAAGGGTGGCATCGGCTTCAATGCCGAGGTGCGCAGCAAGGACCTGGGTAAGAAGGTCGGCGAGTCGCTGCGCGAGGTCGAGCCTGATGACCTGGTGAAGTTCGGTCTGATTCCGGAGTTCGTCGGCCGTCTGCCGGTCATCGCGACGCTGGAAGAGCTGGACGAGGCGGCGCTGATGCAGATTCTGACCGAGCCGAAGAACGCTCTGACCAAGCAGTACGCCAAGCTGTTCGAGATGGAAGGGGTCGAGCTGGAGTTCCGTCCGGACGCCCTGAAAGCAGTCTCGCACAAGGCGCTGGAGCGCAAGACCGGGGCCCGTGGCCTGCGTTCGATTCTCGAAGGTATCCTGCTCGACACCATGTACGAGATCCCTTCGCAGTCGGAAGTCAGCAAGGTGGTGATCGACGAAAGCGTCATCGACGGTTCGTCCAAGCCGCTGCTGATCTACGAGAACAGCGAGCCGCCTGCCAAGGCTGCGCCTGACGCGTGATCGTTTCATCCTGAATGCAAAGGGGCCTGCGGGCCCCTTTGCATTTCCGGTGCTAACGCTTGTTTTTTGCTGGGGCTACCCCCATCTTAGGGCCAAGGGTAATCCCAACTGTTTACGGCCGTATGGCCGCCGTAGAGCCGAAATCATGAAGACAACCATCGAATTGCCTCTCCTGCCGCTGCGCGATGTCGTGGTCTATCCGCACATGGTGATCCC
Source organism: Pseudomonas sp. LPB0260 (assembly GCF_013388395.1). Lineage (NCBI taxonomy): Bacteria > Pseudomonadati > Pseudomonadota > Gammaproteobacteria > Pseudomonadales > Pseudomonadaceae > Pseudomonas > Pseudomonas sp. LPB0260. The sequence goes on along the minus strand of NZ_CP058247.1, from coordinate 526,544 downwards.
GCTTTTCGTCGGGCGCGAGAAATCCATCGAAGCCCTCGAGGCGGCGATGACCGGGGAGAAGCAGATCCTGCTGCTCGCCCAGAAGAACCCCGCGGATGATGATCCGGGTGAGGAGGGGCTCTACCGGGTCGGCACCGTCGCGACGGTGCTGCAGTTGTTGAAGCTGCCGGATGGCACGGTCAAGGTGCTGGTCGAAGGCGAGCAGCGCGGCGAGATCGAGCGCTTCATCGAGGCCGATGGCCATTGCCGCGCCGAGGTACAGCTGCTCGACGAGGTGGAGGCCGCCGAGCGCGAGTCCGAGGTCTTCGTGCGCAGCCTGCTCAGCCAGTTCGAGCAGTATGTGCAGCTCGGCAAGAAGGTGCCGGCCGAGGTGCTGTCGTCGCTCAACAGCATCGACGAGCCCAGCCGCCTGGTCGACACCATGGCGGCGCACATGGCGCTGAAGATCGAGCAGAAGCAGGAAATCCTGGAGATCACCGACCTGTCCGCGCGGGTCGAGCACGTGCTGGCCCTGCTGGATGCAGAGATCGACCTGCTGCAGGTGGAAAAACGCATCCGCGGCCGGGTTAAGAAGCAGATGGAGCGCAGCCAGCGCGAGTACTACCTGAATGAGCAGATGAAGGCCATTCAGAAGGAGCTCGGCGACATCGACGAAGGCCACAGCGAGCTGGACGAGCTGAAAAAGCGCATCGAGAGCGCCGGGCTGACCAAGGAGGCCTACGACAAGGCCCAGACCGAGCTAAACAAGCTCAAGCAGATGTCGCCGATGTCGGCCGAAGCCACCGTGGTGCGTTCGTATATCGACTGGCTGGTTAATGTGCCGTGGAAGGCGCATAGCAAGGTGCGTCTGGACCTCGCTCGGGCTGAGGCCATTCTCAATGCCGACCATTACGGGTTGGAAGAGGTCAAGGAGCGCATCCTCGAGTACCTCGCCGTGCAGAAGCGGGTGAAGAAGATCAAGGGGCCGGTGCTCTGCCTGGTCGGGCCGCCGGGGGTGGGCAAGACGTCCCTGGCCGAGTCCATTGCCCATTCGACCAACCGCAAGTTCGTGCGCATGGCCCTGGGTGGCGTGCGGGACGAGGCGGAGATCCGCGGTCACCGTCGTACCTATATCGGCTCGATGCCCGGTCGTCTGATCCAGAAGATGACCAAGGTGGGCGTGCGCAATCCGCTGTTCTTGCTCGATGAGATCGACAAGATGGGGCAGGACATGCGTGGCGACCCTGCCTCGGCGCTGCTAGAGGTGCTCGATCCGGAGCAGAATCACAATTTCAACGACCATTACCTGGAGGTCGATTACGACCTCTCCGACGTGATGTTCCTCTGCACCGCCAACTCCATGAACATCCCGGCGCCCCTGCTGGATCGCATGGAAGTGATTCGCCTACCCGGCTACACCGAGGACGAGAAGGTCAATATCGCCATCAAGTACCTGGCGCCGAAGCAGATCCAGGCCAATGGCCTGAAGAAAGGCGAGTTGGCGTTCGAGGAGGCGGCGATCCGCGACATCATTCGTTACTACACCCGCGAGGCGGGTGTGCGCAGTCTTGAGCGACAGATCGCCAAGGTCTGCCGTCGGGCGGTGAAGGAGCATGCGCGCGAGAAGCGCTTCGAGGTCGTGGTGACCGCCGAGTCGCTGGAGCACTTCCTCGGGGTGCGCAAGCATCGCTATGGCCTGGCCGAGCAGGAGGATCAGATCGGTCAGGTGACCGGGCTGGCCTGGACCCAGGTGGGGGGAGAGCTGCTGACCATCGAGGCGGCGGTGGTGCCTGGCAAGGGCCAGTTGATCAAAACTGGCTCGCTGGGCGATGTGATGGTGGAATCGATTACCGCCGCGCAGACCGTGGTACGCAGTCGGGCCAAGAGCCTGGGCGTGGCGCTGGATTTCTATGAGAAGCGGGACATTCATATCCACATGCCGGAGGGCGCGACGCCCAAGGATGGTCCCAGTGCAGGCGTGGGCATGTGCACCGCGCTGGTCTCGGCGCTGACCCAGATCCCGGTGCGCGCGGATGTGGCCATGACCGGCGAAATCACCCTGCGCGGTCAGGTTCTCGCTATTGGCGGCCTAAAGGAAAAGTTGCTGGCGGCACACCGCGGCGGAATCAAAACTGTGATCATTCCCGAAGAAAATGTGCGGGACTTGAAAGAAATTCCAGAAAATATAAAGCAGGACCTGCAGATTAAGCCGGTTAAATGGATTGACGAAGTCCTGCAAATTGCGCTGCAATACGCCCCGGAGCCCTTGCCCGATGCGGCTCCCGAGCTGGTTGCAAAGGATGAGAAGCGCGATTCTGACTCCAAGGAGCGAATCAGCACGCATTAGCCGGGGGGCTTCCTTGACACAATTTTAGGGCCCTTGTTATAAAGCGGCTCTTATTGTGTCGGCACGCCACCCAGCACCCGCTTTGCTTACACTAAAAATCAAGAAACAAACTCAACAGAAATTAAGGGGACTTAAGAGTGAACAAGTCGGAACTGATCGATGCCATCGCTGCATCTGCTGATATCCCGAAAGCTGTTGCCGGCCGTGCGCTGGATGCAGTGATTGAATCCGTCACCGGTGCTCTCAAGGCTGGCGACTCCGTTGTACTGGTTGGTTTCGGCACTTTCGCAGTCAAGGAGCGCGCCGCTCGCACCGGCCGCAACCCGCAGACCGGTAAGCCGATCAGCATCGCCGCCGCTAAGATCCCAGGTTTCAAAGCTGGCAAAGCCCTGAAAGACGCCGTCAACTAAGCGTCCTTCGGGCCTTGCCCTACCAGGTCGGCCGTGAGGTTGATCTGGCAGCGGAGCGGTAACCGGCTGCTTGGATGCCGGTCTGTCACCCGGGGTTCGCAGGTTCGAGCCCCGTTCGCTCCGCCAGTTACGCGAAGGCGCATCCTAGGATGCGCCTTTCTTCTATCCGGATATTACCCACGCTGCGCGGCTGCTTGTTTTAGTACAGCCGTTCTGGGGGACGCATGCTGCAGAACATCAGGGACAACTCACAGGGTTGGATCGCCAAAACCATTATCGGCCTCATCGTCGTGCTGCTGGCATTTACCGGCGTCGAGGCCATTTTCACCAGTACCAGCAACAGTCAGAATGCCGCCGAGGTCAACGGCGAGAAGGTCAGCTTGAATCAGCTGGTACAGGCGGTCGAGATGCAGCGCCGTCAGTTGCTGCAGCAGCTCGGCAAGGACTTCGACGCCTCCTTGCTGGACGAGAAGCTGCTGCGCGAGGCGGCGCTGAAGGGGCTGATCGAGCGCACCTTGCTGCTTCAGGCTGCTGGCGATGCCGACTTTGCCTTCTCCGAGCAGGCGCTTGACCAGCTGATCCTGCAAACGCCGGAATTCCAGGTCGAGGGCAAGTTCAGCGCAGAGCGTTTCGATCAGGTCATTCGCCAGCTGGGCTACAGCCGCCTGCAGTTCCGCCAGATGCTGGCGCAGGAAATGCTCATCGGTCAGTTGCGTGCGGGACTTGCCGGCAGCGCTTTCGTCACCGATGCCCAGGTCGAGGCGTTTGCCCGTCTGGAGAAGCAGACCCGTGATTTCGCCATGCTGAAGGTGCCGGCCGATACCGCGGCGGTGCAGTTGAGCGAAGATGACGTCAAGGCGTACTACGAAGCCCAGGCGGCGCAGTTCATGAGCCCGGAGCAGGTAGTCCTGGAGTATGTCGAGCTGACCAAGGATGCCTTCTTCGAACAGGTCGAGGTGTCTGACGAGGATCTGCAGAGCGCCTACCAGAGCGAGATCGCCAACCTGGCTGAGCAGCGCCGGGCCGCGCATATCCTGGTAGAGGTGAGCGATTCGCTAAGCGATGAGCAGGCCAAGGCCAAGATCGAGGGCGTGCAGAAGCGTCTGCAGCAGGGCGAAGATTTCGCGGCGCTGGCCAAAGAGTTTTCCGATGACCTGGGCTCGGCCGGCGAGGGTGGTGATCTGGGCTATGCCGGGCAGGGTGTTTACGACCCGGCCTTCGAGGAAGCGCTGTATGCGCTGGGCGAGAATCAGGTCTCGGCGCCGGTACGCAGCGAGTTCGGCTGGCACTTGATCAAGCTGTTGGGCGTGCAGGCACCTGAGGTGCCGAGCCTTGCCAGCCTGAAAGATAAGCTGGTGCGGGACTTGAAGGCCCGGCAGGTCGAGCAGCGTTTCGTCGAAGCCGCCAAGCAACTTGAAGACCTGGCCTTCGAGGCTTCCGACCTGGATCAGCCGGCGGAGGAGTTGGGGCTTGAGATCAAGACCAGCGAGGCCTTCGGTCGCGAGGGCGGCGAAGGACTGACCGCCAACCGCCAGGTCATTCAGGCAGCGTTCAGTGAGGACGCGCTGGAAGACGGGCGCAACAGCAGCACCATTGAGCTCGACCCCAATACGGTCGTTGTGGTGCGTGTCAAAGAGCACAAGAAGCCCGAGCAGTTGGCGTTGGATCAGGTGTCCGACAGCATCCGTGCGCACCTGACTCAGGTTCGCGCCAGCGAGGCGGCGAAAGCCAAGGGTGAGGAGCTGTTGGCGGCGTTGCGCGACGGCCAGACGCCGGCTGAGCAGGCCCAGACCTGGCAACCGGTCGAGGCGGCCACACGCAGCCAGGAAGGCGTCGAGCCATCGGTGCTGCAGGCGGTGTTCCGCATGCCCAAGCCCGTCGATGCAGGGCAGCCGACTTTTGCCGGCGTAGGCCTCGGCAATGGCGACTTCGTGCTGATTCGCCTCAGTGGCGTGAGCGAGCCCCAGGAGCCCTTGGCGGACGAGGAGAAGTCCATGTATCGGCAGTTCCTGGCGTCGCGCAGCGGCCAGCAGGACTTCGCCGCGTTCCGCAAGCAGCTGGAAGCCCGGGCGGATATCGAGCGATTCTGATAGCCGACCGACAATAAAAAAGCCCGCGAAAGCGGGCTTTTTTATTGTCGGCGTTTCGCCGATCAGTCTTCCATGGCGCCCATGGCCGTGGTGTTGAAGCCACCGTCGACGTACATGATCTCGCCGCTCACGCCCGAGGCCAGGTCGGAGCAGAGGAAGGCGCCGGCGTTGCCGACTTCCTCGATGGTCACGTTACGACGCAGCGGGGTCTGCTTCTCGTTGGCGGCGAGCATCTTGCGGAAGCTGGCGATACCGCTGGCAGCGAGGGTGCGGATGGGGCCGGCGGAGATGGCGTTGACGCGGGTGCCTTCCGGGCCGAGGCTGGCGGCCAGGTAGCGGACGCCGGCTTCCAGGCTGGCCTTGGCCATGCCCATCACGTTGTAGTTGGGCATGGTGCGCTCGGCACCCAGGTAGGACAGGGTCAGCAGGCTGCCGTTGCGGCCCTTCATCATCTCGCGACTGGCCTTGGCCAGGGCGACGAAGCTGTAGGCGCTGATGTCGTGAGCGATCTTGAAGCCTTCGCGGGTGGTGACATCGGTGAAGTCGCCGTTGAGCTGGTCGCCCGGGGCGAAGCCGACCGAGTGGACGATGCAGTCCAGGCCATCCCACTTCTTGCTCAGGGCCTCGAACACGCTGACGATCTCGTCATCGCTGGCCACGTCGCAAGGAAAGCACAGCTCGGGGCCCGAGCCCCAGCCGGCGGCGAATTCCTCGACACGGCCCTTGAGCTTCTCGTTCTGATAGGTGAAGGCCAGCTCGGCGCCTTCGCGGTGCATGGCCGCGGCGATACCCGAGGCGATGGACAATTTGCTGGCAACGCCAACGATCAGTACGCGCTTACCGGTTAGAAAACCCATGTGTGCTCTTCCTCTTCCTGCTTTCAAGGATTAGTCAGCAGTGCCCGGAGCCAGAAAGGCGGCTTCCAGTAGCTGCTGAGTATAAATATGTTGCGGAGCGGCGAAGATTTGCTCCGCCGATCCCTGTTCCACCACTTGTCCTTCCTTGACCACGATCAGCTGGTGGCTCAATGCCCGAACCACCGCCAGATCGTGGCTGATAAACAGATACGTCAGGTTGTATTTGACCTGCAGCGATCGCAACAGCTCCACTACCTGGCGCTGTACTGTGCGATCGAGCGCCGAAGTCGGCTCGTCCAGCAGTATCAGCGCCGGCTTCAACACCAGCGCGCGGGCGATGGCGATCCGCTGCCGTTGCCCGCCGGAGAACTCGTGGGGGTAGCGGTGCCGGGTCTCCGGATCCAGATCCACCTCCACGAGCGCGTCGATGATCGCCTGTTCCTGCTCCTCCCGCGTGCCCATGCGATGGATGTGCAGACCTTCGCCGACGATCTGGCCCACCGACATCCGCGGACTCAGGCTGCCAAACGGGTCCTGGAACACCACCTGCATCTGTCGACGCAGGGGGCGCACGCCGTCTTGCGACAGCCCTTGCAATTCCTGGCCCTGGAAACGGATGGCGCCCTGGCTGCCGAGCAGCCGCAGGATAGCCAAGCCCAGGGTCGACTTGCCGGAACCACTCTCGCCGACTATGCCCAGGGTCTGGCCCTGAGGCAGGCTGAAGGTGATTCCGTCCACGGCCTTCACATGGTCGACGGTACGCCGGAGCAGCCCCTTCTTGATCGGGAACCACACACGCAGGTCGTCGACCTCCAGCAATGGCGCGCCGGCACTGACGGCGACTGGGTCGCCGCTGGGCTCGGCGCCGAGCAGTTCCTGGGTATAGGCATGCTGCGGTGCACGGAACAGCTTTTCACACGACGCTTGTTCGACGATCTTTCCGCTCTGCATGACACATACCCGATGGGCAATTCTTCGCACCAGGTTGAGATCATGGCTGATCAGCAGCAGCGCCATGCCCAGGCGGGCCTGCAACTCCTTGAGCAGTTCGAGGATTTTCAGCTGCACCGTGACGTCCAGCGCGGTGGTCGGCTCGTCGGCGATCAGCAGTTCCGGCTCGTTGGCCAGGGCCATGGCGATCATCACGCGCTGGCGCTGGCCGCCAGAGAGTTCGTGGGGGTAGGCCTTGAGGCGCTTGTGCGGCTCCGGAATGCCGACCAGATCGAGCAGTTCCAGGGTGCGTTCGGTGGCGGCCTTGCCGGTGAGCCCCTTGTGCAGGGCGAGGACCTCGTTGATCTGCTTCTCGATGCTGTGCAGCGGATTCAGCGAGGTCATGGGCTCCTGGAAGACCATGGCGATGCGGTTGCCGCGGATGCCGCGCAGACGGTTCTCGTCGAGCTTGAGCAGGTCTTCCCCGGCGTAGTGGATGCTGCCGCTCGGGTGCTGCGCCAGGGGGTAGGGCAGCAGGCGCAGGATCGAGTGGGCGGTGACCGACTTGCCGGAGCCGCTCTCGCCGACCAGGGCGACGGTCTCGCCGCGCTTGATGGAAAAGCTGACGCCTTCGACCACGCGTTGTTTCTGCTCGCCAATGACGAACTCGACGGCGAGGTCGCGGACTTCGATCAGGGGGGCTGAGTCGTTCATCTCATTTCCTCGGGTCGAAGGCGTCGCGCGCCGCTTCGCCAATGAACACCAGCAGGCTGAGCATCAGGGCCAGCACGGAGAATGCGGTGATGCCGAGCCAGGGCGCCTGCAGGTTGGACTTGCCCTGGGCGACCAGCTCGCCCAGCGACGGCGCGCCCGGGGGCAGGCCGAAACCGAGGAAGTCCAGGGCGGTCAGGGTGCCGATGGCGCCGGTGAGGATGAAGGGCATGAAGGTCATGGTCGAGACCATGGCGTTGGGCAGGATGTGGTGCAGCATGATGGCGCCGTTCTCCATGCCGAGGGCGCGGGCCGCCCGCACATACTCGAGGTTGCGGCCGCGAAGGAATTCGGCGCGCACCACGTCGACCAGGCTCATCCAGGAAAACAGCAGCATGATGCCCAGCAGCCACCAGAAGTTCGGTTGCACGAAGCTGGCCAGGATGATCAGCAGATAGAGCACCGGCAGGCCCGACCAGACCTCGAGGAAGCGCTGGCCGAGCAGGTCGACCCAGCCGCCGTAGAAGCCCTGCAGGGCGCCGGCGAGCACACCGATGATCGAACTGAGCACGGTCAGGGTCAGGGCGAACAGCACCGAGATGCGAAAGCCATAGATCACCCGGGCGAGCACGTCGCGGCCCTGGTCGTCGGTGCCCAGCCAGTTCGCCGCGGAAGGCGGCGCGGGGGCAGGCACCTCCAGGTCGTAGTTGATGCTGGAGTAGCTGAAGGGGATGGGCGGCCAGAGCATCCAGCCGTCCTTCTCGGCGATCAAGCCCTTGATATAGGGGCTCTTGTAGTTCGCCTGCAAGGGGAACTCGCCGCCGAAGGTGGTCTCCGGGTAGCGCTTGAGCACCGGGAAGTACCATTGGCCGTCGTACTGCACCACCAGCGGTTTGTCGTTGGCGATCAGCTCGGCACCCAGGGTCAGGACGAATAGGGCGAGGAAGATCCACAACGACCACCAGCCGCGCTTGTGGGCCTTGAACAGTTCGAAACGCCGTTGATTGATAGGAGACAAGGCCATCTCAATGCTCCCGGCTTTCGAAGTCGATGCGTGGATCGACCAGTGTGTAGGTGAGGTCGCCGATCAGTTTCAAGACCAGCCCCAGCAGGGTGAAGATGAACAGGGTGCCGAAGACCACCGGGTAGTCGCGGTTGATGGCGGCTTCGAAGCTCATCAGGCCGAGGCCGTCGAGGGAGAAGATCACCTCGATCAGCAAGGAGCCGGTGAAGAAGATGCCGATCAGCGCCGAGGGGAAGCCGGCGATGATGATCAGCATGGCGTTGCGGAACACATGGCCATAGAGCACGCCGTTCTTCGACAGGCCCTTGGCCCGGGCGGTGGTCACGTACTGCTTGTTGATCTCGTCGAGGAAGCTGTTCTTGGTCAGCAGGGTCAGGGTGGCGAAGTTGCCGATCACCAGGGCGGTGACCGGCAGGGCCAGGTGCCAGAAGTAGTCGAGTATCTGGCCACCGAGGCTGAGCTGGTCGAAGTTGTTCGAGGTCAGGCCGCGCAGGGGGAACCAGTCGAAGTAGCTGCCGCCGGCGAACAGCACGATCAGCAGGATGGCGAACAGGAACGCGGGAATGGCATAGCCGACGATGATCGCCGAGCTGGTCCAGACGTCGAATGCGCTGCCATGGCGCACCGCCTTGGCGATGCCCAGGGGGATGGACACCAGGTACATGATCAGGGTGCTCCACAGCCCGAGGGATGCCGAAACCGGCATCTTCTCGATGATCAGGTCGATCACTTGGGCATCGCGAAAGAAACTCTCGCCGAAATCCAGTTGGGCATAGTTCTTCAGCATGATCCAGAAGCGTTCCGGCGCCGGTTTGTCGAAGCCGTACAGACGCTCGATTTCGGCGACCAGCTCGGGGTCGAGGCCCTGGGCGCCGCGGTAGTTGGAGCTGGCCACGGCGACCTCGGCGCCGCCGCCGGCGATGCGGCTGGTGGCGCCCTCGAAGCCTTCCAGCTGGGCGATCATCTGTTCCACCGGGCCGCCGGGGGCGGCCTGGATGATGATGAAATTGAGCAGCAGGATGCCGAACAGCGTTGGGATGATCAGCAGCAGGCGACGAATGATATACGCCAGCATGTTAAGGCTCCGTGCTCGGCGCTTCGGCCTCGGTTGGCGGCTCGTCTGGCGCTTGCTCGCGAACCCACCAGGTGTGCAGGCCGATGTCGTAGAGCGGCGTGGTCTGCGGGTGGGCCAGGCGATTCCAGTAGGCTACGCGCCAGGTCTTGATGTGCCAGTTGGGGATGACGTAATGGCCCCACAGCAGTACCCGGTCGAGGGCGCGGGTATGGGTGACCAGGCTCTGCCGCGAGTCGGCGTTGATCAGGCCGTCGACCAGTTGGTCGATGGCCGGATCCTGCAGGCCGATGAAGTTGCGGCTGCCGGGCTTGTCCGCGCTGCTCGAATGCCAGTACTCGCGCTGCTCGTTGCCTGGCGAATTGGACTGGCCGAAACTGCCGACTATCAGGTCGAAGTCCCGTGAGCGCAGGCGGTTGATGTACTGCGACACGTCGACCCGGCGCAGTACCAGTTCGATGCCCAGGTCGGCCATGTTGCGTTTGAATGGCAGCAGCACCCGCTCGAACTCGGCCTGCGCGAGGAGAAACTCGATGCTGACCGGCTTGCCCTCGGCGTCGAGCATGTGGTCGCCCTCGATCCGCCAGCCGGCTTCCTGCAACAACTGATAGGCACGGCGTTGCTGTTCGCGGATGATGCCGCTGGCATCGGTGACCGGCACGCTGAACGCCTTGCTGAAGACCTCGGGCGGAACCTTGTCGCGCAGCGGTTCGAGGATCTTCAGTTCGGCCTCGTCCGGCAGGCCGCTGGAGGCCAGCTCGGAGTTGTCGAAATAGCTGCGGGTGCGCGTGTAGGCGCCATTGAACAGCTGCTTGTTGGCCCACTCGAAGTCGAACAGCAGGCCGAGCGCCTCCCGCACCCGGCGGTCCTGGAACAGCGGCCGGCGGGTGTTGAAGATGAAGCCCTGCATGCCGGTAGGGTTGTGGTTGGCGAGCTCTTCCTTGATCAGCTGGCCATTGGTCACCGCGTCGATGTCATAGGCGGTGGCCCAGTTCTTCGCGCTGGACTCCAGCCAGAAATCGAACTGCCCGGCCTTCAGCGCCTCCAGGGCGACCGTATTGTCGCGGTAGTAGTCGATTCGGATGTTGTCGAAGTTGTAGAAGCCGCGGTTCACCGGCAGGTCCTTGCCCCACCAGTCCTCGACCCGCTCGTAGCGGATTGTGCGACCCGCCTGCATCTCGGCAATGCGGTAGGCGCCGCTGCCCAGGGGAATGTCCAGGCTGCCCTTGGCGAAGTCGCGTTCCGCCCACCAGTGCTGGGGCAGTACCGGGAGCTGGCCGAGAATCAGCGGCAGTTCGCGGTTGCCGCTGTGCTTGAAGACGAAGCGCACCTGGCGCGGGCCTTCCACCTCGACCCTGTCGACATCGGCGTAGTAGGCGCGGTAGGCGGGGGCGCCGTCCTTCATCAGGGTCTCGAAGGTGAACTTGACGTCTTGCGCGGTAACCGGCTGGCCGTCGTGGAAGCGGGCCTCGGGGCGCAGATAGAAGCGCACCCAGGCGTTGTCTGGGGCCTTCTCGATCTTCTCCGCGAGCAGGCCGTACTCGGTGAACGGCTCGTCCAGGCTGTGGCGGGTCAGGGTGTCATAGATCAGGCCGATGTTTTCTTCGGCAACCCCTTTGATAATGAACTGGTTGAAGCTATCGAAGCCGCCAGAACCGGATTGGCGCAGGGTTCCGCCCTTGGGCGCATCGGGGTTCACATAGTCGAAGTGCTGGAAGTCGGCCGGATACTTGGGCGGCTCGTCATACAGGGTCAGGGCATGCTGAGGTGCGGCCTGGCCGAGGCCGGCCAGGGCCAGCAGCAACAGGCCGCTGCCGTGGGCGAGGAATGAGCGCAGTGGATGCGTCATCGAGTGGTCTCCAGGGATTTCAGCCACCAGGTGCGCAGGCCCAGGGTGTAGGGCGGCGTGGCGACGAAGGCGAAGCGATTCCAGTACGCCAGGCGATGATGGCTGATGTACCAGTTGGGTATTGTGTAGTGCTGCCACAGCAGCACGCGATCGAGGGCGCGGGTCGCGGCCACCTGCTGGTCGCGGGTCTGGGCGGCCAGCAGCTTGTCGAGCAGGGCGTCGACCACCGGGTGGTCGATCCCGGCGTAGTTCTTGCCACCCTTGACCTTGCCCTGGCTGGAGTGGAAATACAGCCACTGCTCCAGCCCCGGGCTCAGGGTCTGCGGCAGGGTCAGCAGGATCATGTCGAAGTCGAACTGATCCAGGCGCTGCTTGTACTGGGCGCGGTCGACGGTGCGTAGCTGGGCTTCTATGCCTATTTGCGCAAGGTTTTCGGTAAAGGGCTGGAGGATCCGCTCCAGCCTGGGGTTGACCAGCAGGATCTCGAAACGCAGCGGATGGCCATCGCGGTCGAGCAAACGCTGACCGCTTGGCTTCCAGCCCGCCTCGCCGAGCAATGTCAGGGCGCGGCGCAGGGTGTCGCGCGGGATGCCGCGGCCGTTGGTCTGCGGCATTTTGAAAGGTTCGGTGAACAGCCGCGCCGGCAGTTGTTTGCGGTACGGGGACAGCAGCAGCCACTCGGCACCCTGGGGTTTTCCGCGGGCGGAGAACTCGCTGTTCGGGTAGTAGCTCTGGGCCCGGGTGTAGGCGCTGTTGAACAGCGCGCGGTTGGTCCACTCGAAATCGAACATCAGGCCGATGGCCTCGCGAACCTTGCGATCGTCGAAGGTCCCACGCCGCGTGTTCATGAACAGCGCCTGGGTCTGGGTGGGAATCTGGTGCGGAATATTGGCCTGGATCACCTCGCCCCGTTCCGCCGCCGGGAAGCGGTAGCCGCTGGCCCAGTTCTTCGCCTGCTGCTCGATATAGAAGTCGAACTCGCCGGCCTTGAAGGCTTCGAAGGCGACGTGGCTGTCGCGGTAGAACTCCACTTCGACCCGGTCGAAATTGTACTTGCCGCGGTTGACCGGCAGCTTCTCGCCCCACCAGTTCTCGACTCGCTCGAAGGTCAGGCTGCGTCCTGGGTTGACCTGGGTGATGCGATAGGGACCGCTGCCCAGCGGTGGCTCGAAGGTGGTGGTCTTGAACTCGCGATCCTTCCAGTAGTGCTGCGGCAGCACCGGCAGTTCACCGAGGCGCAGGATCAGCAGCGGGTTGCCGGAGCGCTTGAAGACGAAGCGAATACGATGGCGGTTGAGGATGTCGACCCGCTTCACCTCCTGCAGGTGGGTGCGGTACTGCGGGTGGCCATCCTTGAGCAGCAAGCGGTAGGAGAACGCCACGTCGTAGGCGGTGATCGGCTTGTCGTCGTGAAAGCGCGCCTCCGGACGCAGGTTGAACACCACCCAGCTGCGGTCGTCGCTGTATTCGATCGACTTGGCGATCAGGCCGTAGCTGGAGGCCGGTTCGTCGCCGGAGGGGTCGTAGGAGTCGGTGCCGACCATCAACGGCTCGTTCAGGCCAGTGATTCCGTACTGCAGGAAGTTGGCGGTGGAGATCGGGCTGGTGCCCTTGAGCGTGTAGGCGTTGAGGGTGTCGAACGAGCCCAGCGCCATCATCCGCATGGTGCCGCCCTTGGGGGCGTCGGGATTGACCCAGTCGAAATGGCTGAAGCTGGCGGGGTACTTGAGCAGGCCGAATTGCGCGTAGCCATGGCTTTCGCGGATGGCCGCCCAGGCCGGCAGGCTGATGACCAGGCCTAGTAGTAACGAGAGGAGGGGACGTATCAAGTGAATTATCCGATCCGTGGCGGCTTTTGGGCTTCTTGTCCGGTACAGTAACAGCTTGTATCCGCTGGAAAAAGGCCGGGCCCGGGAGCAGGGCCTGGACGCTTATCGACGACATCTGGACAACGCATAACGAGGCCTCGATCTTGGGTACAAGAAGTCATGGTTTGCAGTCATGGATTGAGCGCCTGAACGAGGCCGAGCTGCCTGCGGTGGCCTCGGTGGTGCAGGATTTGCACCGGCTGGCACATTCGGATGACTCGTCGGTCAAGCAACTGGCCGATGTCCTGTTGCGCGATGCCTCGCTGACCTCCAAGGTCCTGCGGGTCGGCAACAGCGCATACTACAACCCTTCGCGCGAGACCATCCGCACTATCTCACGGGCCATCGTGCTGATCGGCTTCGACAATGTGCGGCTGATCGGCCTGGCGGTGACGCTGATCGACGGTCTGCTGACCAAGGCGCCGCGGGAGCAGGTGCAGGCGTTGCTGGCGCGCTCCTTCCATGCCGCGGTGCAGGCGCGCAACATCGCCGGTTACGTGCTCTCGCGGCACCAGGAAGAGGTGTTCATCGCCGCCCTGCTGTTCCACCTGGGCGAGCTGGCATTCTGGGGCTGCGGCGGCGAGCAGGCCGATGAACTGGCCCATGCCCTGGCGCAACCAGGCGCCGATGCCGAAACGGCCGTGCGCACGGTGCTCGGCACCAGCTTTCGCCAGCTGACCCAGGGCCTGGTCAGGACCTGGAACCTCGGCGAGATCGCCAGCCTGGCGCAGGGCAATGCCACGCAGAATGATCCGGCGGTGTATGCCGTCACGCTCGGTACGCGGATCAGCGAGGCGGCGCTGGAGGGCTGGGAATCGCCGCCGATGGAGCAACTGGTCGGGCAGCTGGCCAGTTTCGTCGGCATCAGTCGCGAGGAGGCGATGCAGCAGGTGCTGGACAGCGCCGATGAGGCGGTCAGGGTGGCCGCCACCTTCGGTGCCAGCCAGCTGTCCCGGCTGATCCCCGACACCGACCCGGAGCAGATTCGCCTGCAGCAGGAACAACGCAAGGCGCGGCTGCTGCAGCCCGACCTGCAGACGCTGCAGCGCGCCCTGCAGGAGCTTGGCGAGATGGCGCAGCACAAGGGCGACCTTGGCCTGATTCTCGACGCTCTGTTCAGCGGAGTGCACCGCGGGGCCGGCCTGGAGCGGGTGATGTTGGTGGTGCTGGCCGATGGGCAGCGCTGTTTCCGCGCCAAGCGGGTCGTCGGCGAAGGCACCGGCGGTTGGATGCATGGCTTCGAGCTGCCGGCCGGAGCCGGCGCGCAGAGCCACATCTTCAGCTATGTGCTGCGCCACAAGGAGCCGGTCTGGATGGGCGTGCCCGCCAGTTATGGCCTGAGCGAACTGGTGACCGAGCCGATTCGCCAGCTGCTCGGCCAGGGCATGTTCTTCATCGCCCCGCTCGTGGCGGGCAAGCGCGAAATAGGCGTGTTGTATGCCGACAGCCGGCTATCCGGGCGTGCCTTGAGTCATGAGCAGTTCGTCGCCTTTCAGCGCTTTACCCAGCTCACCGGGCGCTGCCTGGAAGCGCTGAGCCGGCGCGGCTGATCAGCGCGGCAGGTACAGGGTCAGGGTCTGGCCCGGCTTGAGGGCGCTACCGGTGCGTGGGTTCCAGCGCTGCAGGTGTTCCATCTGCACCTTGAAGCGCTTGGCGATCAGGTACAGCGAATCGCCCCGACGCACCTTGTAGTAGGTGGCGGCATCACGCTGTTGCGCGGCGCTGCCGGTACTGGCGCTGGGCGATTGCAGCGCCAGCGTCTGGCCGACCCGCAGGCTGTTGCCTTGGAGCCTGTTCCAGCGCTGCACATCCTTGACCGAAACACCGTGGCTCCTGGCGATCTGCCACAGGGTGTCGCCGTTCTTCACCCGATAGCTGCGCGCGGCCGGTGCCGCGTTCGGCGTTCGGCTGGCGACCTTCTGGAACAGCGGTTGCGGCGCGTGCGCACCGGGCTGCGCGGGGATGCTCAGGACCTGGCCGACACTCAGCCGATTGCTGCTGAGTCGATTGATGTCCTTGAGCGTACGCACCGTGACCTGGTGGCGATTGGCGATGGCGTGCAGGCTGTCGCCGCTGCGCACGCGGTATTGCTGCCAGTCGACCAGCTCCTGGGGCTTGATCAGGGCCAGGTTGGCCGTGAGTATCTCGGCCTTGTCGGTCGGCACCAGCAGATGCTGCGGGCCGTCGAGGGTGATGCGCCGCTTGAAGGCCGGATTGAGCTGATACAGCTCCTCCTCGTCGAGCTCGGCCAGGGTGGCGACCCGGGACAGGTCCATGCGTTGCTTGAGCTTGACCTTTTCGAAATAGGGCTCGTTGGCGATGGGCGCGAGGCTGACGCCATAGGCCGTGGGGCTCATGATCACCTGGGACAAGGCCAGCAGCTTGGGCACGTAGTTGCGCGTCTCGTCCGGCAGCGGCAGGTTCCAGTAGTCGGTCGGCAGGCCGAGCTGCTGATTGCGCTCGATGGCGCGGCTGACCCGACCTTCGCCGGCGTTGTAGGCGGCCAGGGCCAGCAGCCAGTCGCCGTTGAACATCTGATGCAGGCGTGACAGGTAGTTCATCGCCGCGTTGGTCGAGGCCAAAACGTCGCGACGGCCGTCGTACCAGCTGGTCTGGCGCAGGTTGAAATGGCGACCGGTGGAGGGGATGAACTGCCACAGGCCAACGGCATCGGCCGGTGAATAGGCGAAGGGGTTGTAGGCGCTTTCGATCATCGGCAGCAGCGCCAGCTCCATCGGCATGCCGCGTTCTTCCAGGCGCTCGACGATGTAATGGATGTAGGGGCTGCTGCGCTCGCCGGCCTTCTCGACGAAGGCGGGGTTGCTGGCGAACCACAGGCGCTGCTGTTCGATGCGCGGGTTGATGCCGATCTCGTCCTGCAGCTGGTAACCGTCGCGGACCCGTTCCCAGATATCGACCGGCTCGTCCGGCTGGATGCTGGCGGTCAACCATTCCGGCTCCCGCTCGAGGCTGATCGTTCGGTCCGTGTCGCGGCCGTCGTCCTCGGCGCCGCCCCTGCTCTGGCAGCCGCTCAGGAGCAGGCTGAACACCACCACGAGCGCCGCGGCGCCTTGTGCTAATGCCTTACAAATCAATGGCTTGCGTGGTGGTATAGGCATTGGTCGGCGCGCACTTCCCAGGCAAAAGAGCGAGGGATTCTAGAAACCGTGACCGGGGGGGTCAAGTTTGCGGCGCCCCTTTTGCGCCGTCGTCGACTTTTTAGAAGCGATCCTTCCAGGCGCGCAGGCTGGTGAACACTTCGCTGGGCGAACGCGTTTTTTCGCCCTCGAGCTCGGCGATGCGGGCCTGCACCGAGGGCTGGTCGCTGCGCAAAAAGGGGTTGGTGGCGCGTTCCAGTTGCAGCGTGGAGGGCAGGCTGATCCGCCCCGTCTGTCGCCATTCGCTGACCTGCTCCAGGCGCTGGGCGATCTGCCGGTTGTCGGGCTCGACCGCCTGGGCGAAGCGCAGGTTGCTCAGGGTGTATTCATGGGTGCAGTACACCTGGGTCTCGCCGGGTAGCGCCGCCAGGCGGCTGAGCGAGTCATGCATCTGTTCGGGGGTGCCTTCGAACAGGCGGCCGCAGCCGGCGGCGAACAGGGTGTCGCCGCAGAACAGCCAGTGCTGCTCGGCCTGGTAGTAGGCGATATGGCCAAGGGTGTGGCCGGGGACCTCGAGGACGCGCAGGCGCTGGCCGAGCACCTCGACCTGCTCGCCTTCGCCAAGGGCCAGGTCGCGTCCGGGGATCCGCTCCGCGGCCGGGCCGAGCACGCGGGCACCGCTCGTCGATTTCAGCCGCTCCACCCCGCCGACATGGTCGGGGTGGTGATGGGTGATCAGGATGTCGCTCAGCTGCCAGTCGGGATGTTCGTCCAGCCAGGCCAGCACCGGCGCGGCGTCACCGGGGTCGACTACCGCGCAGCGGCGCGTCTCGGGATCCTGCAACAACCAGATATAGTTGTCGGTAAAGGCGGGAAGGGCATCGATCTTTATCATGGAGTGGGTCGCTAAGCGGGTCACAAAGGTGCATCTTAGGCCTCATTGGCAATGACGGCTACGCAGGCAAACCTTATGGCGGATCATCCTTTCGCTCAGGCCGATGCCGATTGGCTTGCGCTGATCGGCGAGGCGCGCAACTGGTTCAACGGCCCTCACGGACAGCTGTTGCTGGCCGAGGAGCAGCGCCTGCTGGAGCACGAGCTGGCGCGCTTCTTCGGCGGCTATCTGGTGCACTACGGGCCCTCGGCGCAGGCGGTGCCAGGGGCTGTGCAGATCCAGCGCAGCGTGCGCCTCGGCGCGCCGTTCCAGGGTGTGGAGATTGTCTGCGAGGAGCAGGCCTGGCCGCTGAGCGAGCATGCCGCGGACCTGGTGCTGCTGCAGCACGGCCTGGACTTCAGCCTGTCGCCCCATGGTCTGCTGCGCGAAGCGGCGCGCAGCGTCAGGCCCGGTGGTCACCTGCTGATCGTCGGCATCAACCCCGTGAGCGCCTGGGGCGTGCGTCGCCTGTACAGCCGCGACGCCCTGCGCCGGGCCCGCTGCATCGCGCCCGGGCGGGTCAGCGACTGGCTGCACTTGCTGGGCTTCGCGCTGGAGAAACGCCGCTTCGGATGCTATCGTCCGCCGCTTGCTTCCAATGCCTGGCAGGCTCGCCTGGCGCCGCTGGAGGCCTGGGGCGATGCCTGGCAATCGCCGGGTGGCGGCTTCTACCTGCTGGTCGCGCGCAAGCTGGTGGTCGGCCTGCGGCCACTGCGCCAGAGCCAGCGCGCGCTGATGGGCAAGCTGGTGCCGATGCCGGTGGCCAAGGTCAGCCGGCGCGATTCCGAGCAGCCCTAGGGGCCCCAGCGGCGGCATCGTTCAGCCCATGCCGGCGCCTGCAGTCGCGCTGGTGCGCTGCTCGTCATGGCCCGACGCAGAAGCACCTGACCGGTCGAACTGGCGACAACCCATCATCCGTACCGGGCACTAGAGCCTGCCGGCGATATTTACTGAGAGAAAGGCTGTGCATGTCTGAACAAGTCGAGATCTACACCGATGGTGCCTGCAAGGGCAATCCGGGAGTCGGTGGCTGGGGCGCGCTGCTGATCTTCAAGGGGGTGGAGAAGGAGCTCTGGGGCGGCGAGGCCGAGACCACCAACAACCGCATGGAGCTGACCGCGGCGATACGCGCCCTGGCCGAGCTGAAGCGGGCCTGCGAAGTGCGCCTGGTCACCGATTCCCAGTACGTCATGCAGGGCATCCAGGACTGGATGCCGAACTGGAAGAAGCGCGGCTGGAAGACCGCCGCCAAGCAGCCGGTGAAGAATGCCGACCTGTGGCAGCAGCTGGATGAGCAGGTCAATCGCCACAACGTGACCTGGCAATGGGTACGCGGCCATACCGGCCATCCGGGCAACGAACGGGCCGACCAGCTGGCCAACCGTGGCGTCGATGAAGTGAGGGGGTTGAAGCGTGCGTAGCATCGTTCTGGATACCGAAACCACCGGCATGCCGGTCACCGATGGTCACCGGATCATCGAGATCGGTTGCGTCGAGCTGATGGGCCGGCGCCTGACCGGCCGGCATTTCCACGTTTACCTGCAGCCGGACCGCGAGATCGACGAAGGCGCCATCGCGGTGCACGGCATCACCAATGAGTTCCTGCAGGACAAGCCGCGCTTCAAGGACGTGGCCGAGGAGTTCTTTGAATTCATCAAGGGCGCCCAGCTGATCATCCACAACGCGGCGTTCGACGTGGGCTTCATCAACAACGAGTTCGCCCTGCTGGGGCAGCAGGAGCGCGCCGACATTGGCGAGCACTGCTCGATTCTCGACACCCTGTTGATGGCCCGCGAGCGCCATCCGGGCCAGCGCAACAACCTCGATGCGCTGTGCAAGCGTTACGACGTCGACAACTCCGGGCGTGACCTGCACGGCGCCTTGCTCGATGCCGAGATTCTCGCCGATGTCTACCTGGCGATGACCGGCGGGCAGACCAACCTGTCCCTGGCCGGCGACGGCTCAGAAGGCGACAGCAGCGGTCGCCGGCAGCCCACGCCGATCCGCCGCCTGCCCGCCGAGCGTGCGCGCACCCTGGTGATCCGCGCCAGCGAAGACGAGCTGGCCGCCCATGCCGCCCGCCTGGCGGTGATCGAGAAGTCGGCCGGCGCGCCGCCCCTGTGGGTGCAGCTGGAACAGCCAAAAGCAGAGCAGTAGGGTGCGCCATGCGCGGGTAGGGTGCGCCGCGCGCACCAGCGCTATGGCGCAGTAGCCATTGTGGTTCGGTGCGCAGGGCGCACCCTATGGCGGCGTCCTAATGAAAAAGCCCCGAGAGCGCAGGCCTCGGGGCTTTGTCGTTCAGGCCTGCTTCGCGTCGGTCGAACACTGAGAGCGGTAGGGTGCGCCGCGCGCACCAGCGTTTTGACGCAGTAGCCGCTGCAGGGTGTTCGGTGCGCAGGGCGCACCCTACGGGCGGCGTCCTAATGAAAAAGCTCCGAGAGCGCAGGTCTCGGGGCTTTGTCGTTCAGGCCTGCTTCGCGTCGTTCGAACACTGAGAGCGGTAGGGTGCGCCGCGCGCACCAGCGTTTTGACGCAGTAGCCGTTGCAGGGTGTTCGGTGCGCAGGGCGCACCCTACGGGCAGCGCCCAAATGAAAAAGCCCCGAGAGCGCAGGTCTCGAGGCTTTGTCGTTCAGGCCTGCTTCGCGTCGGTCGAACACTGAGAGCGGTAGGGTGCGCCGCGCGCACCAGCGTTTTGACGCAGTAGCCGTTGCAGGGTGTTCGGTGCGCATGGCGCACCCTACGGGCGGCGTCCTAATGAAAAAGCCCCGAGACCTTAGGCCTCGGGGCTTTTTCGTTCTGGCCTGGCTTTGTGTCAGTCGAACACGATGCCCTGGGCCAGGGGCAGCTCGCGGGAGTAGTTGACCGTGTTGGTCTGCCGGCGCATGTAGGCCTTCCACGCATCGGAGCCGGACTCGCGGCCGCCGCCGGTTTCCTTCTCGCCGCCGAAGGCGCCGCCGATTTCCGCGCCGCTGGTGCCGATGTTGACGTTGGCGATGCCGCAGTCGCTGCCGGCGGCGCTCTGGAACTGCTCGGCTTCACGCATGTCGGTGGTGAAGATGCAGGACGACAGGCCTTGCGGCACTTCGTTGTTCAGGCGCAGGGCCTGGTCGAAGTCGCTGTAGCTCATCACGTAGAGGATCGGCGCGAAGGTCTCGTGGCGCACCACCTCGCTCTGCGCCGGCATCTCGACGATGGCCGGGCTGACGTAGTAGGCGTTCGGGAACTGCTCGGCCAGCTGGCGCTCGCCGCCGAAGACCTTGCCGCCCTCGGCGCGGGCCTTGTCCAGCGCCGCCTGCATGGCCTCGAAGCTGTGCTTGTCGATCAGCGGGCCGACCAGGTTGCCCTGCAGCGGGTGCCCGATGCGCACCTTGCTGTAGGCGACCTTGAGGCGGGCGACGATCTCGTCCTTGACCGACTCGTGGGCGATCAGCCGGCGCAGGGTGGTGCAGCGCTGGCCGGCGGTGCCCACGGCGCCGAACAGGATGGCCCGTACGGCCATGTCGAGGTCGGCGCTGGGGGCCAGGATCATGGCGTTGTTGCCGCCCAGTTCGAGGATGCTGCGACCGAAGCGGGCGGCCACCTTGGGCGCCACTTCGCGGCCCATGCGGGTGCTGCCGGTGGCGCTGATCAGGGCCACGCGCGGGTCCTCGACCAGGGCGTCGCCGGCCTCGCGGTCGCCGATGATCAGCTGGCTGAGGCCCTCGGGGGCGTCGCCGAAGGCGGCCAGCGCCTGCTCGAACAGTGCCTGGCAGGCGAGGGCGGTGAGCGGGGTCTTCTCCGATGGCTTCCACAGCACGGCGTCGCCGCAGACCAGGGCCAGGGTGGTGTTCCAGGCCCAGACCGCCACGGGGAAGTTGAAGGCGCTGATCACGCCGACCACGCCGAGCGGCTGCCAGGTCTCGCGCATGTGGTGGCCCGGGCGCTCGGAGGCGATGGTCAGGCCGTAGAGCTGGCGCGACAGGCCGACGGCGAAGTCGCAGATGTCGATCATCTCCTGCACTTCGCCCAGGCCTTCCTGGGTGATCTTGCCGGCTTCCCAGGACACCAGCTCGCCGAGGTCGGCCTTGTGCTTGCGCAGCACCTCGCCGAACAGACGGATCAGTTCGCCACGACGCGGCGCCGGCACGCTGCGCCAGGCCAGGAAGGCCTGCTCGGCGCGGGCGATCTTGGCCTGCACCGCGGCGCGGTCTTCCAGGCTGACCGAAGCGATCTGGCTGCCGTCGATCGGGGTGTGTACCGGGTAGTTGCCATTCTCTACTGCGTGGGCGCTAACCCCGAGGCGGCTCAGAAGTCCGTCAACCATGGCTCTCTCCTGTATCTGGTCGTGGTTGAAAATTATGCTCGGGGTCAGTATTAATCTTCCGCCTGGAGGGCAGCAAGCGAGCATTATTCGCCATGTCATTCCTAGGATTCATCGTTCGCCCCTGTTCGCCGCCCCACGCCTTCGCGAGATTTCCCCATGTCCAAACGCCTGATGCCGTCCATGGCCGCCCTGCAGTGCTTCGAGGCGGTGGCGCGCCACCTGAGCTTCACCCGCGCCGCGGAGGAGCTGTTCCTCACCCAGAGCGCGGTGAGCAAGCAGGTGGCGCAGCTCGAGGAGATGCTCCAGCACCTGCTGTTCCGCCGCATCCGCCGGCGCCTGCAGCTGACCCCGGCCGGCTCGTTGTACCTGACCGAGGTGAACAAGATCCTCAAGCAGGTGGAGATGTCCACCCACTACATCCTGTCCTACGGTGGCGAGACCGAGGTGCTCAAGGTGGCGACCCAACCGACCTTCGGCGCGCGCTGGCTGATCCCTCATCTCAAGGGCTTCGGCGCGGCCAACCCGAACATCCACCTGGACATCCGCAATGAACTGGAACCCTTCGACCTGGTCCAGGCGCGGGCCGACGTGGTGTTCTTCTTCGGCCAGGGCACCTGGCCGGGGGCCGAGTGTCTCGAGCTGTTCGGCGAGGAAATGGTGCCGGTGTGCGCCCCGGACATCCTCCCGGCCACGCCGCTGGACAGCGCCCTGCAGCTCAGTGAGCGGGTGCTGCTGCAGTGCGCCTCGCGGCCCGAGGCCTGGCACGAGTGGTTCGAGGCCCAGGGCCTGCAGACCGAGCACAGCTACCACGGGCCGCGCTTCGAGACCTTCTATATGTGCATCCGCGCGGCCCAGTCCGGCTGCGGCGTGGCGCTGGTGCCACGTTTTCTGGTGGAGGACGAGCTGGCCGAGGGCAAGCTGGTGATGCCCTGGGATCACGCCCAGCCCAGCAGTGGCCGGCACTTTCTCGCCTACGCCGAACACGCCGCCGAAGTGCCGAAGATTCGCGCCTTCGTGAAGTGGATCGAGGCGCAGGTACGCCTCGAACACGGCGACGCCGCACGCTGAGTCGTCCCCAGCGGGCGACACGCCGAGGTGGGCACAAGGCGGAAAAAAAGGAATGACAGGCGCGTTTTTTTTCGTTTGTCGGCTAGCTTCATCTCTCGCTTTCATAGTGGCTCAGTCAACCTGGCCACGAGGACGCCCCATGCCCGCCCGCGAGAATGCTTGCCCACGCCCTTCGAACCTTCGCCGCGCTGAGGATATTCGCCCATGAGCCAGGCACCGATCAGCAACGCCCTGGGCATCGTCCACCCCATCAACCTCAGCCACGGCCGCAACGCCGAGGTCTGGGACTGCGCCGGCAAGCGTTACATCGACTTCGTCGGCGGCATCGGCGTGCTCAACCTCGGCCACTGCCACCCGCGCATCGTCGAGGCGGTGCGCGAGCAGGCCGGCCGGCTGACTCACTCGGCCTTCAATGCCGTGCCCCATGAGGGCTACGGCCGGCTGATGGAGGCCCTGACGCGCTTCATTCCGGTCAGCTACCCGCTCTCCGGCATGCTCACCAACAGCGGCGCCGAGGCGGCGGAGAACGCCCTGAAGATCGTCCGCGCGGCCACCGGTCGCACCGCGGTGATCGCCTTCGACGGCGGCTTCCACGGCCGTACCCTGGCCACCCTCAACCTCAACGGCAAGGTGGCGCCCTACAAGCAGAAGGTCGGCGTGCTGCCGGGGCCGGTCTATCACCTGCCGTACCCCAGTGCCGATAACGGGGTCAGCCGCGAGCAGGCCCTGGCGGCCATGGAGCGGCTGTTCAGCGTGGAGATCGACCGCGCCGAGGTGGCCTGCTTCATCGTCGAACCGGTGCAGGGCGAGGGCGGCTTCCAGGCCCTGGATGCGGCCTTCGCCCAGGACCTGCGGCGCTTCTGCGATACCCACGGCATCCTCCTGATCATCGACGAGATCCAGTCCGGCTTCGGCCGCAGCGGCCAGCGCTTCGCCTTCAGCCGCCTGGGCATCGAGCCGGACCTGCTGCTGCTGGGCAAGAGCATGGCCGGCGGCCTGCCGCTGGCGGCGGTGGTCGGCCGCCGCGAGCTGATGGACGCGCTGCCCAAGGGCGGCCTGGGCGGCACCTATTCGGGCAACCCGATCGCCTGCGCCGCGGCCCTGGCCACCCTGGAAGAGATGAGCGACGCCAACCTGGCGACCTGGGGCGAGCTGCAGGAACGCACCATCCTCGCCCGCTACAGCAGCTGGCAGCAGGCGCCCTGGGCGGCTGCCATCGGCCGCCTGACCGGCGTGGGCGCCATGCGCGGCATCGAGCTGCGCAGCGCCGACGGTGGCCCCGGCAGCGAGCGCCTGGCCAGCCTGCTGGGCAACGCCCGCGAGCAGGGCCTGTTGCTGATGCCCAGCGGCAAGCAGCGCCACATCATCCGCCTGCTGGCGCCGCTGACCACCGAGCCTGAGCGGCTGGGCGAGGGTTTCGACATCTTCGAGCGTTGCCTGGCGCAACTGGACTGAGTCGATCGGCGCCCGCTTGCGCAGCACCACGGCGAAAGTGGCAAAGCGGCGGCGGCACCCTGTGCCTCGGCGAGGCTGGCGGCAGTCCAGTAGATTCAGGCGCTGCCGGCCGAGCGGCGGCGCCCTCTGTCTTGGAGCCTGTGATGCACCCGCTGAGAGCAAGCCTGCACGATGAATTGCACGCGCGCCCGTCGCTCTATTTCGACGGCCCGGCCCATGTCTATCATTTCGCCCTGCTGGACGATGGCCAGTCACTGGACGCCATCGTCCGCCGCCTCGACGAGCTGGCCGACAACCCGGGCCGCGGCGTGCAGCGCCATGGCCTGCTGCGCATCGCCGGCTGCGCCTTCAAGTGGGAGCGCCACAGCGAATTCCTCTCGTTGACCTGGGTGGTGCCGCTGGCGGCCGATGGCACGCGCTGGGCCGAGGTGCCGCAACCGCTGCGCGGCCTGCTCGACGCCCACCGCGAGCTGATCATCGATGCCCTGGTGATCCTCGTCGAGAATCAGCAGGACGCGACGCAGGCGCCGGCCGGCTATGGCTTCAAGGACCCGGCCGGCTCCCATATCGGCGGTGGCGACGCCACGGTGTGGGGCGACTTCCGCCTCTCGGCCCAGGGCTACAATCGCCTGCTGCTGGTCAACCGCGGCCTGAATGCCTACCGCCTCGGGCGCATGGTGCGCCGCCTGGTGGAGATCGAAACCTACCGCATGCTGGCGTGCCTCGGCCTGCCCACGGCACAGGAGCTGGGCAATACGCTGCAGGAACTGGACCGCGAACTGATCCGCCTCGCCGAGCGCAACGCCGAGGCCGACAACGACCAGGCCAAGGCCCTGCTCGATGGCCTGACCGCGCTGTCGGCCCGGTTGATGCGCTGCTCGGCCACCAGCCGGCCGCGCTTCAGCGCCACCGCGGCCTACGCGCAGATCGTCTTCGAGCGCATCGCCGAGCTGCGCGAAAGCCACGTCGGCGAGCACCAGCGCCTCGGCATCTTCCTCGAGCGGCGCTTCAAGCCCAGCGTGCGCTACTGCGCCGCCACCGAACAGCGCCTGGACCGCCTGGCCGATGGCATCGCCAACCTCGGCGACCTGCTGCAGGCCAAGGCCCAGGTGGAAGTGGAGGAGCAGAACTCGAAGATTCTCGAAAGCCTCAACGCCCGCACCCACACCCAGCTGAAGATCCAGAAGGCGGTAGAGGGCTTCTCGCTGATCGCCATCAGCTACTACCTGATCGGCCTGCTGAAGATGACCCTGGAGGGGCTGGGCGCCCTGGGCTCGCCGCTGTCCGGAAAGGTGCTGTTCGCCCTGCTGGCGCCGCTTTTCCTGCTGACCCTGCTGCTGTTGGCGCGGCGCCTGAAGCAAGCGGCCCGGCACTAGGCGGGCAGGGCGCAGTGGTGTGCACGTCCCTTGGGCGGAACTAGCTGCCAACGGGCGGGGGGGCGATGGATTGCGACGCAGGCTGCGCCGCCGCGCGAGGGATGGCTGTTTCAGTACAACGAAACCCTCGACCACCGCGGTCCGTGCCTGTATATACAGATGTGCTCTGGTAGAAGCGGTCACCAATGGGGACTAAGTAGAGCCCGAATCCTCGCTGGGAATAAAGTGTACGGCCGCTTTACCCGGGAGCTAACCCTGGCCGAACTGGAGACGGCAATGTTCAGTACAACGCTCAATGCCTTGCGCACTTTCCCGGAACAGCTTGAAACTTACTATCACGCCATCCCCACGGCGTTCAGAAACTGGGCGCCAGACTCATGGGCCGGTGTCCCCAGCGAGCCGTTCACGGCCATCGAACAGATCTGCCACGTTCGTGACATTGAGATCGACGGCTATCACGTCCGTTTCCGGCGCACGTTAACCGAGTTCGAGCCCACGCTGGCGTCGGTCGACGGTGAGAGCCTGGCCAAGGAACGCGCGTATGCGAGCGCCGACGCAAAGGAGGTCTTCGCGGCGTTTCGTGCCGCGCGGGACGAGACGGTAAGGCTTATCGAATCCCTTGGTCCCTACCAGTTCAGTCGAACTGCGGTATTTGAGGGCTACGGGCCGTTAACGATGCGCAGCCTGGTGCACTATCTCTGCAGCCATGATCAGCAGCACCTTGCGGGCCTACAGTGGCTACTCGGCAAGATCGAAGCATCCCAGGCTGGCTAGGCGGGCAGGACGCCAGCCACGCGGGGACGCCGGCAGACTCAGTCGCTGGACAGGATCATGGCAAAACAGTAGCGTCGGCCGGAAAATGCCAAGCGCGGGCGAGGCATCCAGGCTTGCCGTCGATGGTGCATAACGTCCTTCTGACCCCAGCGACCCGCTGGAACCCCGGAATAGACAGGGAAAGCCAAAGGCGACAGGGAATGTTATCCACCAAATGATGCGTTTAAACGCACCGCTTGGTGTCTAATTTTAGTTATGTCCTACCAGCCATGAATCGCATACTACTCATCATACTCGTATCACTCACGCTTACAGGATGTCCTGTCAGCATCAACGGCCTCATCAAGAACAAGTCTGAAAATATAGTTATTATTGTTCCACCCTTCAAAACAGAGTTTAGCTGGATAATTGGCCCCGGATCTGAAGAAGAAGTGAGCTGGTATCAAGAGTGCATCACGGTAAAGAGCGACAATGAAATTCAATACTTTCTAGCTTGGCCAATCCCTGAAAATGTGCTTATTCCTGGAGCCTTCAGCTCCACTCTTAAGGTCGCTTATAAAAACAAAGAGTTGTTCTTTGAAAACAACAAAGGCGAGTTTATAAAAATCCCCCAGGCAGCATCGTGCGCAGGGACATAACAATGCGTATATGGACGCTCCCCACAAGTAGATGAGGAATCGCTTTTCAAGCCTGTCGTCAGTGCGGTTGCATTCGTATATCCGGCCTGTCATGGGCAGCATCGCCCTGGCCACTCTGTAGTTCGCACAGCGGGGGCCCAGCGTTCAATCGATCACGTGGATCATGATTGTTATCGGCCTTGTTCCGCTGCAGGACTCGCCTGTTCCGACAGTCTCGCGTCTCACCACAACCACCCGAAAACCCTCATTCCCTCCTGGTTACTCCCGCCGTCAGGCGGGCCTTACGCTCTGCCAGTTGCCGCTGAAACGTCGTTCGTGGCACCACACCGCCCAGCAGATTCGTACCAGTTTGTTGGCCAACGCCACCGCCGCTTTGTTGTGGCCGATGCGCGCCGCCGTTTGCGTGGCCCAGCGCTGTAATGCGGTCAGTCGTTCCGGCGTGTTGGCCAGGCAGCGCTGGGCCGCCAACAAGGCGGCGCGGGAGCCGTGGACCAGCAAGGTACGCACATAGACGTTGCCCTGGCAGCTGATATGGCCCAGCTTGCGCCGGTTGCCGCTGCTGAACTCGCGTGGGGTCAGGCCCAGCCAGGCACTGAGTTGGCGGCCGCTGGCGAAGCGCTGCGGATTGCCGACCGCGGTCTTCAGGGCGCTGGCGGTGAGCAGGCCGATGCCGCTGACCTCGTCCAGCCTGCGCACGATTTCATCCTCGGCATGCCATTGCTGCAGCTGCCGCTCGCAGTCCGCCATGCACTGCTGATAGAGATTGATCTCACCCAGGACGATCTGCAGCAGGCCGCGCAGGCGCGCCAGCTCCGGGCGCTCGATCAGTTCGTTGGCCCGGCGCAGGAAGGCCGCGGTGCTGGCTGGCGCCTCGATACCCGCTTCGCGCAGGATGCCACGCAGCAGGTTGATACGCTGGGTGCGGCTCTTCTTCCAGGTCTCGCGCAGGCCGTGCAACTGCTGCAGTTGCTGCTGCTCGTGGCTCTTCACCGGCACCGGATGCAGGCCGGCACAGCGCGCCGCTTCGAGCATCGCCTCACAGTCGTTGCGGTCGGTCTTGTTACGCCGCCGGTACGATCGCACATAGCGTGGATGCAGCAGCATCACCCGGTGCCCACGGGCCTGCATCAGCCGCCCCCAGTAGTGCGCCGTGCCACAGGCCTCCATCAGCCACTCGACCGCCTCGGCCTGCTCCTGTATATATCGCCCGAACGCCTCACGACTCAGCCGCCTGCGCTGACTCACCACGCCGGCACGGACACTCTCGGCAACTTGGTAAACGGACTTGGCCAGATCAACTGCTATGCGTTTCATCACACCTCTCCCAATGCACAGTCACCACCGTTGTGGGTATAGAACCGTGGCGCGGGGAGCGTCCATTACAGCATTCAAACCGTTCGCTTCGCTCACTGGGACGGGCTAAAGCCCGCCCCTTAGCTTAATCGTTAGACATTCAAGAGAGATCGATGAACAACAAAGATCTAAGCATTTCAAACTTCTGCGCCTGCTTTATTGATTTACTCGGTCAAAGAGACGCCCTCAAGGGCCAGGACCTAATGCCCTCTCTTGATGACGATATCAGCAAAGAAAAATTCCTAGATATAGTCAGGCAATCTGTCGGAGCCATTGGCCGCCTGCAATTGCACGCAGAACACTTCAGAAAGGAGGCTGAAAACCCT
Source organism: Pseudomonas sp. LPB0260 (assembly GCF_013388395.1). Lineage (NCBI taxonomy): Bacteria > Pseudomonadati > Pseudomonadota > Gammaproteobacteria > Pseudomonadales > Pseudomonadaceae > Pseudomonas > Pseudomonas sp. LPB0260. The sequence continues at coordinate 498,081 of NZ_CP058247.1, read as the reverse complement.
ACAACCTTTAGGGTCTCACTATCTCCTGAAGATCAAAAGCTTTATGACGAAATGAAACTACCTAAAGCAAAGCAACAGCGCTGGTCAGACGGGTTGGTCTTCTATCACTCTTTAAACACCCAGCATGCCAAGTGCCCAATGAATGCAGTCATCGAAATATTCATGCTTGCGGGAGCTTTATGTTTACTTGGCTTAGCAGACAAGCAACCAATTAGAGGCGCAATAGAAACATCATGGGGCGTGGAGTTACATGACAACGAGCTTTACGGCGCTGTCGTTGCCAACAGTTATCTTCTAGAAAGTAGCGTAGCTCAGTACCCAAGAATCGTAATTGGCGAGCACACCATGAACTACTTAAACACTTATCTTCAAGACACTCCAAACATTGAAGACAAGCTTCATCTTTATAACTACAACCTTGCCGTCAAGTGCATAAACATGACAGCTATCGACCAAGACGGCTATCACATCCTCAACTACCTCGGAGAAGAATTTAAAAACAGCGTATTCCACGACGAGAGTAAAGACCTTTACAACCAAGCTTATGCGTATATTTGCGAGCAGTATGAGCTACATAAATCCAGAAAAAACAGCAAGCTAGCCCTGCGTTACACTTGGCTTAGAGGGTACTTCCATCAGCACAAGGGAGTTCATGTCTAACAATGTATATGGACGCTCCCCGCTAGTAGATGAGGAATCGCTTTTCAAGCCTGTCGTCAGTGCGGTTGCATTCGTATATCCGGCCTGTCATGGGCAGCATCGCCCTGGCCACTCTGTAGTTCGCACAGCGGGGGCCCAGCGTTCAATCGATCACACAGATCAGCATTGTTATCGGCCTTGTTTTGTTGTAGGACTCGTCCGTTTCGACAGTGCTGAGCAGTCGTTGCAACCATCTAAAATCATATTCTGGTTACTTGGCCCTGTGCGGGGGGCGTGCTGAACTCGCCGCACTTTGCTGCGCCGCTCCTGCTTGTTCGGAGTTCCGCTGATGCCGGGCTATAAGGGTCAGTATCTAGTTAGCAAGCGCTTATAGCGCTGTAGTGAAAATGACTCACGGTCTTACGGATGAGAGGGGCAGGGTGGAAAATCGAGCCTATACTACTATGGCGTCTCGGGGACGTAGTTGCGCTGAGGGCTGTCTGCTGGTGTTGACTTAAATGGCCTGAACTACCTATCGGGGTGGTATGTGGGGTTTCCAAAATGAAACTGGGTAATCTCGATCAACAATTAGAACAGGCTCTTGATACAGTAAGCGCGGTGCTCTCCCAGCCGGAAACCTATACGCAAATTGGTATGGTCGTTGCGATTTATGCGATCGCCTGGGTAGTTGCCAATCGCATCAGGAAATACGCCCCGTTTTTGAATGCAGGGGGTGATGAGGCGGGCGCTCATCCGTTTCGTAAATTTATCGGCAGGCTGGGCGGCTTGATTTTCCCGATACTCGCGATTTTGTTGTTGCGAATATCCGTTGAAGTGAGCGAGAACCTGCTGAGTCAGGGGTGGCTGGTGCAGGCGGCGCTTACCATTTCCATCCTGCTTATCTTTTACTCGATCATCCGTAACTTTATCCGCAACAGGTTTCTTGCCTCGACCTTCAAGTGGCTGGGCATCCCGTTGTTATTTCTGCATCTGGTTGGCCTTCTGGACGGATTGATCGGGATACTCGAATCGATTTCCGTCAGTCTCGGCAATATCGAGATTTCGGTCTATGGCATCGCCCGGGTCGCGATCTTCGGCTCGATGCTGTTCTGGCTCGGCCGCGTCAGCAGCAGAACCGGGCGGGACTTCATTTCCCATCAGGAGAACCTGGACGCTCGCACCCGGGAAGTGGCCGCGAAGCTCTTCGAGGTGGCGATATTCTTCTTCATTTTCCTGCTGCTGCTACAGATCATGGGCATCAACCTCACCACGCTCGCGGTGTTTGGCGGCGCGCTGGGTGTTGGTCTTGGCTTCGGGTTGCAGGCCATCGCCTCCAATTTCATCTCCGGCATCATCATCCTGCTCGACCGCTCGGTGTCCATTGGTGATTACGTCGAACTCGAAGACGGCCGCACCGGTATCGTGCGTGAGTTGAATATGCGCTCGACCACGCTGGAAACCTTCGATGGCAAGGATGTTGTGGTACCGAACGAAAAGTTCATCGCCGAGATCTTCACCAATTGGACGCACAAGGACAAAAGCCAGCGTTACCGGGTGGACTTTTCGGTCTCCTATGACTCCGATGTCAGGAAGCTGGTGGAGATCATCAAGGAAGTGGTGGCCAGCCACCCGCAGGTATTCAGCGGTGAGGATGTACCGTTCGAGGAGCGGCCTGACTGTGAGATAGACAGCTTTGGCGACTCCGGCATCAATATGTTCGTGGAGTTCTGGATGGAGGGCGTCGACGACGGCAAGAACCGCGTTGGGGGTGACCTCTTGCTGATGATCCTGGAGGCGCTGCAGGAGCATGGCTTCGAAATACCTTTCCCGCAGAGAGAGGTGCGTGTCCTGAACGAACGCCCCTCCGCCAAAAGAAAGCGGGGCGATTAAGGAGTCTGTGGCGCGCCATCGTTGCGGGGCGCCGCCGATCCGGCTCCCATGGGGCGCATGTTCTCAGCGGGGTGGTGCGATCCAGCTGGCCTCTGTCACAGGCCGCCACCAGCCACTCGACCGGCTGCACCTGCTCCTGTATACATCGGGCATACGCCTCACGATGCAGCCGCCTGTGCTGACTCATCCGGCCGACATGGACACTCTCGGCTATTTGGCGAACGGACTTGCCCAGATCCATCGCTAAGCGCACCAGCACCGTTCGTTCAATGTGTAGTCGTCACCGCTCGGTCTCAGGGGCGTGAGGCGGCGTTTTTTTCCGGATCTGGCTTATAGCTCGTTAGGTGGGGCGGGCTGAATTCCGCCCCGAAAGTACACGCATCAACTGTTATGAGGACAGCATCCGCGGTCTTGTTCAAGGAGGGATCAATGGTGTTGAAGGGAAGTTGTCTTTGCCAGCGAGTGAAGTATGAAATTACTGGCGAGTTGCTGGATGTACTCAATTGCCACTGCTCGATGTGCCGAAAGCTGCATGCGTCAGCTTTCAGAACCCGGGCCAGGGTAGCGGCTAAAGACTGGAGAACGTTGTCTGGAGAGCGGTTCATTAAGTTCTATGAGTCGTCAAAGGGGGAGCACAAAGGATTTTGTTCCGAGTGCGGTTCCAGCTTGTTCACCAGGTTCGATGCGGCACCTGAGGTACTTGGCTTTCCGCTGGGCACCTTGGATGATGATCCCAAGGTGAAGCCTGCTCGACACGTTTATGTCGGCAGTAAGGCACCCTGGTTCGATATAACGGATACATTGCCGCAGTGCCGCGAAATTGATTGATTGTTCGCGCCTGGTCGAAGGCGTGCAGGGCCTCAGCGTAGGGACAGCGGATATGGCCCGTCGCTCGGCTTGATCGTTGTGCGCTTGGTTGTCCAGATACAGGGAAGGAGACAAGACATGGCCACATTGGTGGTAGGCGCAAGTGGCGCGACGGGGCGGTTGTTGGTCGAGCAGTTGCTCAGTCGAGGACAGCAGGTCCGGGCGATTGTGAGAGCGCCGGAGCCATTTCGCCGGCTCTTTGAGAACAACGAAAACCTCTCGGTTATCCCCGGCAGCATCCTGGAGTTGAGCGATGGCGAACTGGCGCGCCACGTCGATGGGTGTGAGGCAGTGGCATCGTGCCTGGGGCACAACCTGAGCTTGAAGGGGATCTATGGCGAGCCTCGCAGGCTGGTGACCGAGGCGGTCAACCGCTTATGCACTGCCATCGGCGAAAGCCAGCCGGCTAGACCGGTCAGGTTCGTGCTGATGAACACCACCGGTAACCGCAATCGCGATCTGTCTGAGCCGGTTTCCCTGGCCCAGAAAGCGGTCATGGGGCTGATTCGCCTGTTGTTGCCGCCGCACCTGGATAATGAGCAGGCCGCAGATTTTCTGCGCACCCGCATTGGTCAGGGCGACGGGGTGATCGAATGGGCCGTGGTTCGTCCCGATACCTTGATTGATGAGAGCGTTGTAACCGAATACGCGGTTCACCCTTCACCGATCCGAAGCGCGATATTCGATGCAGGCAAAACCAGTCGCATCAACGTGGCACATTTCATGGCTGACCTGATCACCGACAATGGCGGCTGGCTTAAATGGAAGGGGCAGATGCCGGTGGTCTATAACGTCGACGGCTCCTTGTAGACCCTGCGTTCAACGCATCGTGCAGGGGGCGGCGCGGGACTCTATGTACAGGGCAAGTGGATGCGGTTGAGCGAGATTTCGCTCGTCAACTTAACTGGGCGCTGACGCGACGCGTTAGCCCCGTCACCATGGATCGGAGAGCGCACTATGCAACAGCTGTTGAATCGCACCTTTTTATTGATCAGCGTCTGCGCCAGCCTGGCTGCCTTCTTTTTCGCCTATCACGCCGGGCTGGACCTCGAGGTGACGGTTGTTGCCGCTACTGTCGCGACGCTGGTGGCCGGCATGCTGTTCGAGCGTTTCGCCCCCTATCGAGAGGACTGGCGCCGCAACCGGGGGGATGTCGGGACCGATGTCATCAGCGCCGTGGTGCTGGTCGGCATGGTGGAGCCGTTGCTCAAGGCGGCTGGGCCTGTCGCCCTTGTCTCATTACTGGGGGCGGCATCGATCGCGCCAAGCGAGGCCTTTCTGGCGAGCCTGCCCCTTGCGTTGCAGATACTGGCGGCGACCCTGCTCATCGAGCTTGGGCGCTATTGGTCGCACCGGCTACATCACATGGCGAAGCCGCTCTGGTGGTTGCACGCCATGCACCACAGCAGTGAACGCCTGTATAGCCTGAACAACTTTCGATTCCATCCGCTCAATCACGCGACGAATTTTATCGTCGGCATGCTGCCGGCCATGCTCCTGGGGTTCTCGCCCGAGGCGCTGCTGGGGTATCTGGCGCTCACCCAGCCGGTGCTCATGCTGCAGCATGCGAATATCGACCTTAAGAGCGGCTGGCTGAACTTCATCTTCAGCAGCAACGAACTGCACCGCTGGCATCATTCCAGTGACGCGCGCGAAGGCCATGTCAACTTTGGCAGTGCCCTGGTGATTTGGGATCAGGTATTCAAGACGTTCTACCTGGGCGGGAACAACAGGGCGCCGGTGCAGGTTGGCCTGTTCGCCGACAGCGCCGCCTACCCAGGGCGGTCTGGCTACTTCTCCCAGTTGCGCTCGATGTTTTCCCCTGGGTGCTGCGTGGGATAGGCAGATTGCCCGGAGAACGTTCGGTTTTCGCTGCGTCACTCGCTGATGGGCGCCCGTACTGGGCGCCCCGAAGCTGAAGTTTGCCACTGACAAGGAACGTACACGGACATGCCCGCAACCATCACAGTCGGCTTGATCGGCGACTACGACGCCGCCGTTCCGGCCCATCAGGCCATCCCACCGGCGCTGCAGCAGGCGGCGCAGGGGCTGGAAGTCGAGGTGGGGTTCGAGTGGATCGGGACCGAAACGATCACCTCTGCCGCCTCGATCAGCCGCTTCGACGGACTCTGGTGTGTGCCTGCCAGCCCTTACCGGAACATGGACGGTGCGCTGCTCGCCATTGGCCATGCACGCAGCAATGGCATGCCCTTCCTGGGGACATGTGGCGGGTTTCAGCATGCGCTGCTGGAGTACGCGCGCAATGTGCTGGGCTGGCACGACGCCGAGCATGGCGAAACCGCCCCCGATGCGCCGCGCCAGGTGATTGCCCCGTTGGCGTGCGCATTGGTGGAGGTGAGTGACCTGATTCGCCTGCAGGCCAATACCCGTGCCGCGTCCGCCTACGCTGCAGATGAGATTACCGAAGGGTATCGATGCAGCTATGGGCTGAATCCAGCGTTCCGCGCGGCGCTTGTCTCCGGTCCGCTGCGAGCTACGGCCTATGACGGGGCGGGCGAGGTCCGCGCGGTCGAGCTCGAGGGCCATCCCTTCTTCGTCGCGACCCTGTTTCAACCCGAGCGCAGGGCGCTGCGGGGCGATCCGGTTCCGCTGGTGGTTGCCTTCCTGCGTGCCTGCATGTCCGGTGCGGGGCGCTGAGGCCGGGGTCAGTTCGCTCCGGTCTCGGCTGACCTAGGCGGGCGAGGGCGACTCGCTGTCGGTCAAGGGCACCACGGCGTCCGCGATTGGCGCACGCTGCGACGCGCCGAGGCTGCGCCACTTTCCGGCGGGCTTTCTGGGCCTGCCAGCGCCTGCCGGTGGATTCTTTAAGGGAATGAACAGCTGAGGATTAGTCGTTTGAAACGGCCTATTCCGCTCGCCAGAATGTTTCCCATGAATGGCTGGAATACCAACCCCCTGGGGGTTGCCGGCCACCCTGTCCAGGCGATGCAAGGAGTCGAGTTCCCATGAGCGTTCAAGCTGCCGCTAACCCGGATGCGCTGGTTAGTCCCGATGAGATCCGCGCGCAGTTCTCCCGCGCCATGTCGGCCATGTACCAGGCCGAGGTGCCGTTGTACGGCGCGCTGCTGGAGCTAGTGGGGGAGGTCAACGCCCAGACCCTGGCGCAGGACCGGCAGCTGGCCGCGCGGCTCAGCGCCACCGGCGAGATCCAGCGCCTGGACATGGAGCGCCACGGCGCCATTCGCCTGGGCAGCGCCGCCGAACTGGCCACCATGCGCCGCCTGTTCGCGGTCATGGGCATGTATCCGGTGGGCTATTACGATTTGGCCTGTGCCGGCGTGCCGGTACATTCCACCGCGTTTCGCGCCACCCATGAGGCGTCGTTGCAACACAGCCCGTTCCGCGTGTTCACCTCGTTGTTGCGCCTGGAGCTGATCGAGAACCGCGAGCTGCGCGAACTGGCCGCGGGCATCCTCGCGCGGCGCAATATCTTTACCCCCCGCGCCCTGCAGCTGATCGAGCGGGCCGAGGCGGCCGGCGGCCTGAACGCGGGCGAGGCGGACGAGTTCGTCCAGCAGGCCCTGGAGACCTTCCGCTGGCACCGCGAGGCCACCGTCGGTGCCGCGCTGTACCAGCAGTTGAGCGACCAGCACCGGCTGATCGCCGATGTGGTGGCGTTCAAGGGGCCGCACATCAATCACCTGACTCCGCGCACCCTGGATATCGACGCGGTGCAGGCCGGCATGCAGGGTCGCGGCATCAGCCCGAAGGCGGTGATCGAAGGGCCGCCACCGCGGCGCTGCCCGATCCTGCTGCGGCAGACCAGCTTCAAGGCCCTGCAGGAGGCGGTGACGTTCGTCGAGGCGGACGGCAGCGGTGCGCTGGGCAGCCACACCGCGCGCTTCGGCGAGATCGAGCAGCGTGGCGTGGCCCTCACCCCGCGGGGCCGGGCGCTGTATGACCGCCTGCTCGAGGCCACCCGCAAGGTGGCTGGTGGCGCGCCGAACGAGGAGGGCGCGGCGGCCTATATGGCCACGCTCAGCCAGCAATTCCAGGCGTTCCCCGATGACTACGCCAGCCTGCGCCGGCAGGGGCTGGCCTACTTCCGTTACTTCGTCACCGAGCAGGGCCTGGCTGCCAAGGCGCGGGGCGAGCTGGCCCAGGAACTCGAGGCGCTGCTGGCCGCCGGCCACCTGCAGTGCGAGCCACTGGTCTACGAGGACTTCCTGCCGGTCAGCGCCGCCGGCATCTTCCAGTCCAACCTCGGCGACAACGCCCGCGACAGCTATGGCGCGAGCGCCAACCGCGAAGCCTTCGAGCGCGACCTGGGCGCGCCGGTGCTCGACGAGCTGGCGCTGTACGCCGAAACCCAGCAGCGCTCGCTGGCGCAATGCGCCGAGGCGCTGGGCCTGCCGGCACTCGCCTGAGCCGCGGACGAGGCCCGCCGTCGATCACAACGCGTGGCCCTTCGCCTACCTGTCGGCGCCTCTGGCCGGGCGCTTTGCGCCCGGCGCGCGGCCTGGATGCGTAAAGCCGACAGGCGTGGCAACAGGGTCGGGCGAGTGCCTTCATGGCCCGTCCGGTGGCACCTCGCCAGCGCGCCAATCGACTAGCGGTGGTGGCGGGCTGCGGCACAGCGACCACACTGAAACGTGGGGCGGGTAAACAGACCCGTGCCCACGAACCATCGTTTTGCAATGCAGTCGCCGATGAGCGCCGTGATCGATACCCGGGTTTGACTCCGGGGTGTCTTCGGAAGCTGGCTTGAGGACGCCGACGGGCGACGCCTGACGAATGGTCAATCCGCTCCACTCAACGCCAGCCGACCGCCCAGGCACGCGAATCATGCCGAGGGTGCCTGCAGATGGACTGCACAGCGCTCTTTCACGTCATAAGTCGATGCACCGCAGCACAGCGCTGGTTCGCGAGAGCGGCGCCTGAGTGACGGCATCCACATCCAGTAGCGACGCCCCGAATCCGCGGGACGAGCGCGCGGTAGGCTTCGCCAGCCCAAGCATTCAAAGCAGATTTCATCGAAGTCGTTTCCTGGCCGTCCTCGCCGAACCAGTGACCCGTAGATCGCTCGACGAAGCGGCAAGCGGCTGCGCCCGAGTCAAGGCCCGGACGCTACCTGCCGCCGAGCGCTACAGATCCCCTTACGCACAGGACGTTAGTCATGCAAACCATTCGCAATACCCTGGTGGTGATGGATCCAGAGCAGTCCCCGGCCCTGGTCCTCGACCGAGCCAAGCTGATCGCCAACACCACGCAGTCGCACCTGCACGTGTTGGTGTGCGACAAGAAGAACGACTATTCGACCCTCCTTGGCGAGACCCGCGAAGCCCTGCAGGGCCAGGGCTTCAGTGTCAGCGCCGAGCAGGCCTGGCATGGCGGTCAGCACCGGACCATCATCGCCGTGCAGCAGGCCCAGGGCTGCGGCCTGGTGATCAAGCAGCACCGGCGCGATACCCGCCTGAGCAAGACCCTGCTGCCCTCCGAGGACTGGAAGCTGCTGCGCTTCTGTCCCTGCCCGGTGCTGATCGTGAAGACGACCGCGTCCTGGCAGGGCGGCAGTATTCTCGCCGCCATCGATGCGGGCAACGACGACGTCGATCACCGCGTGCTGCATGCCGGGATCGTCGGTCACGGCCATGACATCGCCAACATGACCGGCGGCACCCTGCACCTGATGTCGGCCCACCCCTGTCCCGAGCTCCTGGCGCCCGATCCGGTGTTCCAGGTCAAGGACAGCATCCTGGCCCTGTACCGCAAGCAATGCCGGGTGCTGCAGGCCGAGTACGGCATCGACGACGAACATTTACACATCGAGGAGGGCCCCGCCGACGTGCTGATCCCCGCGGTCGCCCATAGGCTGGACGTGTCACTGACGGTGATCGGCAGCGTGGCGCGCAGCGGCCTGTCGGGGGCGCTGATCGGCAACACGGCGGAAACCGTGCTCGACAGCCTGGAGTGCGACGTGCTGGTGCTCAAGCCCGCCGACGTGATCAATCATCTGGAAGAACTGGCGGCGCCGGTGAGCCCGGAGCTGGACTCGGCGATACACTCCTGGCCCTACAGCCATGCTGCACGCGTACGCAAGCAGGTCGAGCCCGAGGAAGGCCCGGACGAAGCCGAGCCGCAGCCCAGCGGGCCGGGGCTGCAGGCGCGCTGAGGGGCGCGAGCTGTCCGTGCCTTGGCTACCTGCCGGCGTACCGGCCAATGCCGCGAGCCCGTCCCGCGGCCTCGGGCCGGTAGGCCGAATTCAGCTCTTCAGCGCGCCGGAGGCCTTGGCCAGGTGGGTGGCGATGGCGTCCATCAGGGGCGGCGACAGGCAATCGTAGGGCTCCAGGCCGAGCGCCTTGAGGCGGGCGCGGACCTCGCCCATCAACGCCGGATCGGTGCCCGACTCGATGATCGAGGAGACGAAGGCGGCGAACTGCGGGGCCGACCAGCCCTTGTCCGGCGACAGTTCGGTGTGGATGAAGTCCAGTCCGTAGAGGGGGTGGGCGCTGTTCTCGATGCGCCCGTACAGGTGCACGCCGCACTCGCGGCAGGCGTGGCGCTGGATGGTAGCGCCGGGGTCGACCACTTCGAGCTTCTCGGCATGCTCGCTGACCCGCAGTTTGTCGCGCGGCACCACTGCTACCAGGGAGAACAGCGCGCCCCTGGGCTTCCAGCACTTGGTGCAGCCACAGGCGTGATTGTGCGCCGACTGGGCGTCGACCCTGACCTTGACCGGATTCTGGGAACAGTGACAGGCCAGCGTGCCGCCGGCGAAGTCATCGGCGCCCGGCTGGATGCCGTTGTCCACCGATGGGTGAATCGAGAATGCGCTGGTCATTTCTCACCTCCTTAACGATGCCAACACTATGAGCGTAGCGCGGGGCAGCCCCCGTGCTCGCCAGCCTGCTACCGTCGATCGGCAGGGCTTGGCCGGCCTCTGGCGGCACCGCCGCAGTCCTTGCAGTTCCATAGATTTTGGAATGAACCGAGTCCTTCTTTTCGTTTGAGGCGCGTACCCATCCTTGTTTAGATCGGTAGCCAGCGGCGCTGCTGGATGGGTCTGGAAAGGCTGCAGCAGTGCTTTCGCGGGGCAAGAATGACGCCATTAAGGCCGTCGATGACGCCTGAGTGTTAGGTGGATGGCCGTGACGGCCGGCAGTATTTGCCAGGCTTAAAAAGAATAATAAGAGGTACTGCATGACCAGCTCCCCGTTCGCCCTGGAGATCCGTGATCTGCACAAGCGCTACGGCGATCACGAGGTGCTCAAGGGCATCTCGCTGAATGCCCGTGACGGTGACGTGATCTCCATCCTCGGCTCCTCCGGTTCCGGCAAGAGCACCTTCCTGCGCTGCATCAACCTGCTGGAAAACCCTCACCGCGGGCAGATCATCGTCAATGGCGAGGAGCTGCTGCTCAAGAAGGGCGCAGCCGGCGACCTGCAGGCGGCCAGCAGCAAGCAGATCAACCGCCTGCGCAGCGAGCTGGGCTTCGTCTTCCAGAGCTTCAACCTGTGGCCGCACATGAGCGTGCTCGACAACATCACCGAGGCGCCGCGCCGGGTACTGGGCCTGAGCAAGGCCGAGGCCACCGAGCGCGCCGAGGCCTTGCTGGCCAAGGTCGGCATCGCCGACAAGCGCCATGTCTACCCCAACCAGCTGTCCGGCGGCCAGCAGCAGCGCGCGGCCATCGCCCGCACCCTGTGCATGGAGCCAAAGGTGATCCTGTTCGACGAGCCGACCTCGGCCCTCGATCCGGAAATGGTCCAGGAAGTGCTCAGCGTGATCCGCGCCCTGGCCGAAGAGGGGCGCACCATGCTGCTGGTGACCCACGAGATGAACTTTGCCCGCCAGGTGTCCAGTGAGGTGGTGTTCCTGCACCAGGGCCTGGTCGAGGAGCAGGGCCCGCCGGAACAGGTGTTCGACAACCCGCAGTCGGCACGCTGCAAGCAGTTCATGTCCAGTAACCACTGAAAATGGAGCTACATCGCATGCATAACTACAAGAAGATCCTGCTGGCTGCGGCCGCCACCCTGGCTTTCGGCACCAGCGCCGTGGCCGCCGACAAGCTGAAGATCGGCACCGAAGGCGCCTACCCGCCGTTCAACCTGATCGACGCCGATGGCCAGGTGGTCGGCTTCGACATCGAGATCGCCCAGGCCCTGTGCGCCAAGATGCAGGCCGAATGCGAAGTGGTCACCTCCGACTGGGACGGCATCATCCCGGCGCTGAACGCCAGGAAGTTCGACTTCCTGGTGGCCTCGATGTCGATCACCGAGGAGCGCCAGCAGGCAGTCGACTTCACCGAGCCCTACTACACCAACAAGCTGCAGTTCATCGCGCCCAAGGGCGGCGAGTTCAAGACCGACGAGGCCAGCCTCAAGGACAAGGTGATCGGCGCCCAGCGCGCGACCATCGCCGGTACCTGGCTGGAAGACAACCTCGACGGCGTGGTCGACATCAAGCTCTACGACACCCAGGAGAACGCCTACCTGGACCTCACGTCCGGTCGCCTCGACGGTGTGCTGGCCGACACCTTCGTCAACTGGGAATGGCTCAAGAGCGATGCCGGCAAGGGCTTCGAGTTCAAGGGCGAGCCGGTGTTCGACAACGACAAGATCGGTATCGCCGTGCGCAAGGGCGAGCCGCTGCGCGAGAAGCTCAATGTTGCCTTGAAGGAGATCGTCGCCGACGGTACCTACAAGCAGATCAACGACAAGTATTTCCCCTTCAGCATCTACTGATCGGCACCGGCTGGTGCGGCCGCCGCTGCCGTACCAGCCCCCTGCGGTGGTTTGAATCATGACTCTCGATCTCTACGGATTCGGCCCGGCGCTGCTCGCCGGTGCCTTGATGACCATCAAGCTGGCGCTCGCGTCGCTGTCCCTGGGCCTGGTATTGGGCCTGCTCGGCGCCCTGGCCAAGACTTCGCCGTACAAGCCGCTGCAGTGGCTGGGCGGCACCTATTCGACCCTGGTGCGCGGCGTGCCCGAGCTGCTCTGGGTGCTGCTGATCTACTTCGGCACGGTCAGCCTGATGCGCAGCCTGGCCGACCTGCTCGGCGTGGCCAGCCTGGAGCTGTCGCCCTTCGCCGCCGGTACCATCGCCCTCGGCCTGTGCTTCGGCGCCTACGCCACCGAGGTGTTCCGTGGCGCCATCCTGGCCATCCCCAGGGGCCATCGTGAGGCGGGGCAGGCCCTCGGCCTGTCCAAGCCACGAATCTTCTGGCGCCTGATCCTGCCGCAAATGTGGCGCATCGCCCTGCCGGGGCTGGGCAACCTGTTCATGATCCTGATGAAGGACACCGCGCTGGTCTCGGTGATCGGCCTGGAGGAGATCATGCGCCGTTCGCAGATCGCCGTGACCTCGAGCAAGGAACCCTTCACCTTCTTTCTGGTGGCCGCGTTCATCTACCTGAGCCTGACCATCCTCGCCATGATCGGCCTGCACCTGCTCGAGAAGCGTGCCAGCCGTGGCTTCCTGAGGGCTGCCGCATGAACTGGGAACTGATCATCAAATGGCTGCCGCGGATTCTCGAGGGCGCCTGGCTGACCCTCGAGCTGGTCGGCATCGCGGTGATCGCCGGGCTGATCCTGGCGTTGCCCCTGGGCATAGCGCGGGCCTCGCGGCACTGGTGGCTGCGCGCCTTGCCCTACGGCTATATCTTCTTCTTCCGCGGCACGCCGCTGCTGGTGCAGCTGTTCCTGGTCTACTACGGCCTGGCGCAATTCGAGGCGGTGCGCGAGGGGCCGCTGTGGCCCTACCTGCGTGATGCCTACTGGTGCGCCATCATCACCCTGACCCTGCACACCGCGGCCTATATCGCCGAGATCCTGCGTGGCGCCATCCAGGCCGTGCCGCCGGGGGAGATCGAGGCGGCGCGAGCGCTGGGCATGGCGCGCTGGCAGACCTTGCTCTACATCGTCCTGCCGCGGGCGGCGCGCATCGGCCTGCCGGCCTACAGCAACGAGGTGATCCTGATGCTCAAGGCCAGCGCCCTGGCCAGCACCATCACCCTGCTGGAGCTGACCGGCATGTCGCGCACCATCATCGCCCGCACCTACCAGCCGGTGGAGATCTTCTTCGCCGCCGGCATGTTCTACCTGCTGGCGGCCTATCTGCTGGTGCACGCCTTCCGCCTGCTGGAACGGCGTCTGCGGGTGGATGCCTGTCAGGGTCGTTGAGCCGCTCGCGCCCGGTGCGGCCGGTGCCTTTACGCGGCGCCGGCGGATAAGCAGACTGCAGTGGCGCCCTGGCCGTCAGCCAGGACGACTCGGGCGCCTCCTTAGGAAGGCGCCCGAGTCGTAGCGGAATCAGTAATTTGCCAACGCTGGCCGGCCTTGCCGGGCGGCGTTTCGTTGTCTTGTGAGTTCTTGAGGTTGGTCCTGAATGTCTGATTTGAACCCGCTGCGCCTGGATGACATCGATCGTCAGCTGATCGCCGCGTTGCAACTCAATGCCCGCGAGAGCGTGGCCATGCTGGCGCGCAAGTTGGGGATCGCCCGCACCACGGTGATCTCGCGCATCGCCCGCCTGGAAAAGCACAAGGTCATCACCGGCTACGGCCTGCGTCTGGGCCAGCGTGTGCTGGATGGCGGCCTGCAGGCTTACGTGGGCATCACCCTGCAGCCGCGCTCGGGCAAGGAAGTGCTGCGCCGCCTGACCAGCATGGCCGAGGTGCAGCAGTTGTGTACGGTCAGTGGGGAGTTCGATTTCGTCGCCTGGCTGCGGGCCGACTCGCCGGAGCGCCTCGACCAGTTGCTGGACGAGATCGGCGAAGTCGACGGGGTGGAGAAGACCACCACCTCGATCATCCTGTCGTGCAAGCTGGATCGCGGACAGAAGCTCTAGGCAGGAATGGTTGGGCGGGCGCCTGGCCTGCGCCGGGCTGGGAAACGGATGACCAAACGAAAAATCCCCGGTCGCCGGCAGAGCTGCCGGCGACCGGGGATCGGTGACTCGCCGAGGCTTAGGCGGCCTCTTGAGTCTGCACCTCTTGCTCCTCGTAGGCCTGACCGAAACGGTTGGCCAGGAAGTCCTCCAGGGACACCTGCTCCTGGCTGATGAAGCCCGCTTGCGGCAGGCGCTGCTCGCGGAACAGGTCCAGGGCGGCGCAGATGCCGGCGGCGGTGGTGATCTGGATGGCGCTGGTCAGGCGGCCGTTCTGTTCGGCGGCGAAGATCTTGCGGCTGAACACTTCCTGCACCAGCTTGCCGCCGCGCAGGCCATTGACGGTGACGAACACCAGCACCACGTCCTGCATGGTGCTGGGCACCGCGCCGCGCAGGATGTCCTTGAGCTTGTCCTGGTTGGCCGACAGGCGCAGGTCTTCCAGGAGGAACTTCATCAGGTCGCGGTGGCCCGGGTAGCGCACGGTCTTGTAGTCGAGCACCTCGACCTTGCCTTGCAGGGTCTCGCACAGGGTGCCGAGGCCGCCGGAGGTGTTGAAGGCCTCGTACTCGACGCCGTCCAGGGAGAAGTGCTCCAGACCTTCCAGCGGCTGGACCATCTGCAGCTTGCCGTTGCGGATCGCCTCGCAGGGGTGGCAGTACTCGTTGACCAGGCCGTCGACGCTCCAGGTCAGGTTGTACTTCAGGGCGTTGGTGGGGAACTCGGGCAGGGCGCCGACGCGCATCTTGACCTCGCGCACGCTGTCGAAGTGACGCGCCAGGGAGTGGGCGGCGATGCCGATGAAGCCCGGGGCCAGGCCACACTGCGGCATGAACGCGGTCTTGGCGTCCTTGGCCAGCTCCATGATGGTCTTGGTCGCGTGCACGTCTTCGGTCAGGTCGAAGTAGTGGGTGGCGGTGGCCTTGGCTGCCTTGGCCACGCCGATGGCCATGTGGTAGGGCAGGGCGTTGAGCACCGCATCCTGGCCCTGCATGGCGGCTTCCAGGGCGCCGCTGTCGGCCGAGTCGAGTTCGCGGGTGGCGATGCCCAGGTCGGCGATGGCTTTCAGCGAGGTGGCGTCGCGGTCGGCTACCAGCACCCGGTAGTCGCCGGATTTGTGCAGCAGTTGGGCGATGGTGTAGCCGATGTGGCCCGCGCCGAGCAGGAGGACGTTCATTGTTGTTATCTCCAAGGTTGCGTTCAGATGTGGCCAGTCTAAAGGGCAGTTGGTTCGACAATAAGACTCATAAAACATCAAAAAGATTGGCTTGTGAGTCGATATGACGTGCTTGTGATGCGTTTAGTCGAATCCGGTCGTGACTGCGGACGGCAGTACGCGGCGGGTCTTATAACTTTCTTGTCACATGGCACCCTGGACCTTCTACCCTGAGGGACAGGCAAGCGCGCCATAGCCGAGCAGGAACCGCCATGTACAAAGACCTCAAGTTCCCCGTGCTCATCGTGCACCGCGACATCAAGGCCGACACCGTGGCCGGCGAGCGGGTGCGCGCGATCGCCCGGGAGCTGGAGCAGGACGGCTTCAGCATCGTCTCCACCGCCAGTGCCGCCGAAGGGCGCATCGTCGCCTCGACCCACCACGGCCTGGCCTGCATCCTGGTGACGGCCGAGGGGGCGGGGGAGAACAAGCACCTGCTGGAGGACATGGTCGAGCTGATCCGCATCGCCCGCACGCGCGCGCCGCAGCTGCCGATCTTCGCCCTCGGCGAGCAGGTCACCATCGAGAACGCGCCGGCCGAGGCGATGAACGATCTCAACCAGCTGCGCGGCATCCTCTACCTGTTCGAGGACACCGTGCCCTTCCTCGCCCGCCAGGTCGCCCGCGCCGCGCGCAACTATCTGGACGGCCTGCTGCCGCCGTTCTTCAAGGCCCTGGTGCAGCACACCGCGCAGTCCAACTACTCCTGGCACACGCCCGGCCACGGCGGTGGCGTGGCCTACCGCAAGAGCCCGGTGGGGCAGGCCTTCCACCAGTTCTTCGGCGAGAACACGCTGCGCTCGGACCTGTCGGTGTCGGTGCCGGAGCTGGGCTCGCTGCTCGACCACACCGGCCCCCTGGCCGAGGCGGAGGCGCGTGCGGCGCGCAATTTCGGCGCCGACCACACCTATTTCGTGATCAATGGCACCTCGACGGCGAACAAGATCGTCTGGCACAGCATGGTCGCCCGCGACGACCTGGTGCTGGTCGACCGCAACTGCCACAAGTCGATCCTCCACTCGATCATCATGACCGGGGCCATCCCCCTGTACTTGAGCCCCGAACGCAACGAGCTGGGCATCATCGGGCCGATCCCGCTCAGCGAGTTCTCCGCCGAGTCTATCCGCGCCAAGATCGCCGCCAGCCCGCTGGCCCAGGCGCGCGCGGGTGGCGCGGCGGCGAAGGTCAAGCTCGCCGTGGTGACCAACTCGACCTACGACGGCCTGTGCTACAACGCCGAGCTGATCAAGCAGGTCCTGGGCGACAGTGTCGAGGTGTTGCATTTCGACGAGGCCTGGTACGCCTATGCGGCCTTCCATGAGTTCTATGCCGGGCGCTACGGCATGGGCACCTCGCGTGAGGCCGAGGGCCCGCTGGTGTTCACCACCCATTCCACCCACAAGCTGCTGGCGGCCTTCAGCCAGGCCTCGATGATCCACGTGCAGGACAGCGGCAGCCGTCAGCTGGACTGCGACCGCTTCAACGAAGCCTTCATGATGCACATCTCCACTTCGCCGCAGTACGGCATCATCGCCTCGCTCGACGTAGCCTCGGCGATGATGGAGGGGCCGGCCGGGCGCTCGCTGATCCAGGAGACCTTCGATGAGGCGCTGAGCTTTCGCCGCGCCCTGGCCCATCTGCGGCAGAACCTCAAGGCCGACGACTGGTGGTTCAGCATCTGGCAGCCGCCGCGGGCCGAGGGCGCCGAGGAGGTGGCGACCGGCGACTGGCTGCTGCAGCCGCAGGCCGAGTGGCATGGCTTCGGCGAAGTGGCCGAGGACTATGTGCTGCTCGATCCGATCAAGGTCACCCTGGTCACGCCGGGGCTGACCGCCGGCGGCAAGCTGGACCAGTGCGGGATACCCGCTGCCGTGGTCGGCAAGTTCCTCTGGGAGCGTGGCCTGGTGGTGGAGAAGACCGGGCTGTACTCCTTCCTCGTGCTGTTCTCCATGGGCATCACCAAGGGCAAGTGGAGCACCCTGCTGACCGAGTTGCTGGAGTTCAAGCGCAGTTACGACGCCAACCTGGCACTGGCCGATGCCCTGCCGTCCATCGCCAGGGCAGGCGGCGCGCAGTACCAGGGCATGGGCCTGCGCGACCTGTGCGACGCGTTGCACGGCTGCTACCGCGAGAACGCCACGGCCAAGGCGCTCAAGCGCATGTACACGGTGCTGCCGGAGGTGGCGATGAAACCGGCCGATGCCTACGACCAGTTGGTGCGCGGCGAGGTCGAGGCGGTGCCGATCGACCGGCTCGACGGCCGCATCGCCGCAGTGATGCTGGTGCCTTATCCGCCCGGCATCCCCTTGATCATGCCGGGCGAGCGCTTCACCCCGGCCACCCGCGCGATCATCGATTATCTGGAGTTCGCCCGTACCTTCGACCACAGCTTCCCCGGCTTCGATGCGGACGTGCATGGGCTGCAACGCCAGGACGGCCCGCAGGGCGCCCTGTACACGGTGGACTGCATCAAGGCCTAGGCGCCGCCTGCCGCGCCAGGGCCCTCAAGCGGCGCCGGTGCGGCGCGCTGACCGGTGCTAGTATCCTCGACAGATCAAATGCTTAACGCCGGGACTCAAATTCCGACTGAAGTTGCATGGCGTGCCCTGCGTCACAGTGGATGGCATCGACATTGACACTGTCCTTGTTATAGTTGGCCGGTTCATATCATAAGAATCTTTCTAAGCGCGCCCGCGCCTTCTGCTTGAGGATGACTGCCGTGTCCGACTACAAAGCCTTCCGCGTCGAGTTGGCAGATAAGATCGCCCATGTCGTGATCAATCGCCCGGAAAAAGTCAACGCGATGAACGCCGATTTCTGGTCGGAGATCATCGAGATATTCCGCTGGGCCGATGCCACCGACGAGGTGCGGGTGGTGGTCCTGTCAGGGGCCGGCAAGCATTTCTCGTCCGGCATCGACCTGATGCTGCTGGCCCAGGTCGGCAGTCAGCTGGGCAAGGACGTCGGTCGCAATGCCGAGGCGCTGCGCCGCAAGATCCTCGAACTGCAGGCCTCCTTCAATGCCGTCGACCGCTGCCGCAAGCCGGTGCTGGCGGCGATCCAGGGTTACTGCCTGGGCGGCGCCATCGACCTGATCGCCGCCTGCGACATGCGCTACGCCAGCGTCGATGCGCAGTTCTCGATCAAGGAAATCGACATCGGCATGGCCGCCGATGTCGGCACGTTGCAGCGCCTACCGCGCATCATTGGCGACGGCATGATGCGCGAGTTGGCGTACACCGGGCGGACCATCGACGGCGAAGAGGCCCACCGCATCGGCCTGGTCAACCGCACCTTCGGTGATGCCTCGGCGCTGCTCGACGGGGTGATGGACATCGCCCGCGAGATCGCCGCCAAGTCGCCGATCGCCGTGCGCGGTACCAAGGAGATGATCCGCTACATGCGTGACCATCGGGTCGACGATGGCCTGGAGTACGTCGCCACCTGGAACGCCGCGATGCTGCAGTCCGTCGACCTGCGGGTGGCCATGGCCGCCCACATGAGCAAGCAGAAGCCGGAGTTCGCCGACTGATGCGCTGTCCGCGATCCTCTTCTCTATCGGCGCGGGAGGCGCATTAGCCCATGGTTTCAGGAGCCACGTCGCTGAGCCTGGTGCGTGATGAGCTGTTCACCACCATGGAGGAGGCCGAGTCCAGCCTGGAGCAGTTCATCGCCGAGCGTGACAACGGCAGCCTGTTGCAGCAGGCGGTGGAGGGCCTGCAGCAGGTGCGCGGCGCGCTCAACCTGATCGAACTGACCGGGGCGGAGCTGCTGGCCCAGGAAGTGCTCGACCAGGCCACCGATATTCCCGCCGGCGCCGGCAGCGAGCGCGACGTGCAGCTTTCGGCACTGAGCAATGCCCTGCACGTGCTGCGCCGCTATCTGGAGAGCGTCGACGCCAACCGCCAGGAGATGCCCGAGCTGCTGTTGCCGGCGATCAACGACCTGCGTCAGGCCGGTGGTCAGCCCGGGCTGCCCGAGAGCTTCTTCTTCAGCGTGCGCCTCGACCAGCAGCGCCCGCATCGTGACGCGCCAGCCCTCGATGCGGCGGCCAGGGCCGTCGAGGCCAAGCGTCTGCGGCATATGTACCAAGTGGGCCTGCTCGGCTTCATCCGCGAGCAGAATCCCAAGGCCAGCCTGAAACTCATGGCGCGTGCGATGAACCGTCTGGACGGCCTGTATGGCGGTGAGCCGCGCGGGCGTCTGTGCTGGATCGCCGCGGCGGCCCTGGAGGCCCAGGTCGACGGCCGCATGCTGGCGCGAAAGTCGCGCAAGCAGCTGTTCTCCAGAGTCGACCGCGAACTCAAGTCGATGCTGGCCAACGAGCAGCATGAGACCTCACGCAGCCTGCTCAAGGAGCTGCTCTATCTGGTCGCCCTGGGCGACAGTCGTGGGCCCACAGTCACGCCGGTGCGGGAAGTCTTCGGCCTCACGCCCTTGCCATTCACCGATCACCTGCTGGAGGAGGAGTACCGGCGCCTGGCCGGTCCCGGTCAGGCGGTGATGCGCTCGCTCAGTTCGGCGATTCGCGAAGAGCTGACCGGTCTCAAGGACATGCTCGATCTGATCGAGCGCGGCACGGTGCAGGCCGAGAGCCTAAGCAGTCTGCACGCCTTGCTCGGCAAGCTGAGCAAGACCCTCGCCATGGTCGGCCTCAGCTCGGCCGGCAACTCGCTGGCGGCGCAACTGCAGACGGTTGCCGGCTGGCGCGAGGAGGTGGTGCCGCCGACTGCCGAGCTGAACCGCTTGGCCGAAGCGGTGCTCTATGTCGAAGGCATGGTGGCCAGCCTGGAGAGCGGCGAACGCCGCGACAGCCGTCCGGCCCAGGCGAAACCGGGGCACGAGGCCGAATCCTTCGCCCTGCACCAGCTCAACGAGGCGCGCATCGTGGTGGTGGACGAGGCCCGTGCCGGCCTGGCCCTGGCCAAGCGCGCGATCACCGCCTACCTGGAGTCGAGCGGCGACCGCATGCACCTGTCCAATGTGCCGTTCAGCCTGCAGGCGGTGCGCGGGGGGCTGTGGTTCCTCGGTCAGGAGCGCGCTGCAGAACTGGTCGGCGCCTGCGCCGAGTACATTCAGCGGCAGATGCTCGACACCCCGCAGATGCCATCCGAGCAGATGCTGGAAACCCTGGCCGACGCCCTGAGCAGCCTGGAGTACTACCTGGAAGCCGGCGCAGTGTTGCGCCCGGAGACCCAGCCGAGCGTGCTCGACCTGGCTGCCGACAGCGTTCGCGCCCTTGGCATGAAGGTGGCCGTCTAGATGAGCCGGCACTGGCAGCCGGCCCTGCTCGACAGTCGGCAGCCCGGCGGCTGGGCGCTGCTGCACTGCCAGCAGCAGTTCCTCGGCGACAGCAACGGCCTGCTGTTTCCCCGTCACTGGCTGAAGCAGCAGGATCTGCCCATTGTCGCCGAACATGGCATCGGTCATTTCGATGGTGAGGCGGTCTACCTGCTGGAGCTGGAGCAGCCGCTGCTACTGCCCGGTTGTGCCTGGCAGAGCCTGCGCCAGGTCATGCTGCAAGGCGAGGAGGACATCTTCCGCCTGCTCAGCTACGCCACCCAGATCGGCACCTGGGCCCGTCAGCATCGCTTCTGCGGCAGCTGCGGCGGAGCCATGCAGGCGTTGGCGGGGGAGCGGGCGATGCATTGCCCGCGTTGCGAGGTGCGGCACTACCCGCGCCTATCGCCGAGCATGATCGTATTGGTCACCCGCGGCGACGAAGTGCTTCTGGCCCGTTCGCCACGCTTCGTCAGCGGCGTCTACAGCACCCTGGCTGGGTTCGTCGAGGCTGGCGAGTCGGTCGAGCAGTGCGTTGCCCGCGAGGTGCGCGAGGAGGTCGGTGTCGAGGTCCGCAACCTGCAGTACCTGGGCAGCCAGGGCTGGCCTTTCCCGCACTCGCTGATGCTGGGTTTCCACGCCGAGTACGCCGGCGGTGAGATCGTCATGCAGGTGGAGGAGATCGAGGACGCCCAGTGGTTCAGTGTGCACAGCCTGCCACCCCTGCCGGCGCCACGCTCCATCGCCCGCTACCTGATCGACCTCTACGTCGCTCGCCGTCTAGGCCTGCCCGAACCAGTGCTGCCAGGCTAGGCGCGCGGTCAGCGCCAACACCACCAGGATGAACACCGGGCGGATGAACTTCGAGCCGCCGCCGATCGCCGTGCGCGCGCCGAGATAGGCGCCGGCCATCAGCGCCACGCCCATGCTCAGCCCGAGCACCCAGGCCACCTGTCCGGTGCCGATGAAGACCACTAGGGCGCAGGCATTGCTGACGAAGTTCATGCTGCGCGCCACGCCGCTGGCGCGCAGCAGGTCCAGGGGGTAGAGCAGCAGGTTGCTGACCGTCCAGAAGGCACCGGTGCCCGGGCCGGCTATGCCATCGTAGAAGCCCAGTCCCAGGCCCTGTGGCCACTGACGACCGCGGGCCGGTGGCGCCGGGGCGTCCCCCGAGGCCTCCGGCGCTCGGCCGAACAGCAGATAGAGTCCGCAGGCGAACACCACTGCAGGCAGTAGCTGATTCAGCCAGGCCGCCGGCATCCAGTGGGCGACGGCGGCGCCGAGCAGGGCGCCGATGGCCGTGCCGATCAGGGCGTTGCGCCACTGCGCCGGGGCGAACAGCTTGCGCCGGTAGAAGGTGTAGCTGGCCGTGGCCGCGCCGAAGGTGGCGCACAGCTTGTTGGTGCCCAGCACCAGGTGGGGCGGCAGACCGGCGGTCAGCAGGGCCGGGATGGTCAGCAGGCCGCCGCCACCGGCGATGGCGTCGATAAAGCCGGCGGTGAAGGCGACCAGGGCGAGAATGGCCAGTACGCTCGGGTCGACGGCCAGCTCGAATGGAAGGGGCATAAAAAGACGACCTGTGTCCTATTGTGCGGCGCGCGCGCTGTTCGCGACGCGGCCCGGCAGCGCATAATGCCGGCATTTCCCGGTAGAAGGAATGGAATCTATGCAGTACGACGGTCTGGCATGGGCGACCGCATTACTGGCGCTGCTGGCGATAGCGGTGGCCGTGCGCATCCTGTTCGGCGGACGCTGGTTGCTCGGCTGGTTACGCGGCACCTGCGGCCTGGCGTTCGTCGCCTTGTCCGGGGTGGTCGGCCTGGTGGCCTATGACCTGTCCAGCTACGAGCCGATCGCGGAAGGCAAGCCCCTGGTGACGCTGACATTCCAGGCCGATGGGGCGGCCTATCGGGCCAGCCTGCTGGAGGGCCGTCGCGAGCGCAGTTTCACCTTCCAGGGCGATCTGTGGCAGCTGGATGCGCGGCTCCTGCAGTGGAAGGGGCTGGCTGCGTTGATCGGCCTGCAGCCGGGCTACCGCCTGGAAAAGCTGTCGGGACGTTTCCTCACCATCGAGCAGCAGTCGCAGGCCCAGCATGCCCGGGTCGAATTGGCGCGCAGCCCCTATGGGGTGGACCTGTGGCGTTGGCTGCGGCTGGGCCAACATGACTTGTTCATGTTCGATCCCCAGGCGCTGCGCGTGACCTACCTGCCGGTGGCTGACGGCGCGGTGTACGCCGTCAGCCTGACGTCGACCGGTCTGCTGGCGGAGCCGCTGAACCAGGCAGCCAAACAGGCGTTGCAGGACTGGCAGTAGACTCCTGAGCAGGAATCGAAAAAGGGACCCTAGGGTCCCTTTTTTTCGTGGCTTGGAATCAGCTCAGGAGAGGAAGCCGCCATCGACATTGAGCGCCACCCCGGTGGTGTAGCTGGAAGCATCGCTGGCCAGGTACAGAACGGCGCCGGCCATCTCGCTGGGAGCGGCGACGCGCTTGAGCGGGATGCGTTGCAGGGCGATATTGAGAATGGCGTCGTTCTGGGTCAGCGCCGAGGCGAACTTGGTATCGGTCAGGCCAGGCAGCAAGGCGTTGCAGCGGATGCCGAACTGCGCGCACTCCTTGGCGAACACCTTGGTCATGCTGATCACCGCGGCCTTGGTCACAGAATAGATGCCCTGGAACTCGCCGGGCGACACGCCGTTGATCGAGGCGACGTTGATGATGCTGCCGCCACCATTCTGTTTCATCAGCTTGCCGCCTTCGATCGACATGAAGTAGTAGCCGCGGATGTTCACGTCGACGGTCTTCTGGAAGGCCGACAGGTCGGTGTCGAGCACGTTGCAGAACTGCGGATTGGTGGCCGCGTTGTTGACCAGGATGTCGAGGCGGCCGAATTGCTCGCGGATCTGCGCGAAGACGCCTTGAATCTGCTCCATCTCGCCGATATGGCAGGGGATGGCGGTGGCCTGGCCGCCGTCGGCGATGATCGCGTCGGCGACCGCCTGGCAGCCGTCGAGCTTGCGGCTGGAGACGATCACGTGGGCGCCTTGCTGGGCCAGCAGCTTGGCGATGGCCTCGCCTATGCCGCGGCTGGCGCCGGAGACGAAGGCGATCTTGCCGTCGAGGTCGAACAGTTGGGTCTTGGACATGCGCTTTCCCTTCTTCTAAAGGTGCCGAGGCGGATTACAGCTGCGACTGGTTGATGACTTGCAGGCTCATTTGCTCCAGCAGTTTGTTCATCTGAACGAACTGGGCGAAGCGGGGGTCCCTGGTCTGGCCGTGGTAATAGCGGTAGTAGATCTGCTGGACGATGCCGGCCAGGCGGAACAGCCCGTAGGTGTAGTAGAAGTCGATGCAGTCGATCTTTATGCCGGCGCGTTCGGCGTAGTACTCGACGAACTCCCGGCGGCTGAGCATGCCGGGGGCGTTGCTCGGCTGGCGGCGCATCAACTGAACGGGGGCTGGATCGTCGGCCTCAATCCAGTAGGCCAGGGTATTGCCCAGGTCCATCAGTGGATCGCCGATGGTGGTGAGTTCCCAGTCCAGCACGCCGATGATCTGCATGGGGTTGCGCGGGTCGAGAATCACGTTGTCGAAGCGGTAGTCGTTATGCACGATGCCCGGCTTGTGATGGTCGGCCGGCCGCTTTTCCTTAAGCCAGGCCATGACCGGCTGCCATAGCGGGGCATCGGGGGTCAGGGCTTTCTCGTAGCGCTCGCTCCAGCCGCGGATCTGGCGTTCCACGTAACCTTCGGGCTTGCCCAGGTCTGCCAGGCCGCAGGCCTGGTAATCGACGTTGTGCAGTTCGACCAGCTTGTCGATGAAGCTCTTGCACAGGGTGCGGGTCTTGTCGGCGTCGAGGTTCAGCTCGGCCGGCATGTCCGAGCGCAGGATGATGCCGTTGACCCGCTCCATCACGTAGAACTCGGCGCCGATCACCGATTCGTCGGTGCAGTGCAGGTAGGCCTTCGGGCAATAAGGGAAGCCGGCATTGAGACGATTGAGGATACGGTATTCGCGGCCCATGTCGTGGGCCGACTTGGCCTTGTGACCGAACGGCGGGCGACGCAGGACCAGTTCCTTTTCCGGGTATTCGAGCAGGTAGGTGAGGTTCGAGGCGCCGCCGGGAAACTGGCTGATCCGTGGCGTGCCGCTCAGGCCAGGAATCTGCGCCTTGAGGTAAGGGTCGATGATGCCGGCGTCGAGCTCTTCGCCCTCACGGATACCGGTCGACTGGTCAGTAAGCGCCATGTTCATCCCTTCTGCTTATAATCGTTGGCCTGGATCATTGGCTAATCTAATGCTGTGTCTCGGCCGCCTCAAGCGCGACACGCCTTTATAGGCGGGCGTGTTGCCGGGCAATCAAGCTGCCTGATTCGCGGCAAGCGGCTGGACGCCAGGCAAAAAAAACCGGAGCCATGGACTCCGGTTTCTCGTGCGACTGGATAAGTGCCCAGGCTTAGACCGGGAACAGCTCGCCCAGCTTCATCGCCAGCATCATGTCGCCTTCGGCGCGCAGCTTGCCGGCCATGAAGGCCTGCATGCCATCGGTCTCGCCGCTGGTGATGCCCTTCAGGGTCTCGGTGTCCATGATCAGGGTCACGTTGGGGTTCTCGGCGTCACCTTGCTGCACGTCGCAGGTGCCGTCCTTGACCACCAGGTAGTGGTTCTCGCCGTCTTCGATGTTGAACTGGAATACCAGGTCCAGGCCCGCGGCGGCACCGGCGTTGAACTTGGACTGCATGGTTTGGACGATGTCTGCAACGCTCATGGTTTCTTCCTTTGTTTTCAGTTTTTCTCGCGCCCTGTCGGGCGCAGTGGGCCGGTACTCAGCGAAAGGTGATGAGTTCCGGCGCCTTCAACAGCTGCAAGTGCGCATGGCTGTTGAAGGAAGCCAGGCTCACCTGGTTGCCGCGAAATTTCAGGCAACTCAGGGAGGTATTGACGATCTGCCAGTTCAGCTCGAAGGCCCTGTCCGGCGCCACGCCGGTAACCAGGTGCAGCAGCGCGGTAATGGTACCGCCGGAGGTGAACAGGGCGATGTTCTGTCCGCGCTCGGCCTTTTCCAGCAGGCGGGCAAAGCCGGCCTGCACCTGCTCGACAAAGCCTGGCCAGCTCTGCAGGCCGGGCTGGTCGTAGTCACCGGAAAGCCAGCGGCCGATCACCAGAGCGAATAGGCGCTGGAACTCGGCGCGGTTCTGCGCGGCGTTGCGCATCACCTGCAGGGCTTCGGGTTGTTCGGGGAGCAAGTCGGGGAGCAGGGCGCGGATCACCGCATCGGCATCGAACTCGTTGAATGCTGCATCGATTTCCAGCGGCGGTACGGCGATTCCCGCTTCGCTCAATCGGCTCATGGCGGCGTTGGCGGTATGCTGTTGCCGGCGCAGGTCACCGCTGATGCTGCGGTCCAGGCGCAAACCAAGCTCGGCAAGGTGCGCGCCCAGCACTTCGGCCTGGCGGATGCCGATGGGCGACAGCACGTCGTAATCGTCGGCGCCAAACGAGGCTTGACCATGTCGGATCAGGTAGATGCTGCCCACGTCCGCTGCTGTCCCGGTGCGGTGAAAGTCTCGCGAGGTTATGGGGAACGCAGGGGGCTGTCAACGAAAAAACATACGCTTGTTTGAATTGTCCGCTGCGTCGTCGAGGCTCGGGCGAGGCAGGTGGCCGGCGGCTGGCGGCGTCGGTATGCTTGAGCGTCACGGGCGCGGCGCGAGGCCAAGCACTGGAATGGACAACGAGGGGGATGGACGTGGAGTTTCTGGCTGATTACGCGGGCTTTCTGGCTAAGGTGGTGACCCTGGTGGTCGCCGTGCTGGTGTTGCTGGCGGCAGGCGTCGCGTTGCGCGGCAAAGGGCGCAAGGCTCCCGGGCAGCTGCAGGTGGACAAGCTCAACGACTTCTACAAGGAGCTGCGCCAGCGCCTGGAGCAGGCGGTGCTGGACAAGGACCAGCTCAAGAGCCTGCACAAGGCCGAGGCCAAGGCGGAGAAACTGGCGAAGAAATCCGCCGGGCACAAGTCGCGGGTCTTCGTGCTGGACTTCCATGGAGACCTCAAGGCTTCTGCCGTCGACCAGCTGCGGCATGAGGTCACCGCCGTGCTGAGCATGGCCAAGCCGCAGGACGAGGTGGTTGTGCGCCTGGAGAGTGGCGGGGGCATGGTGCACAGCTATGGCCTGGCCGCCTCGCAACTGGCGCGGATTCGCGAGGCGCGGGTGCCCCTGACCGTGTGCATCGACAAGGTCGCGGCCAGCGGCGGCTACATGATGGCCTGCGTCGGTGAGAAGATCATCTCCGCGCCCTTCGCCATTCTCGGCTCGATCGGCGTGGTGGCGCAGCTGCCCAACGTGCACCGCCTGCTGAAGAAGCACAACATCGACTTCGAGGTGCTTACCGCTGGTGAGTACAAGCGCACCCTGACGGTCTTCGGTGAGAACACCGAGAAGGGGCGGGAGAAGTTCCAGGACGACCTGGAAAGCATCCACGAGCTGTTCAAGGGCTTCGTTTCCCGTTATCGCCCGCAACTGCGGATCGACGAAGTCGCCACGGGCGAAGTCTGGCTGGGTTTGGCGGCGCTGGAGAAGGAACTGGTCGATGAGCTCAAGACCAGCGATGAATACCTCGCCGCACGGGCCAGGGAGGCCGAGCTGTACCACCTGCACTTCGTCGCCAGAAAGAGCCTGCAGGAGCGCATCGGCCTGGCGGCCGGCATGGCCCTGGATCGTTTCCTGCTGAACTGGCTCAGTCGCCTCAACCAGCAGCGCTTCTGGTAATCCATTTTCTGTCACAGGAGTATCGACATGGGTAAGTTCTTGGCATTGCAGGCTTGCGAAGGCCTGGCGGGTGAGTTCGAGCAGGCGATAGTCGAGCGTGACACCAGCGAGTTACCCGCCGGAGAGCTGCTGATTCGGGTCCAGTACTCTTCGTTGAACTACAAGGATGCGTTGTCCGCCAGCGGCAATCGCGGGGTGACCAAGCAGTTCCCCCATACGCCGGGCATCGATGCCGCCGGCGTGGTCGAGGAATCCAGCGTCGCCGAGTTCGGTGCTGGCGATGAGGTGATTGTCACCGGCTACGACCTGGGTATGAATACGGCGGGAGGCTTCGGCCAGTACATCCGCATTCCCGCGGCCTGGGCGCTCAAGCGTCCCAAGGGTCTGTCTCTGCGCGAGGCCATGGTGCTCGGTACCGCCGGCCTGACCGCGGCGCTGTGTGTCGACAAGCTGGAGCAGGCAGGCGTCAGCCCGGATGCCGGGCCCATTCTGGTCACCGGCGCCACTGGGGGCGTGGGCAGCGTCGCGGTGGCCCTGCTGGCCAAGCTGGGCTTCCAGGTGGCGGCATCCACCGGCAAGGCGGAGCAAGGTGAGTTCCTGAAGAAGCTGGGCGCCGAGCGCATCGTGCTGCGCAGCGAGCTGCAGGAGGGCGGCGAGCGTCCGATGCTCAAGGAGCAGTGGGCCGGCGCGGTGGATACCGTGGGCGGCGACATCCTGTTCAATGTGGTCAAGGCCTTGCGCTACGGCGGCAGTGTCGCCTGTTGCGGCCTGACGGCCGGAGTCGCCTTCAAGGGCAACGTGCTGCCGTTCATCCTGCGCGGGGTCAACCTGCTCGGTGTCGACTCGGTGGAGTTGCCCCTGGTGGTCAAGGCATCCATGTGGGACAAGCTGTCGCTGCAATGGAAGCTCGAGGGCCTGGAGCAACTGGTCACAGAGGTCAGCCTGGCGCAACTGCCGGAAGCCATCGGGCGGATACTCGGCGGCCAGCAGGTTGGCCGTGTGCTGGTCAAGCTCGACTGATTGATGCCGTGAAGAAAAGAGGCCCGGTTCGACCGGGCCTCTGCGTTTCAGGCCTGGCTGATGTGCGGCGTGATGTCGCCGCGAGATACCGTTTTATCGCTGGCATAGGCAGTGCCCAGAGCCTTTGCGAGCCGCGCCGGGCCATGGTGTTGCCAGGGCGAAAGTCGACCAATTGCGACGCGATGCGGGGCAGCGTCAGGGCCTGAAACGAAGAAGCCCCGCAAGGCGGGGCTTCTTCGTATGGCGGATCGATCAGGCGCGGCGGCGGAACAGCGGCAGCGGCTGGTCGCTGGAGGCCTGATACACCTCGCTGAACTCCTCGAACGCCTTCAGGGCATCCTGCGGGTCTTTGTCTTCACGCAAGGCGAAGGCATCGAAGCCGCAGCGCTTGAGGGCGAACAGCTGGTCTCGCAGGATGTCGCCGATGGCACGTACTTCGCCCTTGTAGCCATAGCGGGTGCGCAGCAGGTAGGCAGTGGAGCAGTGACGGCCATCGGTGAAGGCCGGAAAGTTCAGGGCGATCACCTGGAAGTTGTCCAGCTGATCGGCGATCTCCTCGATCTCCTCGCCAGCTTCCAGCCATACGCCCAGGCCGCCGTCGCGGGCCTTCAGGGCATGGCCATGATCGACCCACATGGCCAGGGGCACGATCAGGTCGTCGCAGTTGGGCAGTTCGTCGAAGCTGGCGTCCTTGGGCAGCAGGTGCCAGGTTTCGTCGACTATCTGGCCGTTCTTAATGATTCGCTGCATATACGCGCTCCTTGAACGGTGCGACACCGACACGACGGAAGGTGTCGAGGAAACTTTCTTCTTCGCTGCGTTGCTCGACATAGACCTTGATGATCTTGTCGATCACGTCCGGCATGTCGTCCTGGGCGAAGGCCGGGCCGAGGATCTGCGCCAGGCTGGCGTCGCGACCGGAGCTGCCGCCGAGGGAGACCTGGTAGAACTCCTGGCCCTTCTTGTCCACGCCGAGGATGCCGATATGGCCGACATGGTGATGGCCGCAGGCGTTCATGCAGCCGGAGATGTTCAGGTCGATGTTGCCGATGTCGAACAGGTAGTCGAGATCGTCGAAGCGGCGCTGGATGGCCTCGGCTACCGGGATCGACTTGGCGTTGGCCAGGGAGCAGAAGTCGCCGCCCGGGCAACAGATGATGTCGGTCAGCAGGCCGACGTTCGGCGTGGCGAAGCCCTGCTCGCGCAGTTCGCCCCAGAGGGTGAACAGCTGCGCCTGTTCGACATCGGCGAGGATGATGTTCTGGTTATGGCTGTTGCGCACCTCGCCGAAGCTGTAGCGGTCGGCCAGGTCGGCGATGGCGTCCAGCTGCTTGTCGGTGACGTCGCCCGGAGCGACCCCGGTTGGCTTGAGTGACAGGGTCACGGCGACATAGCCGGGCTTCTTGTGGGCGAAGGTATTGCGCTGGCGCCAGCGGGCGAAGCCCGGGTGCTCGCTGTCGAGCTGTGCCAGGCTGGCCTCCTGGTCCTGCAGGTCCCGGTAGTCCGGGTCGACGAAATGGGCGGCAACGCGGGCCACTTCGGCTTCGGTCAGGGTGGTGGGCCCGTCCTTCAGGTGCGCCCACTCGGCGTTGACGCGCTCGGCGAACACCTCGGGCGTCAGGGCCTTGACCAATATCTTGATGCGCGCCTTGTACTTGTTGTCGCGGCGACCGTAGCGGTTGTAGACCCGCAGGATGGCATCGAGGTAGCTGATCAGGTGCTGCCAGGGCAGGAACTCGTTGATGAAGCTGCCGACCACCGGGGTACGACCGAGGCCGCCGCCGACCGACACGCGGAAACCCAGCTCGCCGGCGTCGTTCTTCACCGCTTCCAGGCCGATGTCATGTACTTCAATCGCGGCGCGGTCGCTGACGGCGCCGTTCACTGCGATCTTGAACTTGCGTGGCAGGTGGGTGAATTCGGGGTGGAAGGTCGACCACTGGCGAATGATCTCGCACCAGGGGCGCGGATCGACGATCTCGTCCTTGGCCACGCCGGCGAACTGGTCGGTGGTGGTGTTGCGGATGCAGTTGCCACTGGTCTGGATCGCGTGCATCTGCACGGTGGCCAGCTCGGCGAGAATCTCCGGCACATCTTCCAGCTCCGGCCAGTTGAACTGGACGTTCTGCCGGGTGCTGATATGGGCGTAGCCCTTGTCGTAGTCGCGCGCGATCTTGGCCATCATGCGCACCTGCGCCGAGGACAGCAGGCCGTAGGGCACGGCGACGCGCAGCATCGGCGCATAGCGCTGAATGTACAGGCCATTTTGCAGGCGCAGCGGGCGGAACTCTTCGCCGCTCAGCTCGCCAGCCAGATAACGGCGGGTTTGATCACGGAACTGCTTGACGCGGTCCTCGATGATGGTTTGGTCGTACTGGTCGTATACGTACATGAAGGGTCCTGTTATCAGGCTGCTTGCAGCAAATCAGCGCGCACGGCCGCGCTCTCCGTAAGGAGTCGGGGGAAGATACCAGCTCAGGGTTATGCGCAAAAGTGATGTTTGAGTATATGGAAAGAACCTTTAACGCTAAGTAGAGGGGGAGCATAACCCCACCGCTTGAGCATGGCGTTGCGCTGGTCTTAACTGCAGGGGCAAACCGACCATAAGCACAAAAAGGGGCTAGCCAATGACCGAACACACCCAGCCGGACAACCGCGACAGCGTCGTCGACGCCAGGGCCATTTTCGTCCTGATCCTGATAGTCGTCGGTACTGCGGTTTTCTGGGTCAGCCAGCAATAGTTGTCGTGGGGGCAGGGCGGGTTTCCGGGTTTGGCAGCCAGCCCTGTTTGGCGCGTCTGACGGGAGGTGGCACGCTGCCTCCAACCCTGCCTTTATACTGAGCGCGGTTATTTTTGGGGCGCGCAGCATGGTCGTATCAGGGGTGAGGGTTTTCTTCGTCATCGCGTTGGCCGCTGTGCTGGGCATGGCGCAAGCTGCAACCGAGAAAGGCGGCTCCGGGGGATCGGATGCCTCCGTCGTGTTTCTCAATCCGGGCTATTCCAAGGAACCGTTCTGGGTCGGCTACAGCGATTTCATGCAGGCGGCTGCCGACAGCCTTGGTATGCGCCTGCGCGTGATCTACGGCGAACGAGATCGCGAGCGACTGCTGAACAACGCGCGGCAGGTGCTGGCCGAACCCGAGCAACCGGACTACCTGATCTTCGTCAATGAAATGTATACCGGGCCGGAGTTGCTCCGACTGTTCGCAAACAGCCCCGTCAGGCTGTTCGCCCTGCACAGCACTCTGACGCCCGAGCAACAGGGGCTGATGGGCGGTACGCGCGAGCGTTACCGGCACTGGATCGGCAGCCTGATCCCCAATGATCGCGAGGCCGGCTACCTCATGGGCAAGGCTTTGATCGCCAAGCTCGATGGCCGTCCCGCGCAGATGCTGGCGTTTTCCGGTGTCCGCCATACCCCTTCCGCCACCCTGCGGGAGGAAGGGCTGCACCGGGCCCTGGCGGAGCATCCTGAAGTCAAGCTGCGGCAACTGGTCTACGGCGAGTGGGCCCGTCAGCGTGCTTACCAGCAGGCGTTGTTGCTATTGCCGCGTTACGCCGATACGCAGTTGGTGTGGGCCGCAAATGATGAAATGGCCTTCGGCGCGATGCGCGCGGCGCAGGAGCTTGGCCGGCAGCCGGGCAAGGACCTGCATTTTTCCGCATTGAACAACTCGCAGGAGGTGCTCCAGGCGCGGGCTTCGGGCCAGTTGGCGGCGCTGGTGGGCGGGCATTTCACCCTGGGCGGCTGGGCCATGGTGCTGCTGCATGACTACCATGCCGGAGAGGATTTCGCGCAGCGGGGCGGCAAGGACCGCGTCGATCCGGTGTTCAGCCTGCTCGACGCCGAGCAGGCTGCGGTCCTGTCGAAGCGACTGCAGGTGCCGGGCTACGGAATCGATTTTCGCAAGTTCAGTGCCCTCCAGCAGCCCGGCATGACCAACTACAGCTTCTCGGTGCAGCCGTTGCTGGAGTGATCATGGGGCGGCGAAGTGCAGCACCAACTTGGTGACGGCAACCAGCAGCAGTACGAATGCCAGAGTGCAGAGCACGCCGAGGATGATGAAGTGGCTCGGTTTGCCGCGACTGAAGTCCCGGGCCCGCTGCTTGCTGCTCTGAACGCCAAAGGCGGCGGCCAACACGCTGCGCAGCATTTCCCGCCAAGTCAGAGGTCGTGCGTCCTGGTCGTGCTTGTCGGTCATGGTCCCCTCCCGGTATCCAGCATGGGTGTTGCGCCCTGAGCCATCGTCGCGCCTTTGCGCAGCCGGCGCGCCTGGGCGTGCCGGGCGCAATTCCGGATAGCTGCGCGGCCCTAACCAATCACCGGATTACAGCGTACTTCGCTCTTTACCGAGTTGGCGATAAAGCATTCGTCATGGGCCTTGTGATGCAGGGCCAGAAGTTGCTCGATACTCGGCTGCTGTTCGCCAGCGAAGGTGGTGCGTGGGCGCAACTCGACTTCGGTCATGGCCAGTCGACCCTCGGCATTTCTGGCCATGATCCCGAGGGGCTGGTCTTCGTAGCGATCTACCTGAAACCCCTGGGCGGCGGCCAGCGACAGGAACCACAGCATGTGGCAGCTCGATAGTGATGCAACGAAGGCCTCTTCCGGGTCAACCGCCCGGGCGTCAGACCAGGGCAGCGGCACGATGTGGGGCGAAGAGGACGCGGGCACCTCCAGGCCACCATCGAAGTGCCAGCGGTGGGCGCGGCTGTAGCGATTATCGAGGAAGCTTTGGTCGGCACGTTCCCATACGACCTGGACACTGTATTCGGTCATTCCCTGTACCTTCATGAGCATTGCGGGCGGTCATTATTGCCAGGGATCGGAGGCTTTGCCAGCCGTCGATCCTCAGTTGGCGGAAACGCTGGCCAGGCTGGTCGCGAGCAGGTCGAGGCGCGTCTATGCTTTCGCAGAGGGCTCTGCTAGACGCCTGGAAGCAGCTATAGTCTCAGCCGGAACGCTATGACATGCAGGGGGCGTGCGTTTGATTTCCACTCCGCTAGCGTCAGCGCTTGAATCGATCATTCGCCGCCATCTTCCCGAGGCATTGCGCGAGTTGCTTCAGGCGCTCAGCCAGGCCTTGGTCGATCAGGACTGCAGGGAGCTGTCCAATCAGGACGTGCAGGCCTGCGAGGACTTCCTGCGCTACTGCAAGGTTCAGGGCAAGCAAGTACTGGTGAGCACTTGCTCGTCGGTTCTTCGCTGCCTGTCACCGGAGAGCGCGGATGAGTCGACGATGCCGGGCAATCTCAGCGCATGGCGCCTGGTGGACGACGAGGAGGTCGAGGACCTATTGATGGCTCGACGTGTCGTCGGCCGCTTGCGGGAGAATGTTGGCGAGCTCGAAGGGCGCGTTTGTGGTTGTTTCAATCGTCTGGTCGGCCATTATGTGGCGGATGCCGACCACCCATTGTCGCTGGAATTCCTGCTGCGCCAGCTTCAGGCCGGACTCCAGATGCGCATACAGCCTTTGCCCGTTCGAGTCCTGTTCCAGGCGGAGGCCAGTCGCGTTTTAGCCACGGCTCTGTTGCCATACCTGCAGGCCCTGGTAGCCGAGTTCGACGCCGCCCAGGTGCAGCCGCTGGCGCAACCAAAACTATTGGTAGCTGTGCCTCAGGCACCGCGTACGATTTCCACCGCAGATTCCGAGGCCACCTACCGGGCCATTCGGCACCTGCGCCGTGCGGTTTCGACAGAGCTGTCGGGCGCGATGGAGCTGGAACAAGAGGTAAGCCCCGTCCCGGTCGTGGAAGCGCTGACCGGGCTGCTCAGTCAGCGAGCCCCGAAAGGTGGTTGGGCGGCCGAGGCAGTGTTGGCGCGGCTCGACCAGCAAGGCTGCGCTTTGACCCCTCGTCAGCACGAGGATGCCCATCTGGTAAGCGAGGTGTTCCAGGCGCTGAGTCGACAGGCCGAGGTGGCGCCGACACTGCAGCCGGTGTTGCAGCGTCTGCTGTTGCCGGTCCTGACCGCCACCTTGCAGGAGCCTGGGGCTATCGCCGATGCCGGGCATCCGGTGCGGGCGTCACTCGATCGCATCTTGCGCCTGTGTGATTACTGTGAGCCGCCGAACAAGGTGCTCGAGGCCCGTTTGGAACAGCTGGTGGAGCGCATCGCAGGTGAATATCGCGGAGATTTAGCGGCATTCACCGCCTGCGATGCCGAGCTGGATGAGCTGCTGAACATGCAGCAACGTGCCTATCGCCGCAGCGCCGAGCGCGTGATGCAGTCGCATCGCGGTCGCGACATTCTGGAGACCGCGCAGCGCAAGGTAGCCATCAAGCTGGCCCGGCTATGCGGCAAACAGGTTCCCAAGGTCATGCTGGAGTGGCTGGACGTCGGTTGGCGCGATTTGCTGGTTCACGAAGAGCTCAGCGCAGGCAGTGACAAGGACACCTGGAGGGGCGATTCGGCCCTCACGGAGTTGCTCATGCAGCGCCTGCGCGAGGCCGAAGCTGCGCAAGGTGATGCCAGTCAGGCGGGCTGGGCCTATGAGATCGAGCACTTGCTGAAGGTGCTGCGTCGGCGCATGGACGAGTTCAGCGTCGGGCATTTTCAGCACGCCTCGGTACTGGTGCGGATGCGTGAGCAACTGTTCGGTATGAAACCTGTGGAGCTGGTTGCGCCCCCTCGCTTGTCCAAGCCTAAACCGGCGATGCCCAGCGCCTTGCTGCGTTGGCGTGAGCAGATCGAGGGGTTGAAGCAGGGCGATTGGCTGCGTACCGCTGACGGCCAGCCTCTGCAGCTGATCTGGCGCAATGCGCAGATGGATCACTATGTACTCGTCGACGCACAGGGAAGCGAGAAGGGCAGCTATGGCCTGGCCGGCCTGGCCAGGGAGCTCGCCGAAGGTGCGCTGCTGGTCGGCGACAAGGGTGGGGCGGATGAGGGCCTGGTCCAGCGTACCCTGCAGGACATGGTGGGCAAGCTCTATCGCGAGATAGCCCATGCCCGCAGTCATGACGAGCTCACCGGTCTGCTCAATCGGCGTAGCTTCGAAGGGGCGCTGGCGGAAAGCCTGTCCGCCAGCGTGGCGCCGTCCTTCCTGATGGCGCATATCGACCAGTTCAGCCTGATCAATGGCCATGCCGGGCCTGTGGCTGGGGACGCCTGCCTGCGGCAGATCGCCAGCCGACTGAGTGAATATCTGCCTGCTGCCAGCTGCATGGCGCGTGTCGGCGGGGTGGAGTTCGCCGCGGTTTTGCCGGCTTGCGCAGAGAAACGCGCCGCCGAGCTTGGCGAGGCGCTACGGCTGGGTATCGAAGCCGAGGGCTTCGAATGGCAGGGTCACAAGCATGGTTTGACGCTGAGCATCGGCGTAGTCGAGGCCGCCGAGCGGCACGATGTCGCCAATCTGTTCTTCGACCTGCAGAGTGCTTGCAACAGTGCCAAGGAGGGCGGGCGCAACCGTGTGCATTGTTTCAATTCGGCGCAAGACGATAGTCATGCCGGCCTGCTGGCGATTGCCGCGCGGGTCGATGATATCGTCGAGCGCGAGGATCTCTCGCTGCGCGTGCAGCAGATTGCCCCGGCGTCGCCCGACTCCCAGGAGCTGCCGCATTACGAGTTGCTGCTGGTAATGCAGAACGAGCTGTCCCTGCAGGATTTCATCGCGGCGGCCGAACGCTACCATCGCATGACCAAGGTCGATCGCTGGGTGCTCAGGCGGATATTCATCGAGCTGGAGCGTCATCCGCAGCTGTGGGAGCGTTGCTCTGGCCTTTCTATCAATCTGTCTGGCAGCAGCTTGAACGACGACAGGTTGCTGGGGTTCATCGAAAGCCTGTTCGAGCGCTACGCCGTCGATCCGCGCCGCATCTGTTTCGAGCTGACCGAGACGGCCGCCGTCGCCAACCTTGCCAAGACCGCCGACCTGGTACGCCATCTGCAGCGCTCCGGCTGCACATTCTCGATCGACGACTTCGGCGTCGGGTTCTCCTCCTTCGACTACCTCAAGCGCCTGCCAGTGGACTACGTGAAGATCGACGGCAGCTTCGTCAAGGAAATCGAGCGCTCGCCGAGCGATCTGGCCATGGTCCGCTCGATCAACGAGATCGCCCATGCCCTTGGGCGGCGAACGGTCGCCGAGTACGTCGAGACCCCTTCGATACGTGCTCGATTGGCGGAGATGGGCGTGGATTACGTGCAGGGCTACGGCGTACAGATGCCGAGGCAGTTGCATGACTGGCTGGAGGAGGAGGCGCGGGTACTCGCCCCCTGTTGAGCGAAGCAAGAGCTCCAGGCGCCTTGAGGTGTTCCGCGAGGCGGGCGGTTCGACTCAGTCTGAGCGTCGCTGGCGGGGGGCAGCGCTGCGGCCCGGGCGCGAAGCTGGCCGCAGCCGCCGTCGATATCCTGACCGGCCGAGTTGCGCACCTTGGTCAGCACGCCCCGGCTGTGCAGGTAGCGGACGATCTGTACGATGCGATCCCCTTCGGGGCGCTGGAACTCGTCGGCTTCCAGGCTGTTGTAGGGGATCAGGTTGAGCACGGCGAACTTGCCTTTGAACAGGCGCAGGATGCCGTCCATTTCTTCCTGGCTGTCATTGATGCCCTTGAGCAGGGTCCATTGGTACTGGATCGGATAGTCGACCGTGCGGGCATAAGCCTCGCCCAGTTCGACCAGCTCCTCAGGATCGATCTGCGGCGCCCGCGGCAACAACTGTCGGCGCAGCTCGGCGTCGGTGGTGTGCAGGGAAAGCGCCAGCGCCGGCTTGATCCGCTGCTGGGGCAGGCGCTCGAATACTCGCATGTCGCCGACCGTGGAAAACACCAGGTTCTTGTGGCCGATGCCGCCTTCGCTGCCGAGCAGGTCGATGGCCTCCAGCACGTTGTCGAGGTTGTGCGCCGGCTCGCCCATGCCCATGAACACCACCTTCTTGACGCTGCGAAAGCGCCTGGCCAGCGCCACCTGGGCGACGATTTCGGCGCTGCTCAGCTGGCGCAGCAAGCCGCTCTTGCCGGTCATGCAGAACACGCAACTAACCGCACAACCGACCTGGCTCGAGACGCACAGGCCATCGCGGGGCAACAGCACGCTTTCCACCATCTGGCCGTCGCCCAGCTCCACCAGCAGCCGCGCCGAGCCGTCGCCGCCCGGATGCTCGGAACTCAGCCGGGCCAGCGCTGCGAGCCGCTGAGTCAGCTCCGGCAAGCCTTGGCGCACGCTGAGCGGCAGAAAGTTCTCGCTGGGCTGATTACGCGTACCGCTGTCCAGCGGCTTGCCTTGGAGCCAGGCACGAATGATCCGCCCGGAATGCTGGGGCTTGGCGCCGAGGTCGGCGAGCTGTTGGCTGAGGTCGTGGATATGCATGGCGCGCGAATGCTACCACCGGGCAGCGCCGGCGCGTAGGTTGTTTATCGCCAGGCTTGCCACGGATTGGCCGCAAGGTACGGGCAACCTGGCCGGCCGCGGCTGTGCCTTGGCGGTATGAGGCGCAATGGCCA
Source organism: Pseudomonas sp. LPB0260 (assembly GCF_013388395.1). Taxonomy (NCBI): domain Bacteria; kingdom Pseudomonadati; phylum Pseudomonadota; class Gammaproteobacteria; order Pseudomonadales; family Pseudomonadaceae; genus Pseudomonas; species Pseudomonas sp. LPB0260. The sequence goes on along the minus strand of NZ_CP058247.1, from coordinate 460,105 downwards.
TGGAGGTGCAGGACGGCGTCCAGGGTTGCGACCGTGGCCAGTGCATCCATGGCGCTGCCGATGATCGGCAGCGCGAAACCTGTCGGAGCGTGCGAGGCCCTGGTCTTGTTCAGGCCAGCTTCTACCGAGTGCCAAAGAACCGCAGCAACTGCTCGGCGACTTGCTCCGGAGCCTCTTCGGGAAGGAAGTGGCCGCAATCGATGGGCCCGCCTTCAACCTGCTTGGCATAGTCACGCCATACCCCAAGCACGTCGTAGGTGCGGTGAACGAAGCCCTTGCTGCCCCATAAGGCCAGCAGTGGGCAGCTGACCTTACGGTCGCGATCGGCTTCATCGTGCTGCAGGTCGATGCTTGCCGCTGCGCGGTAGTCTTCGCAGGTGGCGTGAATGGTTTCCGGACGGCTGAAGCAGCGCAGGTACTGCGCTACCGCGTCCTCGGCGAATCGCGCGCCGGGGGCGCTCCAGCGCTTGAGCTTTTCCCTGAGGTAGTAGCCTGGATCGGCGCCGATCATGCGCTCCGGCAGGCCGTCGGGCTGGATGAGGAAGAACCAGTGGTAATAGCCGCTGGCGAAGTGCTGGTCGGTCGTGGCGAACATGTGCCGGGTCGGCACGATGTCCATCACGCAGAGTTTCCTGACCCGCTGTGGGTGGTCCAGGGCCAGGCGATGCGCCACGCGGGCGCCGCGGTCGTGTCCGGCCACGAAGAAGTCCCGGTAGCCCAGCTGCTCCATGATCTCGACCATGTCCAGGGCCATCGCTCGCTTCGCGTAGGGCGAATGGTCCGCCGCGCTTGGCGGTTTGCCACTGTCGCCGTAACCCCGCAGGTCCGGACAGATGATGTGGTAGTGGCGCGCCAGGCGTTCGGCCATGGCGTGCCAGATGACATGGGTCTGCGGATATCCATGCAGCAGCAGCAGGGGGTCGCCCGCGCCACCATGGGTAAGGTGAATGGTGGTGCCGCTGGTTTGCAGGGAAAGCGTCTGGAAATCTTCTGCGAACATGGTGCCGGGCGTTCCTGGGGGCGCGAGGGATCAGTTTATAATGCGCCGCTTAGTGCATTTGCCAGTGGCAATGAGCGGCGAGCCGCACACAGCTGCATGGCTCAGGCCAGATCCAAGCGAACAACCTTCAGTCACTGCGACCCTGCCGATGTCAGCTGTCGTTTTGTTTTGGCTTACACACTGCGTGGAGCGGTAGATGAAATTCATACACCAGCGCGAACACCTCAACGAGGACGACATCGTCGTCATCGAGTGCTCGCAGACCTGCAACATCCGCCTGATGAACGACGCGAATTTTCGCAGCTTCAAGAACGGCGGCCGGCACACCTATCACGGCGGTGCGTTCGAGAAGTTTCCGGCCAAGATCACCGTGCCCAGCAGCGGATTCTGGAACATCACCATCGACACGGTGACGCGCAAGGCCATCAGCGTGACCCGCAAGCCGACGCTGAAGCATTCCATCAAGATCATTCGCCGCTCGGACTCGCGCCTGAGCTGAGGTCGGCCGGGCACCCGGCCCGCAGGTGGGGAGTGCGGCGTCGGCGCGGCGCATCCGCGCGATGAGCCGGACCGCCAAGGCTTGCGCATGGGGCCTCAGCGCGGCGCGATCTATCAAATAGTCGGCCTTGGGGCTCCGAGGCCAGAGTTGTCGAGGAGTCACCGCATGGAGACGGCGCATAGCGATCATTCTTCCTTCTGGCGCGCCTGGCTGGCCGAGGCCAAGGCCCATCCGCGGATAACCCTGGGCCTCGGGGTTTCGCTACTGATGATCCTCTGGCTGCTGGCCACCAGCGGTGTCGGTGCTTTCGATGGCGGCCGGGGCGAGCGGCTGCGCTATGCGCTCTACGGCGGCGGCGCCGGTTTCGCCTGCACCGCCCTGGGGGCGCTGCTGGCCATCGGCTTGCGCAACATCTCTACCCGTACCCAGGATGTCATGCTCGGCTTCGCGGCAGGCATGATGCTCTCTGCCAGTTGCTTCTCGCTGATCCTGCCTGGGCTGGCCGCGGCCGAGACGATCGCCGGCAATAGCTACCTGGCGGCCGGCACCGTGGCGCTCGGCCTGGGGCTTGGGGTGCTGTTGATGCTCGGACTGGATTACCTGACTCCCCATGAGCACGAGAGCGTCGGCCCGTGCGGTCCGGACTGCGAACGCTTCAATCGGGTCTGGCTGTTCGTCTTCGCCATCACCCTGCACAACCTGCCGGAGGGGATGGCCATCGGTGTCGGCTTCGCCGGCGGTGATCTTGGCGTGGGCATCCCCCTGGCCAGCGCCATCGCCATTCAGGACATTCCCGAGGGCCTGGCCGTGGCGATGGCGCTGCGCAGCACGGGTTTGTCATCGCTGAGGGCGGCGCTCGTGGCGGCGGCAAGTGGCCTGATGGAGCCGCTCGGTGCCCTGGTCGGGCTCGGCATGTCCAGTGGCTACGCGATCGCCTATCCACTGAGCCTGGGGCTGGCGGCCGGCGCCATGCTCTTCGTGGTCTCCCACGAAATCATTCCCGAAACCCATCGCAATGGCCACCAGACCCCGGCCACCCTGGGATTGATGGGCGGCTTTGCGGTGATGATGTTCCTCGATACCGCCCTGGGCTGATCGGCAGGCAGTAGCTTGCCGCTCGAACGGGGCGCCGCCAGCGACAGCGGGGCATGAGGCAAGGCATCATGGCGCGGCTCTGTTGTCATCGGGCTGCGGTGGGGCAGTCTCTACATTATTGGAGGGGAAGAATATGAAGAAGACCTGGGTATGGCTGCGCAATGCGAGCTTGGCGCTGTTTCTCGTTCCCGTGGCGGCGAGCGCCGCACCCAAGGTGGGTGATGTCTTTGGCGACTGGGTGTTCGAGTGCATGGCGCTCGCCGAAGGCAAGACGCTCTGTGCCCTGAGCCAAAGCCTGGTTTCCCAGCAGGACAACCGCCGCCTGGTCAAGTTCAGCCTGGCGCGCAATGAGAAGAACAACGAGGTGCTGCTGACCGCCTTGCTGCCGCTGGGCATCCATCTGCCACAAGGCGTGCAGGGCAGCATCGACCAGGGCAAGGCATTCCCGTTGACCCTGCAGACCTGCACCCAGCAAGGCTGCATCGCCAGGTTCAAGACCGACAAGGACACGATCAAGCGTCTGAAGGCGGGGCAGAAGATCGCGGTCAGCTTCAGTGTCGCGGGCGGCAAGCGGCCGATCACCTTGACCGGGTCGCTGAAGGGACTGGCGGCGGGCATCAAGGCGGCCGGGCTCGAGTGATGCTGCCGACAGTCGTTGGCCGAGGCGGCAAGGGGCTGGCCGCAATCCTCCTCTGTGCCCTGCTGAGCGCCTGCATCGGTGGTGACCTGCAGGCGCGCCGCGCGGCCTCGGCGATGACCGCCACGGAAGCCGGCTGGCAACGGCTCGATCTCGACGCAGGAGCATTCGTGCTGGCCGCCTTCGTTCCGCCTGGACTGCGCCAGACGGACAGCTTGACCGTCTATATCGAAGGCGATGGCCTGGCCTGGATCAATGCCTCCACGCCGTCCCTCGACCCCACGCCGCTGAATCCGCTGGCCTTGAAGTTGGCGCTGCGCGACCCTTCCGGAGCCGCGGTCTATCTGGCTCGACCCTGTCAGTTCGTCGCGGGGGCCGCCAGGCATGGCTGCCAGCGCAAATACTGGACCGGCCAACGTTTCGCCCCCGAGGTGGTGGACGCCAGTGCCCGCGCCATCGAGCAGCTCAAGCAGCGTTTCGGCGCGCAGCGACTGGTGCTGGTCGGTTATTCCGGTGGGGCGGCGGTGGCGAGTCTGGTGGCTGCGCAGCGCCGCGATGTCGAGCGCCTGGTCACCGTTGCCGGAAACCTCGACCACCGTACCTGGACCACCGATCAGCGTCTGTCTCCGCTGGAGGGCTCGCTCAATCCGGCGGACGCCTCGGCGCAGCTGCAGGCGCTGCCGCAAACCCACTTTGTCGGCGGCCAGGATCGGATCATCGGGGCGGCGGTCGCGCGTGCCTATGCCGGGCGCTTTGCCCCGGACGCGCCGTTGTCCATCAAGGTCATGCCGACGTTCGACCATCATTGCTGCTGGGTCGAGCAGTGGCCTGACTTGCTGCGGGATGTCGCGCCCTGAGCGTGATGCGCGTTGATGGGCATCGATGCCCTTCGTGCAGGCGCGCAGAGCAGGGGCGAGGCATTCGAGACTGAGCCCCCCTGTCGGCGGATTGAGCACCGCTGGCTAGTTATCTTCAGATGCCGGCCGGGGCCGCCGCGTTGCGCCCCCTGGCCCGACTTTTCTTGCTGCCTGAAACAAGAAATCCCCGCACTGGCGAGCCAGTACGGGGATTCTTGCTGTTGCCGATGAGGGCTTAGATATCCCAGCGCAGCTTCAGAGAAGCGGTCTGGTTCAGGAAACTCTCACGGTGCTCGGCATCGTAGCGCAGCGAGATTTCCATGCCGTTATCGGTGTTGCTGGTCAAGCCCAGGCCGGCGCGCTGCAGCCACGGGCTCGGCTCCAGTCCACGGGTGGTGAAGGCTGCCCCTGGCTCGCCGGCAAAGCTGGCGGTGATGCTGGACTGGCTGTTCAGGGCGTCATAACCCACGCCCAGGTTGGCGCTGACGCGCATGCCTGGCATGAACTCGTGGCTGAGCTTACCGTCCAGGCCGAGGATCAGCTCGTCGGTGCTGCGCGAATCCACCTTGAGGTTGGCGCTCGAGCCTTTCTCGGTGTATCCCTCGTCCTTGATCCAGGTGTAGTCGGCGCGTACCGACGGGGTGAAGTCGGTGCTCTCGCTCAGTGCGTAGGTACGCCCCAGGCCGACGCCGGCGGTGGCCACCAGGCTGCTGTATTCGGCCTTGGCGGTCTCGCCCAGGAACAGGATGTCGCGCTTGCCCGCGGTGTTGTTCTGGCCGATACCGGCCTGGAAGTTCAGTTCCATGTCCCGGTCCAGGCTGTGGCTGCCGTAACCGAGCAGTTGATAGACATCCACCTCGGCGCTGTTCGGCGCGACCTTGGAGTTGCCGTCGATATCGGCCTTGGCGTAGGCGAAGGCGACGCCGATACGGGTGGCGTCGGACACGGTGCCGTCGACCCCCAGCGCCAGGCCGGCGGTGTTGGCCTCGAAGCCGGTCGCGCCGTTGCGATCGTTCTGGTCGGCCAGCGAGCCGAACGGCTTGAGCCAGACCTTGTGGTCGCCGTAGAACGCGTCGCCCGAGGACATGCCGCGGTTGGACTCGATACGCGACTGGATGACCCGGTTGATGCCGGTCAGTGCCGAGTTCGAGGCGATGGCGCTATTGCCAGCCAGTAGCGGCATGGTCTGGGAGACCGCGTCGGAAACCTGCCGCTCGGTGCCGAGTCTGCCCAGTGCATCGACAACGCGTTGCATGTTCGGGGTGGATGCGCCGCGGTCGATGATCCGGTCCAGCGCGCCTGCGGCACCGAGGCCCTTGGGATTGTTGTTGGCATTCACCGCATCGACGGCGGTCATGGCCTTGACGATCTTGAAGTCGATATGGCCGTCTTCGCCTTCGGTTGCCAGGCTCTGGAAGTTGAACAGCGCGCTGTTGTCCTCGACCGTCGAGAAGTTGCCGGTTAAGTAGCCCGTCTCGGAATCCGTGTAGACCACATTGTAGAGGGTCTGTCCGAAGGACAGTTTCTTCTTGACGTCCTGGACATCGACAAAGGCCTTGCCGGCGATAGTGGCCGTGCCGCCAACATAAAGCTGACTGTATTCATTCTCGCCGTCGCCCGCGGCCATGATGCGCAGGGTGCCGGTTTCGGTCTGGGTGAAGTTGCCGGCCACTTCGCTACGGTAGCCCATATTCGAGAGGTCGATCAGCCCGGCGTTGCTGAGATGGATACTCGAGCCACCGAGGTAGATGCCGCCGCGCAACACGCCATCTTGATGGTTGGTGATGTTGCTGTTGAGACCTTCTGAACCGAATCCGGCCAGCGAAAAGCCCCCACCACCATTTGTCGCAAGGCCTTCGATGGTGCCGTAGTTGTTCAACGTGCTGTTATTCATGTTGCCGAACAAAAAGCCGACAGCCAGGCCGCCATTGGCACGTGCGCTGATTTGACCAAGGTTGTTCAGCGTGCCGGAAAAGTACTCGACCACCACCGCCTCTGCCAACTCAGCATTACCGTCCTGCCCCGCGCTGATCAGCCCGCTATTGTTCAGGGTGCCGCTGAGGCCAGAGGAAAATATACCTGCCGCCCACTGGCCGGTGGCCGCGATGATCGCGTCGGCCCCGTTGTCCAGTGTGCCGCTGGCGCCGACAAACTCCGCACTCACCCCGATCCCTTCGCCGCCGTCAGCGGCGGCTGAGATGGTGCCGTTGTTGATCAATCTGCCGTTAAGCGCGCCGTCAATGCGGATCCCTATGCCTTCGCCGCCGTCGGCGTTGGCAGTAATATCGCCATGGTTGGTTAGGCTGCCCATCAAGTTGCGGCCAACATAAACCCCAACAGCGTCCTCACCAAAGCTGTTCGAAATAATCCCGCGATTGTTCGTTAGGCCGCCTATTAGGTCGTGACCAATGTAAACGCCAGCAGCATCCTCGCCAAAAATGCTGCCGTTATTGGTCAGGCTCCCGATTAGGTTCTCCTCGGAGTACCCACCCAGATCGTCGAAGTACAGCACGGCGGCCTCGTTGCTGGTGGTGATTTCTACACCCGTCGCGACGGTCACGTCATCCCAGCCATAGGGTATGCACTGGCTGCTCTGGCTTTCATTGACGGTCGGGCCGCAACTGGGAAGAGCCTGAGCCTGGTTGACGAACAGACCGTTGGCGCACAGGGCCGCAATGGCGCTGTGCAGGGCGGTGGTTTTCCACTGCGGGCGGGGCGAGTGACCGTTTGGCATAAAAAGGGCATCCTTGATTATTTATTGCGATAAGGTTCGCAAAAATTACCCAATACTATCGATATGCCATTCCTCCCACCACCACTAGATTCGGTTGTCACCTTGAATACTTGTTCCCTTGGGCTTTATGAGTATTACCGCGACCTGCAGCGCGGCACTCCGGTGTTCCGCAATGAGGACGGGGTGGTTTATCTCGCCCGCCATGAGGACTGTCTGCGGCTGTTGAGCGATCCGGCCTTCAGCCGCACGGCGCCGGGCAGTGACTTGCCCTTTTCAGCAGGCGAGCAAGCTCCTGGGGTGTTGGAGAGCATGATCGGTCGCTGGATGGTCTTTATGGACCCTCCCGACCATGGGCGGGTACGCAAAGCCTTCGCCGCTCCCTTCCGATCGGCGGCGGTCAAGTCACTGGAGTCTCTGGTTCGTCGGCAGGTGCGCGACTTGCTGGCGTGCTGGCCAGCCGATGGGCGCCTGGAGGTGGTCGACGACTTTGCCTTCGCGCTGCCGGTGCGGGTCATCGCGCTCGTGCTGGGTGTGCCGCTGGCGGACATACCGCGCATCCACGCCTGGGCCTTGGGGCTGACCACGGCGCTGGACAGTGGCACGCCGGAGGCGCTGGGTGAGGGGGAGGGGGTGGCCCGCGAATTGGCCGAGTACTTCAGGGGGCTGATCGCCCGGCGCGAGCAATTGCCGGACGACTGCCTGATCAACAGGGTGGCCGCCACGGCGGGCGCGAACCTGAGTGCAGAAGAGTTCCTCTGCGGCTGCATGTTCCTGCTGTGGGCCGGGCACGAAACCACCAAGAACTGGCTGGCCAGCGGCCTGCTGCTGCTGGCGCAGCACCCGCGGCAGCTGGCCCGTTTGCAGTCGCAGCCGGAGCTGTTGGACGGTGCGCTGGAAGAAATGCTGCGGGTCGAAAGCCCGCTGCAGAAACTCAGCCGCTGGAGCACCGTGGATACCGAGTTCGCCGGCTACCCGGTGCCGGCGGGCACCCTGGTTACCGCGCTGATCGGCGCGGCTCATCGCGACCCGGCGGTCTTCACCGACCCGGACTGTTTCGATATCGCCCGCCGCAACAATCGTCACATGGCCTTCGGTGCCGGTATTCACCATTGCCTGGGCGTATGGCTGGCGCGCCTGGAAGCGCGGATTGCCTTCGGTGAGCTGCTGCCCCGGATTCGGCACCTGGAAGTGCTCGACTATCGCTGGCGCGACCTGTCGGCCTTTCGCAGCCTGGAGTCGCTGGAGATGAAGGTGGAACTTAAATGTTGAATCAGCTGCCACTGTCCCGCCTGAGCGGGATTCGCTTCCCGGCGATCGCCGACGGCCACGGTGCCATGCAACTGGCTCTGCAGTATCAGCTGGAGGCATCGCAATGGTGGTCGCCGGAGCGCCTGCAGGGCCACCAGTTCGAGCAGCTGCGGGCCTTGCTTGGGCATGCGGCCGCCACCGTGCCCTATTATCGGCGCCTGTTCGGCGAGCACGGTTTGCAGATTCCCGAGCGCATCGATGCCGAATTTTTCCGGCAGATTCCCATCTCCACTCGCCAGGCGATTCAGCAGGCCGAACAGGCCATCGAAAGCGGGGCGCTGCCGCCCGAGCATGGCGCCATGGAGTTCGGCAAGACGTCCGGCTCGACCGGCCGCGCCGTGCGCTTTGCCCGTACCGCCGTAACCCGCACGTTCTGGCTGGCCTTCGCCCTGCGCGATCACCTCTGGCATGGCCGTGACTTCGCCGGCAAGCTCGGCGCCATTCGCTGGTATTCCCGTGGCGTGGCCGAGGCGCCTGGCGGCGCCAGCGAGCCCAACTGGGGCGTCATCGTCGCGCCGCTGTTTGCCACGGGACCCTCCTGCTCGTTGAACGTGGCGGCGACGCTGGCCCAGCAGCTCGACTGGCTGCGCCGCGAGCAGCCGGACTATCTGGTGTCCTTCCCCTCCAACCTGGTGGCGCTGGCAGGCTATGCCCAGGCGCAGGGCGTTGAGCTACCCGGGGTGCGCGAGATCCGCACGATCGGCGAAACCTTGGGGCAGACCCAGCGCCGGCAGATCGAGGCCGCCTGGCAGACCAAGGTGGTGGACATCTATACCTGCGAGGAGGCCGGCTACCTGGCGCTGCAATGCCCGGTCAGCGGCGAGTATCACGTGCAGGCCGAGAACGTCATCCTCGAGATCGTCGACGAGCAGGGCGTGCCGTGCCCGCCGGGGAAGATCGGCCAGGTGCTGATCACCAGCCTGCACAACTTCGCCACCCCGCTGATTCGCTACGAGGTCGGTGACATGGCCGAGTTTGGCGAAGCCTGTGGCTGTGGCCGCGGCCTGCCGGTGATCCGCCGGATTCATGGGCGCAAACGCAATCGCCTGCAGCTGCCGAGCGGGGAGAGCCTGTTCCCTTACCTGGGCGAGCACGGCGATATCGCCCGCGCCACCGGGGTCAAGGTGCATCAGTTTCAGTGTGTGCAGCACAGCCTGGAGGAGGTCGAGCTCAAGCTGGTGCTGGAGCGGCCGCTGGATGCCGCCGAGCAGGCCGCCGTCAGCGCCTTGATGCAGCGCAATCTGGGCCATCCCTTCCGCGTGCGCTTCAGTTTCCCGGCGGAAATTCCGCGCGGCCCCAGTGGCAAATACGAGGACTTCGTCAGTCTGATTAGCGGTTGAGCAGCGGCCGGGCGTGCAGGTCACGGACCACCAGCGCGGCATGGTTGCGGCTGGCATCGTCCGGGAAGTACTCGGCGATGACATGGCGCGCGTCGGGCACGGCAAAGCCAATGGCTTCGTACATGGCCAGCAGCGGGTCGAGCAGGTGCTGGCCTCGCCGGCTGGCGCAGTAGTCGTGGGCCGGGCACTCGCCGTGGCGTTGGCAGTGCTTGGCATAGCCGGGCAGTACCGCGCCGGCCAGCACGTAGCGCAGGCCGAGGCTCTGCGCCAGGGCCACCTCACGCAGGACCATGGGGGCGAAGATATCCTGGCCGCGGTAGCGCTGGTCGATCACCCCGGAGACGATATAGAGCGCATTGCAGGCCGCCAGGTCGAAAGGCGCGAGGTAGCCATTGCCGGTAACCGCATCCCAGTTGCTGAAGTGACTCACGTCATCGGCCTGGTAGCGGATCGGCATGGCCGTGATGGTCGCGACCACCTGCTCGGCGGAGTCGCCGACGCAGGCCAGGAAAAACCCCTGGGGGAATCGCTCCAGGCGCGCGAGAAACTTGTCGGCCCCTGCACGGCCCTGCTCATGCCAGCTGTCTTCCACCCTGAGGATTGCGGGAAGGTCGTCCGGGGTCGCGGGCCTGATGGTAAGCAAGGGTGCTCCTCGTCGAGGATGTGATTAAAACAGTCGAGACTGTTGCCCGGGCGGGTAGAATCCCGACGCAGCGCCAGTCTACCTACAGGTCACCGCCTTGAACTACCTGATCATCGAGAACGCCCTGCCAGCCGAAGTCCTCGCCGGCGTCGCCGCGGCCATCCAGGCCGGCCCCTTCGAGAGTGGCAAGCGCACGGCCCAGGGCATGGCCAGGGCCGCCAAGCACAATCTGCAGCTATCCGCCGCGGTCCATGGGCAATTGCTCGACAGGCTGGCGCTGGCGATCTACTCCCATCCGGTGGTTCAGGCCTTCGCGATGCCGCGAATGGTCGGCCGGCCGCTGATCAATCGCTATGAAGTCGGCATGGAGTACGGGATGCATTCCGATGGTGCCTACATCCATGATGTGCGCACCGATGTGTCCTTCACCCTGTTTCTCGATGACCCCGGCACTTATCAAGGCGGCGAGTTGGTGGTCCAGACGACCGCGCAAACCTTCACCTTCAAGCTGCCGGCGGGCAGCATGGTGCTCTACCCGGCCGGCGAACTGCACCGGGTCACGCCGGTCAGCGCTGGCACGCGCCACGCCGTGGTCGGCTGGATACAGAGCCGGGTACGCGATGCCCACCAGCGTGAAATCATCGCCAAGCTGAGTCTGATCCCGCGAACCTTGTCTCAGGATGAAAAATACGCGGAGCTGGCCACCCAGGCCGGTCAGTGCGTCCAGGAACTGGTGCGCATGTGGGGCGACTGAGTCGCCTGGCTGCTTGAGTTGACCCTTTCTAATCATTGCTAGCCGGAATCAATACTGCGCATGACTCAGACCACCTTCTCCGCTGCCGCTTTCCGTGGCCGCTTGCGCCAGCCCGAACAAACCCTGCGCCTGCAGTTGAGCCATTGCCCACAGGTTATAGATTGGCCGGCGCTGGATGCCTGGTTGCGCGACAAACTGGGGCTGGCACTGCAATCCCCGCTACCGGCTTTGCCGTTCGCCGCTGAACAGAGTCCGGCCGGTGTGGCTGGCGCATTGTGCTGGCGGATCTTGCAGGTGGCAGCGGAGTTGCAGCGGGCGGCGCGCATGCCGGTCTTCGAACCGGGGCGGATTCTCGCCGTGCAGGCGGACGAGCTACGGCCGGGTGGCTGGTTGGCTGAGGTCGCTGTCGCCCATATCGACTATGTGCCTGCGCAATCCACCTGCCTGGTCTACGACGCCGCCACGCTGCTGGTGCTCGGGGTGGCTGCAGACCCCGAGAGCTTCACCACGCTAGAGTCGCTCTACCAGCAACTGGAGGTCAAGGTGCTGCAGCCGCTGCGCGCGGTGATGCAGGTGGGTCTCTCGGCCTTGCCGTTGCTGGCCTGTGCCCATGAGCGCGGCATTCCCTGGCGACATCTCGGTGCCGGCTTGTTCCAGCTGGGCTGGGGCGCGAATCGTATGCATGTCCAGCACAGCAAGGTCGGTTCCGATTCGGCGCTCGGAGTCGCGGTAGCGCAGAACAAATGGATCGCCTGCGAATGGATGCGCCGCGCCGGCCTGCCGGCACCGCAGCACCGCATGGTTGGCAACGAAACAGAGGCCGTCGCGGCGCAGGCCGCGTTCGGTTGGCCACTGGTGGTGAAACCGACGGACTGTGATCGGGGCGAGGGCGTCACGGTGGATATCACCAGCGAAGCGTCGTTGCGCAGCGCTTATCGCGAGGCGGCTGGCCTGTCCTCGCAGGTGCTGGTGGAGCGACAGGTCGCGGGGACGTGCCACCGCCTGCTGGTGGTGCGCGGCGAGGTGCTGTACACGCTAAAGCGCATGCCGGTAGCGGTGCAGGGCGACGGCCAGCGCACGATCAGCGAACTGATCACTGCCGCCAATGCCGTCCAGCAGGCGCTGCCGAACTGGGCGCGGGAGCCGCTTTATCCGAGCGATGCGTTGGCCCTGGCCTGCCTGCAGCAGGGCGGCTGGTCTCTTGCGAGTGTGCCGCCTGCGGGTGCCTGGGCGCGCCTGCGGCGCGTCGAGTCCACCCAATGGGGCGGGCTGGCCGAGGACTACTCGGTCCGCTTGCACCCCGACAACGCCGCGATTGCCTGTCAGGCGGCTGCGCTGTTCGGGCTCGACGTGGCGGGCATCGACATCATTTCGCCGGACATTACCCGGCCTTGGCACGAGAATGGCGCGATCATCAACGAGGTCAACTCGGCGCCCATGCTGGGCCAAAGTGACAGTTCCAGGCGGACTCTGCCACGGGTGTTGAAGCTTCTGCTCTCGGGCCAGGGGCGTATCCCGGTCGAAGTCTGCGTCGGTGCCAGTCAGGCGCTGCAGATGGCGCGCCAGCGCCAGCAAGAATGGATGGAGCAGGGCGTTGCCTGTTATGTGACCAGTCACGGCCTCACGCTAGACGCTTTGGGGGGTGTGGTGCCGATGGCGCAGGAGGGGCTGTTCGCCCGCGGCATGGCGCTCCTGGCGAACAAGGCGGTGGCCGCGTTGGTGCTGGTGGTGCAGACCGATGAGGTGCTCTACAACGGTTTGCCGGTGGACCGCCTGGATCGGCTGATGGTCAGTGGCGAGCCGTTGCTCCCTCTCTATAAGGGGGCATCAAGCGACGGGGCGGCGCGAGTCGATGAGGTGCTGGGGTTTCTGCAGACGCTGTCAGGTGGAGCCGAGCCGATCCGTATCGAGCCCGCTGTTAGCTGTCCGCAGGTGGAGAACGCCCTGAGCCTGGCGACCTGAGGGGCGCAATCCGCGGCCAGTGGTCGGCCTCCATGTGTTCACATCATGGCCGCCTGGGTTGCCTGGATTCGGCTGCCGGTATGCAGTAACGAAAAAGCCACGGTCAGGACCGTGGCTTTTTCGTTACTGCTGCGTGCCGAACCCGGTTTAGAACCCCCAGCGGACCTTGGCGGAAACGGTCTGGTGGGTGAAGTCCTCGCGGCCTTCGACATCGTAGGCGACGCTCAGCTGGGTCTGCTCGTTGGCCTGGAAGCTCAGCTCCAGGCCGCCGGTGGCGATCCAGGGGCTGGGGTCCAGACCCTCGGTGGTGAAGCTGGCCGAAGGCGCGCCGGCGAAGGCGGTGGTGATGCTGGCCTGCTCGTTGAGCACGTCATAGCCCACGCCCAGCTTGGCGGTGAGGGTCAGGCGGTCGCTGAGGTCGTGGGCCAGTTCGCTGCCGACGCCCAGCACCAGCGCCTCGGTGGTACGGCTGTCGGCGTTGAGGTTGAGCGCGCCGGCACCTTTCTCGCGATAGGACTCGTCGTTGATCCAGGTGTAGTCGGCGCGCACCGACGGGGTCAGGCGGGTCTGCTCGCTCAGCTGCAGGCTGTGGGAGAGGGCGCCGCCGAGGTGGGCGCTCCAGCTGTCGTAGTCGGCCTCGGCGGTGCGGTTCAGGCCGCCGAAGTTGATGTGACGCTGGCCCTCGTTGTTGTGGTGGCCGACATCCAGCTGGTAGTCGAAGCTGGTGGCGGCATCCAGGTTGTGGCTGCCGAACAGCACCAGCTGGTAGCTGTCGACCACGCCGCTCTGGCGGCTGACGGCCGAGTTGCCGTCGATGTCGCTGCGTGAGTAGGCGAAGGCCAGGCCCAGGCGGTCGGTTTCGGAAACGGCCGCATCGGCGCCGATGACCAGGCCATGGATGTTGGCGTCGTAGCCGGCCACGCCGCCACGGTCATCCTGCTCGACCCAGCTGCCGAAGGGTTTCAGCCAGAGCTTCTCGTCACCGTAGAAGGCATCGCCGGAGGCGCGGCCCTGCAGGCTGGCCTGGCGCGATTGGACCACGCCGCTGACGCCGCGCAGGGCGTTGTTGGTGGCCAGGTTCATGCCGGCGGTGAACAGCGGCAGGGTCTGGCTGACGGCGTCGGAGACTTCCTGCTCGGTTTCCAGGCGACCGAGGGTATCCACGACGCTCTGCATGTCGCCGCTGGCACCCTGGTCGATGATGCGGTCGAAGGTGCGCGCGGCGCCGGTGGCCGGAGTGGTCTTGGTCGAGGTGACGGCGTCGAGCGCAGTCATGCCCTTCTTGACCAGCAGGTCGACGCTGTCGCCGTTCTTCACGCCCTGGAAGTTGAACAGGGCGGAGTTGTCGGTGACCTTGAAGGTGCCGTCGCTGTCCAGGGTGCCGGCCGACAGCACGCTGGTCAGGGTTTCGCCGATGGCCAGGGTGTTGCTTTTGCGCACATCCACGTCGATCTTGGCGTTGCTGCTCAGATAGGCGGTGCCGGAGACATTGAGCTGGCTGAAGTCGCTGGCGCTCATGGCAGCGATGCGCAGCGTGCCGTCGGCGGTCTGGGTGTAGTCGCCGCCGATCCAGCTGGAGGCGGCACCCTCGCTGTGCAGGCCGGGGGCGAGCAGACCGCTGTTATGCAGGCTCATGCCGTGCAGGTTGACCGCGCCGAGAATCTTGCCGCTGTTGTTGATGGTGCCGGTGCCCCTGGCCCACAGGGCCTGGGACGAGCCGGCACCAACCAGGCTGGCCTCCAGGGTGCCGCTGTTGCTGACGGTGCCGCTGACATTGTCGAGCAACAGGGCGATGGCATAAGCGGAGGAGGTCGAGTCGATGCTGTTGGCTGTCGCACCGATATACCCCTGGTTCAGCAAACTGCCGCTGAGGTTGCGTACGAACAGGCCATAGACAGATTCTTCGTGATCGCCCCCCTGCATGGTCAGGGATGCGCTGATGGTGCCGGTGGAGGTGTTGGTCAGGCTGCCGCTGAGGGCGTTCACGTAAACGCCGTGCAGGTTGCTCGATGAGGTTCCCTTGAGCGTGGCGCGGACCCCGATCGTGCCACTGTTGACCAGTTCGCCGGCCATTGTGCCACTGACGTAGATGCCGGCGCCCGTCTGCGCCACGAGTGCATCGAGCTCTACGTCGATGATGCCGCTGTTGCTCAGGCGCGCGCCGCTGGCAATGTCGCCGTTCACATGGATGCCCACGCCGCCATAGACACTGTCCTGGGCGGCAGAGCCGAGCACGGAGATGGTGCCGCTATTGGTCAGCGTGGCGCTGTCGTGCAGACCGTTGCGGATGTAGATCCCGTAAGCCGAGACGCTGTCGTTGGGGCTGATGGCGCGGGCGCTGATGCTACCCGAGTTCGTGAGGCTGCCGTGCAGTGCGTTCAGTCGTATCCCATAGGCGCTGGCATAGTTGCCCGTGGCGTTGGCGCTAATGGTGCCGGAGTTGTTCAGCTCGCCGGTGAGGTTGCCGCCGATAAGGATGCCGTAGGCATAGGCGTTATCGTAGGCCGCTGCGTCGGCGCTTATGGTGCCGGAGTTGTTCAGGCTACCGGCTATGTTGCCGGTAACATAAACACTGAGGGCGCTGGCCTCGGAGTCGGTGCTGATGGCGCTGGCGCGAATGCTGCCTTGGTTGGTCAGGCTGGAAGCGATGCTTCCGGTTTTGATGGCGTAAGCCTCGGCCCAGCGCTCTGCCTCGGCGGTGGCGCTGACGGTGCCGGAGTTGGTCAGGTTGCCGGTGAGTTGCCCATGGTTATTGATGCCATAGGCGTAGGCACTCCTGGGTTTCTGGGCGCCGGCGCCGGCGGTGGCGCTGATGATGCTGGAGTTGATCAGCTCGCCGCTGATGCCGTCATTGATTCGGATGCCATAGGCGGCGGCCCTGTCGTTAGCGTCGGCGTCGGCACTGATGGTGCCGGAGTTGTTCAGGCTGCCGTCCAGAGCGCCGCGAATATACACGCCGAAGGCGCTGGCCGAACTGGTGGCGCTGATGGCCTTGGCGCGAATGGTGCCGGAGTTGCTCAGGCTGCCGGTCAGCGCATTGCGGATTTCAATGGCATAGGCATTGGCCTCGTGGTCGTCTGTGGCGTGGGCGTGGGCCTCGATAAGGCCCTGGTTGCTCAGGGTGCCGGTCAGGCCGCCACCAATGCGTACGCCCCAGGCCGATAGCGAACTCTCTTCGACGTTCCGGCCGATGATCTGGCCACTGGCACTGTTGATCAATGAGCCGGACAAGTCGCCGTCGGTGTAGATGGCGTAAACGGGGTCGTCATCGCGGTTACCGGTCTCGATCAAGCCATGGTTGACCAGGCTGCGGCTCAGGCCGCTACCTTCGTTAAACCGCACGCCATATTGTGTGCCACGAATCACCGCGCCGGCCTGGTTGACGATGTCAACTTCACCACTGGTAGAGCTTATGCCCGCGGTGTTGGAGGTAATGGTGCCGCTGTTGTCGATCACCACGCCGGTGCTGCCAGACTCGACCTGTACCGCTGTTGCATCACCGCCATCGATGGTGCCGCTGCTGGTGACGGTGAGGCTGTCGGTGCCGTTCAGCCTGTAATTGGGCGTCGGGCCAGTCCAGGTGCCCCATGTCTCGTAGTGCGGAACATGGGGGAGCGGGGCCTCATAGGTGGAGACGGTGTGATGGTTGGCCGAAGGCGTGGCATGGGCTGTCATGGCCGCCAGGGCGATGGCGCTGGCCAGGGCGTGGCGTTTCCAGTGAACGGGCTTGGGTGTGTGCATAGAGGATGTCCAGTGTGTTGACGATTGGTTTTTTTAGTTTTTGTAGGGCGTCGCGGCAGCGTAGGTTCTTAGGTGATCCAGCACTCCTGGCAGATGGCCACTCTGGACGATCCTAGGCGCGATATTGCATTGGCGCCAATCCCGTGACAAGTGTGACAAAGCAGATATTTGGCGCCAAATGCGTCAGTGGTCGGATTGTTGGACAATGGCGTCGGGACTGACGCATCCGGGTGCTCGGAAGCGACCTGCGCCTGGCCTTCTGGCGGCGCGGCTTGACTTTTCTGCCGTTAGCTGGCTTTTTCCAGCCATTGCGCTGCCGCGCTCAGCCGGCAGCTGGCGTCATGCATGCAAAGTGGCGTGTGTTGCGCCCCCTTCCGGCACGTTTCTGGAGTTGCCCTTTGAATACCCCTACGCAGAACACCCCAGCGCCTGGGGCGCAGCAGTCGCTCAGCATTCCCCAGGCCATGCAGCTGGCTTTCGAGCACCACGGCGCAGGTCGCCTGGCCGAAGCCGAAGGGCTGCTGCGCAAGATCCTGCAAGTGGCACCGCAGCATGCGACCGCCCTGCATCTGTTGGGGGTGATCGCCCAGCAGGCGGGTAACCTGGAGCTGGGCGTGCAGTTGCTGCAGCAGGCGGTGCAGCTGGCCCCCGGGGAAGCGCAGTTTCTCAGCAACCTGGCGGAGATGTGCCGTCGCCTGGGTCGGCTCGAGGAAGCCGTACGCCACGGTGAGCAGGCGATCGCCCTGGCGCCGCAGTCGGCGCTGGCGCAGAGCAACCTGGGCATCGCTTATTACGATCAGGGCGACCTGGCGCGGGCCAAGGCTTGCCAGCAGCGGGCCCTGGCGCTGAATCCGCGGATGCCGGCGGCGCTGAACAACCTGGGCAGCATTCTGCGTGATGAGAAGGACAAGCCCGGAGCGATCGACTGCTACCGCCAGGTGCTGGCGATTGCCCCGGACCATGCCGAGGCAGCGAGCAACCTGGGCAGTGTGCTCTGCGAGAGCGAGCAGCCCGAGGAGGCGCTGAAGGTGCTGCTGCCGCTGGTCAAGGCGCGGCCGAACTACGCCGAGGCGCACAGCAACCTAGCCACCGCCTTCTTGCTGCAGGAACAGCTGGACAAGGCCGAGTTCGGCTTCCGCCGCGCCTTGGCGCTCAAACCCGAGTATCCGGAGGCCTGTATCGGCCTGGCCAAGGTGCTGCAGGAGAAGCGCTGCCTGGCCGAGGCCGAGGCCAGCGCCCTGCGGGGCTTGCAGATCGCCCCGGACAAGGCCGAACTGCACAGCGTACTGGGCGGCATCCTCACCGAATCCGGCTACCCGGAGAAGGCCGAGGCCGCTTATCGGCAGGCCCTGAGCCTCGATCCCAAGCTGATCACCGGCTATCTCGGCCGCGGTCATCTGCGCATGGAGAACGGCGACATGGCGGGCGCGCGGGCCGATTTCGAGCACGCCTTGAGCCTGGATGAGGAAAACCTCGGCGCGCGCCTGGCGCTGGTACAGGTGGACAAGGTCAAGGAGGGCGACGCTAACATGGCGGCGTTGGTGGCCAGCGCGCAGCAGCTCGAATCGCTGCCGGAGATCAAGGCCCTGCCACTGCATTTCGCCCTCGGCAAGTGCTATGAGGATACCCGCGAGTACGACCTGGCGTTCCAGCATTACCAGCAGGGCTGCCAGTTGAAGCGCAAGCGCATCGACTACAGCGCCGACGCGACCGACCGGCTGAACCAGAATATCCGCGGCTTCTTCAGCCAGGAGAACATTGATCGCTTGCGCGGTGCCGGCTGCAGCTCCGAGCTGCCGATCTTCGTGCTGGGCATGCCGCGTTCGGGCACCACCCTGACCGAGACCATCCTGGCCAGCCACTCGGCGGTATACGGCGCCGGCGAGCTGCACGACATCCTGGAGATCGCCAACCATCCCCGCGGGCAGTCGGCGCAGCCCTATCCGGCCAGCCTGGAAGGTATCACCCAGGCCGAGCTGCAGATCATGGGCGAGCGTTACGTGGCCGGCTTGCAGAAGCGCGCGCCCGGCAGCGCACGGATCACCGACAAGATGCCGGCGAACTTCCAGTGCCTGGGGCTGATCCACCTGATGTTGCCCAAGGCCAAGATCATCCACGTCAAGCGCAATCCGGTGGACACCTGCCTGTCCAACTTCACCCGGCTGTTCAACAAGAGCCAGTACCAGAGCTATGACCTTGTCGAGCTCGGCCGCTACTACCGCCACTACGCGGCGCTGATGGAGCATTGGCGCGCGGTGCTGCCGGCCGATGCCTTCTACGAGATCCAGTACGAAGAGCTGGTGGCCGATCAGGAAGGCCAGGCGCGGGCGATGCTGGACTACTGTGGCCTGGAGTGGGAAGAGGCCTGCCTGGACTTCCACAAGACCGAACGCAGCATCCGCACCGCCAGCGTGACCCAGGTGCGCCAGCCGATCTACAAGACTTCGGTGGAGAAGTGGCGCCATTACGAGCAGCACCTGGGGCCGCTGCTCGATGTGCTGGGCGACCTGATCGAGCGCTGACCGGCGTTATTCGCGCGGCACGCTGCCTGGTTCGCCGGGCAGTGTGCCGATAGCCTGCAACAGGCCCGGGGCTACTCGGTAAAACCATCCCCCGCCGCCGCGACAAAGGTCATCTCGACCAGATAGTCGGGGTTTGCCAGTTCCGCCTTTACGCAGGCCCTGCTCGGCGCCGTGCCGTCCTCGAACCAGGCGTCCCACAGCTCGTTCAGCGCCGCGAGATTGGCGAAGTCGGTGAGATAGATGGTTGTCGACAGGATGCGGGATTTGTCGCTGTTGATCTTTGCCAGCGACTGTTCGGCTTGCGCGAAGATCTGCTCGACCTGTCCGCGGATATCGGCCTTGGTGTCGGTGTCCGCTATCTCGACGAAGTGGGCGATGCCATTGAACACGGTGATGTCCGACCAGCGCTTGGTTGGGTTGATGCGGTGGATCTTCATGAATGTTCTCCTCTGATACGGAAATGCCGGCCCGCCTTGAAGCGCGGCAAAGGGCCTGATGGCACTGGCCGGGCAGGGTGCCTTTGCCACGCGCTGGTTTCAAGCCGCGATTAAACGACAAGGCCCGCGCAGGGGCGGGCCTTGTTTTCTACCTGCTTCTACTCAGCTGTCATAGCCCAGGTTCGGTGCCAGCCAGCGCTCGCTGACCGCCAGTTCCTGGCCCTTGCGCGCGGTGTAGCTCTGCACCTGATCCCTGTCCACCTTGCCGACGGCGAAGTATTGCGCCTGGGGGTGGGCGAAGTACCAGCCGCTGACCGCAGCGGCGGGGAACATGGCGTAGTGGTCGGTGAGGAACACGCCGCTGCGGCCCGGCTTGCCTTCCTCGGCAGTCGGGTCGAGCAGGTCGAACAGGGTGCCCTTCTCGGTGTGATCCGGGCAGGCCGGGTAGCCGGGGGCCGGGCGGATGCCGACGTACTGCTCCTTGATCAACGCCTCGTTGTCCAGCTGCTCGTCCGGCTGGTAGCCCCACCAGTGCTTGCGCACCTCGGCGTGCAGCCACTCGGCGCAGGCCTCGGCGAGGCGGTCGGCCAGGGCCTTGACCATGATCGAGTTGTAGTCGTCGCCCTTGTCTTGGTAGGCCTTGGCCACTTCCTCGGCGCCGATGCCGGCGGTGGTGATGAAGCCGCCCACATAGTCACGAACGCCGCTGTCCTTCGGGGCGACGAAATCGGCCAGCGACAGGTTCGGCTTGCCGTCCGGCTTGATGGTCTGCTGGCGCAGGTGGTGCAGGGTGGCCAGGGGCTGGCCATCGTCGCCGTAGACCTCCAGGTCGTCGTCGTTGACCTGGTTGGCCGGCCAGAAGCCAAATATCGCGCGGGCCTTGATCAGCTTCTCGTCGATCAGTTTTTTCAGCATCGCCTGGGCGTCGTCGAACAAGGCGGTGGCAGCCTCGCCGACCACCTCGTCGGTGAGGATGCGCGGGTACTTGCCGGCCAGGTCCCAGGCGATGAAGAAGGGCGTCCAGTCGATGTACTCGGCCAGGGTCGCCAGGTCGATGTCGTCCAGCAGCTTGACCCCGGTGAAGCTCGGCACCGGCGGCTGGTAGCCGGCCCAGTCGAACTTCGGCTTGTTCTCGATGGCCTTGGCGTAGGGCAGGCGCTCGGTGCGGGCGCTGCGATTGGCGGTGCGCTCGCGCACCTCGACGTAGTCGGCGCGGGTCTTCTCGACGAAGCCGGCCTTCAGTTCCTTGGACAGCAACTGGGTGGCCACGCCCACCGCGCGGGAGGCGTCGGTGACGTAGACCACCGCATCGTTCTGGTACTTGGGCTCGATCTTCACCGCGGTGTGGGCTTTGGAGGTGGTGGCGCCACCGATCATCAGGGGCAGGTTGAAGCCCTGGCGCTGCATTTCGCGGGCGACGTGCACCATCTCGTCGAGCGAGGGTGTGATCAGCCCGGACAGGCCGATGATGTCGCACTTCTCCTCCTTGGCCACCTGGAGGATCTTCTCCGCCGGCACCATCACGCCGAGGTCGACGATGTCGTAGCCGTTGCAGCCCAGCACCACGCCGACGATGTTCTTGCCGATGTCGTGCACGTCGCCCTTGACCGTGGCCATGAGGATCTTGCCCTTGGCCTCCGGCTTGTCGCCTTTCTCCGCCTCGATGAAGGGGATCAGATGGGCCACCGCCTGCTTCATCACCCGCGCCGACTTGACCACCTGGGGCAGGAACATTTTGCCCGAGCCGAACAGGTCGCCAACGATGTTCATGCCGCTCATCAGCGGCCCCTCGATCACCTCGATGGGCCGCGCGCACTGCTGGCGGCATTCCTCGGTGTCCTCGACGATGAAGGCGGTGATGCCCTTGACCAGGGCGTGCTCCAGGCGCTGGTTGACCGGCAGCGAACGCCATTCCTCGTTTTCCACTTCCTTGACGCTGCCGTCGCCCTTGTACTGGTCGGCGATGGCCAGCAGCGCCTCGGTGGCGCCGGCGTTGCGGTTGAGCACGACATCCTCCACGGCGTCGCGCAGCTGCTTGGGAATCTCGTCGTAGATCTCCAGCTGGCCGGCGTTGACGATGCCCATGGTCAGGCCGTTCTGGATCGCGTAGTAGAGGAAGACCGAGTGGATCGCCTCGCGCACCGGGTTGTTGCCGCGGAACGAGAACGACACGTTGGACACCCCGCCCGAGCTCAGCGCGTAGGGCAGCTTGTCGCGGATATAGGCGCAGGCGTTGATGAAGTCGACCGCGTAGTTGTTGTGTTCCTCGATGCCGGTGGCCACGGCGAAGATGTTCGGGTCGAAGATGATGTCTTCCGGGGGGAAGCCCACTTCATTGACCAGGATGTCGTAGCTGCGCTGGCAGATCTCTTCCTTGCGCGCCTGGGTGTCGGCCTGGCCGGCTTCGTCGAAGGCCATCACCACCACGGCGGCGCCGTAGCGCTTGCACAGCTTGGCGTGGTGCTTGAACTGCTCGACGCCTTCCTTCATGGAGATCGAGTTGACGATGCCCTTGCCCTGGATGCATTTGAGGCCGGCCTCGATCACCTCCCACTTGGAGGAGTCGATCATGATCGGCACGCGGGAAATGTCCGGCTCGCCGGCGATCAGGTTGAGGAACTTCACCATCGCCGCCTTGGAGTCGAGCATGCCCTCGTCCATGTTGATGTCGATCACCTGGGCGCCGGCTTCCACCTGCTGCAGGGCCACCTCCAGGGCTTCGCTGTAGTTTTCCTCGCGGATCAGCCGGGCGAACTTGGCGCTGCCGGTGATATTGGTGCGCTCGCCGACGTTGACGAACAGCGAGTTGCGATCGATGGTGAAGGGCTCCAGGCCCGACAGGCGGCAGGCCTTGGGGATGTCCGGAAGGGCGCGCGGCGGGTACTTGGCCACGGCCTCGGCGATCGCCTGGATATGCGCCGGTGTGGTGCCGCAGCAGCCACCGATGATGTTGAGGAAGCCCGAGGCGGCGAACTCCTCGACCACCGCGGCCATTTCCGCCGGGCTCTCGTCGTACTCGCCGAAGGCGTTGGGCAGGCCGGCGTTGGGGTGGGCGGAGACATGGGTCTCGGCCTTGGTCGACAGCTCCTCCAGGTAGGGGCGCAGTTCCTTGGCCCCCAGGGCGCAGTTCAGGCCCACGGAGATCGGCTGGGCATGGCGCACCGAGTTCCAGAAGGCCTCGGTGGTCTGCCCGGACAGGGTGCGGCCGGAGGCATCGGTGATGGTGCCGGAAATCATGATCGGCAGTTCGACGCCGTCTTCCTCGAACACCTGCTGTACGGCGAAGATCGCCGCCTTGGCATTGAGGGTATCGAAGATGGTCTCGATCAGGATCAGGTCGGCGCCGCCCTCGATCAGGCCGCGGGTGGCCTCGGTGTAGTTGTCCACCAGCTCGTCGAAGGTGACGTTGCGGTAGCCGGGGTCATTGACGTCCGGGGAGATCGAGCAGGTACGACTGGTCGGGCCGAGCACGCCGGCGACGAAGCGCGGGCGGTGCGGGGTCTCGGTGGTCTTGGCGTCGGCCACCGCTCTGGCCAGGCGTGCGCCTTGTACGTTCAGCTCGTAGACCAGCGCTTCCATGCCGTAATCGGCCTGGGAGATCTGGGTGGCGTTGAAGGTGTTGGTCTCGAGGATGTCGGCGCCGGCGTCCAGGTAGGCCTTCTCGATGGCACTGATGACGTCCGGACGGCTGAGGATCAGCAGGTCGTTGTTGCCTTTGACGTCCTGGGGCCAGTCGGCGAAACGCTCGCCGCGGTAGTCTTCTTCCTCCAGCTTGTAGCTCTGGATCATGGTGCCCATGCCGCCATCGAGGATCAGGATGCGCTCCTTCAGGGCGTTCTGGAGGGCTTGGAGGCGGGCGCTGCGATCGGACGAGGGCATGGACGGTACTACCTGAGCAAAGCGGAAACTGTGGGCGGCGATCATAGCAAAGCTGTGCGCTTTTGGAGCAGGTCGGTCATTTGCATGAATGATGCTCATGTTGGCCTGGCCCCCTGGGTGCAGTCGCGACGCGTAGAATCCGGGGATGGCCACAGAGGGAACAGGGATATGCCGTACCGTGCACTGCTGAGCGCCTGCCTGCTGTTCATCTGCCCGGCCTGGGCGACGGAGCCGGTGTCCTATGGCCGCGATGTGCAGCCGATCTTCAGTCGCTACTGCGTCGCTTGCCACGCGTGCTACGACTCGCCCTGCCAGCTCAACCTGGGCAGCGGCGAAGGCACCGCCCGCGGCGCCCACAAGCTGCCGGTGTACGACGGCGTGCGTACCGAGGCGCAGGCCGCCACCCGGCTGTTTCTCGACGCCCAGGGAGCGCAGGCCTGGCGGCGCAAGGGCTTCTTCTCGGTGGTGGAGGGCCAGGACAGCCAGGCCGCATTGATGGCGCGCCTGCTCGAACTGGGGCACCAGACGCCGCTGCCGGCCAATGCCAGGCTGCCGGAAAGTCTGGAGATCGGCATCAAGCGCAGCAACCGGTGTCCGCTGCCGGATGAGTTTTCGACCTACGCCCGGGAGAACCCGCAAGCCGGCATGCCCTTTGCCGTGACCGGCCTGGCCTCGGACGACTACCGGACCCTGCAACGCTGGCTGGCCGAAGGCGCGGCGATCGACCAGCAGGTGTTGCGGCCGAGCGCCGCCGAAGCCCGGCAGATCGCCGCGTGGGAAGGCTTGCTCAATGCCGACGGCGACCGTGAGGCGCTGGTCGCGCGCTGGCTGTACGAGCATCTGTTCCTCGCCCACCTGCATGTTGCCGGCGGCGAGCCGGGGCACTTCTTTCAGCTGCTGCGCTCCCGGACACCGAGCGGCCAGTCGGTCGATCCGATCGCCACGCGCCGCCCCAACGAGGACCCGGGCACCGCCTTCTATTACCGTCTGGCGCCGGTGCAGGGCGTGATTGTGCACAAGACCCACATCACCTATGGCCTGAGCGCTGCCAAGCTGGCCCGGGTCAAGGCGCTGTTCTTCGCCGATGACTGGCAGGTGGACAGCCTGCCGGGTTATGGCGCCCAGCGCCGCGCCAACCCCTTCGCGACCTTCGCGGCGATTCCGCCGCAGGCGCGTTACCAGTTCATGCTCGATGACGCCGAGTACTTCGTGCGCACCTTTATCCGCGGCCCGGTCTGCCGCGGGCAGATCGCCACCGACGTGATCCGCGACAACTTCTGGACCCTGTTCCAGGACCCGCGCCACGACCTCTATCTGACCGATGCTGCCTACCGTGCCAGGGCCACGCCGCTCTTGGCCATGCCCGGCCAGTTCGACGCCATCGGCGACCTGCTGGGGCTCTGGCTCGATTACCGCGACAAGCGCAATGAATATGAAAGGCTACGCATGCAGGCCTATGCCACGGCGCCGGCACCGGACTGGTCGCACATCTGGAGCGGCAACGACAACGCGCTGCTGTCGATCTTCCGCCAACACGACAGCGCCTCGGTGCGCAAGGGCCTGATCGGCGCGGTTCCGCAGACCCTGTGGTGGATGGACTTCCCGCTGCTGGAGCGCACCTATTACCAGTTGGTGGTGAATTTCGACGTGTATGGCAACGTCTCCCACCAGGCGCAGACCCGCCTGTATTTCGACCTGATCCGCAATGGCGCCGAGCAGAACTTCCTGCGCCTGATGCCGGCCGAATCACGCCTGGGGTTGTTGGACGACTGGTACCAGAAGAGTGGCAAGTTGAAGCTGTGGCTGGACTACCCGGGAATCGACAGTCGCTCGGCCAGTGGGCTGTTGCTGCCGCTTGCGGACCCCAAGGGCGGCTTCGCCGAGTCGCTCCTGCTGCGCTACGCCGACTTGAATGCGCGACCGGACCCGATCAATCGCTGCAACGGCTCGCGCTGCTTCCGCGAGGGAATCGGCAGTGAGCTGCAGGGCGTCGAGCAGGCGCTGAGCCGCCTGGCGAGCAGGCCGGCCGCCGAGCTCAAGGTGATCAACCAGCTCCCTGAGACCACCTTGCTGCGGGTCGAGCAGGCAAACGGGCGGCGCGAGGTCTACAGCCTGCTGCGCAATCGTACGCACAGCAACGTGGCCTTCATGCTCGGCGAGGCGCTGCGCTACCAGCCTGAGCGCGACACCCTGACCCTCTATCCCGGCGTGCTGAGCAGTTATCCCAACTTCATGTTCAGCCTTAGGGCCGCAGAGGTCCCCGCGTTCGTTGCGGCGCTGGAGCGGGCGAGTGATCCCACGGCGTTCGAGCCTGTGGTAGAACGCTGGGGCATCCGCCGCAGCCATCCCGAGTTCTGGCGCTACTTCCACGATCTCGCGGCCTATATCCGCGAGACCGAGCCCATCGAGGCGGCGGTGCTGGATATGAATCGCTACGAAAACCTGTAGCGGGCGCCGCTCGGGTCTATCGCACGACCAGCACCGAGGCGTCGGAGTAGGAGGCGAAATACCCGGCGTTGGAGGCGAACAGGTGTTCTGCCAACCCCGGCACGTGGGAGGCCATGACCACCAGGTCGGCGCCCTGTTCCTTGGCCGCCTTCAACAGGGTCTTGTCCAGGTCTACGGCCGGGTCATGGCTGATATAGGTGGCGGTGCCGACTTTGCTCAGTCCGTACTTCTGCGCCTGAGCCTCGCCGAAGGCCTGCATCTTGGCCGCGAACTCGGTAGGGTTGTGTGCGATGGCACTGGGGGTGTTGCCCGATACGCCGACGTAGCACACGGGCACATCGTAGAGTTTGGCCAGGTCGGCACCGGTATTCAGGGCCTTTTCCAGGCGCTCGACATGGTCTAGGTCGACCGGAATCATGATTTGGCGATACATCAGGGACACTCCTTGCTGATGGCGGGTGGCTTCACCTGCTAAAGCCGCGACTCTCCAGCAAGTATTGCAGATGAATGGCCTGGGCGCGGTCGAGTGCGGATCTTGCCGGTTGGCCCGATGCTTCAGCGGGCACCGGGGCGTTGCCTGGGTAGCCAGCCGCCGACAGCCTGATAGGGGGCCAAATCCCCGGGGGCACTGAGCCAGGCGACTATGGCCTGGCGCTCACCGCGCGGCTCGTGTGGCAGGCGAGTGATCCAGCGGTTCGGTGTTCTGGCGGCGATCTGTTGCAGGCTCAGCACTACGAAATCATGGGTCAGCAGGCTGCCGGCGTTTTCGCCCCGGCTGACTCGGGTGTGCAGGCCGAACCCCAGGCGCGCGACGTGGGCGATGAGCCCCGCCGGCGCAGTTGCGCTGGCGTCGAAGGCCAGCCGCAGGCTGTCGCCGTCCAGCCGTAACGTCAGTGTGCCAACCTCGGCGCCGCTGGGCAGGTCGAGTGGCTCGCCCCGGAACCAGCCGCGCCACTCGCGTCCCGCCAGGATGAAACCCGGGGTGTAGACACTTCGACTGGCGCTGCTGCGTGCATAGCCACGCTGCCGCGCACTGTGAGCCGGATTGGCGAAGGGGTCGGGCCATCCCAGTCGATCCCAGTAATCGACATGGAAGGCCAGGGGAATCAGGCCCTGCCACAGCTGCGGATGCTCGCGCAGCCGGGACAACCAGCGGTCGGCGGGCGGACAGGAACTGCAGCCCTGCGAGGTGAACAGTTCCAGCACCGGTGTGGGCGCCGCGCCGCTGCTGAAACGCAGTAGCTCGGCCCCCAGGGCGATGGGACCCGACAGCAGCAAGGCGAGCGAAAGGACAGGCAGCAGCAGGTTCATGGTGGAGCGCTCACGCGGTGACCTAGTCAGTGGACCCGCGGCGCCGGCGATCGTTACACGGCTGCTTATCCGACAGAAACGCTCAGGCTTTAACCAAGCGCGCTGGTTGGCGTACACTGCGCCCATGTTTGCGAGGAGTTGCCATGAGCACCATCACCATTACTGACGCCGCACACGATTATCTCGCCGATCTGCTGAGCAAGCAGAACACCACCGGCATCGGCATCCGCATCTTCATCACCCAGCCGGGCACCCAATATGCGGAAACCTGCATCGCCTATTGCAAGCCGGGCGAGCAGAAGGCCGAGGATACTGCCCTGGCCCTGGCCAGCTTCACCGCCTGGATCGATGCGGTCAGCGAGCCGTTCCTGGAAGATGCCGTGGTGGACTACGCCACCGACCGCATGGGCGGCCAGCTGACCATCAAGGCGCCGAACGCCAAGGTGCCTATGGTCAATGAAGACAGTCCGATCAACGAGCGTATCAACTACTACCTGCAGACCGAGATCAATCCGGGCCTGGCCAGCCATGGCGGCCAGGTCAGCCTGATCGACGTGGTCGATGACGGCATCGCCGTACTGCAGTTCGGCGGCGGCTGCCAGGGCTGCGGCCAGGCGGACGTGACCCTCAAGGAAGGCATCGAGAGGACCTTGCTCGAGCGCATCCCCGAACTCAAAGGGGTGCGCGACGTGACCGACCACAGCAACAAGGAAAATGCCTACTACTGAGGCAGCAGAGCAAGAAAGGCGACCTACGGGTCGCCTTTTTCGTTTATGGCCCGCACACACCTGGGCTGTGCATCTTGGGGCAAGGTGCTGCTATGCTGGCCGAAAATAACAATATGTTTTCCCAAAAAGAGTCTGCGACCTTGTCGATTTCCTCGCTGCTGGTGTGTGATGACTCCAATATGGCGCGTAAGCAGCTGATCCGAGCCTTGCCCGCGGATTGGCCGGTCGCCGTGGTCCAGGCCGTCAACGGCCGAGAAGGGCTCGAAGCCCTGCGCCGCGGCGGCATAGGCCTGGTGCTGCTCGATCTGACGATGCCGGAGCTGGACGGTTATGAGGTCCTGGCCGCCATCCGCGACGAGGCGCTCGATACCCAGGTCATCGTGGTGTCCGGTGACGTTCAGGACGAGGCGATCAAGCGGGTGGCCGAACTCGGCGCCCTGGCCTTCCTGAAGAAACCCGTCGACCCCGAGCTGTTGCGGCGCACCCTGCTCGATTTCGGCCTGCTCGGCGAGCCTTCGCCCGAGTCGGCTGCCGAGATCGACGCCGATGAGCCCAATGTGCAGTTTCGCGATGCTTTCCGCGAAGTGGTGAACGTGGCGATGGGCCAGGCGGCCGCCTTGTTGGCCAGGCAGCTGGATGTGTTCGTCCGCTTGCCTATCCCCAACGTCAATATCCTCGAAGTCGGCGAACTGCACATGGCCCTGGCCAACGCGCAGCAGAGCGACAAGCTGTCGGCGGTGTGTCAGGGCTATATCGGCAGCGGCATCGCCGGCGAGGCGCTGCTGATCTTCCACGACTCCGAAGTGCGTGACATGGCCAAGCTGATGCGCTGGAAGCCGGTCAATCAGGCTGGCGAGCTGGAGATGCTGCTGGACCTGGCCAGCATCCTGATCGGCGCCTGCTTGAGCGGCATCGCCGCGCAGCTCGATGTGAGCTTCTCCCAGGGCCATCCGGTGGTACTCGGCCAGCATTCGCCCATCGAGGAACTGATTCGCGTCAACCAGCGCCGCTGGAGGAAGACCCTGGCGGTCGAGCTCAGCTACAGCCTGGAAGGGCACGACATTCATTTCGACCTGCTGCTGCTCTTCACCGAGGACTCGGTGGCCCGACTTTCCCTTAAAACCGCCTATCTGATGAGCTGATCATGAGCGCACTGCTGGATCTCAACGAGTTTCACTGGCTGATGGCGACCGTGCAGAGCATCGACGTCGGCGTGATCATGCTCGATCGCGAATACCGGGTCGAGATCTGGAACAGCTTCATGGAGAACCACTCCGGGCGCCCGCCCAGCGAGGTTCATCAGCAGTCCTTCTTCGAGGTCTTCCCCGAAGTGGACGAGGACTGGTTCCGCAACAAGCTGGAGACCGTCGCGCTGCTGGGAACGCCTGCCTTCACCATCTGGGAGCAGCGACCCTACCTGGTGCGCTTCAAGAACTACCAGCCGATCACCGGGCAGGAAGACCACATGTATCAGAACGTCACCCTGATACCGCTGCGGGCCACCAACAGCGAGGTCGCGCACATCTGCGTGATCATCTACGACGTCACCGAGGTGGCGACCAACAAGCGTCAGCTGCAGGCCGCCAACCTGGAACTCAAACGCCTGTCCAGCACCGATCGGCTCACCGGCCTGAACAACCGCGGGCACTGGGAAGAAGCCCTGCGCCTCGAATATGCCCGCCACCAGCGTTACCGGACCATGGCTTCCCTGGTGATGTTCGATATCGATCACTTCAAGAAGGTCAACGACACCTATGGCCATCAGGCCGGCGACAAGGTGATTCAGGGCGTTGCCAACCTGGTGTTGGCGCATGTGCGCACCAACGACATCGCCGGCCGATACGGTGGCGAAGAGTTCGCCGTGCTGCTGCCGGACACCGATGCCAAGGGTGCACAGCTGTTCGCCGAGCGCTTGCGTCTGGCCGTCGAGGCCATGCGGGTGGAGCACGATGGCGTGGTCATCCCGGTGACCATCAGTCTTGGGGTTGCCGACCTTGCTCCGCCCAGCACTGGCCACGAGCAACTTATCGAGTGGGCCGATCACGCCCTCTATGCTTCCAAGAAAGGCGGGCGCAACCGCACCAGCCTTCACCAGGTTCCCGTCTAGGCTCGGTTACACCTGCGGGTCGGTCTCAGGCGCTGAGCCCGACCCGCCTAAACGGCCGTCAGCACACCGTCGTTACCAGTACTGCGGATAGCGACCGCCGCGCGTGGCGTTGTTGTACAGCAGCGCCACTGCGATCAGCAGTAGCCCTCCGAACAGCGTGGGGAACAGCAGGAAGTCCCAGCCCGGCAGGGCGAGAAAGATGATCACCGGATTCGAACCCGCCGGCGGGTGGACGCTGCGAGTCAGCATCATCAGGGCGATGGCGCTGCCTACTGCGAGCGAAAGCGACCACCACTGCGGGCCAAGCAGATGCAGAAACAGCAGACCGGTCAGGCTACTCAACAGGTGCCCGACCAGCACATTGCGTGGCTGCGAGAAGGGCAATTCGGGGTAGCCGAATACCAGCACGCAGGATGCGCCGAAGGATCCCAGCAGTAGACCGAGTGATAGCAACTCGGCGACGTTGGCCACGCAGGCTATGGCCAGAGCGCCGCCGAGCCAAGCCAGCGCTATCTGCCGGGCTGGTGCGCGGGGTGGCAGGGCGCTGGCTTGGCTGCGGAGTGTGTGAAGGTAAGGCGTCATCGGGGGCTCTCGGTGGTGGGGTTGCAGATTGTGCTCGTTGGCATCAGGCGAATCGCTCGGCGTAGGCCTGGGGGCTGACGGATAGATGCTTGTGGAAGGCCCGACGCAGGTTCTCCGGGTGGCCGAAGCCGGTGAGGCGCGCCACCGTGGAGATCGAGGCGTTGGCGTTCTGCAACAGGTGACGGGCGGTCTCCAGGCGGATGCGTTCGACATAGCGACCGGGTCCCATGCCCAGCTCCTCGACGAATACCCGCGACAGGGTGCGCGGTGCCATACAGGCCTGGGCGGCCAGCGCCTCCACCGAAAGGTCATCGGCCAGGTGAGCGGGAATCCAGTCGAGCAGGGCGGCCAGGCGCGGTATGCGACTGGGGTCGGGGGCAAGCAGCGCACTGAACTGGGCCTGGCCGCCGGGTCGGCGCAGGAACATCACCAGCCGGCGGGCCACGGTCAGGGCCATGGCGCGGCCGAGATCGGCCTCCACCAGCGCCAGGGCCAGGTCGATACCGGCGGTTACGCCGGCTGAGGTGAATATGTGCGCATCGCCGCCCGGGTCATCGGCTGAGTAGGTGTGCAGGCAATCCCCCTGCACCTCGACCTGCGGATGAGCCTCGCGCAGCCTGCCCACATCGGCCCAGTGGGTGGTGGCGCGGCGGCCATCGAGCAGTCCGGCGGCCGCCAGGATCAGGGCGCCGGAGCAGACCGAGCCGAGACGGCGTACCCGAGGTTCCGCCGCGCGCAGCCAGCTCAGCAGTTGCGGGTTCTGACACTGCTGCTGTTCGCCGGCGCCGCCGGGAATCAGCAGGGTATCGATGTGGGTCGCGTCGGTCTGCTCCCAGGCCTGTTCGGCGAGTAGCTGGACGCCGGCCGAGGTGGCGATCGCGCCCGCCTGGGGACCGAGTACCA
Organism: Pseudomonas sp. LPB0260; assembly: GCF_013388395.1. Classification (NCBI taxonomy): domain Bacteria; kingdom Pseudomonadati; phylum Pseudomonadota; class Gammaproteobacteria; order Pseudomonadales; family Pseudomonadaceae; genus Pseudomonas; species Pseudomonas sp. LPB0260. The sequence goes on along the minus strand of NZ_CP058247.1, from coordinate 428,618 downwards.
GCAATCTGTAGCTGGGCGGCAACCCCTGGCGTTGGCGTTCGTCGTTGGCGGAGGCGAATACCTGTAGCGGGCCGGTCACGTCGAGGCTCATGACGTCCGGGTAGATCAGGCAGGCGATGGTTTTCGGCGCATCCATGGGGAGGTCTCGGTGAGCAATGGATGCAGTCTGCGCTCAGCGAGGGGATGGCAACAAGGACACTAAGCCCACGGATAATGCCAGTTCGTGGGCTGGCCCGAGCACGAGGTGCCAGCAGTGATCCGTACGCGCGGCGTTGGGCGCCGCGCGGACCGGGGAGCCAGTCGCCGGGCGATTTACTCCGGCATGCTCCAGGGCGCGAGGTTGAAACCCTGCTTACTGAGCTCCTGGCGGGACTGTTCCAGCACCTTGGCCAGCTTGTCCGGGTCGCTGTAGATGCTGCTGGGCAGCTGGGTTCTACCGAGCAGGCGAGTGCTGGTGCGGTCGATGACCGTCAGACTCAGCTCGCCGGTGCCGTCTTGCGGCGACCAGGCAACGCATTGGAAGGGCTTGAAGGCGCGATCGGCGATGAGCAGTGCTTCGTTGAAACGCAGCGGGGCGTCCATGGGGTTCTCCGAGGTGATCCCAAAGTGTGTAGGGACAGCGGCATGAGTGCGCGCTGGCCGGTCATAGCTGTTGATGACCGACCCTGACTAATAAGTCACATGGCCGAAGCGAAAAGTTCAACTGGTTCACGGAAGCTGTCGCTCAACTGTTCGGCAATGTCGGAAATCACCAATATTCTCCCGGCTTCGAGCCCGGAAGATGGCCAATCGCTAGCGTTTGTGCGTGTTTCGGAAGGCTGCCGTTCGTCGGCGTTGCTGTATGAAAAGTGAACGATTTCAACTTCGCTCGCTCAGAGAGTAGCCATTTGAGGACGGCCGACTTAGCGTCGACCTCACCCAATCAGGAGCTCTTTCTCGGATGCACGACATCAGGTGCGGGGGAGCTTTTTACCTTTGAAAGAGGAAATCGAATGATGAGCAGTTCATTCGCCAAGTAGTAGTGCATTTGATGTTTCGCCACAGAAACCGCAAAGCAGCATTGGAGTCATTTCTTCACTGCAAATGTAGAAACTCGCTGAACCAAGTCGATCGATCTGTTTGGTTCACCCAGCAAGAAGTAGAGGTATCCCATGGACCTGAGCACTATCGCCGCGTTCTTTGAGCAGCAAGCAACCATGGAGTTTATGCGCCTAGGGATTGTGTACGCGCACCTGATCGCCTGCTGTGTCGCCATCGGCATGGTACTGACCAGCGACTTCGCCATGATCAAAGAGTTGTTCAAGGGCGGAAACTCCCATCTGCAGGACAGCCAGCATATGGAAAGCCTGCAGAAGTCCGTTTCCATTGCCCTGGCGGTGCTCTGGGTCAGTGGCGTGGCGATCATCTGGCTGGATATCAGTGCCAGTGGCTTGTCCTACCTGCTCAACCCCAAGCTGCAGGCCAAGATCGCCATCGTCATGCTGCTGACCTTCAACGGCATGCTGCTGCACGGCCTGGTATTGCCGGCGCTGCAGAAGGCCGGCTCGCTGCTCAAACTGAAGTTCAGCATGCGCATGTTCGCACTGTTTGCCGGCGCGCTGTCGGGTGTGTCCTGGTTCTACGCGGCGATGCTGGGCATCGGTCGTCCGCTGTCCTGGAAGTACTCGCTGACCGAGATTCTCGCCGCCTATCCGGTGATGATCGTCGGTGGCTTCATCGCGATGGTGCTGCTCACCCAGTGGGCGAAGAAGCGCGAGGAAGCTGGCGCGGCTCAGGCAGCTGGCAGCGAGGTGGTGCGCAACCCGGCGCTGGCGGCGTGGTAATCGCTGATCGCTGAACCACGCAGGTTTGGCCGCTCCCCGCGCTGATTGAAGCGTGCCGGAAGGACGCCCCGGAACACAGGCAACCCTCGAGGGTTGCCATGGGTTCCGGGGCGTTTTGTTTGGCCGCTCAGCCGCCGGAGGCTTTCGGCGCAGTGCAGGCGTTCAGGACCCGCTGCAGGTACTGCGCGACATAGCGCTGAAAGCGCCGATCCTGCCAATAGGCGAGGTGGCTCAGCGGCGTGTGGCGTTTGTACCAGGGCCCGACGGGCATGGCGCGATCTTCGTGGACCACGCTCGCATAGCCCGGTATCGGCCGTAACGGATAGCCGAGAATGTCCGCTGGCGCGTAGAGATTGAGCCAGCGCGCCTGATCGCGCACGGGTTCGCTCAGGCAGTGGCCGGGGAAGCGGATCGGTACCACCGGGTCGTAGGCGAAGGTGAACAGCGGGATGTTGCAGCCGAAGGTGACCAGGCCGGCCAGGGTTTCCAGGCCCAGGAAGGGGTCGTGGGGGCAGGACGCGGTGCGGTTGATGCGCTGCTGGTCCCAGACGAAATTGGAGAAGATGTGCCCGCCCAGGGAGTGGGCAAGCACCACCAGCGGGGTATGGGCATCGACCCGGGCGCGCAGACGGTTGAGACCGTTGCGCAGGCATTGGTGGACCTCCTCGTAGGTGGTGTCATAGGCCTGGCTGACCTGGCGGTAGCCGCTGGCATCACCGAGGAACAGGGTGACGATGCGCCGCAACCAGCGCCAGCGCACTGGCTGCCCGCGCAGTTGGTCGAGGTAGGCCAGCTGGCGTTTGTCCAGCACGCTCGCCCAGTACAGGCTCTGGAAGGCCACCTGGTCGGCGTCGACGCCCAGGCGCTGGCGCAGGCCGGCGATCAGCTCCTGGGCGAAGGCGTGCTGGCCGTCGCCGTCGCGAATGTCGGGTTGGGTGCCGATGCCGTGGATGATGGCGACCGCCAGTTTCATACAGATCCGTCCTTGGTTGCGTGGCGCGTAAAACTAGCCGTCTGCGGCCCTCCCTGGCAATCGCGGCGCGCCTTAGAGCGCCACCATGCGCTCGGCCAGTGTGCCGCCCTCCACCAGTTCGAGGAACTCGTCACCAAGCCGGCGGCTTTCGTCCATGGCCTGGCGCCAGCAGCGTCGGCGACCACCGTCGTCGCCCAGGTAACGGCTGAAATCCTTGCGGTCTGGCAGCTTGCCATGGGGCAGGCGGGCGAGGTAGTCCGCCGATGGAGCGAGCAGCAGCACGTCCTGCAGGCGCCCGCCGTCGCCACGCCGCCAGGACATGCCCTTGTCGAACCAGCCGGGGATGATCCGATCGGTGAAGTGCGGGTAGAGCACGATATCGTTGCCGCTGTACGGCAGGTCGAGGTGGTAGTCGAGCAGGCCGCCGTCGCGGTAGGTGCCGGGGCCGACCCCGGGTATGTCGCGCACGCCTTGCATGATCATGGGGATCGAGCCGGAGGCGAGCAGGGCGTGGCGCAGGTTGTGCGGGCCCAGTGGCAGGCAGCGCGAAGGAAAGTCCCGTAGCGGCGCCAAGGGCGGGGCCTGGCGGTCGTCATGCAGGATGATCCGTTCGAAATGCCGGGCCAGGCGTGGCCTGCCGAGCAGGTTGTTGCCGATGACCGCCGACAGGCCGAGGCCCAGTGCGGCACGGTGATCGTGCTGCAGCAGCCCCTGGCTGCGCACCAGCACGATGTTCAGGCGATAGTGGGGATTGTTCAGCACCTGGGCGTCGCGACCCTCGAGCAGCTGCTCGAGCATCAGCCGGCAGCTGTTCGAGACCTCGGCCATGCTCACGCCTTTGGCGAACTGCTGCTGGGTATACAACTCGCCAAGACGGCGAATGCCGGCGGCGGCATCGTCCAGGCAGGCGCTGGCGAAGCGCCAGGAGCCGATCGAGGCGCCGATCAGCGCGCGCTCGCGCGGGGCGCGGGGCAGCCAGTCACCGAACAGCGCCAGGTCCAGGCCCTGAATGCCCAGGGCCTTGGGGCCACCGGCGGCGCCGGGCAGGATGCCGACGTCCGCCGGTTGCAGGCCATGCTGGCGAATGCGCGCCATGGCCCGGGAACCGGCCTTGATCGTCAGGGCAGGGGACTTGATGTGAATCGCGCTCATGCTCGCCTCCGTCGTCGGGGGCGTGATTATACGGCTAGTAGCGGTCGATCCCCGGGCACTTCACCGGCTGAATGATGGGACCCGGCGTCACAGGGTATCGGCGAAGGTCCGGTCGTCCCGGTCATGGGCGCCGCAAGCGCGTCAATCCGGCGCGGCGGAACCTGGAAGCTGTCGCGCCCCTCGGACACCGGGGCCGGCGGCGCGACGCCTTCCGGCGGGTCTCAGACGCGGAACTGATCCATCAGGCTCTGTTGATGGTTGGCCAGGCGGTTGAGGTTCTGGCTGACCTGGGCGGACTCGTCGGCCTGGCCGGAGATGGCTTCGGTGACGTCGCGTATCGAGGCGACATTGCGGTTGATCTCCTCGGCGACCGAGCTCTGCTCCTCGGCGGCGCTGGCGATCTGCAGGTTCATCTCGGTGATCACGCTGACCGCCTGGCTGATGCGCTGCAGCGCGGCGACCGCCTGTTCGACCTGGGCAACGCTGCCCTGGGCCTGGCGGTGGCTGCTGTGCATGGTGCTGACCACCTCGCGGGTGCCGCTCTGCAGGCCTTCGATCACCTGGCGGATCTCTTCCACCGAGTCCTGGGTGCGCTTGGCCAGGTTGCGCACCTCATCGGCGACCACGGCGAAGCCACGCCCGGCCTCGCCGGCGCGGGCCGCCTCGATGGCGGCGTTGAGTGCCAGCAGGTTGGTCTGTTCGGCGATCGAGCGGATCACCTCCAGCACCGAGCCGATCTGTTCGCTGCTGCTGGCCAGGCCCTCGACCTCCTGCATGGCCACGTTCATCTCGTTGGCCAGCAGCTCGATGGAGGAGGTGGTCTGGCCGATCACCCCGAGCCCTTCGTGGCTGGCCTGGTCGGCCGTGCGCGCCGCCTCGGCGGCCTGGGCGGCGTTATGCGCGACATCCTGGGCGGTGGCGCTCATTTCCTGGAAGGCGGTGGCCACATGGTCGACTTCGCGGAACTGCTGCTGCATGCCGGCGCTGGTCTGGCTGGCGATGGCCGCGGACTGGTCGGCGGTGCTGCGGGCGTCCTGCACGCTGCGTTTGACGTCGGCGATGACCGGCTGCAACTTGTCGAGGAAGCGGTTGAACCAGCCGGCCAGCTCGCCCAGTTCGTCCTGCTTGGCGTATGCCAGGCGGCGGGTCAGGTCGCCTTCGCCGCTGGCAATGTCCTTGAGCATGGCGGCCACTCCGAGGATGGGCCGGGTGACCCCGCGTGCCGTCAGCCACATCAGCAGCAGGCCGGCGAGAACCGCGACCAGGCCGATCAGCAGGCTCAGGCTGCTGTCCGCGGTGCGGCGGCTGTCGAGCTGGTTCTCCAGCTGCCGGGCCGGGCCGAGCAGGACCTGCTCGGGCACTTCCAGCAGCACACTCCAGTTCTTCGCCTCGGGAATCGGCTTGAAGGGTTGCAGCACGCGCATCATCTCGCCGTGTTGCAACTCCGCGGCCTGGCCGTTGCTGATCAGCGGACGCAACTCGCCGGAATGCTCGCCGTAGGCCTTGTCGACTGCGGCGCTGAGCAGCTTGGCGTCGCGGCTGTGGCCGGCGAGCAGGGCCGCCGGGCTGAAGATGCTGATATGGCCTTCGCCGGCGTAGAGCTCCTGATTAGCCTGCAGGCTCAACTGCTGAAGGCTGTCCAGGCTGATGTCCACACCCATGACACCGATCACCTTGCCCTCCAACTCGAGGGGGAAGGCGATGCTGGTCATCAGCACCTGGCGGCCACCGACCTCGTCGTAGTAGGGCTCCAGCACGCAGGCCTTGCGGCTGTCGCGCGGGCAGGTGTACCAGGCGTTGTAGGGATCGCCGCTGGGGCCGACCTTGGTATCGCCGAGCATCTCCTCGCTCATCGACTCGGATTCCAGCGTGCCCGGCGAGGGTTGCGACCAGTAGAGCGAGAAACGCCCCTGCTCGTTGCTGCCCAGCGCGGGCTGGTCGACGAACAGCTCGTCCTTGCCGTCCAGGGCATTGGGTTCGAACACCAGATACAGGCCGAGCAGGTCGGGGTTGGCCTCCAGGCTGCTGCGTACCTGCCGGGTCAGGTCCTCGCGCAGGTCGAAGGCGTCGAGGAAGCGTTTCTTCGCCTGGTCGCGCAGGAACAGGATCTGCCGGGAAAAGCCCGTGCCGTATTGATAGGCGTCCATGAAGTAGCGCTGGATGCGGATCGCCTGCAGTTCGCCGCGGGCCTGCAGGCGCAACTTGGCGCTGTTCTTGAGCATGTCACTGCTGGAGCTGCGCACCAGCTCGGCGGTGCTGGTCGACTGGTAGAGCGAGGCGCCCACCAGCAGGGTGACGATGAGAACCAGGCAGAGTCCCGCCAATAGGGTGATCTTCAGCTGAATGGACAGGCGGCTGGGCGACATGCGGCGCTCCTTATTATTCGTAAAACGGCTTATTCGTTGACCATCGGCGGGCGTCGACTTTTCTTGAACGCTAATCGGCTGGCGCGCTGGATTCGCCGGCAACTTCGGACGCTCGGCCATAGGGTGCGGTGAAATTATGCACGCCTCGATCATTATTTCGCACGGCTATTTTTGACAGCAGTGCTGGGTTGCGGCAGAGTGCGCGGCTTTTTGCGCCAGCCACGCCCCCTGTGGCCATCGCCAGACGTGCGCAAACATCGAGGAGTGCTTCATGAATGCAGTAATCGCAGCGGTCGGCGTCATGCTGATCCTCAGCCTGTGCCGGGTGCATGTGGTGATCGCCCTGATCATCGGTGCATTGCTCGGCGGCCTGCTCGGTGGCCTGGGGGTGGAGGGCACGCTGGATGCCTTCAACCAGGGCCTGGGCGGCGGCGCTACCGTGGCCCTGTCCTATGCCCTGCTCGGCGCCTTCGCCGTGGCCATCGCCAAGTCCGGACTGGCCCATGCCCTGTCCGACAAGGCCCTGGCCATGGTCGGTCGGCAGCAGGACGCGGGCGGGGCCTGGCTCAAGTGGCTGCTGCTGGGCCTGCTGCTGGCCGTGGCCATCGCCTCGCAGAACATCCTGCCGATCCATATCGCCTTCATTCCCCTGCTGGTGCCGCCGCTGCTCTATGTCCTGAGCAGGCTGCAACTGGATCGCCGCTTGATCGCCTGTGTGCTGACCTTCGGCCTGATCACCCCTTACATGTTCCTGCCGGTGGGCTTCGGCGGGATCTTCCTGCATGAGATCCTGCTGGCCAACGTGGCCAAGGCCGGGGTGGATACCAGTGGCATCAGCGTGAGCCAGGCGATGGCGATTCCGGCGCTGGGCATGCTGCTGGGGCTGCTGGTGGCGGTGCTGCTGAGCTACCGCGGCAAGCGCGTCTACGACCTGGCGAAGATCGAGCGGGTCGAGCGCGTGGACGTGAGCTACAACCCCTTGAGCCTGCTGGTGGCCGGTGTGGCCATCGCCGCCGCCTTTGTCGTGCAGTTGTGGTTGGACTCGATGATCATCGGCGCCCTGGTGGGCTTCGTGATCTTCTCGCTGTCCGGGGTGGTGCGCTGGAAGGAGGCCGACGGCCTGTTCACCGAAGGCATGAAGATGATGGCGATGATCGGCTTCATCATGATCGCCGCCGGCGGCTTCGCCGAGGTGATGAAGGCCACCGGCGAGGTGAGCACCCTGGTCGACGGCGCTGCGCAGCTGATCGGCCACGACAAGGCCATCGGCGCGCTGCTGATGCTGCTGGTCGGCCTGCTGGTGACCATGGGCATCGGCTCGTCCTTCTCGACCGTGCCGATCATCGCCGCGATCTTCGTGCCGCTGGGGCTGCAACTGGGTTTCAGCCCGCTGGCCATCGTCAGCATCGTCGGCACCGCCGGGGCCCTGGGCGATGCCGGCTCGCCGGCTTCCGATTCGACCCTCGGGCCGACCGCGGGCCTGAACGTCGATGGCCAGCACAATCACATCTGGGACAGCGTGGTGCCGACCTTCCTGCACTACAACCTGCCGCTGCTGGCGTTCGGCTGGCTGGCGGCGATGGTGCTGTAGCCCCAACGGCGCGGGGAGAGGGCTCATCAGCGGGGTTGCCGGTCATTCGGCAACCCCGCCTGCGTTTCAGCCCAGGCTGATGCCGCTGAGCATGGCCAGCAGCGGCTGCGGGTAGATGCCAATGGCGAACGCCAGCAGCGCCACGAACAGCAGCATGATTCCGCCGGCGCGCTGGCCCCAGTTGAAGGGCGCGTCGTGGCGGTGCAGGTTGGGTTCGTTGAGGAACAGGGTGACCATCACCCGCAGGTAGTAGAACACAGCGATGGCGCTGCCCAGCACCAGGGCGCCGAGCAGCCACCACAGCTGCGCCTGCACGCCGGCGGCGATGATGTAGAACTTGCCGATGAAGCCGGCCGTGAGCGGAATGCCGGCCAGCGACAGCATCATCACCGTGAGCACCGCGGTGAGGTAGGGTCGGCGCCAGAACAACCCGCGGTACTCGTACAGGGCGTCGGCATCACGGCCGTTGTAGGGGGTCGACATCAGGGTGATCACGCCGAAGGCGCCCAGGGAGGTCAGCACGTAGGTGGCCAGGTAGACGCCGATGGCCTCCACCGCCAGGCCCTTGCTGGCCACCAGGGCCACCAGAAGGTAGCCGAAATGGGCAATCGAGGAATAGCCCAGCAGGCGTTTGAGGTTGCTCTGCAGCAGCGCCAGCAGGTTGCCGACCAGGATCGAGGCGATGGCGATCAGCGTCAGCAGGTCATTCAGCCAGCCGCCGGCGGTGGCCGGGGATATCTGGTACAGGCGCAGCAGCACGGCGAATACCGCGACCTTGCTGGCGGTCGCGAGAAACGCCGCCACCGGCGCCGGCGCGCCCTCGTAGACGTCCGGCGTCCACAGGTGGAAGGGCACCAGCGACAGCTTGAAGGCCAGGCCGACCAGCATCATGCCGATGCCGATCTGCACCAGCTGGCTGCCGCCGGCGGCGAGGCTGGCGCCGATCTGGGCGAAACCGAGGCTGCCGGAGTCGGCATAGAGCAGGGCCATGCCGAACAGCAGGAAGGCGCTGCCGGCCGCCGACAGCACCATGTACTTGATGCCGGCCTCCAGCGAACGCTTGTCGAAGAAGGCATAGGCGACCAGGCCGTAGATCGGCACCGAGAGCAGCTCCAGGCCGATGAACAGCCCCGCCAGGTGCTGTGCACCGGCCAGCACCAGGCCGCCGGCGGCCGACAGCAGCATCAGCAGGTACATCTCCTCGCGATTGCCGGGATAGCCCTGGCGGCTGGTTTGTCCGGCGCCCAGGGTGGCCTCGCCCAGGTAGGCGTGGGTCAGGGTCACGCAAGCCAGGGTGGCCGCCAGTATCAGGGCCATGTAGTAGCAGGCGAAGCGGTCCACCAGTAGCAGCGGCGTCACCTGCAGCGGGGCGACCTCCAGCGCCGGGATGATCGCCAGCAGGGCCAGGTTCAGGCCGACTACCGAGAGGACGAAGGTCAGGCTGTGGTTGCGCTTCCAGGCGATCGCCAGCATCACCACGATGAGCGTGGCGCTGGTCACCAGCAGTGGCAGCAGGGCGATGAGGTGTTGCAGGGTAAAGGGCATGTCGCTGCTTTCCATAGATCGCTTACCGAACCGAGGCGAATTGGCTGAGACTGGTGCTGAACCACTGCTGCACGCCCTGCATGCTGGCCGCCGAGGTGTCCAGCACTGGTTGTGGGTAGATGCCGAGCAGCGTCAGCAGCACGGCCAGGCCCAGCACCATGCCCAGCTCGCGGGGCTTTAGCCCGAGCAGCGCGCCTTCTTCCTTGGCCGGGCCGAAGTAGGCGCGGTGGATCATGATCAGCGAGTAGACCGAACCGAGCACCAGGCCGCTGGCGGCGAGGACGGTGACCCAGGGTGCGGCGGGGAAGGTGCCGATGAGGATGAGGAATTCACCGATGAAGTTGCCGGTACCGGGCAGGCCGAGGGCCGCCGCGGCGAAGAACAGGCTGAGGGCGGGCAGCCAGGGCATGCGCGCCCAGATCCCGCCCATCTCGCGCATGTCACGGGTATGCAGGCGCTCGTAGAGCTGGCCGCAGAGGATGAACAGTGCGGCGGCGGACAGGCCGTGGGCGAGCATCTGCACCACCGCGCCCTGCAGGGCGATCTGGCTGCCCGAGTAGATGGCGATCAGCACGAAGCCCATGTGCGACACGCTCGAGTAGGCCACCAGGCGTTTGATGTCGGTCTGGGCGAACGACAGCAGGGCGCCGTAGACGATGGCGAACACGCCCAGGCCCATGGCCACCGGGGCGAACTCCGCCGAGGCGTTGGGGAACAGCGGCAGGGCGAAGCGGATCATGCCGTAGGCGGCGGTCTTGAGCAGGATGCCGGCCAGGTCCACCGAGCCGGCGGTCGGCGCCTGGGCGTGGGCATCCGGCAGCCAGGAGTGGAAGGGCACCACCGGGAATTTCACGGCGAAGGCGATGAAGAAGCCGAGCATCAGCAGGAACTCGGTGCCCGGTTCCAGCTCGGTCTTCAGCAGGTCGGCGTAGTTGAAGGTCAGCACGCCGCTGCCGTTGAAGTGGACGAACACCAGGGCGAGGATCGCCACCAGCATGATCAGGCCGCTGGCCTGGGTGTAGATGAAGAACTTGGTGGCGGCGGTGATGCGGGTCTTGCCGGCGCTGCCGCTGTGGCCCCAGAGCGCGATGAGGAAGTACATCGGCACCAGCATCATTTCCCAGAAGAAGAAGAACAGGAACAGGTCCATGGCCAGGAAGACCCCGACCACGCCGCCGAGAATCCACATCAGGTTGAGGTGGAAGAAGCCGACGCGGTTCTGGATCTCATGCCAGGAACAGAGCACCGAGAGTACGCCCAGCAGTCCGGTGAGGCTGATCATCAGCACCGAGAGGCCATCGAGCGCCAGGTGCAGGCTGATGCCCAGGCGCTCGATCCACGGCAGCTGGAACTCGTAGGCCCAGCGCGGCTCGACGCCGGGCGCCGGGGCCAGGCTGAAATCGGCGCTGGACCACAGCCACAGGCTCAGGCCGAACAGCAGGGCCATGGTCAGCAGGGCGACCCAGCGCGGCAGCGTGTTGCCGAAACGCTCACCCAGCCAGCACAGCAGGCCGCCGATGAAGGGGATCAGGACTAGCCAGGGCAGAATCATGATGGGCGGGGTTCCTTTCGCAGTAGTTTCATGCTCGGGTCAGGCCAGCAGCACGACGGTGAGTACCAGCACGGCGCCGCCGACGATGGACGCCGCGTACCAGCGCAGCTGTCCGGTTTCGCTGCGGCTCAGGACGCCATGTCCACCACGGGCCAGGCGCGGCAGCACGCCGATGCTGGCGTCGATCGGGTCGCGCCCGAGCAGCCGGCAGACCAGCAGATAGGGGCGCACGAACAGCTTGTCGTAGAGCCAGTCGAAGCCCCAGGCGGCGAACCACCAGGCGCCGAGCAGGCGCCCGGGGGCACTGGCGGCAAGGGCACCGACCAGGCGCCGTTGGCCGAGGAACAGCAGGGCGGCGAGCACGATGCCGGACAGGGCGATAAGCGCCGAGGCCAGCTCCAGGCTGTGCTTGGCCTCGCCACCGGCGTGGCCGACGCTCTGCGGTAGCACCCCGGCCAGGGGCGGGCTGATCAGCGCGCCGACGAAGGTCGACAGCAGGATCAGCACTGACAAGGGCAGCCAGTGGGCGACGCCATGGCCGGCATGGGCCTCGACCTTGGCCTCGCCGTGGAAGGCGATGAAGATCAGGCGGAAGGTGTACAGCGAGGTGAGGAAGGCGCCAGTGAGCCCTGCGTAGAGCAAGGCCTGGTGGCCGCTGGCGAAGGCTTCCCAGAGGATCTCGTCCTTGGAATAGAAGCCGGCGGTGATCAGCGGCAGGGCGGCCAGGGCGGCGCCGCCGACGAGGAAGCTGGCGTAGGCCAGCGGCAATTTCCGCCACAGGCCGCCCATCCTGAAGATGTTCTGCTCATGATGGCAGGCGTTGATCACGGCTCCGGAGGCGAGGAACAACAGGGCCTTGAAGAAGGCGTGGGTCATCAGGTGGAAGATCGCGGCGCTCCAGGCGCCGACGCCCAGGGCGAGGAACATGTAGCCGATCTGGCTCATGGTCGAGTAGGCGAGGATGCGCTTGATGTCGGTCTGCACCAGGGCGGCAAACCCGGCCAGCACCAGGGTCGCGCCGCCGACGATGCCGACCAGTTGGAGAACTTCCGGGGTCAGCAGGAACAGGCCATGGGTGCGGGCGATCAGGTAGACCCCGGCGGTGACCATGGTGGCGGCGTGGATCAGCGCGGAGACCGGGGTCGGGCCGGCCATGGCGTCGGCCAGCCAGGTCTGCAGCGGCAGCTGCGCCGACTTGCCCACCGCGCCGCCGAGCAGCATCAGGGTGGCAAGCCACAGCCAGGTGTCGCCGGCGACGTATTTCTGTGGCGCCAGCACCATCAGTTCCTGGATGTTCAGGGTGCCGAGCTGGAAGAACAGGATGAACAGGCCGATGGCCATGAACACATCGCCCACGCGGGTGACGATAAAGGCCTTGAGCGCCGCATTGCCGTTGGCCCTGTGCTTGAAGTAGAAGCCGATCAGCAGGTACGAGCACAGGCCCACACCTTCCCAGCCCAGGTAGAGGAACAGCAGGTTATCGCCGAGCACCAGGAACAGCATGCTGGCGATGAACAGGTTGGTGTAGGCGAAGAAGCGCGAATAGCCTTCCTCGCCGCGCATGTACCAGCTGGCGAACAGGTGGATGAGAAAGCCGACCCCGGTGACCACGCCGAGCATGGTCAGCGACAGGCCGTCCAGGTACAGGGTGAAGCTGGGCGTGAAGCCGTCCACCGCCATCCATTGCCAGAGCAACTGGCTGTAGACACCGCCCGGCGGCGGCGCGCTGGCGAACTGCCAGATGATCCAGGCGGCGGTCAGGGCCGACAGGCCGACTGAGCCGACACCGATCAGCGCCGCGGTATTCTCCGAGCAACGGCCGCGGCTGAAGGCCAGCGTCAGCCAGCCGAGCAACGGGAACAGGCAGGTCAGGAAGAGTAGGTTCATCCGCGCATCTCGCTGGCAGCGTCGATATCCAGGGTATTGAAGCGGCGGTACAGCTGCAGCAGGATCGCCAGCCCGATGCTGGCCTCGGCCGCCGCCAGGCTGATCACCAGAATGAACATCACCTGGCCGTCGGGTTGTCCCCAGCGCGCGCCGGCGACCACGAAGGCCAGGGCAGCGGCGTTCATCATCACTTCCAGGCTCATCAGCACGAAGAGGATGTTGCGGCGCACCAGCAGGCCGACCAGGCCGAGGCTGAACAGCACGCCGGCCAGGGCCAGGCCATGTTCCATCGGAATCGCGCTCATGGGGTCGCATCCTTGGCTTCGTGGCGGCCGAGGTGATAGGCGGCCACCAGCGCCGCCAGCAGCAGCATCGAGGCCAGCTCGACGGCCAGCAGGTAGGGCCCGAACAGGCTGATGCCAACGGTCTTGGCATCCACCGTGACCTGGCCGATGGCGGCGCTGCTCGGCGCGGCGAGCAGCACGTAGAGCAGCTGGCCGAGCAGCAGGGCACAAAGCAGGGCCGGGCCCAGCCAGATGCCGGGGGTGAGCCAGCGTCTTTCCTGCTCGACGGCGGCGGCGCCGAGGTTGAGCATCATCACCACGAAGACGAACAGCACCATGATGGCGCCGGCGTAGACGATGATCTCCAGGGCGCCGGCGAAGGGCGCACCGAGGCTGAAGAACACCATGGCGACCGCCAGCAGCGAGATGATCAGGTACAGCAGGGCATGTACCGGGTTGCTGCTGGTGATCACCCGCAAGGTGGCCATCACGGCGACCCCGGCGGCGAAGTAGAAAGCCAGTTCCATCATTCCGTCCTTAAGGCAGCAGGTTTTTCACGTTGATCGGCTCGGCCTCGTTCTGCGCGGCGCCCTTCGGCTTGCCGGCGATGGCCATGCCGGCGACGCGGTAGAAGTTGTAGTCGGGGTACTTGCCCGGGCCGGAGATCAGCAGGTCCTCCTTCTCGTACACCAGGTCCTGGCGCTTGAACTCGCCCATCTCGAAGTCCGGGGTCAGCTGGATGGCGGTGGTCGGGCAGGCCTCCTCGCACAGGCCGCAGAAGATGCAGCGCGAGAAGTTGATGCGAAAGAATTCCGGATACCAGCGGCCGTCCTGGGCCTCGGCCTTCTGCAGGGAGATGCAGCCGACCGGGCAGGCCACCGCGCACAGGTTGCAGGCCACGCAGCGTTCCTCGCCGTCCGGGTCACGGGTCAGGACGATGCGCCCGCGGTAGCGCGGCGGCAGGTACACCGCCTCCTCCGGGTACTGCAGGGTGTCGCGGTGGCGAAAGCCGTGGGCGAAGATCATCGCCAGGCTGCGCAGCTGGGTGAAGGTGCCGTGGATCACATGCCTGATGTAGTGGAACATGGGGGGCCTCCTTACTGGGCCGCGGCCAGCACCAGGGCGCCGGTCACCAGCAGGTTGAGCAGGGTCAGCGGCAGGCAGAACTTCCAGCTGAACGCCATGACCTGGTCGTAGCGCGGCCGTGGAATCGAGGCGCGCAGCAGGATGAAGAGCATGATGAAGAAGCAGGTCTTGGCGGCGAACCAGAAGAACGGGATCTGCGGCAGGAGGCCGAACGGGCCGTGCCAGCCGCCGAAGAACAGGGTCACCAGCAGCGCCGAGATGGTGATGATGCCGATGTATTCGCCGACGAAGAACATGCCCCATTTCATCCCGGCGTACTCGATGTGGTAACCGTCGGCCAGTTCCTGCTCGGCTTCCGGCTGGTCGAAGGGATGGCGGTGGGTGACCGCGACGCCGGCGATGAAGAAGGTACAGAAGCCGAAGAACTGCGGAACGATGAACCACAGGTGCTGGGCCTGATAGTCGACGATCTCGCGCATATTGAACGAGCCCGCCTGGGCCACCACGCCCATCAGCGCCAGGGCCAGGAACACCTCGTAGGACACCGTCTGCGCCGAGGCGCGCAGGGCGCCGAGCAGGGCGTACTTGTTGCTGCTCGACCAGCCGGCGAACAGCACGGCGTAGACCGACAGCCCGGCCATGGCGAAGAAAAACAGGATGCCGATGTTCAGGTCCGCCACGCCCCAGGTCGGGGTGATGGGGATGATGGCGAAGGCCATCAGCATGGCGCTCATGGCGATCAGCGGCGCCAGGGTGAAGATCACCTTGTCGGCGAAGGGCGGCGTCCAGTCTTCCTTGAAGAACATCTTGAGCATGTCCGCGGCGATCTGGAACAGGCCGAACGGCCCGACGCGGTTGGGCCCGTAGCGGTCCTGCCACCAGCCGAGCAGGCGGCGTTCGACGAAGCTCAGCAGGGCGCCGCTGACCACCACCACGAGCAGGATGACCACGGCCTTGAGCACCGCCACCAGGATCTCGGTCGACTCGGGCGTCAGCCAGTTCATTGCCCGGCCTCCCGGATTGCCGTCACCACCGCGCCAGCGATCGATGGCGGAATCCCGGGCAGCCCCGCGGGCAGGCCGACCAGGCCGAGCGCGAGGCCATCGCGCAGCTGCAGCGGCAGGCGCAGGGGCCGACCGTCGAGGCTCAGGCTGAGCAGGGCGCCGTCCGCCAGGCCCAGGCGCGTGGCCTCCTCGCGGGCCAGGGCGACGTAGGGGGCCGGGGCGCGGGCCTGAATCGGCGCGGCGAGGGCGGACGTCTCCTCGCTGCCGAACAGGTGGTGCAGGGGCACCGCCTGCAGCGTGCCCTGGGCCGGGGCGAAGGCGGCGCAGGGGGCGAACCAGGGCAGGGCAACGCCGGCGGCCTCGACCAGGCGCACGCCCGGATCGCCGGCGCGCAGGTGGCCTCCGACCTCGTCCTGGAACTTGTTCCAGGCCTGGGGCGAGTTCCAGCCGGGCGACCAGGCGAAGGGAATCTGCTGGCGGGTCTCGGCGGAGCCGGAGTAGCCCTCCATGGAGAAGGCGAAAGCGGAGTCCTGGTCCTGGGGCTGGCGCGGCTCGTGCACGCTGATATTGGCGCGCATCGCCGTGCGGCCGCTGTAGCGATGGGGTTCGCGCGACAGCTTGAGCCCCTTGATGCGGAAGCTGGCGTCCGGCGCGGCGTCGCGAATGCCGGCCAGTGCCGGGACGCTGGCGGCACAGGCCGCGGTGACCTGATCGAGCAAGGTCCAGTCGACCGCCTGGCTCTGCAGGGTGCTGTGCAGGGCATGCAGCCAGCGCCAGCCTTCGCGCACCAGGTTGTCGCCGTCGTGATAGGTGGGATCGAAGACCTGGAAGAAGCGCTGGGCGCGGCCCTCCTGGCTGACCAGGGTGCCGTCGCCCTCGGCGAAGCTGGCGGCGGGCAGCAACAGGTGCGCCTTGGCGGCGGTCGGTGTCCACTGGTGATCGGCGACTATTACCACCCTGGCGGCGGCCAGGGCGGCGTCGACCCGGGCGGCGTCGGCGCGGCGGTAGAGGTCGTTCTCCAGCACCACCAGGGCGTCGGCCTCGCCGCTGGTCAGGGCCTGCAGCGCGGCGTCCAGCGACTGGCTGCACAGGGCCTCGCCCTGCAGCAGGGCCAGGCCCATGCTGTTGGCTTCCGGCAGCACCAGGCTGATGGAGCCGTTTTTCTCGCGGTTCTTCAGGGCGCTGGCGATATTGGCGGCGGCCTCGATCAGCGCCCGGCTGCCCAGCGAGGCGCCGGCAACGATCAGCGGGCGCTCGGCCGCCAGCAGGGCCTCGGCGATGCGCCGGGCCAGTGCGGCGGCTTCGGCGTCTAGGCCGGCCACGGCCGGTGCGTTCGGGTCGATGGCGTGCGCCACGGCGAAGCCGAGGCGGGCCAGGTCGGCTGGTGCGGCCTGTGCGCATTCGCGGGCGACATCATCCAGTCGCGTGCTGCAGACGCTGGCGATGAACAGCGGGCTCAGCGCATCCTGGGCGACGTTCTGCACTGCGGCCATGTGCCAGTCCTGGATCTTCATCGCGGCGGCCATCTGCCTGGCCCGGCCCTTGACCGTCTGGCGCAGCGTCAGGGCCAGGCGTGCGGAGGTCTGGGTCAGGTCCTCGCCGAGGACGAATACCGCGTCGTGGCCTTCCACCTCGCGCAGGGTCGGCACCGGCAACGGGCCGTTCTGCAGCACCTCGCGGATCAGCTGCAGCAGTTGCAGTTCGTCAGCGTCCACGCCGGCGTAGAACTGCTCGGCGCCGACCAGCTGGCGCAGGGCGAAGTTGCTCTCCAGGCTGGCGCGGGGCGAGCCGATGCCGATCACCCTGCGCTTCTTCAGCAGCGCGGCGGCCTGGTCGAGGGCCGAGTCCAGGCTCATCTTCATCTGGCTCAGCACCATCAGCGGCTGGCGCGGGCGGTCCTGGCGGTTGACGTAGCCGTAGCCGAAACGGCCGCGGTCGCAGAGGAAGTACTGGTTCACCGAGCCGTTGAAGCGGTTCTCGATGCGGCGGATCTCGCCGTAGCGCTCGCCGGGGCTGATGTTGCAGCCGGCGGCGCAGCCGTGGCAGATGCTCGGGGCGAACTGCATGTCCCACTTGCGGTTGTAGCGCTCGGAGTGTGTCTTGTCGGTGAACACGCCTGTCGGGCAGACCTCGACCAGGTTGCCGGCGAACTCGCTTTCCAGGGGGGCGTCCTCGACCCGCCCGAAATAGACGTTGTCGTGGGCGCCGTAGACGCCCAGGTCGGTGCCCCCGGCGTAGTCGTTGTAGTAGCGCACGCAGCGGTAGCAGGCGATGCAGCGGTTCATCTCGTGGGCGATGAAGGGGCCCAGTTCCTGATTGTGGTGGGTGCGCTTGGTGAAGCGATAGCGCCGAGCGCTGTGCCCGGTCATCACCGTCATATCCTGCAGGTGGCAGTGGCCGCCTTCCTCGCATACCGGGCAGTCGTGGGGGTGGTTGGTCATCAGCCACTCCACCACGCTGGCGCGGAACTGCCGGGCCTCTTCATCCTCGATGGAAATCCAGGTGTTGTCGCTGGCCGGGGTCATGCACGACATCACCAGGCGGCCGCGGGTATCGTTCTCGTCGTTGTACTGCTTGACCGCGCACTGGCGGCAGGCGCCGACGCTGCCGAGGGCGGGATGCCAGCAGAAGTAGGGGATGTCGAGCCCCAGGGACAGGCAGGCCTGCAGCAGGTTGTCAGCGCCGTCGACTTGCAGATCTTTGCCGTCTACGTGGATAGTGGCCATGGTCTCGTGTCTTCTCACCCACCGCAGCGGGCTTGGCTAAGGACGTCACGGTTTGTCGCGGGGCCAGGTGAGTGGCCGGGGCGACGCAAAAACTTCATGCCGGGGTCAGCTGCGCGCTGCCCGCCGGCGTGTTCTGGCCGGCAATGCCGGCCTCGAATTCCCCGCGGAAATACTTCAGGGCACTGGCCAGCGGCTCGACGGCCCCCGGCGCGTGGGCGCAGAAGGTCTTGCCGGGGCCGAGGAAGTTGCACAGCTGCTCCAGGGTCTCGAGGTCGCCCGCCTGGCCCTCGCCGCGCTCCAGGGCGCGCAGCAGCTTGACGCTCCAGGGCAGGCCATCGCGACAGGGGGTGCACCAGCCGCAGGACTCGCGGGAGAAGAACTCCTCCAGGTTGCGCAGCAGCGACAGCATGCTCACGCTGTCGTCCACCGCCAGGGCCAGCCCGGTGCCCATGCGGGTACCGACCTTGGCGATGCCGCCGGCATACAGGCTGGCCTCGAGGTGTTCCGGCAGCAGGAAGCCGGTGCCGGCGCCGCCGGGCTGCCAGCATTTCAGGCGGTAGCCGTCACGCATGCCGCCGGCGTAGTCCTCGAACAGCTCGCGGGCGCTGATGCCGAAGGGCAGTTCCCACACCCCCGGATTTTTCACCTTGCCGGAGAAGCCCATCAGCTTGCTGCCGTGGTCCTCGCTGCCCGGGCGGGCCAGGCCCTTGTACCAGTCGACGCCGTTGCCGATGATCGCCGGCACGTTGCACAGGGTCTCGACATTATTGACGCAGGTGGGCTTGCCCCAGACGCCGACCGCGGCCGGGAAGGGCGGCTTGGCGCGCGGGTTGGCGCGACGCCCCTCCAGGGAGTTGATCAGCGCGGTTTCCTCGCCGCAGATGTAGCGCCCGGCGCCGGTGTGCACGAACAGCTCGAAGGAGAAATCGCTGCCCAGGATGTTCCGGCCCAGCAGGCCGGCGGCCTTGGCTTCGGCCACGGCGCGCTCGAGGATGTGCGCCGCGTCGACATACTCGCCGCGCAGGAAGATGTAGCCGCGGTAGGCCTTGAGCGCGCGCGCGCTGATCAGCATGCCCTCGATCAGCAGGTGCGGCAGCTGCTCCATGAGCAGGCGGTCCTTCCAGGTGTTGGGCTCCATCTCGTCCGCGTTGCACAGCAGGTAGCGGATGTTCAGCGACTCGTCGGTGGGCATCAGCCCCCACTTCACGCCGGTGGGGAAGCCGGCGCCGCCGCGGCCCTTGAGCCCGGACTCCTTGACCGTCTGTACGATGTCGGCCGGGGCCATCTTGCCCAGCGCCTTGCGCGCGGCGGCGTAGCCGTTCTTGCGCTGATACTCGTCGAGCCACACCGGCTGGGCGTCGTCGCGCAGGCGCCAGGTCAGCGGGTGGGTCGCTTCCGGGCGGGCGATGCGATTGGCCGGGCCGGTCGAGGCCAGCAGCTTGGCGTTCATGCATAGCCCTCCAGCAGTTTGGCGACGGACTCGGGCTGCACATCGCCGAAGGTGTCGTCGTCGATCATCAGCGTCGGCGCCTTGTCGCAGTTGCCCAGGCAGCACACCGGCAGCAGGGTGAAGCGACCGTCGGCGCTGGTCTGGCCAAGGCCGATGCCCAGTTGTTGTTGAATACTAGACAGCAGCGACTCATGGCCGCCGATAAAGCAGGTCATGCTGTCGCACACTCGAATGATGTGCCGCCCCACCGGCTGGCGGAAAATCTGGCTGTAGAAGGTGGCCACGCCCTCCACGTCGCTGGCCGGAATGCCGAGGACCGCGCCTATGGCCTCGGCCGCGCCGTCGGGCACCCAGCCGCGTGCTTTCTGCACGATCTTCAGTGCCTCGATGGAGGCCGCCCGCGGGTCCTCGTAGTGGTGCATCTCCTGCTCGATGGCCGCGCGCTCGCCGGCGCTGAGGGCGAAACGGTCGGTTTGGATCAGGTCGCTCTGGCTCATATCAGCGGTCCACATCGGCCATGACGAAGTCGATACTGCCCAGGTAGGCGATCAGGTCCGCCACCATGCTGCCGCGGATCACCGCGGGAATCTGCTGCAGGTGGGGGAAGCTCGGGGTGCGAATCCGCGTGCGGTAGCTCATGGTGCTGCCGTCGCTGGTCAGGTAGTAACTGTTGATGCCCTTGGTCGCCTCGATCATCTGCAGGGACTCGCCGGCCGGCATCACCGGCCCCCAGGAGACCTGCAGGAAGTGGGTGATCAGCGTCTCGATGTGCTGCAGGGTGCGCTCCTTCGGCGGCGGCGTGGTCAGCGGGTGATCGGCCTTGTAGGGCCCAGCCGGCATGTTCTTCAGGCACTGCTCGATGATCCGCACGCTCTGGCGCATCTCTTCGACCCGCACGATGCAGCGGTCATAGGCGTCGCCGTTCTGGGCCAGCGGGATCTCGAACTCGAAGTGCTCGTAGCCCGAGTAGGGGCGGGCCTTGCGCAGGTCGAAGTCGAGCCCGGTGGAGCGCAGCCCGGCGCCGGTGACGCCCCATTCGAGGGCCTCCTGGGTGTTGTACTGGGCCACGCCAATGGTCCGACCGCGCAGGATGCTGTTGTGCAGGGCGGCCTTCTCGTACTCGTCCAGGCGCTTGGGCAGCCAGTCGACGAATTCCCTGACCAGGCCGTCCCAGCCCCTGGGCAGGTCGTGGGCGACGCCGCCGATGCGGTACCAGGCCGGATGCATGCGGAAGCCGGTGATGGCCTCGATCACCTTGTAGGCGCGTTGGCGGTCGGTGAAGGTGAAGAACACCGGCGTCATGGCGCCGACGTCCTGGATATAGGTGCCGAGGAACAACAGGTGGCTGGTGATGCGGAAGAACTCGGCCAGCATCACGCGGATGAAGTCGACCCGGTCCGGCACCTTGATCCCGGCCAGCTTTTCCACGGCGAGGACGTAGGGCAGGTTGTTCATCACCCCACCGAGGTAGTCGATGCGGTCGGTGTAGGGAATGAAGCTGTGCCAGGACTGGCGTTCGGCCATCTTTTCGGCGCCGCGGTGGTGATAACCGATGTCCGGCACGCAATCGACGATTTCCTCGCCGTCGAGTTGCAGGATGATGCGGAAGGCGCCATGGGCCGAAGGGTGATTGGGCCCGAGGTTGAGGAACATGTAGTCCTCGTGCTCGCCATGGCGCTGCATGCCCCAGTCCTCGGGCTTGAAGCGCGCGGCTTCCTCCTCCAGTTGCTGTTTGGCCTGGGTGAGGCTGAAGGGGTCGAACTCGGTGGCGCGCGCCGGGTAGTCCTTGCGCAACGGATGACCTTCCCAGGTCGGCGGCATCATGATGCGGCTGAGATGGGGGTGGCCGCGGAAGCTGATGCCGAACAGGTCCCAGACTTCCCGCTCGTACCAGTTGGCGTTCGGCCAGATCGAGGTGGCGGTCGGCAGCTCGAGATCGTTCTCGGCCAGCGCCACCTTGACCATCAGGTCGCTGTTCCGCTCGATCGACAACAGCTGGTAGAACACCGTGAAGTCCGCCTGTGGCAAGCCGCGGCGCTGGGTACGCAGGCGTTCGTCGACGGCGTGCAGGTCGTAGAGCATGACGTAGGGGCGCGGCAGCGTGCGCAGAAAGCCGAGCATCTCGATCAGCTTGTCACGCGGCACCCACACCACCGGCATGCCGGTGCGAGTCGCCTGCAGCGTCAGGTCATCGACGCCGAAGCGCGCTTGCAGCTCGGCGACGACGTCTTGAGTGTCGGCCTGGTAGGGCGGAGGTGACAGGGCGCTGTCTGCAGTCATGGTCTCGGTCGCTATCGGTCAAGCCAAGGAAAGAGCCGGTTAAGCGGGCGCAGGCCCGCCGGATTCAAACGTCGTCGGGGCTGCGCAGATTGGTCACGGCAATGCGCTGGGCACGCCGCTGCTCTCTCTGCGAGGGCATGTCGGCGCGGTAGACCCCCTGGTCGCCGACCACCCAGGACAGCGGCCGGCGCTCCTGGCCGATGGACTCCTGCAGCAGCATCAGGCCCTGCAGAAAGGCCTCGGGACGGGGCGGGCAGCCGGGCACGTAGACGTCGACCGGGAGGAACTTGTCCACGCCCTGGACCACGGAATAGATGTCGTACATGCCCCCGGAATTGGC
Organism: Pseudomonas sp. LPB0260; assembly: GCF_013388395.1. Lineage (NCBI taxonomy): Bacteria > Pseudomonadati > Pseudomonadota > Gammaproteobacteria > Pseudomonadales > Pseudomonadaceae > Pseudomonas > Pseudomonas sp. LPB0260. The sequence goes on along the minus strand of NZ_CP058247.1, from coordinate 406,559 downwards.
ACAGGAACCCATCGAAATGACCCACTTGGGCTCCAGCATCTGCTCGTACAGGCGCTGGATGACGGGCGCCATCTTGATGAAGCAGGTGCCGGCGATGACCATGAAGTCAGCCTGGCGGGGCGAGGCGCGAATGACCTCGGCGCCGAAGCGGGCGATGTCATGGGGGGCGGTGAAGGCCGTGGTCATTTCCACGTAGCAGCAGGACAGGCCGAAGTTGTAGGGCCACAGGGAGTTCTTGCGCCCCCAGTTCACCGCCCCATTGAGCACCTCTTCGAGCTTGCCCATGAAGATGTTCTTGTGAACCTGGTCGTCCAGCAGCGGATCGGAGACGCTCCCCCGCTGACCGATCGGATACTGCTCGTTGGGCGCATCCGGGTCGACCCGAGTAAGTTTGTATTGCATCGCCAAAACCTCATCGTCTTAGCTTTGCCTGCCGTTCGCGACGTCCCGCGGGCGCCCAGTCGAGTGCCCCTATTCGCCAAAGATAGACAAGGCCGGCCAACAGAATCGCTATGAAAACAGTCGCTTCGATGAAGCCGGCCCAGCCGCTTTCGCGAACGGAAACGGCCCAGGCGAAGAGGAAGAGGGCTTCGACGTCGAAGATCACGAAGAGCATCGCGACCAGATAGAACTTCGCCGAGAGACGCAGGCGGGCGCTGCCGGTGGGCAACATGCCGGCTTCGAAGGGTTCGTTCTTGCTGCGCCCCCAGGCCTTGCCGCCCAGCAGGCTGGAAAGGCCGAGCATGAACGCGCAGAGGCCGGCGATGCCGAGGAGAAAGACGGCCAGCGCCCAGTTGTGGGACAAAATGATGCTTGCTTCCGACATGCCGGTACCCCCAGAGAAAGGAACGGCGTTCATACGCAGGTTGAGCAGCGGTCTTGTTGTCAGGCAAAAATCCCAGCCAATGGGCCAAGGGTAGTTGCTTTCTGCCTGCTTCGCCTGCCAGGGGGATTTTCTTGGCTGATAGCTGACGGCGATCCAGCGAGTGGGCAGGGCGGCGATCGGCCCTGATGCAGGAGGACGCCGGGGCGCGATGACCGGACGGTCATCGCGGGTGGCGAAGGGTGGCTCAAAGCAGGCGCCGGCCGTCCTCGCGGGTAATCACCAGGGTGGACGAGCGCGGCCGCTTGCCGGGACCGTCCGGCCAGGTGCTGAGCAGCTTGTCGGCAGTCGAGCCTTCGCCGGGATGCTGGATATTGACGAACAGCGTGCGGAAGTCCGGGGTGGCGCTGATGCCGGTGACCTCGGCGCCCTGCGGGCCGACCAGGAAGCGCTTCATTTCGCCGCTTGCCGGATCGGCGACGAGCATCTGGTTGTTGCCGAAGGGACCGCTGTGCAACTGGCTGCCGCTCATGTCGGTCTGGATCCACAGGCGACCTTCCGGGTCGAACCACAGGCCGTCCGGGCTGGCCAGCAGGTTGTCGGCGCCCAGTGGCTGGCCGTTGGGCCCGACACTGTCGTTTTCCGGACCGGCGAGCAGGAACAGGTCCCAGGAGAAGCGCCGTCCGGCCGAGTTCCAGCTGCGCTCTCGCCAGCGGATGATATGGCCATAGGCATTGGCCGGGCGGGGGTTGGCGGCGTCCGTTTCACTGCGCGACTTGTTGTTGGTCAGGGTGAAATACACCTCGCCGTTGTCCGGGTTGACCGCCCCCCACTCGGGACGGTCCATCTTGGTGGCGCCGACGATGTCGGCCGCCAGGCGCGTGTTGATCAGCACCTCGCCCTGGTCGGCGAAGCTTACGCCGGCGGCCAGGCAGGCCCTCTGGAAGTGCTTGTCGTGGATATCCAGGGCCAGCCACTTGCCCTTGCCGTTGCCATCGAAGCGGGCGACGTAGAGTGTGCCATCATCGAGCAGGCTGCCATCGCTGCGACCGGGGCGGTACTTGTGGCGGCTGACGTACTTGTAGATGTACTCGTTCTGCGAGTCGTCGCCGGAGTAGCACACCACCGGCCGGCCCGGCTTGACCGGGGCGAACACCAGGCCCTCGTGGGCGAAGCGACCCAGGGCGGTGCGCTTGACCGGCGCCGACTCGGGCGCGAAGGGGTCGATCTCGACAATCCAGCCGAAGTGATTCGGTTCGTTGCGGTAGTCACCTTCGGCGCTAGCTGCCTTGCGGGTTGCATCGAAGCGCTCGAACTCATCGCCGGCCAGGGTCTCCCAGCCGTAGCGGCTGCTGTCACGCAGGCCGTAGCGGCTCAGCTCACGCGGCAGTTGGGTGTCGCGGGAGGCGAAGTAGCCGGCCCAGTTCTCCTCGCATGTGAGGTAGGTGCCCCAGGGGGTGAAGCCGTTGGCGCAGTTGTTCTGGGTGCCACGGGTGGCCGTGCCGTCCGGGCTGTAGCGGGTCCGCAGCAGGGCATGGCCACGGGCGGGACCGCGGATCTGCATCGGCGTGGCGGCGGTGATGCGCCGGTTGCGCGCGCTCGGCAGGACCTCCCAGTCGCCTTGCGGGTTGCGGCGGATTTCCACGACCGAGACGCCATGGGCGTTGATTTCCTTGCGCACCTCTTCGGCGCTGATCCGCTTGCCATCGACGACGGTCGGGCCCTTGGGGTGGATCAGCCCGACGTCGATGTATTCGTGGTTGAGCACCAGCAGGCCGTGCTCGCTGTCGCGACCGGGGCCGCGCTGGGCATCGATAGGAAAGAAGTGCATGCCATCGTGGTGCATGCCGGTCTGCTGCGCCTGATCTTCGGCGCTGTTGCTGGCATCCTCGAGAAATGCCGGGTAACTGCCGGTGATGGGGGTGCCCCAGGGAATGAACGGGCTGGCCTTGTAGCCATCCGGCACGCTGATGTCATCGCCGCGGCTGACGGCCACGGCGCTGAACGGCAGCTTGCTGCGCTGCCTGAATGGTGGCGTCGACTGTGGCTGGCCGGCCGCTGGTGCGGCGCTACTGATGCCCGGCACGGCGGCGCCGAAGAAGGCCAGGGCACCGAGCGCTGCGCCACCGGCGAGGACCTGCCGGCGCGCGAGACGCGTCTCGATCAGTTGGTTGAAGTGCGGGTTGCTGGAGTGGTTGCTGGGCAGCTCATCGCCATTACCGAACAGCACGCTGTTGTCATCTTCCTGGCGCATGGAGGCTCCTTGGGGCTAATCGACGGAGCCCAGAAGCTAACCAAGGAAAACGACGGAACGATGACAGCCCTTGTGGCCCGGTCGACAAAACCAGGCTTCTGCAGTCACCCGGGCGAGCGCCAAGCGGCGGAAAAAGAAAAACCCCAGCATTTCTGCTGGGGTTTCCTTACACCGTGCTCAGTGGGAATGCGGGGTTCCCGCTGTCTGCACCGGTTCCGCTTAGTGGAACTGGTTCATGGTGTTGTCTTTGCCACCGGCCTTCAGAGCGGCTTCGCCAGCGAAGTACTCCTTGTGGTTGTCGCCGATGTCGGAGCCAGCCATGTTCTGGTGCTTGACGCAGGCGATGCCCTGACGCAGTTCCTGACGCTGAACGCCTTTCACGTAGGCCAGCATGCCCTGGTCGGCGAAGTAGCCCTTGGCCAGGTTGTCGGTGGACAGTGCGGCCGTGTGGTAGGTCGGCAGGGTGATCAGGTGGTGGAAGATGCCGGCCTGAGCCGAACCGTCGCGCTGGAAGGTGCGAATCTTCTCGTCGGCCACCTTGGCCAGTTCGGTCTCGTCGTACTCGACGCTCATCAGCTTGGCGCGGTCGTAGGCGGAGACGTCCTTGCCTTCGGCGACGAATGCGTCGAACACCTGCTGGCGGAAGTTCAGGGTCCAGTTGAACGACGGGCTGTTGTTGTACACCAGCTTGGCGTTCGGGATCACCTGACGGATGCGGTCAACCATGCCGGCGATCTGGCCAACGTGCGGCTTCTCGGTCTCGATCCACAGCAGGTCGGCACCGTTCTGCAGCGAAGTGATGCAGTCCAGTACGCAGCGGTCTTCGCCGGTGCCAGCGCGGAACTGGAACAGGTTGCTCGGCAGACGCTTGGGACGCAGCAGCTTGCCTTCGCGCTTGATTACCACGTCGCCGTTGCCCAGTTCGGCTTCGGAGATTTCCTCGCAGTCGAGGAAGGAGTTGTACTGGTCGCCCAGGTCGCCCGGCTGCTTGGTCACGGCGATCTGCTTGGTCAGGCCGGCGCCCAGGGAGTCGGTACGGGCAACGATCACGCCGTCATCCACGCCCAGCTCGAGGAAGGCGTAGCGAACTGCGTTGATCTTGGCGAGGAAGTCCTCGTGAGGCACGGTCACCTTGCCGTCCTGGTGGCCGCACTGCTTCTCGTCGGACACCTGGTTCTCGATCTGGATGCAGCAGGCACCGGCTTCGATCATCTTCTTGGCCAGCAGGTAGGTGGCCTCCGGGTTACCGAAACCGGCGTCGATGTCGGCGATGATCGGGACCACGTGGGTCTCGTAGTTGTCGATCTGGTTCTGGATTTCGGCGGCCTTGGCGCTGTCGCCGGCTTCGCGGGCGTCATCCAGGGCGCTGAACAGCAGGTCCAGCTCGCGGGCGTCGGCCTGGCGCAGGAAGGTGTACAGCTCTTCGATCAGACCGGAAACGGCGGTCTTCTCATGCATCGACTGGTCCGGCAGCGGGCCGAAGTCGGAACGCAGGGCGGCGACCATCCAGCCCGACAGGTAGAGGTAGCGCTTGTTGGTGGTCTTCAGGTGCTTCTTGATCGAGATCAGCTTCTGCTGACCGATGAAGCCGTGCCAGCAACCCAGGGACTGGGTGTAGACGGAAGAGTCGGCGTCGTACTCGGCCATGTCCTTGCGCATGATGGCGGCAGTGTACTTGGCGATATCCAAACCAGTCTTGAAGCGGTTCTGAGCGCGCATACGAGCCACGGATTCCGGGTTGATCGCGCTCCAGGTGCTGCCGAACGTTTCTTTCAGCGCAGCGACTGCCTTGATGTCGTTTTGATATGCGGACATGGTCAATCCTTCAATGTATGTGTTTGGTTGAGCACCGGCTTTCCCACGCAGAACCTGCAAAGCTAAGGCTATGGTTGTGGGGCTCACTGCAATGCGGCGAAATATTGACCAGGACGGCGTTGAAACCGGGAGGAGGGGGTGACGAGTGCACCGAGCGCTGACATTCGACTCGACTGCTTGCCGGCTCGTGGATGCCGTTGGGCAGACTGACTGTGACTGTCTGGCAGGTTGATGCTTTAAACGCTTCCCCGTCCCTCAGGACAACTTCGTTCCAGTCGCAATCTCGTCGAACTGCCTTGTGGGCTTTACAACACGCATCGTCTCGGACGGTAAGTCTGGAGAGCGATCCGGAGGCCCTTTCTAGGGCCCCTGATTAGCGGGAGCGAGGCCATGATGCCTCCGAGGAAAGGGTTCGTCAAACGTTTTGTAGTGCTTTTTTTTCGCTACTACATATTCTCGGAACGACCGATCGGTCATGTTTCAGGGGCTTCATTCGACCACTTCGACCTTGACCCGCAGGGTCAGGTTTTCGCGACCCTGGGTCGAGCGCTGCTGGAGAAAATCGCCATGCTCGGCCTGGGTCTGCTCGTTGACCGCGCCGATGCTGATCCACTCGCCGAGTCGACCGCTGACCCGGGTATCGGTGCTCTGCAGGTCAATGACCCCAGGCTGGCCGGGACTCAGTCGATCACGGTTGCTGCTGATGCTGATATGCACCATTTCACCGCTCAGGCTGGCGGTGACATAGAAGCCGCGGGTCACATCGCGGTACTGGGTGTTGCTGTACTCCTGCCCGTAGTAACCACGGCTGGTGGTGGTGAGCGGCACGCTCTGACCGACCTGGATCAGCGCCGGATAGCCTTCGGTGGCCTGCACCTGCTGGGTGCCGCCGCCGTGACTGTCGGTGCTGCGGCGGATGATGCGCACCTGATCGCGGCCGTTGATCTCGCCTTCGCCGATCACCAGCTCTGCGCCTCCGGCGCTGATGGTGCCATCGGCGCGGTAGCCGCGATCGGTCTGCTGGCTCGATTCGTTGCTGTCGACGCTGATCAGCAGGCGGCGTGGACGGGTGTCCAGTTGCTCGAGCAGCTGCCGGATCTCCTTGATCTTCTCCGCCGAGGCGTTGACCACCAGTTGATTGCCATAGGGGCTGACGCGGCCATCCTGGCCCAGCACCGACTGCACCACCGGCAGGACCTCGTCGGCGCTGCGGTAGTTCAGGGCAATGACTTCGGTGGCGGCGTTCGCCGCGGCACTGGCGGCGAGCAGCAGGCCGGCGATCAGTGTGCGCAGGTTCATAGCAGGAAACTCCGTAGATCCGGGTCGGTGACGCTGGTCTCCCAGGCCTGATCGAATTGTGCCTGACGCAGGCGCACGCGCGCCGGGTCCTGATACAGGGCATAGCCGGAGAACTGCTCCAGTTCCGGGCGCAGCAGCAGACCGCAGTCGTCGGCCAGGAGGAAGGCGAGCTCTTCGGCCGGGTAATCCGGGTGCAGCTTGCGGATGTGCAGGTTGCTCGACAGGCGCCGCGACAGCGTGAGCAGGCGATGCCCCTGCTTGACCGCTCGCGTGGCGTCCTTGAGCAGAATGCGCAGGCGGTTCTTCGGGTTGGCCAGGAGAAAGGCCGTGCAGGCGTCCTGCACACTGCTGTGGTGATACAGCCAGGGCTCGAGGTCGTCGCTGAAGATGCACAGGTTGCGCCGGGCCTGTTGCAGTAGGGCCAGGGCGTGGGCGCGGGCCTGTTCCGGCAGGGTGAAGCGCTCCAGCGGCAGGTGTTCGCCGAGCTTGAACGGCGCCGGTTCGCAGCGCTGGACATCTGCTGCCGGCTGCTCGGGGTTATGCACGGCGAAACGCCCCGGCGACTCGAATTCGATAGCGGGAAGCGCGTGGGGCTCGTCGCTGTCGATCCTGTCTGGCGGGGCGTTTTCGTCGTTCATCGGAACCTCAGGGGGTTGGGCTATGGCGCACCATGTCCACGTGGGGAATGCCGGCGTCCAGGTACTCGCCGCTGACTATGGCAAAGCCTAGCCTTTCATAGAAGGCGGTGGCGTGCACCTGGGCGCTGAGCATTTGTTGGCGCAGGCCACGTTTTTCCGCCTCGGCAATCACCGCGCGAATCAGCGCGTCGCCGACCTTCAGCCCGCGCCAGTCCTTGAGCACCGACACCCGGCCGATATGGCCGTCGGGCAGCAGGCGCGCGGTGCCGATCGGATAGTCGCCTTCATAGGCGAGGAAATGCATGGCCTCGGCGTCCTCGGCATCCCATTCCAGCTCCGGCGGCACCGCCTGCTCGGCGATGAACACGGTTTCACGAATGCGCCGTAGCTCGGCGTTGTCCTTCTGCCAATCGGCCAGGCGAACGTGGATCTCACTCATCGGCAAACTCCAGACTTCCTTGCTTGACCAGTTCCCAGAGCAGATTACGCCCCTCGTCGTCGGCCAACCATTGGCCAAGATTGTCGATATGTAACGCGTCGGCTGAACAGACCAGCTTGAGCAGCTCGCGCAGGTTCGCCGAGAGCAGCCGGCTCTGGCCGCTGGCGAACAGTACCAGGTCCTCGCCGACCTCGGACCAGGCCAGGCGGGCGCTGGGGTTGCGGATCAGCACGGCGCCGTCCTGCAGGTTGCCGAGGAAGGCCTGCTCGTCGATCTCCAGGCCGTTGACCAGTTCCGGATAGCGCGGTTCGGTCATGAACTGGCCGAACCAGGTCATCAGCAGGCGCTCGTCGCCCATGTGCTCGTTGAGCAACGCTTTCAGGCGATCGAGGGCGTCGCGCTGGATCTGGTGCGGGTCGCTGGTCGGCTCGGCGCCGGCGTCGCTGTAGCGCTCCTCCTCGGGCAGGAACTGGCCCAGGAAGTCGGTGAAATGGGTCAGCACTTCGGCGGCGCTCGGCGCGCGGAAGCCTACGGAATACGTCATACAGTCATCCTCAGCGGTACCACAGTGGGCCAGGAGCGGCGGCAGGTAGAGCATGTCGCCGGGCTCCAGCACCCATTCTTCAGTTTGTTCGAATTCGGCCAGGATCTTCAGGTCGGCGTGGGCCAGCAGCGGGCTGTCGGAGTTGCACTGCTGGCCGATCTGCCAGCGCCGCTTGCCGTGGCCCTGCAGCAGGAACACGTCGTAGTTGTCGAAGTGCGGACCGACGCCGCCGCCGGGCGCGGCGAAGCTGATCATCACGTCGTCGATGCGCCACTTGGGCAGGAACTTGAACTGCTCGAGCAGTTCGGCGACTTCCGGGACGAACTGATCGACGGCCTGCACCAGCAGGGTCCAGTCGCGCTCGGGCAGGGTGGAGAAGGCATCCTCGGCGAAGGGGCCGCGACGCAGCTCCCAGGGGCGCTCGCCGTGTTCGATGACTAGGCGCGACTCGACTTCTTCTTCAAGGGCCAGCCCGGCCAGCTCGTCGGGCGAGATCGGGCTTTCGAAGTCGGGGATGGCCTGGCGCACCAGCAGGGGTTTCTTCTGCCAGTAGTCGCGCAGAAATTCGCGGGCCGTGAGGCCACCCAGCAGTTGCAGCGGAGTATCAGGATTCATCGGTAAGCCCTTGAAAGTAATAAATACCCATAAATAAAAACGCCCGGCACAGCCGGGCGTCCGATGGGCTGTCGCCGTTTAGATGCGCTTGGCCTGGGCCACCGCATTACCGATGTAGTTGGCCGGGGTCAGCTGCTTGAGCTCGGCCTTGGCCGCAGCCGGCATGTCCAGGCCATCGATGAAGCTCAGCAGGGCCTCGGGGCTGATGCCCTTGCCGCGGGTCAGCTCCTTGAGCTTCTCGTAGGGGTTCTCGATGGCGTAGCGGCGCATCACGGTCTGAATCGGCTCGGCGAGCACTTCCCAGCAGGCATCCAGGTCTTCAGCAATACGTTGAGCATTGAGCTCCAACTTACTGATTCCCTTGAGGCTTGCCTCGTAGGCGATGACGCTGTGGGCGAAGCCGACACCGAGGTTGCGCAGCACCGTGGAGTCGGTCAGGTCGCGCTGCCAGCGCGAGATCGGCAGCTTGCTGGCCAGGTGCTGGAACAGTGCGTTGGCGATGCCCAGGTTGCCTTCGGAGTTCTCGAAGTCGATCGGATTGACCTTGTGCGGCATGGTCGAGGAGCCGATCTCGCCGGCGATGGTCTTCTGCTTGAAGTAGCCGAGGGAGATATAGCCCCAGACGTCGCGATCGAAGTCGATGAGGATGGTGTTGAAGCGGGCGATGGCGTCGAACAGCTCGGCGATGTAGTCGTGCGGCTCGATCTGGGTGGTGTAGGGGTTCCACTGCAGGCCCAGATCGCCTTCGATGAACTCGCGGGCGTTGGCTTCCCAGTCGACCTGCGGGTAGGCCGAGAGGTGGGCGTTGTAGTTGCCCACGGCGCCATTGATCTTGCCCAGCAGCGGCACGGCGGCAACCTGGGCGATCTGCCGCTCCAGGCGGTAGACCACGTTGGCCAGTTCTTTGCCGAGGGTGGTCGGCGAGGCCGGCTGGCCATGGGTGCGCGACAGCATCGGCACGTCGGCGAACTTCACCGCCAGCTCGCGAATCGCCTCGGCGGTCTGGCGCATCAGCGGCAGCAGCACGCTGTCGCGGCCCTCGCGCAGCATCAGGGCGTGGGACAGGTTGTTGATGTCCTCGCTGGTGCAGGCGAAGTGGATGAACTCGCTGACCTTCTCCAGTTCCGGCAGCTTGGCGGCCTGTTCCTTGAGCAGGTATTCCACGGCCTTGACGTCGTGATTGGTGGTGCGCTCGATCTCTTTCACCCGCTCGGCGTGCTCGAGGGCGAAGTTCTCCGCGAGTTCGTTGAGGATTGCCTGGGCTTCGGCGGAGAAGGGCGCCACTTCGCCGATGCCCTCATGGGCGGCCAGGCGCTGCAGCCAGCGGACTTCGACCAGGACGCGGAAGCGGATCAGACCGTATTCGCTGAAAATGGGGCGCAGGGCGCTGGTTTTGCCGGCGTAGCGGCCATCGACGGGGGAAACCGCGGTGAGCGAAGAAAGCTGCATGGGAGGCGTTCTCGGACAGTCGGGCGTTGAAAAGGGCGCATATCATACATGAAATCGCGGGCCGGGCCGCGATCGGCGTGACGCCGTTCAGCGGCCTGGTCGGCGGATCGATAGCAGGCTGGCGGCGAAGATCAACGCGGCGCCCAGCAGCGAGCTGGGGTCCGGCGTTTCGCCCCAGCGCAGCCAGGCCAGCAGCCCGGCGAAGACGATGGCCAGGTAGGCGAATGGGCCGATCAGCCCCGGTGGCGCCAGGCCGTAGGCCTTGGACATGATGATCTGGCTGACGGTGGCGAGCAGGCCGATGGTCAGCAGCGAGCCGAGCTGTCGCTCGCTCAGGGGCTGCCAGGCCCAGGTCAGGGGAATGGCCGAGGCCAGGGTGGCGAACAGGGCGAAATAGAAGACGATGCGAAAGGCCGGCTCGGTGTCGCTCATCTCGCGAATCGAGACGAAGGCGAACGCCGCCAGGATGCTTGCCGCCAGGCCGATCAGCGCCTGGGCGTCGAGCAGGGCGGCGGAGGGCTTGGCGACCAGCAGCACGCCGCACAGGCCGACGCCACTGGTGAGCAGCATGCGTCGGGTCACCGGCTCCTTCAGCCACCACCAGGCGATCAGCGGGGTGAACAGCGGCGCCGAGTAGGTGAACAGCATGGCGTCGGCCAGGGGCAGGTGGGCGATGGCGTAGAAGAAGCAATACATCGCCGCCAGGCCGTAGCCGGAGCGCCACAGGTGCGAGCGGATGCGCGCGGTTTGCAGCGGGCGCCAGCCCTTGAACAGGATCAGCGGCAGGAAGAACAGCACGCCGACCAGGTTGCGGAAGAACACCACCGACTCGTTGTTGACGCTGGTGGAAACCTCGCGAATGCCCACGCCCATCAGGGAGAACAGCAGCGCCGAGCAGGCCAGCAGCGCGGCGCCTTGAACGGGGCGGACCAGGCGCGTCTGCATCGGTCAGCCACGCAGCAGCGGGTAGAGTTCCTTGAGCAGTTTGCCGCGGCTGAATACCAGCTGCCAGCGATGGCCGCCGAGTTGACGCCACAGCCGCGCCGCGCGGATGCCGGCCAGCAGCAGGGCGCGGATCTTCGCGGCATTGCTTGGTTGCTGCAGGTGGCGCATGTCGCCCTGCACCTGGATACGTTGGCGGAAGGTGCTGATGGTGTCCTGGTACAGGCTTCCGCAGGAGGCGATCACGTTGTCGTGTACCACGCCGAAATGCTCGGTCTGCTGCTGGACCTGGTCCAGGCGGCTGCCCATGATCTGCAGCAGGTCGTCGCGCTTGTCCAGTTTGCGCTCCAGGCCGAGCAGGGCCAGGGCGTAACGCAGCGGGTCGCGTTGCAGGCTGCTCGGGTCGCGCTCGAGGGCGCCGACCAAGGCGCGATAACCATCGCGCAGACCGAGGTCATCGCCGCCATAGACATCCAGGGTGCTCTGCGGGTTGCGTGCCAGCAGGCTGCCAAGCATGCAGGCCAGGGCCGGCTCGCCAATCTGGCCGGTCCTGGCCAGTTTGTCGACCAGCACGGCGGATTCGAAGACGGCGCCCAGGGCGACCAGCTGCTCCTGCGTCGGGGTCATGCTTGCACTTCCTCAGGGCTCCAGGGCTCGGCCGTTTCGATCACGCCGCCGCCGAGGCAGACCTCGCCATCGTAGAACACCACCGACTGCCCGGGCGTCACCGCGCGTTGCGGCTCGTCGAACAGTGCACGATAGCCGTCGGCGGTCTTCTCCAGGGTGCAGCGCTGGTCGGCTTGCCGGTAGCGCACCTTGGCGGTGAGCTGGCGCGGGCTGTGCAGGTCGATCGGGTTGACCCAATAGATCTCCGAGGCCAGCAGCGCGCGGGAGAACAGCCAGGGGTGCGCATTGCCCTGGCCGACCACCAGCACGTTGCGCGTCAGATCCTTGCGCAACACGTACCAGGGCTCGTCGCCGGCGTCCTTCAAGCCGCCGATGCCCAGGCCCTGGCGTTGACCGATGGTGTGGTACATCAGACCGTGGTGGCGGCCGATGATCTCGCCGGCGGTGGTCTCGATATTCCCCGGCTGGGCCGGCAGGTACTGCTTGAGGAAGTCGCTGAAACGCCGTTCGCCGATGAAGCAGATGCCGGTGGAGTCCTTCTTCTTCGCGGTGGCCAGCTGATACTTCTCGGCGATGGCGCGTACCTGGGGCTTTTCCAGCTCGCCGACCGGGAACAGGGTCCTGGCGATCTGCTCACCGCCGACGGCATGCAGGAAGTAGCTCTGATCCTTGTTCGGGTCCAGCCCCTTGAGCAGCTCGGTACGGCCGTCGATATCCCGGCGGCGCACGTAGTGACCGGTGGCGATCAGGTCGGCGCCCAGGGCCAGGGCGTAGTCGAGGAAGGCTTTGAACTTGATCTCGCGGTTGCACAGGATGTCCGGGTTCGGCGTGCGGCCCGCCTTGTACTCGGCGAGGAAGTGCTCGAACACGTTGTCCCAGTACTCCGCGGCGAAGTTGGCGGTGTGCAGCTTGATGCCGATCTTGTCGCAGACGGCCTGGGCGTCGGCCAGGTCGTCCATGGCCGTGCAGTACTCGGTGCCGTCGTCCTCGTCCCAGTTCTTCATGAACAGGCCTTCGACCTGATAGCCCTGTTCCAGCAGCAGCAGAGCGGAAACGGACGAGTCGACGCCGCCGGACATGCCGACTATGACGCGTGGCTTTTCTGGGGATGGACGGGCTGGATCGTGCATAGGAATTCGGAGTGGGTCTGCAAAAGGACGAAATTCTAACAGGCCGGCCATGGCAAGGCGAAGCCGACGTTCAGTCGCGGACTACGTCCAGTGCGTGCAGCGGACCGGCGAGGTAGTCGTCGATGCAGCGCAGCACCAGTTCGCTGCGCCAGCGTTCGGGCTGGGCGGCCAGCTCGGCGCGGCTCAGCCAGGGGGCGCCGACTATCCCGCTGTCGAGCGGGCGTTGTGGGTCGTGGCGCAGGGCCTTGGCGGCGAAGCAGACGCGCTGATAGGTCACCCCGTTGCTCGGGGCGGTATACAGGTAGATGCCCACGACGCCGGTGAGCTGGACTTCCCAGCCGGTCTCCTCGAGCGTCTCGCGCACGGCGGCCTGGCGCAGGGTTTCGTTGGCTTCGAGATGGCCGGCGGGCTGATTGAGCACCAGGCCCCCGCCTTTGGCTTCTTCTACCATAAGGAACCGACCGCGATCTTCGACGATGGTGGCAACTGTGATGTGTGGGTTCCAGTCCATAGCGGGCGTCTCGTGAGGAAGGGGCGATCATAGCAGGCGCGACTCGCGGTTTTGCCTGTGCGAAAAGCAGAAACCCCGGCACTTGGCCGGGGTTTCCGTGGGGCGGGTGCTACGCCTTACGCCAGCGCTGCCAGGGCAGCGTTGAAGGTGGCGCTCGGACGCATGACCTTGCTGGTCAGTTCCGGGTTGGCGCGGTAGTAGCCGGCGATGTCGACCGGCTGGCCCTGGACGGCGGCCAGCTCGGCAACGATGGTTTCCTCGTTGTCGGCCAGGGCCTTGGCCAGCGGCGCGAACTGCGCCTGCAGCTCGGGGTCTTCGCTCTGCGCGGCCAGTTCCTGAGCCCAGTACAGCGCCAGGTAGAAGTGGCTGCCGCGGTTGTCCAGTTCACCGGTCTTGCGCGATGGCGACTTGTTGTTGTCGAGCAACTTGCCGGTGGCCGCATCGAGGGTCTTGCCCAGCAGCTTGGCCTTCGGGTTGTCGGTCTTGATGCCGGTCTCTTCCAGGGATACCGCCAGGGCCAGGAACTCGCCCAGGGAGTCCCAGCGCAGGTGGTTCTCTTCGATCAGCTGCTGCACATGCTTCGGCGCAGAACCGCCGGCGCCGGTCTCGTACATGCCGCCGCCAGCCATCAGCGGGACGATGGAGAGCATCTTGGCGGAGGTGCCGAGCTCCATGATCGGGAACAGGTCGGTGAGGTAGTCGCGCAGCACGTTGCCAGTCACCGAGATGGTGTCCTGGCCGCGGATCATGCGCTCCATGCTCACACGGATGGCTTCGTTGTAGCCCATCATGCGGATATCCAGGCCGCTCAGGTCATGGTCCTGCAGATAGGTTTCGACCTTCTTCTGCAGTTCGCGGTCGTGGGCGCGCTCCGGGTCCAGCCAGAAGATCGCCGGGGTGTCGGACTGACGGGCGCGGGTCACGGCCAGCTTGACCCAGTCGCGGATCGGCGCGTCCTTGGTCTGGCAGGCGCGCCAGATGTCGCCGGCTTCGACTTCGTGCTGCATCAGTACGGTGCCGTCCGCCAGGACCACGCGCATGGTGCCGTCGGCGGTCATCTCGAAGGTCTTGTCGTGGGAGCCGTACTCTTCGGCCTTCTGCGCCATCAGGCCGACGTTCGGTACCGAGCCCATGGTGGTCGGATCGAAGGCGCCATTGGTCTTGCAGAAGTTGATCATCTCCTGGTAGATGCGCGCATAGGTGCTTTCCGGCATGACGGCCTTGGTGTCCTTCAGCTTGCCGTCCTTGCCCCACATCTGCCCGGAGCTGCGGATCATCGCCGGCATCGAGGCGTCGACGATCACGTCGCTGGGGATGTGCAGGTTGGTGATGCCCTTGACCGAGTCGACCATGGCCATTTCCGGGCGACCGCTGTAGCAGGCGTGAACGTCGTGGAGGATTTCTTCCTGCTGCGAAGCCGGCAGTACCTTGATCTTGTCGTAGACGCTGCTGATGCCGTTGTTCGGGTTCACGCCCAGCTCTTTGAACAGCTCGCCGTGCTTATCGAAGGCTTCCTTGTAGTAGACGCTGACGGCGTGGCCGAAGACGATCGGGTGGGAGACCTTCATCATGGTCGCCTTGACGTGCAGCGACCACATGACGCCGGTTTCCTTGCAGTCCTGCAGGGTCTTCTCGAAGAAGTCGCGCAGCTTGCGGCAGCTCATGAACATGCTGTCGAACACTTCGCCTTCCTGCAGGGCGAGCTGCTTCTTCACCTCGACCTTGCCGTCCTTGCCGACGAACTCGATGCGCACGTCGCCGGCCTTGTCCATGGTGATGGACTGCTCGCTGGAGAAGAAGTCGCCGTCGCGCATGTAGTCGGCGTGGGACTGCGAGGCCATGCTCCACTTGCCCATGGAGTGCGGATGCTTGCGCGCGTAGGCCTTGACCGCCGCCGGTGCGCGACGGTCGGAGTTGCCCTCGCGCAGGACCGGGTTCACCGCGCTGCCGAGCACCTTGGCGTAGCGGGCGCGGGCGTCTTTCTCGGCGTCGGTCTGCGGGTCTTCCGGGTAATTGGGGATGTTGTAGCCCTGGGCCTGCAGCTCGGCGATCGCGGCCTTGAGCTGGGGTACCGAGGCGCTGATGTTGGGCAGCTTGATGATGTTGGCGTCCGGCGTGGTGGCCAGAACGGCCAGCTCGGCGAGGTCGTCGCTGACCTGCTTGTCGGCACCCAGCTGGTCGGCAAAGCTCGCAAGAATACGCCCTGCAAGAGAGATGTCGCGTGTTTCGACGGCTATGTCAGCGGATGCGGCGAAGGCTTCTACAATGGGTAGGAGCGAATAGGTGGCGAGCGCTGGAGCTTCGTCGGTGAAGGTGTAGATAATCTTCGAACGGGTGGACATATTAGAGTTAACTCTCTTCTTTGCTGAGCGTACACAGAATCTCGACGTGCGCGGGTAGGCGCCAGGGCCCTCCGTTTGGGCCAGGAGTCGAGAACTCGCCGCAGTGATGATGGATGCACCAGTAGAGTGTCGAGCAATTCGAGCCGGCGAATCGCGGTGGCAATGCGTCGGTTCCAAGAGGCGCTCGTCTCGTTCAAGACAAGCCGGCTCTGATGACTTAGTAGTCATCCGCGCAGTATATCACTGCGTCCTAGTGACGCAGAACGCTCTTGTGCATGAGACCAACGAACATATGGTTTCGGTCGATTCAAGTGCGCTACTCTCGGTCGTTGACCGCTGTTTAACCACAAGACGGAGTCCAGCATGGGATACCAAAAGATCCAGGTGCCAGTAACCGGTGACAAAATCACCGTCAATGCCGATATGTCGCTCAATGTGCCGAACAACCCGATCATCCCGTTCATCGAGGGTGATGGCATTGGCGTCGATATCAGCCCGGTGATGATCAAGGTCGTCGATGCGGCCGTGGAGAAGGCCTACGGCGGCCAGCGCAAGATTTCCTGGATGGAGGTCTATGCCGGTGAGAAGGCCACCCAGGTCTACGACCAGGACACCTGGTTGCCGAAAGAGACCCTCGAAGCCGTTCGCGACTATGTCGTGTCCATCAAGGGCCCGCTGACCACCCCTGTCGGTGGCGGTATCCGCTCGCTGAACGTGGCCCTGCGTCAGGAGCTCGATCTGTATGTCTGTCAGCGCCCCGTACGCTGGTTCGAGGGGGTCCCGAGCCCGGTGAAGAAGCCCGGCGACGTGGATATGGTGATCTTCCGCGAGAACTCCGAGGACATCTACGCCGGCGTGGAGTGGAAGGCCGGTTCGCCTGAAGCCGAGAAGGTCATCAAGTTCCTGACCGAGGAAATGGGCGTCACGAAAATCCGCTTCACCGAAAACTGCGGCATCGGCATCAAGCCGGTGTCCCTGGAAGGCACCAAGCGCCTGGTGCGCAAGGCGCTGCAGTACGCAGTCGACAATGATCGCAGCTCCGTGACCTTCGTCCACAAAGGCAACATCATGAAGTTCACCGAAGGTGCCTTCAAGGAGTGGGGCTACGAAGTGGCGCGCGATGAATTTGGCGCCGAGTTGCTCGATGGCGGTCCATGGATGCAGTTCAGCAACCCGAAGACCGGCAAGAAGATCGTGGTCAAGGACGCCATCGCCGATGCCATGCTGCAGCAGATCCTGCTGCGTCCGGCCGAGTATGATGTGATCGCCACCCTGAATCTCAATGGTGACTACCTGTCCGACGCGCTGGCCGCGGAAGTGGGCGGTATCGGCATTGCCCCCGGCGCCAACCTGTCGGATACCATCGCCATGTTCGAGGCGACCCACGGCACCGCGCCGAAGTACGCTGGCCAGGATAAGGTCAACCCGGGGTCGGTGATTCTTTCTGCCGAGATGATGCTGCGCCACATGGGCTGGACCGAGGCGGCGGACCTGATCATCAAGGGCACCAACGGCGCCATCGCGGCGAAGACGGTGACCTATGACTTCGAGCGCCTGATGGAGGGTGCAACCCTCATGTCCTGCTCGCAGTTCGGCGATGCAATGATCGCGCACATGTAAGCGGGTTGAGCGCATGAAAAAGGCCGGTCGATTGACCGGACTTTTTCATGGCTGGGTGGCAGCCCTGTTGTCAGGCCTCGATCGTCGTGCCCTGCGGCTGGCTGATGACAGCGGGCGTCTCGGCGCTGGCCGAAGCTGCGCGGATGTTCACGGCGTGGAGCCCTTTGGGGCCTTGGATAATGTCGAAGTTGACCGGCTGGCCGGCCTTGAGCGTTTTGTAACCATCCATCTGAATAGCCGAGTAGTGGGCGAACAGGTCCTCATCTCGGCCGTCGGCGAGGATGAACCCATAGCCTTTGGCGTTGTTGAACCACTTGACCTTACCGCTAAGCATGCTCATATCCCTCTGCAAAGGACTCCATCACTGGAGTATCATCCACTTCGATTCCGCGCATGAAACGACCGGGTTGGGCGAAGGCGCGGAATCCCTCTACCCGTAGTGGGTATTCATTGTTTGTAACACCGTTTTGCCGATAGTCAAGGCAATGCTGCAACCAGCTGCGAAGCCGTTCAAACTCCTTCTAGCATCCGTATTCGCCCAACCACGAAGCTAATTTTCAGCATGCATGCAAGTAGCCAGATTCGACTAACATTCAATCAGGACCGCCCTGAAACGCACGAGGACGACTCCACCGGCCTTGCCGTACAGGAATCCAAGCCGGCGTTGCAGGCACCACCGCTGTATAAGGTGGTCTTATTCAATGATGACTACACGCCCATGGACTTCGTGGTCGAGGTGCTCGAAGTGTTCTTCAATCTGAACCGGGAGCTGGCGACCAAGATCATGCTTACCGTCCACACAGAGGGACGGGCCGTATGCGGGGTGTTCACCCGGGATATAGCTGAAACCAAGGCTATGCAGGTCAACCAATACGCAAGAGAAAGCCAGCATCCATTACTCTGTGAGATCGAGAAGGACGGTTAACGCCGGCCGCTTGGGCATGAGGTGAAGCTATGTTAAATCGAGAGCTCGAAGTCACCCTCAATCTGGCCTTCAAAGAGGCTCGCACCAAGCGTCATGAATTTATGACGGTTGAGCACCTCCTGCTGGCACTATTGGACAATGAGGCAGCGGCCAGCGTGTTGCGCGCCTGTGGCGCCAACCTGGACAAGTTGCGGCACGACCTGCTGGAGTTCATAGACTCCACCACACCCCTGATCCCGCAACACGATGAGGAGCGCGAGACGCAGCCTACCCTGGGCTTTCAGCGCGTATTGCAGCGCGCGGTGTTCCATGTGCAGAGCTCCGGAAAGCGCGAGGTTACAGGCGCCAATGTGCTGGTGGCTATCTTCAGCGAGCAGGAAAGCCAGGCGGTGTTTCTGCTCAAGCAGCAGAGCGTTGCCCGGATCGATGTGGTCAACTTCATCGCCCATGGTATTTCCAAGGTGCCGGGGCATGGAGGGCATTCGGAGTCTGAGCAGGAGTTGCAGGATGAGGAAGGCGGTGAGTCTTCCACCTCCAGTAACCCGTTGGATGCCTACGCCAGCAACCTGAATGAGCTGGCGCGACTGGGGCGCATCGATCCCTTGGTCGGTCGCGAACTCGAGGTTGAGCGCGTGGCGCAGATCCTCGCGCGTCGGCGCAAGAACAATCCTCTGCTGGTCGGCGAGGCCGGTGTAGGCAAGACCGCTATCGCCGAGGGTCTGGCCAAGCGCATCGTCGACGAGCAGGTCCCTGATCTGTTGGCCGACAGCGTGGTCTATTCGCTGGATCTGGGGGCGCTGCTCGCTGGTACCAAGTACCGGGGCGACTTCGAGAAGCGCTTCAAGGCGCTGCTCAATGAGCTGCGCCGGCGCCCTCATGCGATCCTGTTCGTCGATGAAATCCATACCATCATCGGTGCCGGCGCGGCGTCCGGCGGCGTGATGGATGCGTCCAATCTGCTCAAGCCCGTGCTGTCTTCGGGCGAAATCCGTTGCATTGGCTCGACTACCTTCCAGGAATTTCGCGGGATCTTCGAGAAGGATCGCGCTCTGGCGCGGCGCTTCCAGAAGGTTGACGTGGTCGAGCCGTCCGTCGAAGACACCGTTGGCATCCTGCGTGGTCTGAAGTCGAAGTTCGAGCAGCATCACAGCATCGAGTACAGCGATGAGGCCCTGCGTGCCGCGGCCGAGCTGGCTGCTCGCTACATCAATGATCGCCATATGCCCGACAAGGCTATCGACGTAATTGACGAGGCCGGCGCCTATCAGCGGTTGCAGCCGGAAGATAAGCGCGTGAAGCGTATCGATGTGCCCCAGGTCGAGGACATCGTCGCCAAGATCGCGCGGATTCCGCCCAAGCATGTCAGTAGCTCGGACAAGGAGCTGCTGCGCAATCTGGAGCGTGATCTGAAGCTCACCGTGTTCGGTCAGGATGCGGCAATCGACTCGCTTTCCACTGCGATCAAGCTGTCGCGCGCGGGCCTCAAGGCGCCGGACAAGCCGGTCGGTTCGTTCCTGTTCGCCGGCCCTACTGGTGTCGGCAAGACCGAGGCGGCACGCCAATTGGCCAAGGCGCTGGGGATCGAGCTGGTGCGCTTCGACATGTCCGAGTACATGGAGCGACACACGGTTTCGCGCTTGATCGGTGCGCCGCCGGGTTATGTCGGATTCGATCAGGGTGGCCTACTGACCGAGGCGATCACCAAGATGCCGCATTGCGTGCTGCTGCTTGACGAGATCGAAAAGGCGCATCCGGAGGTCTTCAACCTGCTGCTGCAGGTGATGGACCACGGCACCCTGACCGACAATAACGGGCGCAAGGCCGATTTCCGCAACGTCATCCTGATCATGACCACCAATGCCGGAGCCGAGACTGCTGCCCGGGCCTCGATAGGTTTCACCTATCAGGATCACTCATCGGATGCGATGGAGGTGATCAAGAAGAGCTTCACGCCGGAGTTCCGCAATCGCCTGGACACCATCATCCAGTTCGGTCGCCTGAGTCACGAGGTGATCAAGAGCATCGTCGACAAGTTCCTCACCGAGCTGCAGGCGCAGCTTGAGGACAAGCGCGTCATGCTCGAGGTCAGCGATGAGGCGCGCGACTGGCTGGCAGAGCAGGGCTACGACGTGCAGATGGGGGCTCGACCGATGGCGCGACTGATCCAGGACAAGATCAAGCGTCCGCTGGCGGAGGAGATACTGTTCGGTGAACTGGCCGAGCATGGCGGCGTCGTGCACGTAGAGCTTGCCGAAGGTGAGTTGACCTTCAGCTTCGAGACCACGGCCGAGATGGCCTGAGGTTGAGTTGCAACAAAAACGCCCGGCAATGCCGGGCGTTTTTACTGGTGCTTGGCTTAGCGGGCGCGGTAGGTGATGCGACCCTTGCTCAAGTCATAAGGTGTCAGCTCTACGCGAACCTTGTCGCCAGTCAGAATGCGGATGTAGTTCTTGCGCATCTTTCCGGAGATGTGCGCGGTAACGACGTGCCCATTTTCCAACTCCACACGGAACATGGTGTTGGGCAGGGTGTCGACGACAGTGCCTTCCATTTCGAAGCTGTCTTCTTTCGACATGCAGTAAAGCCCTCGGTATCCAAAGAATGGCCCGGCGCAACTGGCCCCAGGCAAAAGCGGCGTGCATTGTGCCCGAAAACAGGGGGTTCCGCCAAGGTCTTCAGCTAAGCGTTATCCAGCGCTGATTGACGAACAGCTCGATCGGGCGGTACTGCGTCTTGTAGTTCATCTTGCGGCAGTTCTTTATCCAGTAGCCGAGGTAGACGGCGTGTAGGCCCAGGCGTGCTGCCTCGGCGATCTGCCAAAGAATGGCGAAGCGGCCCAGACTGCGCCGCTCCTCGCTCGGCTCGTAGAAGGTATAGACCGCGGAAAGGCCGTTGGGCAGTACGTCGGTGACAGCGATCGCCAGTAATCGACCGTCGAGGCGAAATTCGTAGAAACGGGAAAACGGCAGGTCGCGAACCAGAAAGGTGGCGAACTGTTCGCGGCTGGGCGGGTACATGTCGCCGTCGGCGTGGCGCTGCTCGATATAGCGCACGTAAAGGGCGTAATACTCCTCGCTGAATACCGGCCGTACCGGGCGAACCTGGATGTCCTGGTTGCGCTTGAAAATGCGCCGCTGCTGACGATTGGGATGAAACAGGTTGGCCGGGATGCGCGCGGCAATGCAGGCGTTGCAGTGCTGGCAGTGGGGGCGGTAGAGGTGATCGCCGCTGCGGCGAAAGCCCATTTCCGAAAGCTCGGCGTAGACCTCCGCATCCATGGGCTGGCTGGGGTCGAGGAACAGGGTCGTGGCCTGTTCTGCGGGCAGGTAGCTGCATGGATGGGGCTGAGTGGCATAGAACTTTAAGCGGGCCAGCTCGGTCATGGTCGACTCTCGGGGTAAACCTTGAGTAAGTGTATGCCAGGCGACCGTGCTCGCCTAGGCGAGCCAGTCGGCGCCGCTGGGCTGATCCAGGTGCTCAGACAGCAGCCTGGCGAACTCGCTGCGAGGGATCGAGCGGGCACCGAAATTTTCCAGGTGCTGGGTCGGCATCTGGCAGTCAATCAGGGCAAAGCCCCAGCGTTGCAGGTGTCTGACCAAAGTCGCGAAGCCAATCTTGGAGGCGTTGTCGGCTCGGCTGAACATGGATTCGCCGAAGAACAGCTGGCCCATGGCGAGCCCGTAGAGGCCGCCGACCAGGCGCTCTTCCTGCCATACCTCGACCGAGTGGGCGATGCCGCGCCGATGCAGTTCCAGGTAGGCGCGCTGCATGTCGGAGGTGATCCAGGTGCCCTCAGCGTAAGGTCGGGGGGCGGCGCAGGCCTGGATGACATCGGCGAACGCTTTGTCGAAGGTCACTCGGTAGCGACCTTGGCGCAGCAGCTTTGCCAGGCTGCGGGAGACATGCAGCTCCTTGGGGGGGAGCACGGTGCGTGGGTCCGGGGACCACCAGAGAATGGGCTGGCCGTCCTGGAACCAGGGAAAGCAGCCGTGGCGGTACGCTTGGATCAGGCGCTCAGCGCCGAGGTCGCCGCCGGCGGCCAACAGTCCGTTGGGCTCGTGCAGGGCGCGTTCGAGTGGAGGGAAGCTTAGCGAGTCGCGTTGGAGCCAGGTCAGCATCGAGTAAGGCCGCAAGAGGGTAGGGCGGGCGCCGGGCGCCCGCCCCTGGGCGATCAGATGTCGTCGAGGAACTTCTCGGCATCCAGTGCCGCCATGCAGCCGGCGCCCGCCGAAGTCACGGCCTGGCGGTAGACGTGGTCGGCCACGTCGCCGGCGGCGAACACGCCCTCGATGGCGGTCGCCGTCGCATTGCCTTCGCTGCCGCCCTTGATCAGCAGGTAGCCGTCGCGCATTTCCAGCTGGCCCTGGAACAGCTCGGTGTTGGGCTTGTGGCCGATGGCGATGAATACGCCGGCCAAGGCCAGCTCCTTGCTCGCGCCGCTTGCGGTGTCCTTCAGGCGCACG
This sequence comes from Pseudomonas sp. LPB0260, assembly GCF_013388395.1. NCBI lineage: Bacteria > Pseudomonadati > Pseudomonadota > Gammaproteobacteria > Pseudomonadales > Pseudomonadaceae > Pseudomonas > Pseudomonas sp. LPB0260. The sequence continues at coordinate 384,123 of NZ_CP058247.1, read as the reverse complement.
CCGGTGACTCCGCTGGTATCGCCCAGCACTTCGTCAAGGGTGTGGTTCCAGTGCAGGACCACATTGCCGTTCTCGGCCTTGTCGAACAGCTTGTCCTGCAGGATCTTCTCGGCACGCAGCTTGTCGCGGCGGTGGATCAGGTGGACTTCCTTGGCGATATTGGACAGGTACAGCGCCTCTTCGACGGCAGTGTTGCCGCCGCCCACAACGGCAACGACCTGGTTGCGGTAGAAGAAGCCGTCACAGGTGGCGCAGGCCGAAACGCCCTTGCCGGCGAAGGCTTCTTCCGAAGGCAGGCCGAGGTACTGGGCGCTGGCGCCGGTGGCGATGATCAGGGCGTCGCAGGTATAGGTGCCGCTGTCGCCCTTGAGGGTGAAGGGGCGCTGCTGCAACTCGGCGGTATGGATGTGGTCGTAGACGATCTCGGTGTCGAAGCGCTCGGCATGTTTCTGCATGCGCACCATCAGATCCGGTCCGGTCAGGCCTTCGACATCACCCGGCCAGTTGTCCACTTCGGTGGTGGTGGTGAGCTGGCCGCCGGGCTGGATACCGGTGATGACCACGGGCTTGAGATTGGCGCGGGCGGCGTAGACCGCAGCGCTGTATCCGGCCGGTCCGGAACCCAGAATGATCAAGCGCGAATGCTTGACTTCGCTCATAAAAACACCTCATAAGCCTTTGTCACAAAAGAGAATGCATGCTCCAATTGAGCTGCACGGAAGTTGTTGCTGGCTATGCTACACCGAAGCGTGGGGGAAGCGGGAGCCAGCGGTCCAGAGCGCGGCCAGCGCTTCGCGTCACTGCTTGGGTGGCGTGGCATCACTCGGGCAAACCCGTACAATAGGCCACTTTTCGCCGTTAACCTAAGAATCGGCGTGTTGCCGACGCAGGAATGAATGCGTTTGAAGAACTCTAGCTCTACCGCTCAGGCGCCGCTCTGGCGCCAGCAACTGCCTTACCGGCTCAAGGAAGGCGCGCTGATCGCCCTGGGTGCGCTGTGCCTGTACCTGTGGATGGCGCTGCTGACCTACGACGCCGCCGACCCGGGCTGGACCCACACCAGCAACGTCGAGCAGGTGCAAAATGCGGCCGGACGTGCCGGCGCCTGGTTCGCCGACATCCTGTTTATGGCGCTTGGTTACTTCGCCTACCTGTTTCCGCTGCTGCTGGGCGTCAAGACCCTGCAGGTCTTTCGTGCCCGCCACCAACCCTGGCAGTGGAGCGGCTGGCTGTTCTCCTGGCGGCTGATCGGCCTGGTGTTCCTGGTGCTGTCCGGCGCGGCCCTGGCCTATATCCACTTCAATGCCGGTGCCAGCATGCCCGCTTCGGCAGGCGGCGCACTGGGCGAGAGCCTAGGCCAACTGGCGGTCAATGCCCTGAACGTACAGGGCAGTACCTTGATGTTCATCGCGCTGTTCCTCTTCGGCCTGACCGTGTTCACCGACCTGTCGTGGTTCAAGGTCATGGACCTGACCGGCAAGATCACCCTGGACCTGGTCGAGCTGATCCACGGCCTGGTCAATCGCTGGTGGAGCGCGCGGCAGGAGCGCAAGCAACTGGTTGCCAAGCTGCGCGAGGCCGATGAGCGGGTCAGCGAGGTTGCCGCCCCGGTGGTCCATGACCGCCGCGAGCAGGCCAAGGTCAAGGAGCGCCTGATCGAGCGCGAGGAAGCGCTGAGCAAGCACATGAGCGAGCGCGAAAAGCGCGTGGCACCGATCATCACTCCGCCAGCCGATCCGAAACCCGCCGAACCGAGCAAGCGCGTGCTGAAGGAAAAGCAGGCGCCACTGTTCGTCGATGCCGCGGTGGAGGGCTCGCTGCCACCGATTTCCATCCTGGATGTGGCGGAGAAGAAGCAGAAGCAGTTTTCCCCCGAGTCGCTGGAAGCCATGTCGCGACTGCTGGAGATCAAGCTCAAGGAGTTCGGCGTCGAGGTCATCGTCGAGTCGGTGCACCCGGGGCCGGTGATCACCCGTTTCGAGATCCAGCCGGCCGCCGGCGTCAAGGTCAGCCGCATCTCCAATCTGGCCAAGGACCTGGCGCGCTCGCTGGCGGTGATCAGCGTGCGGGTAGTGGAAGTCATTCCCGGCAAGACCACCGTGGGTATCGAGATCCCCAACGAAGACCGGCAGATCGTGCGCTTTTCCGAGGTGCTGTCGTCCAGCGAGTACGATGACGCCAAGTCGCCGGTGACCCTGGCCCTGGGCCACGATATCGGCGGCAAACCGGTGATCACCGACCTGGCGAAGATGCCGCACCTGCTGGTGGCCGGTACCACCGGCTCGGGCAAGTCGGTCGGGGTCAACGCCATGATCCTGTCGATCCTGTTCAAGTCCAAGCCGGAAGACGCGCGGCTGATCATGATCGACCCGAAGATGCTCGAACTGTCGATCTACGAGGGCATTCCCCATCTGCTGTGCCCGGTCGTCACCGACATGAAGGAGGCGGCCAACGCCCTGCGCTGGAGCGTGGCCGAGATGGAACGGCGCTACCGCCTGATGGCGGCGATGGGCGTGCGTAACCTGGCCGGCTTCAATCGCAAGGTCAAGGACGCCATCGAGGCGGGCACGCCCCTGCCCGACCCGCTGTACAAGCGCCAGAGCATGGAAGACGAGGCGCCGCTGTTGAACCCCTTGCCGACCATCGTGGTCATAGTCGACGAGTTCGCCGACATGATGATGATCGTCGGCAAGAAGGTTGAAGAGCTGATCGCCCGGATTGCACAGAAGGCCCGGGCAGCCGGCATTCACCTGATCCTCGCTACCCAGCGCCCGTCGGTGGATGTGATCACCGGTCTGATCAAGGCGAATATTCCGACCCGTATGGCCTTTCAGGTGTCCAGCAAGATCGACTCGCGCACCATCCTCGACCAGGGCGGCGCCGAGCAGTTGCTCGGTCATGGTGACATGCTCTACCTGCCGCCCGGCACCGGCTTGCCGATTCGCGTGCATGGCGCCTTCGTCTCCGACGACGAGGTGCATCGTGTGGTCGAGGCCTGGAAGCAGCGCGGTACGCCGGACTATATCGAAGACATCCTGGCCGGCGCCGAAGAGGCCGGCAGCGGCTTCGACGGTGGCGGCGAAGGCGGCGGCGAGGGCAGCGAGGAGGACCCGCTGTACGATGAGGCGGTGCGCTTCGTCACCGAGAGCCGGCGCGCGTCGATCTCCGCCGTGCAGCGCAAGCTGAAGATCGGCTACAACCGCGCGGCACGGATGATCGAGGCCATGGAGATGGCCGGCGTGGTGACCTCAATGAACACCAATGGCTCGCGCGAAGTGATAGCGCCCGGGCCCGTCCGCGACTGATACCGGGAAACCGACCTGATGAGGAGTTCCATGCGCCTGATTCGCATGTTGTTACTGGCAGCACTTAGCGTCACCAGCTGCGCCGCCCTGGCCGATGAGCAGGCCTCGGTGCAGCGCCTGACCCAGTTGCTCAACCAGGCCCAGACCATTACCGCGCGCTTCTCCCAGCTGACCCTGGATGGCGGCGGCACCCAGCTGCAGGAAACCGCCGGCCAGCTGGCGCTCAAGCGCCCGGGGCTGTTCCGCTGGCACACCGACGAGCCGATGGAGCAACTGCTGGTGTCCAACGGCGAGAAGGTCTGGCTGTATGACCCGGACCTGGAGCAGGTCACCATTCAGACCCTCGACCAGCGCCTGACCCACACCCCGGCGCTGCTGCTGTCCGGCGACGTGTCGAAGATCCAGGACAACTTCGAGATCAGTCACAAGGAAGGCGGCAGCGTGGTCGACTTCATGCTCAAGCCCAAGTCCAAGGACAGCCTGTTCGACAGCCTGCGCCTGTCGTTCCGCAGCGGTGTGCTCAACGACATGCAGCTGATCGACAGCATCGGCCAGCGCACCAATATCCTGTTCCTCAATGTGCAGATGAACGAAAGCCTGGATGACGGGCAGTTCAGCTTCGACATTCCCGAGGGCGCGGACGTCATTCAAGAGTAAGAGGCCACGACCCGGCTCCATGGACCTGTTCAGCAAGGCTCCCGTCGCACAACCCCTGGCCGCCCGTTTGCGCGCGGCCAGCCTGGACGAGTACGTCGGCCAGGAGCACCTGCTCGCGCGCGGCAAGCCGCTGCGCGAGGCGCTGGAGCAGGGCGCGCTGCACTCGATGATCTTCTGGGGCCCGCCGGGTGTCGGCAAGACCACCCTGGCGCGGCTGCTGGCCCAGGTCACCGACGCCCACTTCGAGACGATTTCCGCGGTGCTCTCCGGGGTCAAGGAGATTCGCCAGGCGGTCGAGGTCGCCCAGCAGCACGCCGCCCAGTACGGCCGGCGAACCATCCTGTTCGTCGACGAAGTGCACCGCTTCAACAAGTCGCAGCAGGATGCCTTCCTGCCCTATGTGGAGGACGGAACGCTGATCTTCATCGGCGCCACCACCGAGAATCCTTCCTTCGAACTGAACAACGCCTTGCTCTCCCGGGCTCGGGTGTACGTGCTCAAGAGCCTCGACGAGGCGGCGTTGCGCAAGCTGGTGACGCGCGCCCTGAGCGATGCCAAGGGCTTGGGCGAGCGCCGCCTGAGCCTGCCGGACGCCAGTTTTCAGGTGCTCCTGGCCGCCGCGGACGGTGACGGCCGGCGCCTGCTGAACTTCCTGGAGAATGCCGCGGACCTGGCCGAGGATGGCGGCGAGATCAGCGTCGAGTTGCTGCAGGACCTGCTTGGCGACAGTCGGCGGCGCTTCGACAAGGGCGGCGAGGCCTTCTACGACCAGATATCCGCGCTGCACAAGTCGGTGCGCGGCTCCAGCCCGGACGGCGCGCTGTACTGGTTCGCGCGCATGCTCGATGGCGGTTGCGACCCGCTGTATATCGCCCGCCGCGTGGTACGCATGGCCAGCGAGGACATCGGCAACGCCGATCCGCGGGCCTTGACCCTGTGCCTGAATGCCTGGGACGTGCAGGAGCGCCTGGGCAGCCCCGAGGGCGAGTTGGCGGTGGCCCAGGCCATCGTCTACCTGGCCTGCGCGCCGAAGAGCAATGCGGTGTACAACGCCTTCAAGGCGGCGATGCGCGAAGCGGCGGAGCATGGCTCGCTGGAGGTGCCGCTGCACCTGCGCAATGCGCCGACCAAGTTGATGAAGGAACTGGGCTATGGCGACGAGTATCGCTACGCCCACGACGAGCCCGACGCCTACGCCGCCGGCGAGGACTATTTCCCCGAGCAGCTGGCGCCGCGCCGCTATTACCAGCCGGTGCCCCGTGGGCTCGAGCTGAAGATCGGCGACAAGCTCAGGCACCTGGCCGAGCAGGACCGGGCCAGTGTTCGCCAGCGGAGAAAGTCATGATCGGCGCAACCCTGGCCGTGGCGGCAGGCGGGGCGGCGGGCTGCCTGCTGCGGTTCGCCACGGCGAACTGGATCAATGCCCACTGGCCGCAGCACTTCAATATCGCCACCCTGGCGGTGAATCTGCTCGGCTGCCTGCTGATCGGCTACCTCTACGGGCTGTTCCTGCTGCGTCCGGAGGTGCCGCTGGAAGTGCGCGCCGGCGTGATCGTCGGCTTCCTCGGCGGCCTGACCACTTTTTCTTCCTTTTCCCTCGACACCCTGCGCCTACTGGAAAGCGGGCAGGCACCACTGGCCATTGGCTATGTGCTGCTCAGCGTGTCGGGTGGCCTGCTCGCGACCTGGGCCGGCCTATCTTTCACCAAACTCTGATTGACGAGAACCTGACATGCTCGACTCCAAACTGGTGCGCACCCAACTGCAGGAAATTGCCCAGCGCCTCGCCACCCGCGGCTATGAGCTGGATGTGGCGCGCTTCGAGGCGCTGGAAGCCCAGCGCAAGACCGTGCAGACCCGCACCGAACAGCTGCAGGCCGAGCGCAACAGCCGCTCCAAGGCCATCGGCCAGGCCAAGCAGCGCGGCGAGGACATCGTCCCGCTGCTGGCCGACGTCGACCGCATGGGCAACGAGCTGGAGGCCGGCAAACAGGAGCTCGATGCCATCCAGCGCGAGCTCGACAGCCTGCTGCTGAGCATCCCCAACCTGCCGCACGAATCGGTGCCGGTGGGCGAGGATGAAGAGCACAACGTCGAGGTGCGCCGCTGGGGTACGCCGAAGGCCTTCGATTTCGAGATCAAGGACCACGTCAGTCTCGGCGAGCAGCATGGCTGGCTGGACTTCGAGACCGCCGCCAAGCTGTCCGGCGCGCGCTTCGCCCTGCTGCGCGGTCCGATCGCCCGCCTGCACCGCGCCCTGGCGCAGTTCATGATCGACCTGCACACCCGCGAGCACGGCTACGAGGAGGCCTACACCCCGTACCTGGTACAGGCCCCGGCATTGCAGGGCACCGGCCAGCTGCCGAAGTTCGAGGAAGACCTGTTCAAGATTGGCCGCGAGAACGAGGCCGACCTGTACCTGATCCCCACCGCCGAGGTGTCGCTGACCAACATAGTCGCCGGGGAGATCCTCGAGGCCAAGCAGCTGCCGCTGAAGTTCGTCGCCCACACCCCGTGCTTCCGCAGTGAGGCCGGCGCCTCCGGGCGCGACACCCGCGGCATGATCCGCCAGCACCAGTTCGACAAGGTCGAGATGGTGCAGATCGTCGAGCCGAGCGCTTCCTATCAGGCGCTGGAGGAGCTGACCGGCAACGCCGAAAAGGTCCTGCAGCTGCTCGAGCTGCCGTATCGCGTGCTGGCCCTGTGCACCGGCGACATGGGTTTTGGCGCGACCAAGACCTACGACCTGGAAGTCTGGGTGCCGAGCCAGGACAAGTACCGGGAAATCTCCTCGTGCTCCAACTGTGGCGATTTCCAGGCACGGCGCATGCAGGCGCGCTTCCGCAACCCGGAGACCGGCAAGCCGGAACTGCTGCACACCCTCAATGGTTCCGGCCTGGCCGTGGGGCGTACCCTGGTGGCGGTGCTGGAGAACTACCAGCAGGCCGATGGCAGCGTTCGTGTGCCGGACGTGTTGAAGCCCTACATGGGCGGTATCGAAGTGATCGGCTGATCCCCAGGGTGGAGAACGACCGCAGGTCTTTTCCACCGGATGCCTCCCTCGGTGGAAAGCCTTCGCGGTTTTCCACCCTACGTTTCCTGCTCGCCGAGGCTGCGATGGATTTCCTTCCGCTGTTCCATAAACTTCAGGGCCGCACCGTGCTGCTGGTTGGCGGCGGCGAGGTGGCCGTGCGCAAGGCGCGCCTGCTGGCTGATGCCGGCGCGACGTTGCGGGTGGTCGCGCCGCAGGTGCGTGACGAGTTGCGCGAGCTGGCCGGGCAGGGCGCCCATCGGCTGCTGCAGCGTGGCTACCAGGCCGATGACCTGGACGGCATGGCACTGGTCATCGCCGCCACCGATGATGAGCCGCTGAATGCGCAGATATCCGCCCAGGCCCAGGCCCTCGGCGTTCCGGTCAACGTGGTCGACGCGCCTAAGTTGTGCAGCGTGATCTTCCCGGCGATCGTCGATCGCTCGCCGTTGATTGTCGCGGTCAGCAGTGGCGGCGATGCGCCGGTGCTGGCACGACTGATCCGCGCCAAGATCGAAACCTGGATTCCGGCCACCTACGGCCAGCTGGCCGGCCTGGCCAAGCGCTTTCGTGCACAGGTCAAGGGGCTGTTCCCCGATGTGCAGCAGCGCCGGGTGTTCTGGGAGGACGTGTTCCAGGGCCAGGTCGCCGAGAGCGTGTTTGCCGGCAAGCTGCACGAAGGCGAGCGCCTGCTCGAGGACAAGATCGCCGGCGCCGCGCCCCAGGCCCTCGGCGAGGTCTACCTGGTCGGTGCCGGTCCTGGCGACCCGGACCTGCTGACCTTCCGCGCCCTGCGCCTGATGCAGCAGGCCGACGTGGTGCTCTACGACAGGCTGGTTGCACCGGCGATCATCGAGCTGTGCCGGCGTGATGCCGAACGCATCTATGTCGGCAAGCGGCGCGCCGAGCATGCGTTGCCCCAGGAGCAGATCAACCAGCGCCTGGTGAGCCTGGCCAAGGAGGGCAAGCGGGTGCTGCGCCTGAAGGGCGGCGACCCCTTCATCTTCGGTCGCGGCGGCGAGGAAATCGAACAGCTGGCGGCCGAGGGCATACCCTTCCAGGTCGTACCCGGCATCACCGCGGCCAGCGGTTGCGCGGCTTACGCCGGTATCCCGCTGACCCACCGGGACCATGCGCAATCGGTGCGCTTCGTCACCGGTCACCTCAAGGATGGCAGCTGCGACCTGCCCTGGGCCGAGCTCGCGGCGCCGAGCCAGACCCTGGTGTTCTACATGGGCCTGGTCGGGCTGGCATTGATCTGCGAGCAACTGGTCGCCCATGGTCGGGCGGCGGGTACGCCGGCGGCGCTGATCCAGCAGGGCACGACCAGCAATCAGCGGGTGTTCACCGGCACCCTGGGCAACCTGGCGGAGCTGGTTGCCCACCACGAGGTGCATGCGCCAACCCTGGTGATCGTCGGCGAAGTCGTGCAGTTGCGCGACAAGCTGGCGTGGTTCGAAGGTGCCCAGGCTCAGGTTTGAGCCTGGGCACTGTTTGCAGCACATGCCTCAGGGGCGCTGCCAGATCCCTCTGCCGGGCAGGCGAGCGCGGTCATGCTGGCGTTCGAGGTCGAGCATCGGTCCTTTGGGTACCACGCCGGTCGGGTTGATGGTGGTGTGGCTGGCGTAGTAATGCTGCTTGATGTGGCGAAAATCCACGGTTTGTGCGACCCCCGGCCACTGATACAGCTCGCGCAACCAGTGGGACAGGTTGGGGTAGTCCTCGATGCGCCGCAGGTTGCACTTGAAGTGGCCGTGATACACGGCATCGAAGCGAATCAGCGTGGTGAACAGGCGCCAGTCGGCTTCGGTGAGGTATTCGCCGGCCAGGTAGCGGCGCTCATCGAGTAGCGCGTCCAGCCGATCCAGTTCACCGAATAGCTCATCGAAGGCTTCTTCGTAAGCCTGCTGGCTGGTGGCGAAGCCGGCGCGGTACACGCCATTGTTGACGGCTGGATAGATGCGCTGGTTGAGTGCATCGATCTCGCCACGCAGCGCCGGCGGGTAGAGATCCAGGGGGTTGCCGGTGAGGTCGTCGAATGCCGAATTGAACATGCGGATGATTTCCGCCGATTCGTTGTTGACGATGCGTTGCTGCTGTCTGTCCCACAGCAGCGGCACGGTGACCCGTCCGCTGTAGCGCGGATTGTCGGTCGTATAGCGCTGATGCAAGAACTCGAGACCATCAAGTGTATCGCCGGTGGAGCCATGCTCAGGGTCGAAGGTCCAGCCGTTGTCGCGCATCAGCCAGCTGACCACGGAAACGTCGACCAGCGCCTCCAGGCCCTTGAGCTTGCGCAGGATCAGGGTGCGATGGGCCCAGGGGCAGGCCAGGGATACATACAGGTGGTAGCGCCCGGCTTCGGCGGCAAAGCCGCCTTCGCCACTCGGTCCAGGGGCGCCATCGGCGGTGATCCAGTGGCGCCGCTGGGCCTTCTCGCGTTTGAACTGGCCGTCTTCGCCTGTGTCGTACCACTGGTCGCGCCAGCGTCCCTCGATCAGCAGACCCATCGCTCGCGTCCTCTTCTCTGGAAAGTAGAGGCTCAGTCTATCGAGCTAGTCTCGATATAAAAGCGCAAATAACTGCCATTATCTATCGGTCAGTTAGATACTTGTCGTGCGTCCCAGAGGCGCTCGGCCTCTACGAAGGCCTCCTCGCGCGCCATCCCCAAAGCGCGCAGGCCCAGGGCCATGCTGCTCAGAACGGCCAGGCGGCCATAGGCATCGTCCGCTTCGCCACGCCAGAACGCCTGCAGATGTGCGGGCTCCAGGCGCTCCGGTTTGACGTGGCGCTGCGCCGACAGCGGTGGCCAGTCCTCGTCCCAGTTGACTCCATCGGCGGTGCCATAGAGGTGGCTGGTGGCGTCGGGGTTGACCTCGATCTCGCCGCCTTCGCCTTTGATCACCAGGGCACTGTCGCCGAGCAACTGGCTGGCCTCGCGATGCACCGCCTGGTAGCCAGGATGGAAGATGCTCTGCAGGCCGCAGCGCGCGCCAAGCGGATTGAGAATCCGTGCCAGGGAGTGGATCGGCGAGCGCAGGCCGAGGGTGTTGCGCAGGTCTATCATCCTTTGCAGCTGCGGCATCCAGGCGCCGAGTGGCATAAAGGCCAGTCGCCTGTGCTCCAGGGCCTGCTCGACCGCGGCCCAGTCGTGGCACAGGGGAATGTCCAGAAGATCGAGGAACTGCTCGCTGTACAGCCGACCTGCGGTGTGGGCGCCGCCGCCGTGCATGAGGATGCGTACACCACTCTGTGCCAGGGCCTTGGCGGCCAGCAGGAACCAGGGTAGGTGGCGCTTCTTGCCGGCATAGCTGGGCCAGTCCAGGTCCACGGCTATGGAAGGAGGTTGCAGGCGCTCGCGGATCGCCTCGGCGAAGCCGGCCATCTCCTCGGCGCTTTCCTCCTTGTGCCGCAGTAGCATCAGGAAGGCGCCGAGCTGGGTGTCCTCGACCTTGCCGTCCAATAGCATGCCCATGGCCTCGCGGGCCTCGGCGCGGGTCAGGTTGCGCGCGCCGCGCTTGCCCTTGCCGAGGATGCGGACGAATTGGGCGAAGGGGTGTTCCGGTGGGGCGACTAGATTCATAGGCAGTTCGTCGGTCTGGGCAGGCCCGCCAGCTTGGCGGCGAGTTTGGCGGGAGCGCCTTTGAATAAGAGGTTCAGATGCAGGCTGTTGCCTTTCTCCGCCCCGAGCTTGAGCGCCACGTACTTGATCAGCGGGCGATTGGCCGGCGACAGCTGGAACTCGGCGTAGAAGGCACGCAGCAGATGGAGGATTTCCCAGTGCTCGGCCCCCAGGTGCAGTGCTTCCTCCCGGGCCAGGGCCTCGGCTACCGCTTCGGACCAGTCCGCCAGTTCGACCAGGTAGCCATCCTTGTCCAGCGCGATGTCGCGGCCGTCGACCATCAAGTGCTTCATAGCCAGCTATTGACCTTGTCGAAGCGGCAGCTCAGGTCGACGAACTGCAGGTAATCCACCACCTGTACGCGCTCGGCAGGCTTGATTGCGCGGGCCTCGAGGTCTTCGAGCAGGGCGAACAGGCCGACGCATTCGGGTACCTGTTGCAGCGCTTCGTACGGTGCACTGGCTGACTGCAGGGCATACACCGCATCGCCGCACAGCAGCAGGCCGTCGGAGGGGCCGAGCAGGCGCAGGCAGCTGGTCAGGCGGTTGTCGCCGAAGGGCGAATGGGAAAGGACGTGCAGGGTAGCCATCAGAGGGTAATCACCTGATCGTAGCGGTCGATAAGTGCCCTCAGTGCCTCGTCATCCAGTGCCTCGACGGGCAGTGCCAGCGCCTGATCGGCCAGGCCGCGCTCCCGCAGGCTGGGTGCCGAGGCGTACAGCGACTCGATGCCGAACATCGGCAGCGCCTGCAGGTTGGCGCCCAGGTCCTTCTGCTGCAGGACCTTGGGCTGCTGGGCACTGGCCAGCTGGAATACGCCGTCATCGAGGAACAGCAGGGCGATCGGCAGGTCGTAGGCGCCGCCGGCCAGGGCGATGTCCAGCGCCTCGCGGGCGCTCGGCCCAGCCCACGGCGCCTGGCGGCTGATGATCAACAGGGACTTGCTCATGTCATGGGCCTCCGAAACACACCAGGCGGTCGGCCATCTGCGTGGCTTCATGCAGCTGGCCGAGGCCGGACAGCTCCCAGGGGGCGCTCAGATTGGCGGCGCTGCGCTCATAGCGCTGGGCCTCTTCTTCATTCAGCACCCCGCGGCGCAGGGCGGCGGCGATACAGACGACGCCGTCCAGTTGCCGCTCGCGCACGAACTCGCGCCACTCACCAGGTAGGTCCAGCTCATCCTGGGCGCTGACGACCGTACTCGAGGCGCTGTGCACGCCGTCCTGATAGAAGAACAGCCGAACGATCTCGTGCCCACCGTCCAAGGCCGCCTGGGCGAAGCGCAGGGCGCGGCGGGAGGAGGGCGCGTGGGGGGCGGAAAACAGGGCGATGGCGAATTTCATAGAGGAGCCAAGCGGGAAATCTGCCGGAATGATAAAGCCTGCGCGCGCAAGATGCTCGCCGCAGGCATGAAAAAGCCCGCCGAAGCGGGCTTTCGCTGAGCGTGGCTGGATCAGTCGTCGCCCATCAGGCCGAACAGTTGCAGCAGGCTGACGAACAGGTTGTAGATCGATACATACAGGCTGATGGTGGCCATGATGTAGTTGCGCTCGCCGCCATGAATGATCGCGCTGGTCTGGAACAGGATGCAGGCCGAGGAGAACAGCACGAAGCCGGCGCTGATCGCCAGTTGCAGGCCGCTGATCTGGAAGAAGAAGCTGGCCACCACGGCGCCGAGCAGGACGAAGAATCCAGCGGTGATGAAGCCGCTGAGGAAGCTCATGTCCTTACGCGTGGTCAGTACGTAGGCGGACAGGCCACAGAACACCAGCGCGGTCATGGAGAACGCCGAGCTGACCACTTCCGCACCGTTGGCCATGCCCAGGTAGCGGTTGAGGATCGGCCCCAGGGTGTAGCCCATGAAACCGGTCAGGGCGAGGGTGGACACCAGGCCCCAGGGCGAATTACGCAGCTTCGCGGTGAGGAAGAACAGGCCGTAGAAGCCGATCAGCACCACGAAAATGTTCGGGTAAGGGGCGTTGGCGCGCTGGGCGAAAAAAGCGACCAGGCCGCTGAAGGCCAGGGTGATGGCCAGCAGGCCGTACGTGTTGCGCAGCACGCGGCTGACTTCTTGTTGCTCAACCTGTGAGTGGCTGAGTGCGTAATCTTGTTCGCGCATGGCGACACTCCTTCAATGGCTAGGGGATCCGTGAACAGCGTTGAGATGGATCATAACAGAGCATTTGACGGTGCCAACCCAGAGAGTTTGACAGTGTGTTGCGTTCGGGTAAGATTGCCGCCCGCGAGAAGCCGGAAGCGTGGCAGAGCGGTTGAATGCAACGGTCTTGAAAACCGTCGAAGGGGAAACTCTTCCGTGAGTTCGAATCTCACCGCTTCCGCCAAATAAGAGCATCAAGGCCCCGTGAATCGGGGCTTTTTTGTTTCTGGGCTTCCTCAGTCCACACCCTAGTCCACACTTTGGCTGGATCGATGGCGTTGAGGTATGAGGTCATCTGGGGGGGGGCTGCCGCCCGGAGCAGCACCTACAAGACGAATGGAAAGCGCAGCGCATTGTGCGAGCCGATTCGCAAGCTTGAGACGCCTAGAGTCCAGACCTATGCCATGGCGATCACTCGTCTTAGGTGATCAAGCGCCAGTTTGCCTAATTCAAGGGGCGATTCCGTGTGTTGGCTCATAACACCGCGCAACTGGTGACGCTGTTAGCTCTGTCGAGCCTAAGGATGACGCGGCGACGTTTGCTGGCGCATGCGGGAGAGGCGTGCCTGTAATTCGGCAAATGGCCGCTGCGAGCTGCTCTCGTCCGCCCCAGAACACCTGAGTGTGTGGAAAAGCTGGGAGATTTTGATCGAGTTACCTGCTTTTACAGTCGGCGGAGGCGGAAGTCGGCCAGAAATACCGCGCCAATTCAGGCCATCCCTAAATGGGGGCATCTGTCGATTGTCATCCATCATCTAGATAGATGCCGCTTTCAGATTCCATCGTTATCAGGCGCTCCAAAACTTGAGCCCGTTTCAGGTTGTGAGTGTCAGCTAAATTTTTTAGCAAGTCGATTGCCGTTATCGATAGCATGACGTTGAACTGCTTTTTGTCTAATGCTCGCTCGTCAAACTGCTGGCGGTTCCAGCGCTTCTTGATTTGCTGGATAATAGCTTTCTGCTCATTTGGGCCAAAATCTGCTCTGTCGAAGTATATGAGCAGCCCTTCGTAATCGCTGAAATGCAGCGGCACCCGGGCTAAGATCGGTTTGTTTTTCTTCAACCATTCCCAGGCGCAAACGCAGCGTTTCGTTCCTTCCTTTTTGTCTGCGAACCAGTCAAAGGCACTGTCTTGTTCCTTGTGTCTGAGCCAATCGTTGTGAAGTTGTGCGATTTTGTTTGCTTTATCCGTGCTATCTAAATCCCATAAGTCAAGCATGGCAATTAGGTGGGTCTGGCCTGTGAGATGTGCCAGTCCCCTCGGTAGACCTCGACCTGGTTTCAAGTCGGTGATCTCTTCAATCCTAGGAAGTAGCCACTCGTACTGTCGAGTACTCCTCTTTTCAATCCAGCTTATGTGACGGTAACTAACTAAATAGCGGTCTTTCTCTAAGGCAAGGCGCTCAATTGTACGAGTCCTGGTTTTCAGGTGGTGAGCGATCTCTTCCCGCATGGTGAGGCCGTTACATGTAGTGGGGTCAAGGTTTACTTGCTCTCTGTAATATAAGTAGAGCCATAACCACACGTCATGGCGATTTACCTTTTGATGCTCTTTGAGTAGTTGTCCCAGTTCGTCTGGGTAATCAATCTCAGTTAATACCATTGATAAACTCTATAATGATAAGTTAATCGATAGTTGGTAGCTATCAATTCTAGATGAATTATAAGACGCTTCTAATGGATTTCTAGAGAAATCCTATCTGGGATCTATGGTGGATATATAGGTATTCTAGGAATCAATTTTGTTAAACGTTCCAGGCTTTAAAGGAGGTGTGGGTATGTTTGTTCCAATTTATCAAGGAATCATGATCTGCTCAAGAGTATAAATTTCTAGAGGCGTTCAGTAGATGGGTGCATGTGGGGCCATTTCCCGGTCGCCTAGCATGTGTGGCCCATTTCGTTTCCGTGCCGGTTCAGGATGTGGCGATGTCATTGGCGTAAGGGGTATTGAGCCGTGCTATCAGACACTTGCTGCAGTAGATTAGTTGTTCTTTCGAGATAAAACATGAAGTTGACCTCGCTCCAGTTACATTGTTGCCAGCAGTAGATGTATGTCGACTTCTTGGGTTTCCAATCCCTACCACCACTGCTTCACCTTGGATTGACTATCGCTGAAGTTGTACCGAGGGGGCTATCGAATGGCGTCTAGTTCGTGTTAAGCAGTGGGAAAGTTGTGCTGCACGGTTGGAGGTTTAAATGATGCCCAGCCTGAGCGCAGGCATTGTGTGGTCATGGAACGTATTTTTCTACAAGCTCCGCCAATCCTCTGAACGAACTACAGGAGCCCGTTCATGAGGATCATCCGTCTGAAAGAAGTCATCGAATCGACCGGTCTGGCTCGGTCGACCATCTATAAGTACATCCTTGAAGGGACTTTCCCCAAGCCAGTGCCGCTGGGAGAGCGATGCGTGGGTTGGGTCGAAAGTGAGGTGCACGATTGGATCCTGGCCAAGATTGAAGAGCGTGATTTGCAGGAGGGCGCTGTATGATTCAATACAACCCCGTTAAGCAAGCCTCCGCCATCTAAGTTCGCGAGCATAATGGTCGGGAGTTCCTGGCCATTATGCTGCTATGCCGTGCTACATCGGCACATACTTTGGCGGGTTGAGGGCTCAGCTAACTCCCACGAAATTGCTTTTGACCTATCGCCTTCCTTACTTGGTACTGAACGCCCGATTGCTCAGCCTGCGCGGGAATTGGTGCCGGTATCCGGGCTGGATTAAGTTATATAGAAAAATAGACATTAAACATACTCACTACCCGTCACGTCATGCATGACCATAGACAAGTGCATGGCAGTCGAGCAGTAAAAAAATATCCAACCGGTATCTGGTATGAATCAACCACACCAGGTACCGACCATGAGCCCTCGCAACACCTTCACCCAGACCAATCTCTCCCAGTCCGGAGCCTCCATCAGGATCGAGCAGCTCGTACGGGCAATCGCGCGGACGGACAAGCCAGCCTTCGATATCACCCACACGCGATCCGGTGACCAGCGGATACGGGAGACCCGGCTTAGCAGGCACTTCCAGTCCATCCAGCAGTTGCTGGATGTCTTCGATGACCGCTACTGCTATGCCTACAGCGAGGATCTGCAGGCTTTCAAGGAAGCCTGTCAGGACATCGGCCTGGAGCGCAGTCCTGTGGGGCTGACCTGCCTCAATGACAGCGGTACGCGCTATCTGAGCAGCCACGAGACCATGAACTTATTGGTGGATCGTATTCGTCAGCTGATTTGCAGTAAGAAGTACCGGCGTAAGGCTGGCGATCGTCGTTACGAGGCTAAGCAGAAGCAGGCCACGATTACCAAGTACGTGAACTGGGTGCTGAATCGCTACTCCCGGACGGTTGTGGTTCGGGTCGATTTCCACTATCGGGCGGCTGCACGTGGGCGGCTGCGGGTTGAGCATGTGTTTGAGGATTTGGATCAGCTGATCGAGGCACGTGAACGGCATCCAGTCTTCAGGGACGCCACAGGTTATGTCTGTTCGGTCGAGCAGGGCGAGGACAAGGGCTTCCACATTCATGCTGCGTTCTTCTTCAACGGCGCTGAGGTGCGCTGCGACTGCAACAAGGCGAGACAGATTGGTGAGCTGTGGGTGGAGCAGGTCACGCGTGGGGCCGGCTATTTCTTCAGCTGCAACGATGAGAAGGACAGCTACGGTGATGAGCTCGGCATCGGGACCGTCAAGCGTGCTGATGACTCGGTCCGCAGCAAGGTCATCAAGGCGATGCACTACCTTGCAAAAGACGGCCAGCATCTCCGTTTTAAGCCTGCAGGTGCCAGGGCCTTTCGTATGGGGCAGGTCTAACGTCAGCGCGCTGCTCTGCCTGGGTTGAGTTAACCGCAGGGCTTGATAGACGGGGCATGCATTTAAACAGCTCTGCTGACTAATGCCGTACTGGTCTAGCTAGCCGACACCGTCCACAGCTCCCCAAGCTTGGTGGTGTAAGCAGGGCTGAGCATTTCCCGGCGCATACCCCAGTCTGGATCGGCCTTCAGCCGGGCTGGGCGCAGCGTGCCGCGTCCCCACTTGCCATTGATTTGATCCAATACGGACATGAGCTGGTCGACGCGTATCGGCTGTTCGGGGGTGAACAGGTCAGTGGTGTATTCATTGCGTTGGCATAGGCCCAGTAGCAGTACCTGTGCTTTGGCGTAGGCGAATCCAGGACGGTAAAGCCGAGCGATACCGTCCTGTGCTGCCTGGATGATCAGGCGCGTGTCATCGGTCGGGTAGGGCAGTTGGCAGAGTATGCCGTTGGCGTATTTGGCTTCGTCCGGGTTGAACAGTCCGGTGCGCAGGCTGACTCTGATCTGCTGACAAACCGAGTGCTGGTTGCGCAGCTTTTCTGCGGCCCTCGTCGCGTAGGCGGCAACAGCCTCCTGAATGGGAGGGAGTTCGCGCAGGCGCTTGCCGAATGAGCGGCTGGAGCAGATCTCTTGCTTCGGCGGGGCGCAATCTTCTAGGTCAAGACAAGGGATGCCGCGTAGTTCGCGGGAGGTTTTCTCAACCACCACGCTGAATCGCTTACGCAGCGTCCACGCGTCCGTCTGTGCCAGATCCCAAGCGCTCTTGACCTGCATGGCCTCCAGATGAGCCTGCATACGCCTACCGATGCCCCAGACCTCCGCTACCGGCAGTGCCTTGAGCAATTTGTCGCGTCTGCTGGGGTCGCGGATATCGACCACCCCACCGGTTTGCGCCTGCCAGCGCTTGGCGGCGTGATTGGCCAGCTTGGCTAACGTCTTGGTGCCGGCAATGCCGATGCCTACCGGGATACCAGTTTTCTGCTGAACCTCCGCGCGGACCGACCGAGCCAGGGGCTCGGCTTGTTCGGTAAGGCCGCTGACGTCGGCAAAGGCTTCATCGATGCTGTAGACCTCCACCGCTGGAAAGCGCGACTCTAGGATGGCCATCACCCGTTCGCTCATGTCGCCGTACAACGCGTAGTTGCTGCTGAAGGCAACGATTCCATGGCGCTTGAGGTCATTACGAATCTCATGGAAGAGGGCGCCCATCTTCACGAACGGCTTGGCATCGGCCGAGCGGGCGATCACGCAGCCATCGTTGTTGCTCAACACCACGATGGGCGTACGCAACAAGTCGGGACGAAACACCCGCTCGCAGCTGGCGTAGAAGCTGTTGCAGTCGATCAGGGCGAAGGCGGGCTCAGCCATGCTGGCGGTGCCCGCGAATGCTGTGCGTCACCACGCCCCAGATCAGCAGCTCATCGCCTTCGAGGATGTAACGCGGGGCATAGCGTGGGTTCTCCGAGCGCAGGATCAGCTGCTCGCTCTCCCGGCAAAAACGCTTCACGAAGACTTCGCCGTTTAGGCTGGCCACCACCACATCGCCAGGCCTGGCAGGCAGCGCGCGACTGACGATCAGCAGGTCGGCGTCGAAGATCCCTGCGCCCTGCATGCTATCCCCGGATACGCGGACGATGTAGGTGTGCGGTGCTGCCACATCCAGCAGGGTATCCAGGGAGATTTTCTGGTCCATGTGGTCTAGGGCGGGGCTGGGGAAGCCCGCTGGCACATGGACATCGAACAGTGCGAGTGGTGCTGATGCTTGCAGGATGGAACCGAGTAAAACGGCATTGCTCATGGGGCTGAACTCAAAACTGTATGCATATACAGTAATGGTCCAGCCAGGCTGCCTACAAGCGGCATTCGTCCGGTTCGGTCATGAGCGGAATAGGTCTGTTCGGTTTCTTTACATGCGAAAAGCTTACAGATCGACCGCGCCTCGCCGAGAAACTAATGTGTCTGCACCGTCACTATTGAATGAGGTTGGTCATGTTGATGATGAACACGCTGATTGATTTCGTTGTGCTGGCCGCATTGCTGCCCTTTCTGCTGTGCTTGGCGCGACTGACCTACGGTGGGGCACAGTAGGCCCAGCCTCAGGGAATAGGCGATCTGCACTGCACTGACCTATTGAGTCGGCTTGGCTGGCTCTGTCATGGGGGCTGCTGTGTAACTAGCTCGATCTTGTGCCGCACGATACGCGGCTAGTTCACAAGCCAATCCGGGTTGCTATCGACCGCAGTAGGGGCGCACTTCCGATCGTCGAGCCTCTTCAGCCAGTCACCGAGGCACCTTTGCTCTGCTGCGGTCAGTACCCCGCTTTCCTTATCCAGCGGCGAGGCGGGCGTTTCAACAACAGTCGCAGGCTGTTGGCTTTTTCCTTGACTCGAGCCCATCGGCCGGTGAGATAGCCATTCTAGAAGTGGTTTTCCGTCACGTATCCGCATGTGATGCCCCCTGTTTCGCATTCTTGGCTGAGGGTTAAAGCATCGGTGCCTGGAGCAGGCGGCGTTAGCCGGGCTCCTGTTTGGTCTGCTCGTCGCTTAGCAGAAGCCAGTACCTGCTGGCGTGTAGGCCTGGCACATGCCGGAGCGAGATATCAACTCGGGTGTCTTGGGGTAGCTGGGTCGTCAGCGCATCATTGACATCGGCATATTCGCCAAAGGTAAGAGATTCATCGTACTCGATGAGCAAGAGGGCGCTTCGTATAGGCATTGCTGGGTCAGGGAGCATTGGCGTTCGCAGACTAATCATGACTGCTTCGGCAAGGGGCTCCTCGCCGTGAAAGACCAGCCACCGCCCATGGACAAAAGGCAAGCTGGCGTATGCTGCCCAATCCAGGCTCATCGCATCGGGCTTATCCAGAGTGGCAAACAGGCTCGCTAAGAAACGGCCGGGTAGTTCCACTTCGTCAGGCCATATGTAGCTACGCAGGTTCATGTGGCTATGTGCGGGCTGCCCTCCTAGATAGTGAAGGCTGAAGAGCTCAGTCTGCGGACGCAATGCTTCAAGCCGATCCACTGGAATATGGCCAGCGTCTAAGACGTGGACCTCATGAAAGTTCACACCTGCAGGGGTAGGGTCAGCCCAGCCGAGTGTATGCAGTGTGATGCTCTCGAAATCGCTGCCTACTGGCCGACTCGGGGGTTCATGACTCGCCAGTATTCGCTGCTCCCAAGCTCGAGCCACTTCGCGAGTCGCGGCGATTATCCCTATATCCAGAGGCGGCATGTACTCCTGAAGAAAGCCAGGGTGCTGGAACCCCTCGTGCTGATGGCCGCGGCTAAAAAGCTCACCGCTTTCAATCATTGCGTACAGGTAGTCGTCGGGGCGGGCCGTCTGTCGCAGGCGTAGCTTGCTGAATTTGGTATCCATACATCGCTCCCGTATCAGCGAACCTGGGTGGGCGCATTGATGCACTTGTAGCCAGGGTATTGCGCTTCGGCAGTGGCCTTGGCCATCGCTGACGTCACTGCCCGAACGGTAATGGTGAAATTGGCCTGTGGGCCGGCCCCAGGCACAACGCGCTGCAGGAAAGCCGAGTAGGTATTCATGAGCTTTTGCACTCCCGATGTGTTGAGAGTGCAGCGTGAATCTTCGGTGCGACAGGTTATGTCGCTGCTGGCTTGAGTTCCGCGTAGAAACCGGCCATCTCACGAGCCGTGTCGGCGATGAATTGGCGCAGTGAAGGTGGCTCTAGCACCTCAACCGTGGCGCCATGACTCAGTACCCACCACTTCAGCCCCTGGGTGTACTCCATTTGGCATTCGAGAAGCCACCAGCCGTCTGCCTGAAGAGTCAGGCGCTGCTGTCTGGAAAGGGGCGTTTCAGTCTCGTCTAGTCGATCACGCAAGTTGGGGCTAATCCGTAGTTTGAGCTGGACGGGTTGATCCTCGACCAAGATTCGCTGGACATGTTGGCGCAGGTCAAAATTGCTAGGTTCTCTGACCTGCCGGGCCTCAAGGGGTTTGATCGCACGGAAACGATGCAGGGGGAGGGTACGCACCTCAGGCGCATTTTCCTCCAAGCACACCACATAGATGCTGGAGTCCTGGTAGGACAACCCCAGTGGACTGATGACCTTGGTTTTCTCCGCCCGACTGCGCCTTGAGTAATAGCGAATTTCCAGTTGATAGCCTTCGATCAAGGCGCGCTGGATTTCGTGCAGGAAGCGTTCGTTAATTGGCGCGGATAACAGTTGTAGGTGTTGCGTACCAGTGACTACCTTGTTCAGCCAGCGGCCTTCCAGGGGGTGGAGCTTGCTCAACAGTTGTTTGGACTGCCGGTAGTGTTCCTGCAGGTCCTTCAGGGCGGCACCATGGATCAGGTGGCTGGCATGTTCAATCAGCATGACCATGCCCAGCGCGACTTTGGCCGATTTAAGTCGTCCGTCCTTCGGGGCACTCGACGGAGCCTCATCTATCCGTTGCCACTGATAGGAACCATCGTCGGCCCGTCCAACATTTTCGATCTTGCCTGACTCACTGAATGCTTTGAGATCTCGCTCGATGGTGCGCTCACTGAAGGTGCCTCCAGGCAGGAGTTTCAATACCCTCTGATGCACCTCACTTTGTGTGATTGTCCCTTTACCGGCATACGGAACCAGTTCCAAGACGAGGTTCCGTCGCTCCAGGGTAGTCATGGCCCTAGGTTGGTCAGCGTTGCTCGGCATTTCATTTGGTCCTTAACGACAGGTGTTGTCGCCGCTCCGTGGAAGGATAGATCTCGAATCAGGCGACGCATTAGCGGCTTGCCAAGCGTAACCATGCGGATAGTCGAGAGGGAGCAGGATGTCCGAATCGCCAAGTGTGATCAATGTTTTGGAAGCGCTGTTACCACCCGTTGAAGACCTCGAATTAGAGCCGATGGCGGAGCTTAGGAGCCTCTACGCAGGTGTCGGAATGCCCTCATTGCGGGCGAACGAGATTGAGCCCCTAGGCTTTATGCCGTTCGGCGAGATGTTTCGCCAGATCAGTCATCGTTCCCCATTGCGGCGTGTGGTAGAAATTGACGAGTTCCTTCAGCGTTATCGCCTTCTTCGAGCAGAGGCCCTTGAGGGTGATTACGAAGGCATGAATGACCTGGGATGGCTCTGGCTCAACGGGCGGATGCTGCCCACTGACCATTCACTGGCCCGCCGTCTTTTTAGGCTGGCAGCAGCGTCTGGATGCTCCGAAGCTTTGTTCAATCTCGCAGAACAGCACTACTACGGGAAAGGCGTCCCTGTGGACCTGAATCTTGCCGCTGATTACTACCAACAAGCGTACAGCCAAGGAATCATTCCGGCGGCAAGAATGCTCGGGTCACTGTATCTAGAACTGTCGGAGCATGAGTCCGTTAACCCTCAGTTGATAGCTGAATGGTTTCGCAAAGGCGCTGAGGACGGCGATCCTGACGCTGGGTACGAACTGGGCTGCTACTTGCTCAGGGGTGACCTCCCAACTCATGATGAGCCGACTGCGCTGTATTGGCTTCAGCATGTGGCTCTGCGGGGGGATTGCCTAGCAGCAGAACGGCTAGCGGAGTACTTCCAGACAAATATGAGCTATGGCGAGAGCTCGACGCGGTTAGGTGGTTTCTGGCTAGATGAGACCGCTAGAGTGCGTCAAGGCCTTGCATGAGACTGGGTTGAGTAATCGGCCTAGCTGCGTCGTGCTGGGGACGCCTCTAGAGAAAACCATGATCATTTTGTGTGTTGAGGCAGGGTGACAGAGCTATAAGGATACACGCCTCGTCCCGGTGACCCGAGACCAGCAGCGTTATTTTTATATTAGAATTTTTGCTCGTTCTACAAGCGATGAAGATAAGGCTCGCTATAAACTTACAAGCTGGCAGAGGGTGTCTATGGATGACTGTATTAGCATCTTGGTTGAATATTTTAAGAGTGAGGTTCCAAGGCTTGGAAGTGTCTATTCGTGGAAGATTCCGAAAAAAATAGCAGGGTTTCCTTATTCGGGTAAAAGAGGTTATGGTCCGAATGTTGAGTTGAAGTGTTATTTTAATAGGCGATGGTTGGAGTCGGACGCTCAGGCCAGATATGAGTTGTCTAAGGAAGTAGTGGTCGACTGGGGAGGAGTGCGTGCAAACAAGGAAGAGACATTAAGGTCGTATGTTGATGAGTTGGGAAAGGAAAGCCCTGCGATGCCGCTAAAGGGCGTGGCAAGCTACTCGAAGTTATATTCTATCGCTAATATGGATAAGTATGCGATATATGATGCTAGGGTTGCGGCGTGTCTAAATGCGGTGCAGTGGAATTTTGGTACTTCGTCAGGTGTTGCTTTCAATTATGTAAGCGGGAGAAACAATATAGTTGGTCATGCTGGCAAGAAGGCAGGCTTTGTATACCAAGAGCCATTTAAAGTCAGATCACTTGTGGGAGCAGGCTGGAGGCGTGTCAGTCGTGATGATACGTACGGCGTGTATCTCAATGTACTGGAGCGGTGCTTAACGGTTTTGCCGGGCTATAAGCTATATGAACTGGAGATGGTCCTTTTCGCAAACGCCGAAAGGGAATGCCTTAAGGCTATGAGGTGCGAGAATAATTAAACGAACGGAGGTGAGCATTCTTTGCAATTCGTAAAAAGGGTGGCGGCAGCTTTGGATCTAGAACTATTGCAAATGTTTTTCCCCTTCTCGCGCACTTTGGCATTGTGAGTATAGAGCGTGGCCCTGCTACCCCTGTTTGCCGGGCTGGCCCGTGTGGCCTACGGGGGCGAGCAGTAAGCTCAGCCCCACAGGTTATTGCAGATGCGCTGCACCGCGGCGTTGGCCGCGCGGCGATCGAATAGGGCGGCATCGAAGCTTCCGCCCGCCCATTCCAGGGCCTCGTGGCCGTCCTCGTCCAGTGGGCGCTGGCTGATCGACTCCAGAAAATCTAGATACCCGGGCACGCCGCCGACATCCTCGGGTGGGCAGGCGCGGGCACCGTCCAGGACCTCGCACCAGGTGCCTTCCACTTCTGCCGACTCGACGGTTTCTACGGCGATCACATGTTGCCAGTTATCGCCAAAGTCATAGAGGTAGCGCAGCCGATCACCGGCCTGCAGCAGGCGGCGCAGCTTGTGTTTGCGGTCGTCCAGCACGTCGGGCTCGGGGAACTCCAGGTCCGGCGGCATGAAGCGCTGCTCGCCCAGGCTGAACTCGTGCAGGTGGCTGCTGCTCCAGCCCATGGCGGCTTGGATGAAGTGATGCAGTTTGCGCAGCGTGCAGTCGCCGCTGACTCTGATGCGCCGCCAGATGGGCGGGTCGAGTTGCAGGGGTTCAAGTTGAATGTGCAGGGTGATGAGCACCGGGTTTGTCGCCATCTCGGATCCTTACTGATAAAGCCATTGCTTCAGATCATCCAGGTTCGCCACCACGATCTGTTGCGCGGTGGCTTTGGTGTGCACCTTGTTCGGGTCGATCTGGTAGCGCTGCAGCACGTACTGCACCAGTGCGCCGTGGGTGTCGATCACCAGCCTGCCGTCCTGCATGCCGTAATCGCACTCGATGATGGCCTGCTGTTCGGCTGTCAGCCGTGAGTCGGGCACGATGATCACCTGCACGGCGGTGTTCCAGCCCCCATCGCCGTCGCGGCCATGCTCGGACGCATCGTCCAGCACATCTGGCACGCCGCGAAAGCGGCTCAGTACGAAGTCGCGATACTCGCGGTTGCGCTCGCAGTAGGCGCGCACGTGCCAGCGCATGCCGGTGTAGACCAGGGTATGTGGGGCGATGAGGCGGGTCTCGCCGTCCGGGGTGGTGAAAGACACATACTCGCACTCCAGGCGCAGCCCCTCGCGGCAGGCCTTCAGCAGCGGCCGTAATACTTCGGCGCGCACCGTGCGGTCGGGCACCTGCAGCACCTCGGTGTGGGCATAGGCCAGGGCCAAACCCTCGATATGCGGGGCGCGGTCCTGGTTCTGGTTGAGCAGGTGCAGATAGGCGCTGGCGCTGTCGTCGATGAACAGCGGCTTGAACGATTCTGCCGGCACATAGCCCTTGAGGTGTTTGTCGTATGTCAGGTTTTCAGGCGCATGCTCGCTGATGTAGGTGTTGATGTCCTTCGAGGCCTGCTGTCGGCTGATCCCGAAGCTCTGCATCAGGTGATTGGTGGTCAGGCGGCCCTCCCACCAGGCCACGGTCTCGATCAGGCGATAGCGCAGGGCCAGGTCCCAGCGCACGGACTCGATTGATTGCTTGCGTTTCATTGCCCTTCCATCTGCTCGAAAACTTTAAGCTCGCCGAAGTCATTTCGAGGCGGATTGTACTGTCTGCCGGGCGGACAATCCGCCTGAAAACTTGACCTGTATGAACGCCCACTATTGGTGTGTCCAGTCACGCGACATATCTTTCAGGTTGCCCGTTGGATGTGGTGGTCAAGAATGGGCAGCCCAACATCAGTTCCCATCGTCAGGCGGTTTTCTTTGCGAGCAAGTCGGGCGATTGTCTGCGTCACTGCGGCTGGCGGCACCGCGAAGTACAAGCTGCCTGAGTCGCTGGTTGAAATATGAACAGATGTAGAAAAAACACTGGGCAGCCGCCTCTCAGGCTTTACCCGAATAAGACCGGTGGATATTGTGACCTCAGTATCATCATGGAGGGTCGCTAACCCGCTTCACCTCCCGACAGGGCGCGTCGATTTAGTGTCGCCCTTGTTTGGCCTGAGCACGTTTACCCGTGAGGGTGAGTACGACCTTTCATGCCGTTTTGGGACTGGACCATGGACAAGGAGTCACTCCTGAAAATAGTCGAATGCAGCAAATCCATTTCCCAAGCTATTGTTGCGGGCGCGCGCGTATGAGGGTGGCACGGTCGTGACTATGAACCCTTTACTCCGTATGGCGTCGATTGCTGGCGTTGAGGTTGCCGTCAAGCTCCATATCGCTAGGGGCGATGATCTAAACGCCCGGGACAACGCAGGCGCCACTCCTCTGATGCTTGCCGCCGCAAGAAGAAAAAAGGGTGTTGTGCGGCTTCTTCTGACTGCTGGAGCAAATCCGGAACTGCTCGACTCTCAAGGGGTGAGCACCCTGGCCTACGCGGAGAAGGGTGGATGTTCTGAATGTATCGCTCTGCTGCGAAATGCTCTGGATCTTCTGGACCCGATAAAAGAGAGCGAGGTGCCCGGAGAAGCTTCGTCCCCGCCGAGTGAGTCAACCTGGGCCAATGCCACAAAGGCAGATACCGCTCAGGCCTCCCACTCTAGAGAATTTGATTCCTGCAAAGCGGAGGATGAGCCGGTCTGTATGGAAGCTCAGCTCAGAAAAGTAGCTGAGGTTGATGGCCGTTTCATTCCTAGACCCTCTACCTCTGGTGAAGGGACTTTTCTGAATGTGGAGGAGTCGCTCACCGTTATACAAGCTTTACCCGTCGTTATGGGAAGGCTGTCAAACCTCATCGATATTGACGACGAACCTCTTGAGTCTGGATTTGAAAGCGACTGGTTAGCGGAGCCGGAGGCGGTTGCTCCGAAGGGTGACGATACCGTTGCCAAGGGAACCAGTGCACTTCAGGAAGTGATCGGTCGGCACAAAGCTATCGATACTGATGTGGAATGGGACGACATTGACCTGTTCCTCCCCGTCAGGGCGCTTCCGTTGGCGCATGACGAGGGCGACGGCGTCCGTGGTTTGCTACTCCGGGCGTTGCGTGAGGGGGCTGTATCCGAAGCCGATCTTATCGAGGTCTGTCGAGGCGCTGACGACTGTCGTAACGAAGAGTCTGAGCGATTGCTGGCCTTTGTTTTGGGCGATCTAGGTGTGGTGATCGACGAGTCCGGGTCGTGGGCTTATCAGCTGGATCTGACTGAGCCAACGGCCGAAGAGGAGCTGTTATTAGTTGATGCCTTGGAGTTTGCGGAGGACTTGGCGTCAGGTCGCAACGACCCTTTGCGATACTACGTCAAAGGGCTAAAAGCTGACCTGCTTCGGGCCGAAGAAGAAATTTCTTTGGGACGTGAGATGGAGGAGGCCGGTGCTCAGGCGCTGGATGCTCTTTCTGGCTGGCCAGCGGGCCTTTCTATGGTTTTCGAGGCTGCTGATAGGGTTGCTCGCGGAGAAGCTGATTATGGAACATTTAGTTCCGAGATTGCGCCCGGTGAGGGAGATGAGGAGAGCATTGGGTCAGCGGCAATTGAGGACGATGCTGAAAAAGATGAAGAAGTAGCCTCTGATCCAAGGGGGGCAGCTTTCCTCTCCGCAATCTCAGCAGCAAGATCTGCGGGCGGAGATCAAGTCCGAGTGCGTTCAGCACTTGCAGCTGCGTGCCTTTCAAGAGGCTTCCTGTTAGAGCTTGCACGTAAAGCAGTCGATCCGACGGGCGAGACTTTCGTATCTGCAGTTCGGCGCCAGGTCGGTGCAAGGGAGCGGATGATCCTCGCTAACCTGCGCTTGGTGTACTCCACTGCCAGGAAATATATGTGGTCTGAGCTTCCCTTCGATGATCTGGTGCAGGAGGGGAATATCGGTCTGATCAAGGCCGTTGAGCGCTTTGACTGGCGAAAGGGATTTAGATTTTCCACTTATGCAATGTGGTGGATCCGTCAGCAGATATCTCGCGCAATAGACAACAAGGCTAGGATCATTCGTGTTCCGGTGCACGTTCACAAAGACGCCTTGCCTATCCTGCGCCAGAGGGCGCTATATGAAAACAAGACAGGTCGCCCTGAAACAGAAATCGAGACATCGCGTCGGATGGGGATACCCATCGATAAAGTCAGATTTTTCTTGGCAGCTTTTGATGATGTCGTCTCCTTGGATGAGGTCAGCAGAGATGCTGGACTTCCTCGTATAGACAACTTGCTGGAGTTTGAGACTTCAGATCCTGCTCCTGCAGTTGAGGAGGACTCTCTTCGGGAGCTCATTCTCAAAGTTATTGGTAGCCTTGATGAGCGTGCCGCTGAGGTAATAAAGCTTCGCTTTGGTCTTGGGGGCGAGGAACCCATGACTTTGGAGGAGGTGGGGCTTCGATTCAATGTTACTCGCGAACGAATTCGACAAATAGAATCAAAAGCCTTGGGCAAATTATCCACCCCTGCAAGGAAAGAAAAGCTTGCCCTGTACATGGGCGATCAATTTGAGTGGAAGCGTCCCCCCGCACCCCCGTTCTCCTCAGCGGAAATGCCACAATCGTCCGAAGATATGCATGCTCGAGAGGTGACGTGTGATCAACAGCTCGCTGATCCGCTGAAGAATGTTTTCCAATCGTGCGAGCAGCCCGTACCGGCGAGAAGCGCTGAGACAGTGTCCGAGCGTCAATATGAGCTGCTTTCCGAGCTTCTCGAAGAGGCTCGAATGTTGGGGCTTACGGTAGAGGACGCTCGTCCCCATGGCGGACAGATCCGAGTGTCGTTCTCGGCAGGGTCAGATGCCGCTATTCGCAGTATTGCCCGGAAACTCATGAATGCCGGATTCACCCCTCATTTAGGAAATACCTACGTCAAATGAACGTGAGAACCCGATTTGCTCCGCCACGAGCAGGGGCGATGCTGGAAGCCCTGCGTGGCCTCGGTTACTCGACAGCAGCTGCTTTGGCAGATCTGATTGATAACAGCGTGTCAGCTGGGGCAACAGTGGTTCGTGTGAAATTTGAATGGGATGGGCAGGAAAGCCGGATATCCATCCTGGACAACGGCCGTGGAATGGACGACTCCGAACTGGAGACTGCCATGACTCTTGGTGCCAAGAGTCCTCTTGACGAGCGCGCACCCACTGATCTCGGTCGTTTCGGGATGGGCTTGAAAACTGCCTCCTTCTCTCAATGCCGCTGTCTTACTGTCGCATCCAGAAGTATGGATGGCCCCGTTTCCTGTTTGCGTTGGGATCTCGATGCCATTGCGGCATCGCAGGACGGTGGTTGGAAGATGTTTGAGGGGCCGGCCTTTGGTTCCGATGCGTTCGTTGAGCCAATCGAGACCCTCTGCCATGGAACGATCGTCCTCTGGGAACGATTGGATCGCATTGTTACACCCGGCTATGATCTCGACCACTTTGCGGACTTGGTCGACGACGTAGAACTACGTTTGGCAATGGTCTTCCATCGATTGCTGGAAGGGCCAAACCCGATTTTTCGGCTGTTCATCAACGACAGATTGGTGAGCCCTTGGGATCCCTTCATGACAGGCCACCCCGCTAAGCCGTGGCAATCACCTGTCGCTCAAACTCTCACGCCGTCCGGTCTCGTTGAGGTGCAGTGCCATGTCCTGCCACACAAAGATCGGATTTCTGAAGAGGAGTACCGTAAGGCAGGGGGGCCGGAAGGGTGGGTATCCCAGCAGGGCTTTTACGTATACCGGAACCGCCGTTTGCTTCTGGCAGGGGGGTGGCTTGGGCTTGGGCAGGGGCGCTCATGGAACAGAGAGGAACCTCAGCGGCTCGCCAGAATCAGGTTGGATATCCCCAATACTGCTGACGCCACTTGGAAAATTGATGTCAAAAAGTCAACCGCACGGCCGCCCGTAACAGTACGCCCATGGCTCACCAGGTTGGCTGAGGACACTAGAGAAAGAGCTAGAAGGGTCTTTGCCTTTCGTGGCACGCCAATACCCGGTCCGGGCGGTCTCAAGATCGAGCTACAAGCATGGCGTGTTGAGCGGTTCAAAAGCGGTGTGCGCTACCGCATCGATGAGGGGCATCCGGCAGTGGCTGCGGTAATTGAAGCGGTTGGCGGCAAAGCTGACCTTGTCCGGGCAATGCTGCGAGTCGTCGAAGAAACGGTACCTGTCCAGCGGATATGGCTCGATACGGCCGAGAATAAAGACACACCACGAACCGGCTTTGAGGGTGAGCCTAACGCTGCCGTGATCGAGGTCGCAAGCGTACTGTTCAATGACTTGATCGAGCGCAAGGGCTTAAGCATCGAAGAGGCTCGCAGGTCGATGCTCAGGACGGAACCATTTCAAAATTACCCAACGCTGATCGCCAAATTAGGGGAGAGCCAATGACCTCAGCGGAAGAGGCAGTAGCGCAAGCTGAACTGCTGGAAAATGTTATAGCCACCGCGCAGCGGTTGGTAAAGGCTGAGAAGGACAAATCCAAGATTACTCCGACCTTCATTGCCGAGAAGGTTCAGCTCGCGACGGCAATGTTTGCGGGCGATTCACCGCACGTCGTGGATCAGAGCAAGGCCGTCGTCACGTTGATCCAGCGCTTCAGTCACTGGATCGGAAAATCGACCACGCTTAAAGACAATGCGGGCCACTTCGACTGGCTCACTGCGGCTCGCAAGCGCGATTGGCACTACTGGAGGCGCTACGGGGACTTCTTGGAGTCCAAGCTCTCCGATACGGTGGTCGAAGGACTTGATGAGGCCACCGACGACATCCTCGGTCTGCTGGAAGACCCTCAGCGGGGAGACAGCTGGGATCGCCGGGGGCTTGTCGTGGGACATGTGCAGTCCGGCAAGACCAGCAATTACTCAGGGCTTATCTGCAAGGCCGCCGACGCAGGCTACAAGATCATCATCGTGCTAGCGGGCATGCACAACAATCTGCGTTCCCAGACCCAGATGCGGCTAGAGGAAAGCTTCCTAGGCTACGAGACGACGATCGATCGTGATCCGGGCATGCCCATCGGCGTGGCCGAGTTCGGCGAAGATTTGAAGACCAACTCTGCAACTACACGCGCGGAAAACGGCGATTTTAGCAAGGCTATCGCCAAACACTTTCACGGCATTTCGCCCGAAGAGCGGCCATGGCTTTTTGTCGTCAAAAAACAGAAGACGGTTCTTACGGCCCTGCTTAATTGGATTCAAACGCGTGTGGCTGATAGCACCAGCGCGAGTGATGGTCGTAAGCTAGTGACCAAGCTCCCGTTGCTGATGATCGACGATGAGGCGGACAACGCATCCGTCGATACGGGTGAGCAGATGTTCAACGATGACGGCACTCCGGACGAAGAGCATCAGCCCAAGACCATCAACAGCCTCATTCGCCAAGTGTTGCACGCTTTCACGCGCAAGGCCTACGTCGGCTACACAGCGACGCCATTCGCCAACATCTTCATCCATCACAAGGGTGTGACGGCAAAAGAGGGCCCAGACCTCTTCCCCAGGTCTTTCATCATCAACCTGGCCGCCCCTTCCAACTATGTGGGCCCTGCTCGCATGTTTGGCAAGATTACCAAGGAGGGGCGCAAGGGCGCGCTTCCCCTCTCCCGGAATATTGCGGATCACTACGATCCTGAGAGGGACTCGGGGTGGATGCCGCCCAAGCACAAGAAGACGCACGTCCCGACCTATAAAGGGCAAGAAACTATTCCGCCTTCGCTGTTTGAAGCAATATGCGCTTTTGTTCTGGCCTGCTCGGTTCGAGAATTGCGCGGTCAAGGGGATCAGCACAGCTCCATGCTGGTTCACGTCACTCGCTACGTAGACGTGCAGAACCATGTGCGAGAACAGATCGAGGAGGTCGTGCGCCGCATGCGCCAGAGGGTCAGCCGCGGCATCGGGGCCGAGGAGTTGCTAGGTCAGTTGCGCAAACTGTGGGAAGAGGACTTCTTTCCCATCCGAGACCAAGTCGCGGAGCTCTCTCCCGCCGAGGAGCGTCCGCCAGCCATGCCGAGCTGGGGCGAGGTCCTCGCCATCTTGCCTGACGTGCTACATGACATTGAGATTCGCTCTATCAACGGCACGGCCAAGGACGCACTCGACTATGCGACACCCGGTGCGGCACTTAAGGTGATCGCGGTTGGCGGCGACAAGCTTGCCCGAGGCCTGACGCTGGAAGGGTTGTGTGTGAGCTACTTTGTGCGCACGACGAAGATGTATGACACGCTCATGCAAATGGGGCGCTGGTTCGGCTACCGCCCCGGATACCTTGATTTGTGTCGCCTTTACACGTCTTCCGATCTGGTGAAGTGGTTCGGC
This sequence comes from Pseudomonas sp. LPB0260, assembly GCF_013388395.1. NCBI lineage: Bacteria > Pseudomonadati > Pseudomonadota > Gammaproteobacteria > Pseudomonadales > Pseudomonadaceae > Pseudomonas > Pseudomonas sp. LPB0260. The sequence continues at coordinate 352,692 of NZ_CP058247.1, read as the reverse complement.
CACATTGCCGACGCATCGGAGGAACTGCGGGAAGAGTTTGACTTCATGGCTGAGGCTAAGCTGACGCCGGAGCAGTACGGACTAAAAGTGATGTCGCATGAGGTGCTCACCGTCACCTCTCCCTTGAAGATGCGTAACGCGCAGACGCTTTCGCTGACTTACAGCGGTACCCGGCCGCAGACCATCCTCTTTCACCGCGATGCCCAAATCCAGCAGCAGAACCTCGACGCGACCGACGCCTTGATCGGGTCGCTAACTGGTCCATGGGAAGAGTCACCGAAATATAGCCGCGATGGTGATCCGGACTCCTGGCCAAGTGCCCGTCTCTGGAAAAATGTAGACGTATCTAAGGTGCTCACCTTTCTTGGTGCGTATGCGACTCATCCGAATGCCACCAGCGCCAAGGCCGCTGTGCTGTCGGAGTTCATCACCAAGATGGTCGACACCGGGCAATTGAAGAAGTGGAGCATCGCGTTGCTCGGCGGCGGCAATGGCGACGGCGATCCGCATATCTTCCCCGGCGGGGATCCATCGAAGAGTTATTCGATTCGCAAGACCGAGGACTCTGCCGATATCGAGAGGATTGATCCTAAGAACTTCGCTATCGGTGTGCTCACTGACCCCAAGGATGAAGGTATCGACCTTGGCGACGATGCCTGGCGCGAAGCGTTAGATCTTACCCGTGCCTCTTGGAAGCCTGATCCGGCGCGTGGGCGGGTAAAGCTGCCGGACTTCCCTAGTGGTAAAGGCATCCGCGAAGCTCGTGGAAAGCTCGGAGGCGATGTGGAATGCGGGTTGCTGTTGCTGTACCCACTCACTCCCTATTTTTACAAGGACAAAACACCTGAGCGGCTCCTCGTTCCCGGGTGGAGCAAGCCAATCATGGCTTTCGCTATCGCGTTTCCTTCCAGCGACAATCCGATCAGTGTGGAGTATGAAGTTAACCTTCTTTACTGGATGCAAGAATATGGCCCGTCCGAGTGAAGAGTTTCTGCTGTCTTGGGCCTCTCTGTCTGTACATGACTCCACTCCAGGTTGGCAGGCAATTTCCTTGCCTTCTGCCGGTCCTGTCGAAGTGCAGGCGGGGAGGCGTTCGCCGGCCAACGCCGAGGCGATATTGTTCTACTTTCCGACTGCCAGGCTGGCTCGCACCGAGAAGTTACCTGAGGGGCAAGGCTTTTCGGTCGAGAGAGCAGATTCGACAAATGATGGGGGGCTTAGGTTGGCGCTGACTCGCCAAGCAGACGGAAGCGCTGAGCTTTTCACTGCAATGGCTTGTGATGTGGTTGGAGCTATAGACGATGCCGTTGCTACTGGTGTTGTCGAAGCCAAGTTGTTGCGGGTTTTAATCGGGCGAGTAGTTGCTTGGCAGCAGTTCATGTCGCGTGGTGCGAATTCTCTCAGTCTCGAGGCGGAGTTAGGTCTGGCGGGTGAGCTCGCCTTCCTAGCCGCTCTTCTGGACTCAAGAGTTCCTACTGATGAGGTGCTGAGTGGCTGGGTGGGGCCCGACGATGCCCCGCAGGACTTCCTGTTGGGAGACGGAGCGATTGAGGTTAAGGCGACGATGTCCTCGGCTGGCTTCCCGGTGAAAATAGGCTCCCTTGAACAGTTGGACGACTCTGTGGTGTCGCCACTTTTCCTTGCGGCCGTTCGTTTTTCGCATGGGGAAGATGGACTCACCATTCCAGAAATGGTTGCTGATATCGAGCGACGCCTTTGGGCAGAGCCAGGGGCGGCCAATTTCCTCAGAGAGCGGCTCATGGTTTCCGGATACTACGAAGGTCATTCGAGCCATTACACCCGTAGGTTCGAACTGAAGGAGAGGCGAATTCTCTCCGTGTCCGAGGGGTTTCCGCGGCTGACCCCGGGATCCGTTCCTATGGGTATTACGCGGGCCCTATATGAAATCAATCTGGACCACGCCGGGGACTTCCTCTCGGATCTCGACGCGGCTCTGAGACTACTAGGAGTAACGGATGACGCTTGATGAGTTTTTCTCTGAGACCAGGGGCGAGATAGCGGTTCAGATGAGCGACGGGTCCCCCTTCGCTGAGCTCGTTTTCTCTGAAGTAGTGATGCAGCACCTCGTTGATGTCGGAATGACCTTCGAGCCGGTCGTATGTCACTTTCAAGGGAAGGTCGGCAATGCCAATCTGCGTTTGAGTGGCTATGCCATGTCTGAAGAGGCCGACCAGCTTGACCTTTTTGTAAGTCTCTACGAGGGTTTCGAAGGCCTGAAGCCGATACCCGACCAAGACGTGAAAACCGCGGCGGCTCAGTGTGTTCGCTTCTTGGAGCTCTGTGCAGCAGGGCGCATCGCCGATAAGCTGGATCCGTCAAGCGACGTCCATTCCCTTGCGCTGACGATTCGGGAAATTTACGACGGGCTTGAGCAGGTCCGTGTCTACGTGCTCACGGACGGTATCGCCAAGTCGAAGAGCTTCAAAGCCCGAGACGTTGGTGGAAAGTACGTGAAGCTTGAAGTCATGGACATCGAACGGTTATTTCGGCATCGCTCCGAAGGTAAGCCACGTGATGAGCTTGTCGTTGACTTCAATGAGGTATCCGGGTCCCCGCTACCCTGTGTCTTTGTTCCAGGTGACACCGGGGACTATGATTACGCACTGACTGCAATTCCTGGTGAGGCGCTTCGATTTGTCTATGAGAAGTTCGGCTCCCGTCTACTTGAGGCCAATGTCCGCTCATTCTTGAGCGTGAAGGCCCGGGGCGTGAATGCAGGGCTTCAGAATACCCTCCGGAATGCCCCGGAAAGATTCATGGCATACAACAACGGAATTGTATTGGTCGCTGATGAAATGCGGCTTGACCGTGCCGCAGATGGTTCGCCCGGCATAGTTTGGTTGCGGGGGATGCAAATCGTTAATGGCGGGCAGACTACTGCATCAATTTTCTTTGCCAAGAAAAAATATGCAGATACGGATCTGAGTAGGGTTCGCGTGCCAGCCAAAATCATCGTCATGAAAGAGGAGGATCCTTCAAAAGAGGAGTCTCTTGTTTCCGATATATCTCGATATGCAAATAGTCAAAATTCTGTGCGTCAATCAGACCTGTCTGCCAATAAACCGTTTCATGTCGATATTGAGCGGATATCGCTCTCGGTCTACTGCCCCGATGGTACTGGGCGCTGGTTCTATGAGAGGGCGGCAGGTAGTTACAACACTCTTCTTGCCCGAGAGGGAGTGACCCCTGCCAAACTTCGCGCGCTGAAGGAATCCGTGCCAACCTCGAGGAAAATTACTAAAACCGAGTTGGCAAAATACCTCATGGCGTGGGATGGCCAAGCTGAAGTTGTCAGTCTTGGCGCACAGAAGTGCTTTGATCGATTCATGTCCCGCATGGCTGAACTGGAAGCTGAAGGGAAGGCTTTCCTTCCTGATGTTGCCTATTTCAAGGCTGTTGTCTCGAAAGCATTAATTTTCAAGGCAGTCCATAAGGCGGCGCGGCCATTGGTACCAGCCTTTCTCGCCAACGTTACTGCTTACACTGTTGCGTTGGTCTCAAAAACCTATGGCGAGTCTTTTGATCTCGAGCGGATCTGGAATAGACAAGGTATATCTCCTCAGCTTGTTGAGCAGATTGAAATCTGGGTTCGGGAGGTCAATGATCGGCTTCATGAGACCGCCAACGGCAGAATGATCTCTGAATGGGCGAAGCGTCCAGAGTGTCGAGAGGCCATGTTCTCCCGGCCATTTTCTGCCCCTTCCATTGATATTCCAGAGGCGCGTCGGGGAGGATTGTGACGGATGTAGTTAATACACTGGTCCGCAGCCGAATGATGTCGGGAATACGGGGAAAGGACACCAAGCCAGAAATGCTTGTGCGTCGCGTCCTTTTCAAGGCAGGTTATCGTTTCAGGCTGCACAGGAAAGACTTGCCCGGAGTTCCTGATATCGTTCTTCCTAAGTGGAAAGTCGCGATCTTTGTGCACGGCTGCTTTTGGCACATGCATCAAGGTTGTTCCAATGCCAAAATTCCTTCCACTCGATCCGAGTTTTGGCAGAGCAAGCTCGAAGCTAATGTTGAAAGGGATCGTAGGGTGCAAATTAAGTTGGCTGAGGCGGGTTGGCGCCTTGTCGTTGTGTGGGAGTGCCTGACTCGAGACGCTCAGGCACTGGAGGCATTTCCCGATCGCCTATCTGTCTGGATAAGGGGCTCTGAAAGGTTTGGCGATTTTTCGCCGCCCGATATGAGTCGATGACCGATGCGACAATACCGGCGATTTTGCGTGCGAGAAGTGGCGGTACAGCGTTTCCGATCTGAGTGTACTGCTGTGTTCTGTTGCCCTCAAAGAAGTAATTGTCAGGGAATGTCTGCAGTCGTGCGGCTTCGCGAACAGTCAAGCTCCGGCACTGGCTCGGGTCGGGGTGAATGTAGTAATGGCCGTCTTTAGCTATGTGAGCAACAATGGTAGTGGATGGGCTATCTGCCATTTGAACTCTGAAGCGATCACTAAAAGGTACTGATTCGGAAGTAACGTTCTCATGAGCAGGCAGGAGCTGCTCAGGGAATTGATGAATTTTGGGAGACTCTTTACGCAGCTTTGCGAAGCTTGCTGCAAAGAGGTACCTGTGTAGGTCAGAACGCATGTGGCTTCTTGCCTCATGCTGTAACGCGCCCTTAAGTCTAGAGTCAAGGAACCACTCGCGTTGTTTGCCGGTCATCTTGTTGGGCGTTACGCTGCAAGGTATGAAGCGACCGCCACTAGAGCTTAATTTTCGGGCGTCGGTTGCTGCTTCTTTCATTGTATCTATTAGCTCGCGTCTTCCGGCTTCATAGGGGCGCAGAAGGATAGTGCAGGCCTCCTCTAGTGCATAGTGCCAAGCTTCAAGCGAGTCAGCACCTCTAGAAATTTTGCTACGTAGGGGGGGGAGGCCAGATAAAGCCTGTGCGACGGTGAAGGGGGCTTGGCTGCGCTCCAACACTAAATTTTGAGGGCGCTCTAATAGAGCAGGGCATATTAATGCAACGTCAGCCCGAACTCCGAACAGGATAACTCTGTGCCTTGATTGCGGAAGGCCATAACGTTCTGCTTGGATTACGAAATCATGTGGGTCCAATGCTTCCACATCGTCAGGAACGACAAAGGAGCGTATGCGGTAAGAAAGATTCTCCGCAGGAGAGGAGAGGTCTTCGAGTATTTTTTGGAATATGTGCGAACCATTGTGTTTGGAGGTCAGAATGCCTTTAACATTCTCCATGACAAAGATCGTTGGTCGAAATTCGCGAATTATTCGTAAATATTCCTTGTACAGGAAGTGCTTCTCATCGCTCTCGAATTTCTCTTGGCATTCACGGGTTCGGCGCGCTCGGCCTGCTACTGAGTATGCTTGGCAAGGAGGGCCTCCAATTAGGACCCATTCTTCTGCACCGCACAGAGCATTGCTAATCCATTGATCAACTTCATGGTGTGAGGTCTTGCCAAGTTCTGCTAGCTTTGCCTCTTGAGCCGCCTCAAGAGCCTCTGCCGGAATACTCGGATGTGCGAACAGCTCTTCACGAGATATTTCACCACGAATATATTGGTAGTAGGCATCAGGAGCCTCGCCTTTAGGAAAAGTTCGGAACAGTGCGCGAAGGGAAAGAGTGGCGTGGGCCACTGGGTCTTTCTCGATTGAGACACGCAGCTGGAATTTGCGTGCTCCTTTTTCATGGCCGCCGATGGAGGAGAATCCCTCCCCTAGTCCACCCGGTCCAGCGAAGAGATCGATGACAGGGATGGGATTTTTAATTTCCATTGATTTAGCCGACGCGTCTAATTTGCAGAGATGGGAGGAGCGCCATAATGCGCTAGCTGGGCGCGCTTAATAAGCGCCGAATGGTACCAGGTTAGCAGCGTAGTGAGCAAGAAATGAGGAAGACTTTTGTAAGGTGAGAGCGTCTTGCGGGACTGTAAAGGGTAATCAAGCCAGTTGATCGCTTGGGCTTCGGGTGTCGGATTATAGCTTTCTACAGTTGTCCAGCTGAATCAGACAGCTGGGGCATTTTTTGTCCTGTTGCTCGAAAGTAATCGGCCGGTATTAATTTCATTGGCAGCTAAATCACTAAAAAATGATAGCTAATGTGGGGGCGGTGGCCCCCATGTACACCGTATTTATACTTTTCTCTTGAGAGTAGGCTTGTGATTGGAAAAGCTGATAAAAATCAGGCAGGCGATACTAACTGCGATTAGGAACGGTGGAAATCTTAGCATCAGAATCACCGCTAGCACTAGAGCTCCAGCGCTCGCAAGCATGCCGATGAATGATAGCAGCGCTACTAGGAATCTTACTAACACCATGGCCATTTCCCCTATTTAAAGTAGGTGTCGCCTGAAGAAGTGCCTAAGCTAGGCTTTTCTTCAATAGTTAAGCTGTCCAGCGTCTTTGCTAACGAGGAGTTGTTCGTCGTTGCCAAGCGGATTGTTGGCGGTTGGGCTCGTTCGCTCCCTGCACAAAAGAATTCATCGACGATGACGCCGACGTCTTCCTCACTGTCCTCGAAGGCGCCGTTGCCGAAGCCACGACGTGCCGCCTCATCCAGTGCGGGCTGGTCGAAGCCAGCCGCCTGCCGCTGTGCATCGAGTTCATTGGCGGCCTGCAGCGCTTCGGCCATGTCCAGGCCGCCGCGTACTGTCAGGTCGACGTAGAAGATCGGCGTGCCATGGCTTTGCCGGGTGGACTTGCCGCGCAGACGCAGCTCCAGAGGCAGGCAGGCCAGGCGGTTGCCGGAAATGGCCTGGAAGTAGTGCAGCCGGGCAGCGAGGGTGCGGATGCTGTTGAAGCCGGTGGTACGGAACACGAAGCTGCCCAGCGGATCGTCATCGCCAATGACCACGTTCAGCCGGCCGTAGGGCCTGCAGGCATTGCCTTTGGCCAGCGGACAGGCGTCCGGCGAAGGGCAGGGCAGCGACTGCATGCCGTCCTGGGTAACGCGTTTGCAGGTCTCGCCATTACCCACGCACAGCGGCCGTCCGGACTGCCGGTCGAACAAGGTGTAGTCGGCGCGAAAGTTCAGCTCCGGTTCGTTGAACAGCAGGCGTACCGGAATGCTGCGCAACTTGTCGTCCTTGCCCTGACGTAGCTCGTCATTGAGCGGGTGCAGCAGCCAGCCATCCTTGCCCTGCACTTGAGAGGTGATGGTGAATTGATCATCCTTCTCCGGCAGGCGCTTGCCGTTCTTCTCGATGACCTTGCCGATGGAAATCCGCCCGAGCACCGGCGGGGTGATAGCCAGACCTTTGAGCATGGTGGTTCTCCTGGAAATGAAAAAAAGGGCCAGCCACGCCGCGCGAACGGCACGGACTGGCCAAGGGGAGGGAAGGGATGAGGGAGTTTGGTTTCAGCCGATCAGAAAGCGTCGCGCACCGGATTTCAGCAGCGGGTATTTGGCCTGCAGGTGGGGTTTGTCCTTGAGCAGTTGCGCGACATCCAGGCCGACGCTGTCCTTGGCCTTGCGCCAGCTGATGTAGCCGCTGGAGAACTCCGCCCGACTGGCATCGCCCATGGCCTGTTGCAGCATCTGCTTGAGCTCGGTCTCGCGCTTTGCCTTGTCGGAGATCGACTGGCGCACGGCCTTGAGTTCGATGAAGGCAGCGGTCAGTCCGGCATGGCCGCTGAAGTCGACGACCTGGCCGTTGTCCTCCGGATAGAGGCAGCGCAGGGCCGCTTCGGCGGAGTCCGTGCCATCGGCCGGCGGTGGCGTGTCGGTTTCCACGTACTGCCAGAACCTGCGCTCCAGCTCGATCAGGCGCGCGATCATTGGCTCGTCCCGCTCGATGCGGTGGATCTCGAGCGTCTGGCCACCGAGCAGCACGGCCACATCTGCCGCCTGTTTGCCGGTGACGGCGAGCTGGTGCATCACTTGTAGCTGCACATACTCGGGCACGCCTTCCTTCCAGAGGCGTGCGCCGTTTATGCCGGCGGTCTTGCATTCGAGGATCTGCACATCGTCGGCCCCGATCACCTCGCGGTCGAGGTTGGCCAGCATCCAGGGCAGCTCAGGATCTGGATGCTGCAGCACGGCGTTGATACGCCGAACCCTGTTCTTGGTGCGTTTGCTGTAGTGCTGGGCCACGATGGGCTCCAGCACGTTGCCCCAGTACAGCGGGCTTTCCTCATCCTGGGGCTCGGCCTTCGGCAGCCCAGAGTCGCGACCGGTCTTTTCCAGCCACAGCTCCAGCTGCGACTTGTAGGGATTCAGGCCTACGGCTGCGGCGGCATCCGAACTACCGATGCCTTGTTTGCGGATCTGCAGCCAGTCCTCGCGGGGCAGTTCCTTGGTGCTGACCAGGCGCAGGGCCGGGTGCTTCTTGTGGGTGCTGCCGTTCAATGTGGTTGCTTTCATCGTATTCACCTGCGGACATAAAGACGCCCGACCAGCACGAGGCTGACCGGGCGCGAGGGTGGATGTGAGGGAGGGTTAAGCGGCGAGCCGCAGCGCGTTATCCAGAGCGCGTTGCTTGATCTGTGCGCCCTGGCCGAACCAAGCCGAGTCCATGCGGTACTCGTTGCTGCGCGCCCGACGTTCGTGGTCGACATACTCGGTCACGGCGTTGAGCAGGCCCCAGGCGGTGCCGCGCGCCGAGTCCAGCTGGCTGCCGCGACCGAGGCCTTCATACAGCTCCTGGACCTTGCGCAGGGCGCGCTCGTTGGGCAGTTGCTCCGGCAGGGCGGCGGTCGGACTGGTTTCGCACATCACGTTCATGAAGAACCCCAGCGCTTCGTGCCACTGCACCTTGCGCTCGGCCAGGGCGCGCATGCGGTACATGAAGTCGTCCCATTGCGAGACGGCGATGCCGAGTTGTTGCTTCACCGCCTTCGGATCGAAGCGAGTGTTGTGCGGTACCTTGATTGCTTTGCTGGTGCCGTCCAGGGCGATGGTCAGGGTGTTGTTGCACACCACACGCACGGTGGTCGGCGTGGCCGTGGTGGCCAGGGTGCCGTCGCAGGAGGTGGCCAGCAGCAGGTAACCGTTGACCTGGTCGTGGCCCTTGAGTGCGGCGCCTTGCCCGGTACGCGCCAGCGCCCAGAACTTGCGGCCGCCCTTGAGCACTCCGGCGGTTTCCAGCTCGTAGCCGGAGACCTCGGTCAGATCCCGGTAGAACTCCAGCACTTCGCGCGGCTGCACGGTGTGGTAGCGCTTGGAGACCACCGACAGCGGGGCCTTGGTGTCGGAGCGGAACAGCACCTTCTGTTCGGGGAATGAGTGGATGGCGCCAAGGTGGCCGACGGCATCCGATTTGAAGTGCACGGGGCTTTCCAAGATCTGCCAGTCCATGCCGGCTTCGCGTTGCCAGACTTCGATGGGTTGTTTCTGGGTGAGTTGATTGCCCAGGCCGTGCCAGGGAGCGGCGCCAGCGTAGGCCATGGTTTCGATGAGATGTGCCATGTGAACGATTCCTTTGGGTGCAGCCGGCATAAAGCGCTGCGCGAGGCGCGGCACCGACCGGACGAGCGAGTGGATGGAGGAGAGGGGCCGATCAGGCCGGCAGATTGAAGCGGTGACCGCAGAGCAGGCAGAGGTTGTGGAACAGGACGTGACGGTCGAGCGACTCGCCCAGTTGAGCGCCGAGCACGCAGCCGCCCACGCCGCCGGCCAGACCGCCGAGAATGGCGCCCGACACGGAGCCGAGGGAGATGCCGACAGGCCCGGCGAACGTACCGAGAACTGCCCCGGCCTGGGCTCCGGCCAGGGCAGCGCTGACGCCACGCGCAACGCCGCCCACGGTGCCGATGGCAGCGCCGACTTTCATGGCGTGATGGAAGGAAGCGACTTTGGGGGAGTAACAGCGAGGGCACTGCAATGACATGGTCTGATGCTCCATGGTGGGGACGTTATAGCAGTGATGTAGGATTGAAATTTTTCCTAATCGCAATTGTTCGGGCGGTCCGCTCCAACGGCAGCAGCCGACCGATACATGAAAAAGCCCTTTTGCAACTTCAGTCCGAGAAAGTCGTCGGAAGAGACCCGCCGCGTCAGGATAGTTGTCGTGTGAGTTGATTCGATGAGTCTTGGTCGGTGGGCGGAAGTGAGAGCTGTGTGGCGCGTTATCCGATAGAGCATCGTGAGTGGGTGGTGCGGCAGATGATGCCGCCGCGGAACCGGACAGTGCCGGAGTTGGAGGAAGCGACAGGCACTACCGATGCCACGCTGTATGCTTGGCACAAACAGGCCAGAGCAGCGGGGGCAGTGGTGCCGGGAGAGGGAAAGCAGGCCGATCAGTGGTCGAGCCAGGACAAGTTTCGGGTGGTGCTGGAAAGCACCAGTCTCAACGAGGCGGAGCTTGCCGAGTATTGCCGGCGCAAAGGCCTGTATGTCGAGCAGGTCAAGGCTTGGCGTGAAGCCTGCGAGCAGGCCAACAGTCCGGCTCAGCCAGTCAAGGCCCGACGCGAACGCGAAGAGGACAAGGTCGCGAAGACGCGCATCAAGCAGCTGGATCGAGAGCTGCGGCGCAAGGACGCGGCGCTGGCAGAAGCTGCTGCCCTACTGGTGTTTCGAAAAAAGCCGAGGCGCTCTGGGGAAAGGACGAGGACGCATGATCAGCGCCCCGGATCGCCGCAAAACCCTGCAGTTGATCGAAGAAGCCATGGTGGCGGGAGCTCGGCGAGCGCAGGCCTTTGCCGAACTGGGCCTGTCGTTGCGCAGTCTGCAGCGCTGGCGGCACTGCCCGGAGGATCGGCGCCCTTCGACACCACGAGCGGCACCGGCCAACAAGCTGGGTCAGGAAGAGCGCCGCCGCGTGCTGGAAGTCGCCAACCAGCCCGAGTTTGCCAGCCAGCCACCCCATCAGATCGTGGCGCGGCTGGCCGATCGGGGCACCTGGCTGGCCTCGGAGTCGACCTTCTACCGGGTGCTGAGGGAGGCCGAGCAGCAGCACCCGCGCGGCCGTATCCGCCCACCGGTGAAGCGAGCGCTGACGACCCATGTCGCCAATGGCCCGAACCAGCTGTGGTGCTGGGAGATCACCTGGCTGCCCACCACGGTCAAGGGCAGCTACTTCTACTGGTACATCAAGGACATCTACAGCCGCAAGCTGGTGGCCAACGAGGTGCATGCCAGGGAAAGCGCCGAGCAGACCGCCCAACTGCTGCGCCAGGCCTGTCTGCGTGAACGGCGGGCCGGCCAGCCGCTGGTACTGCACTCGGACAACGGCAGCGCGATGAAGGGCTCGACCATGCTGGCGGCCATGCAGAACCTGGGGGTGATGCCCTCGTTCAGCCTACCCCGGGTGAGCAATGACAACGCCTATGCCGAGGCCCAGTTCCGCATGGCCAAGTACTGCCCACTGTGGCCGGAGCGGCCCTTCGATACGCTGGCGCAGGCCAGGAACTGGGTGAACCGCTTCGTGGACTGGTACAACCAGGAACATCGCCATAGCGCGCTGAAGTTTGTGACGCCGGCGCAGCGGCATGCTGGCCAGGCAGAAGAGCTGCTGCACAAGCGTATCGGGCTGTACGAGGCGGCGCGCGCACTGCATCCGGAGCGCTGGAGTGGCAACATCAGGGATTGGTCGCTGGCACCGATCGTGTGCCTGAACCCGGAGCGTGACACGCTCACGCGACAACTACCTTGAAAATCGCCGGAGATTGAAATCTGAGACGTTGCGAGCGCTGAAAATTACTCCAGATTTCACGCAATAGAACCCATGGCAGTCAGCCCGGATAGATGGAGGGGCAGCGTTCTGCTTTGCTCTACCTGCGAGCGGTAGGATTCGACAAAACTGCGGCCAGGCATCCTGGGTGCCATTCGTCATGCCGCTGGCTGTTCTCATGATGGCAAATTGAACCCTGCGAAATCACATCTATTCTTCTGAATGTGTGTGGTTTCGCCTGAGCCTGCTTTGAGGATCGCAGTGAAGGTTCGGTGTTCTGAATTCGAAGTTACGGCAGTGGGTTTCCGCGTTCTCGGCGTGTCAGGGCATTGAGCGGAGCGGTTACGTAGCTTTCTTCTGGTTCGGGTCACTTGTTGTCCCTTGTCCGTCCGTTTCTCAGGATGCACGCGTGAACTTCAACAAGTGCTGGCGCTAGAAACGCCCTGGGAGACCCGTATGACTACCCGGTACCTTTGTCTTGTCCTCATGTGTACGCTTCTTGTCGCTTGTAGCTCGACGGGCAACAAACAGAATATCGGCGTACTCATTGGTGGCGGGCTGGGCGCCCTGACCGGCGCCAAGTTGTCCAAGGATTCCAACCGCGCTGCGAGCATCGCCATCGGCACGGCGGTCGGTGCGCTGGTCGGCTATGGCATCGGCCGTTATCTTGATGACCAGGACCAGCAGCGGATGGCTACGGCTACCGTGCAGACCGCCGAAAGCGGACGCCCGCAGGAAGTGCGCAATCCCGACACTGGAACCACCATCCGCACCACACCGGTAGCGAACGCCCCGACGAGTACGCCGACCACGGCCAGCAACTGCCGTACCGTCAGGCAGTCGGTCGAGTTGCCCGATGGGCGCAACGAAAGCGAAGACGTGACTGTGTGCAAGGGGCCGAACGGCTGGGAGGCGGTATGACGCCGAAACGATCGACCTGGATGCTGGCGTTGCTCCCCTTGTTCGCAGCTGGCGTGGTATCAGCCAACCAGCAGACCCTTTCGCTGCCCGGCTATCCCGGTATGCGCGTCAGCATCGACCTCGACCCAAAGTATTGTTCCGGCACCCTGCCGCTGCGGATCTACGCCCGGCAGAAAAGTGATCTGCAAGATGGCGGCGCGGTACGCAAGGCCATGGGTTGGGCCAGGGTGATAGCGGAAATGGAATGCCCGCAGGCCTACGCCATCAGCCTGGTGGCGCTGGTCGATGGAGGGAAGGTCTATGTGGCCACCGCACGCAAGGCCGACGGCTGGGTGATGGTTCAGTCCAAGCCGGCGAAGCAGCAGCAAACCACCAAGGAGCCAGCGCAGCCTCCGGCGAAGGCGCCCAACCTGGCGAAATCCGCACCCACTCCTGCGCCTATTGTAACTCCAACCGACCAGGTCGTACCTCCGCCGCCGGTGGCCGCCAAGCCAACCCAGAGTCCGCAGACAAGTGCGGCGGCCGTTGCGCCGGCGGCGCCAGTCGTCGTCCTTGCTCCACCGGACGATGCGGATGACCCCGTCCAGCACTATCCGGCGGAGTTCGAGGCAATGCGCAAGGCCGCCGAGCAGGGCGATGCGGTGGCACAGGATAAGTTGGGTACCTTTTATCGGGATGGACGGGGTGTATTGAAGGACGACCAGCAGGCGCTGGCCTGGTATCGCAAGGCGGCTGAACAGAATAATGCCAGCGGCCTAAACAATCTGGGCGAAATGTACTACCGCGGCAATGGGGTCGCAAAGGACAACCATCAGGCGCTTGTCTGGTTTCGCAAGGCGGCCGAATTGGGGTATGCAGACTCGCAAGCTAATCTCGGGCGTATGTACGCGTTGGGCCTGGGTGTCGCTCAAGACTACCAGCAGGCGCTGAAGTGGTACCGCCAGTCTGCAGAACTAGGCAGTTACCAGGGCAGGTTCTTATTAGGGTGGATGTATGCCGATGGCAACGGCGTGTTGAAGGATGACGCACAGGCATTGGCCTGGTATCTCAAGGCGGTTGAGTTGGGTCAGCCCGAGGCTCAGAATCGGCTGGGATACATGTACGCCAATGGCATGAGAGTCATTCAGGACAATGCGCAAGCCAGACTGTGGTACCAGAAAGCTGCCGAGCAAGGCGATGCATACGCGCAGTATTCCCTCGCGTTGATGTACGAGCAGGGCCAGGGGGGAGCGCGGGACGAGCGGCAGGCACTGACCTGGCATCGTAAGTCGGCCGGGCAGGGGCATGTACAGGCTCAGTTCAGCCTGGGTGACCGATATGCCAAAGGGCAGGGCGTGGCGCAGGACGAACAGCTGGCCCGGGCCTGGTACCGTAAGTCAGTCGAGTCGGGATCAGCGCTGGCGCTAGACTTCATGGGCGACCGCTACACCAAAGGTCTGGGTGTCAGCAAGGATGCGCAGCAGGCGGAGCAGTGGTACCGCAAGGCGGCCCAGCAGGGTGGTGCCTACTGGCAAGTGCAACTGGCGGAAAAATACGCAGACGGTGAAGCCATTCGCGAGGATCTGCAGCAGGCCCTGTACTGGTATCGCAAGGCTGCCGACCAGGGCGACACCGAAGCGCAACTGGCGCTGGGTGACATGTATGCCGACGGTAGAGGAGTGGAGAAGGACGCGCAGCAGGCCATCGCCTGGTACCAGAGGGCCCTTGAGCAGGGGGGCAGTGAAGCGAATGAAGTCGGGGAACGCTTCGCCAGTGGCCGTGGCGCCGTCCCTCGCGACTACCCGCAGGCCCTGGCCCTGTTTCGCCAGGCGGCGGAGATGGGTAGTTCCCCAGCCTTGGTAAATCTTGGCGAAATGTATGCCGCCGGCAACGGTGTGGAAAAGGACCCGCAGCAGGCACTGGCCTGGTTCACCCGGGCAGCCGAAGAGGGTGGCGATTACTACATGGAGAGCCTGGGCGACCGGTTTGCCAAAGGCGAAGGTGTTGCCAAGGATCCGCAGCAGGCGGAGGTCTGGTACCGCCGGGCCGCCGAACAAGGCGATGCTTCCATCCAGTGGAATCTGGGCTACAGATACGCCAAAGGCGACGGCATCAGGCAAGACGACCAGCAGGCGCTGATCTGGTACCGCAAGGCAGCAGAGCAGGGAAATGCGTCAGCGCTCAGGAGCCTGGGCAACATGTATGCCGAGGGGCGTGGCGTACCCAAGGATGAGGGGCAGGCAGAGGCCTGGTACGTCAAATCGGCCGAACAGAGCGACGCCTTTTGGCAGATACGCCTGGCCATGAAGTACGACAGCGGCGACGGCGTGGCGAAGGACGAACAGAAGGCATTCCACTGGTACCGTCTGGCGGCCGAACAAGGCGACGTTGGCGCGCAGTGGGGCCTGGGCGATCGGTATGCAGCGGGTCGTGGCGTGGCCAAGGATCTGCAGCTGGCAGTTCTGTGGTACAGCAAGGCTGCAGAGCAGTCTGTCAAATGGCAGAAGCGCCTGGCGGAAATGCAGTCCAAGGGGGATGGCATCCCGAAGGATGAGCGCCAGGCAGCGATCTGGTACCGCAAGGCGGCCGAGCAGGGCGATGCCCTCGCGCAGTTCTACACGGGCGTCATGTACAACTTCGGGCGGGGCGTTGAGCGGGACTTGGTACAGGCGGTGGCCTGGTACCGCAAGGCGGCCGAGCAGGGCGGTGCCGCTGCGCAGTTCAACCTGGGCAACATGTATTCCAAAGGCGAAGGCGTGCCGCAGGACCACAAGGAAGCGATGAAGTGGTACCGCCTCGCGGCCGAGAAGGGAAATGCCAATGCGCAGTTCAAGCTCGGGGTCATGTACGACCTCGGTCGAGGCGTGCCGCAGGACTACTGCGTGGAAGACTGCAACTACCTGCTCGACTATTACCGCCTGTCCGGCGACAAGCGCCTGATCTTCGGCGGCGGCGTGGTACCGCCTCGCGGCCGAGCAGGGAAATGCCAATGCGCAGTTCAATCTCGGGGTCATGAATGCCAACGGCCGAGGCGTGCCAAAGGATGATCGGCAAGCGGTGGCCTGGTACCGCAAGGCGGCCGAGCAGGGAAATGCCAATGCGCAGTTCAACCTGGGCGCCAGGTATGCCAATGGCCTCGGAGTGGCGAAAGATCTGCAAACGGCGGCGTACTGGTATCGCCTGGCCGCCGATCAGGGGCATGCCAAAGCTAAGGAGAGACTGCAGATGCTGGCCGGTGTGGGAGAGTGAAGCGGAGGCTGCGATTCCTTTTGCATTTTGCACTATGGTGGATGCCATGGTTGGCTTCGTTCCATGGAACCCTGCGAGTTTCCTTTCATCGGTTTTGCCTATATGAGCGGAATAGGGATTCGTGCAAGCTGGACCATGATCCTGGCTTCGGCAAGCACAAATAGTTTGGTGAATTTGGCCTCACTAGTTGGCGTCTAGACGAGAGGCCATACGCTGTTCCTTGGCGCTTTTATCTGTGGGCGGGCATTCTCGAATAGCATCGTTCGATACGAACATCAGAATCTTTTTGTTATCAGCCCTCACGATGTCCATGAAGGTCAGTGGTCGTTGCTCATACCAGAAGATGTACTCGTCGAAGCCGCGCTTTCCCTCCCAGGTTACTAGCGGCCCGTAAGAGCAGTGCAGCATGCGCTGGCCGCTCGAGGCCGACTGAGCGAGAAGGGTGCGTAATTCCGAGGATGCCAGGTAGTAGGACTTTGCGAATTGCACTTCAGGCGCGAAGGGTTTGATCTCACTTTTGTGCAAAGGCGCGCCACCATCCGGCGCGCGGGCCTTGGCAGCCTCTTCCTTGGCGCGGGCATACTCTGCCCAGCGATCAGCCTCATCTTGACTTTTGCCATGATTGAGTTCTTGCCGGTCTCGCTTGATGCGATATTTTTCGTACAGCTTCTGGTTGTCCCGCAATGCCTGCAGCAGTTTATCCGGAGAACTGACGATCAAGAGCTGGCCGTTTGTGGGGGCCCCAAGAGAGGCGCGCACACCATCAACCCATGTGGCGAAGGCAAACCAGCCATCGGAAGGAATCCCTCCGTCAAGCGGACCGCCAGTGAACAGGTCCAGTCCATGGACACGGCGCGCAGATTTCTCGTTGACGCCCTCTGCCACGTAAAGCGAGAGGTAGAAGATGTCTTTCCCGAACAGCGCGTCAGCGAAGTTCCGGCCTGCCGCTTCATTCTCAGGCGTATTAGGTTTTGCCGCGAAGAACGCCTGGCGTGCCTGGGCAATTCGTGCCTGGGCTTCGCCTTTAGAGCGGGCTGCATTCTGCTGTGAAGCCATAACCTGGCCGAGGTTTTGGCCGAAGTAGTAGCTGGACGATGGGCGTCCGATCCACACTTCGGCTGCCATTAGATCAACGGAGAACATAAGCAGAAAAGCTGACAAGAACCGGGTGGTCATGACCGCCTCCTTTCACGTATGTGGTGTGCTGCCCGGGGCTGCGCCAGGTTCGGATCGGCGTCGACATGTCACAGCGGAGGTAATAGCGCAATGCTCGTTGGCAGGTTCAGGTAATGCTAGCCCAGAAAAAAGGTTCATCGCACTTTCCCGGGGAAGGCAGCCTTGATTTTCAAGAAGAAGTAGTCCGAGTCGCGGAAGCCATAGGCCATGCGCTTGATCACCTTGATGCGGTTGTTCACGCCCTACAGCACGCTGGTGTGCATCGGGAAGCGGGCGCTGGCGAGGATACCGCGGAGGTAGCGCCTGAGGTTCTTGGCGAAGCGCTGCAGCGGTGCCAGGCCGCTGTCGCGGGCGTGCCGTTGCCAGTCCCGCCAGCGTTGCCAGCCCTCCCAGACGCTTGGCACGTACCAGATGTCCTTGAGCGCATCCTTGAGCAGGTAGGCGGTGGCCAGTGACTGATTGGCCTCCAGCAGCTCCTGCAACTGCACCGCCTGCTCGGCCTTGAGGTTGGCCCGATTGCGCAGCAGCAACCAGCGGCTGCGCTTCACCACTTGTCGCGCCGGCTTGTCATGGCGCAGCAGATTGGCCTGATCCACGCGGGTACGGTCGATCACCTCGCGGCCGTAGCGCGCCACCACGTGAAACAGGTCGTACACCACCTCGGCCTGCGGGCAGTGCCGCTTCACCTCCAGGTCGAAGGCGGTGTTCATGTCCATCGCCACCACCTCGACCTGCTGGCAGCGCTCGCCGAGCAGCTCGAAGAACGGGCGTATGGCCGTAAGCACAACATCTACCAGCGCCTCCAGATCTCCAGTAATGCCGATCTGTTCCAACTGTTCATTAACTACATTTCCCGTTCTCCCAGGTAGATGCGCAGCACAACTCGCAACTATTGCGTGGGCCAGAGAGCCTCGGAGCGTACCTTGCATAGGGATATGCCTTATATGGACGCCTGAAAAATGCACGCCAGAAACCATGCGGCTTACTGGCCTGCCATTTCGTAAAAAGCGGGCTTTTTCAGAGTTTTCTTAGAGAAGCGGAAACCGCGCGCTGTCGCAGGGGGGGCTCCTGGCCGCTTCGAGCCCGTCACATCAGGCCGGAGTCGGCCGATTCTGTTGAAAAAGTCCCGCCCCGACTTTTGCCCACGAAAGAGCGTTAACGACGTTGAAATCTGGTTCGCTAAAGAAGGCGGTGCTGTCTTGGTTTTTATGTGGCGACACCAAAATCGAGCGATTTCTGAGCAGCCGAAAAGCAGCTCTCTCAGAGCGCGACTTTTTTAAACAGAATCGGCCAAGAGCGGACAGTCTGTACCAGACTGGATGGATCGCATCGTAATCGATCTCCAGCCAAAACATATCAAACATCAAGGTTTTGACCACTGCGCCTCGGGCCGTGTTTCAGTAAGAGCAACTGCAGGCGTAGGGCGGGCGGGAGCGGCGGCAGGTTGTTATGAAGGTCATATCAAATTTTGCGACGACTGGTTCTGTATCTATTGCTCAAGGGACTACGCTGAACCTTCTGCACCAGCAAACCTTGGAGGTTTGTTTATGGCCAAGAGTGGCGGAGGCTACGACATTCTAGTGGTAGTGGTAGTGGTAGTGGTAGTGGCAAAGGCAGTAGTAGTGGCAGCGGACGCGGACCGTAGAGTCACCCAGAGCCAGGTGAGAACTGGCCGAGCACAACTGGGAACGCTTTGGGGGGCGGTCGGAAGGAACACCCCTCCGTCAACGAGTAAAGGGTAAGTTAGCAAAGTAGCCGAGTACGGGTGCCTATAGACTCAGCTGCGCGTATCAGGCGTATTGCACCGGCTGTGTTTATCGCAGCGTGGGCTTTGTGAGGACGTGTTTGATGCGCAATAACGATGACGGCTCGAACTACGACAGAGGTTTTTTTGGTGGGCACACTGACTCCGACGCAGCAAGGAGGGGAAAAGAGGATCGAGAGTACCAAGATAGATTGCTGCGTTCTCAGTTGGCAGATGCCGATCGTTACAACCGCGAAATGCTGGAGATAAATAAAAAGCAGAGAGGCATTAGGCATGTTCGCAAAAAAAACTTAGGACTATTTTGGTTGATTATTGCGATTATCGCATTTGGGTATTTCTCTGAGCGCAACAATGAATCCCAAAATAATGAACAAAACTCCATCCACCCCGCTCACGAAAAAACGAAAAGAGCTACACAGATGTATTCTGGTGGTTTATTAGAGTACCAAGTATATGACATGTATCTTGGGGTCGTTGGTTCTCCTCCTCCCTCCGCAGGGCAAGATCGTGTTCAGTATATGTCTGTTTTTAATCAGGTTGCTGCTGCAGGGCAGAAAATTGTAAATTGCGTTTATCGTGCTGAAAATAATAAATTAAGTGTTTATCAGTTTTGGTACAAGAAAGCGCCTAGCCAGGTCAGTGCGCTGATTGCTATATACCCCAACTCGTCAGCAAAGTATTTAGGTTATGACGCAGTTAATGCATGTCCCAGCAACTCTGATGAGGCTTTAAGAGTAAGGCAAATTTCTATGCGGTTACGATCAGGGTAAACGGGAGCAGTACAGGGGAGACTGCAGAAACGGAGTGCAACACCTGACCTTTCCAGTAAGGTGCGGAAACAGTCAGGAACAGACCACGGTATTGATGCTGATGGGCAGCTCTTGGCCGGTTTTTGCCTGTTGCTACTGGCTGCTTTGAGATTGACTGTCGATGGTCATTTTTTGCTCGTACAGAACACCGCCCAGTCCGCCATCAGCGCGCGACGTTTCTCGAGGGCATCGCCTCGCCAGTATGCCGCCTCGGTTCCGTCTGCGACCTTGTGGGCGAGGGCCATCTCGCAAACCTCGCGCGGATAGTTGGTCTGCTCAGCTGCCCAGTCGCGGAACGTGCTGCGGAAACCGTGCATGGTCAGATCTTCTCGTCCCATCCTGCGTAAGCCCATCAGCATGGCCATATTGGACAGGTGTTTGCCTTGGCGCGCACCGGGGAACAGGTAAGGGCTGCTCTTTATGCGCGGTAGGCTGGCAAGCACCTCCAAAGCTGCTTCTGATAGAGGAATGCGGTGTTCTTTCTGGGCTTTCATGCGGGCAGCGGGAATGGTCCACATGCGCTTTCCTTGATCTATTTCCGCCCAGGTGGCACCGAGTATTTCTGAGGTGCGGCAGGCAGTTAGGATGGTTAGGCGCATCGCCTTGTAGGTCAGCTCATCATGCTGAGCCAGGTCGGCCATGAATGCTGGCAATTCGGGCCAGGGCAGGGCGTTGTGGTGCGCTATTGAGCGCAACTTGGAGCGTTTCGGCAGTAATTTGTCCAAGTGCCCACGCCACCGTGCCGGGTTTTCTCCGTCCCGCAGTCCGCGGGCCTTGGCGGCATCGAGCACGAGTTCAATGCGATTTCGCAGTCGATTGGCGGTCTCGTTTTTTTCCGCCCAGATCGGTTGCAGGATTTCCAGGACATGCGCGGTAGTGATCTCGGATGCGGGGAGGTGGCCGATGATCGGCTCGGCATAGGTGGCAAGGGTGTTCTCCCATTGCTGGGCGTGCTTCGCGTTTTTCCACCCGCTACGGTGTGCTGCAATGTAGGAGGCGGCGATCATCTTGAATGGCGTTGCTTTCGCGAGTTCGGCTTGCTGCTGTAACCGCTTCGCTTCTCGCTCGCTGTCGCGAACGGCGAGTGGGTCCGTACCCGACTTCGAGAGTTTGCGAGCATCTGCAGCCTTCTCACGTGCCTCACTCAGGCTTGTCTCCGGGTACTTTCCAAGCCCCATGTAGCGACTCTTGCTATCGATCTTGTAGCGGAAGACCCAGCTGGCTCCCGTTCCACCTGCGCTGACTTTTAGGTAAAGGCCCTCGCCATCGCCGGTCAATCCAGCAGTACCTTCCTTTGCGAGCTTCTCGGTGGTTTTTGCTGTCAGCTTGCCCACAACACTAAACTCCTCCAGTCCACACTTCTGAGTCCACACCTGAGTCCACACCCTGGATCTGGCTTTTACAAAGCCTTGACGGACGTTGATGGACGGATGGTAGGCTGAAAGCCCCGTATTATCTAGGTCTTGCGAGATGCTAGGAGAATATCGTGGACGATAAGTTGGCGGACACCGCTTCCGCCAAATTATCGAGAACCCCTGATGCCTTGTGGCTCAGGGGTTTTTCGTTTCTGCGATACCCTGGGGCCCCTTCCACCCTGATGCATCCGCAGACCGTGCAAATTCCTGCGAGCCGCTCCCTTGGTGGATCGCGGCAAATGCCGCGTCATTGTCCTTTCGACAGAGTTGCCCCTTAGCGATGCGGGTGCCGATGGTGTCTGCGGTGGTGGGTGATGGCGTGCTTGTGATGGGTGTTCCCGTGGTGATGGGCGACGTGGTGTCTTGCATGAGCACCGCCATACGGGGCTGCGCTTGGGTGACTGTGACCGTGATATGTGCAGCCACCCAGGATCAGCAGCGCCATAGCCAGGCTCAGTAGTGCAACGCGAGTGAGCATTTGGATAACTCCTTCTTTAGCTTTAGGGGTGTGCCGGCATTCATGGAACCGCCGTATGGCGTAAGGAAAGGTCAGCGGGCTGTAAAAGATGGGTAAAGGTGCGGCGAACCGTACTTCGCGCTGCGGCAAAGGCTGTCGGACGCGGATCTGGGCCCGACTCCAGTTTCTGAGCCTGCCGGGATGGGGGGGCAGCGACGGCTCGGCGATCTTTGGTGGTAGGGCTGTCGGGCTGCGCGCCCAAGCAAATCCATCATCCGAGTGCTGTTTGTTACTGGTTTCACTTCTAGATGCAAGTCTTGATTTTCTGAAGAGTCAGTAAATCCAGTAAAAACAGCAATTTACAGATTGTTCATGTTATTGCTAGGGGATAGTGTCGATTCCTTGACAAGGTTCGGCCGTGATCCTTTAGTTAGCAATGAGGAAGGGATGATGTGTCAGGTGCTTCGCGAAGGAGAGGGCGCGAAATAGCCACGGGATAATGTGTTGGGAGATTGTCATGGGCGGGGTTCTACATATCCTAGACAGCAGGCAATCTCTTCGTGAATTCATCCTGTCGGTTCGTCTGCATGGCCCACCTCGGTTGTAATCCGTAGCCCCAGGCGGCTGCTGTGCCACTCCTATGCCCCGCAGTTTCGCGGCAAGCTGTAAACAACTGTCGCGATTGAGGCTGGTGTGGCCACTCAATCAAGCAATAAACATCCATGTTCTGCAGTCAGGCGGAGGGGTGTTTCATGCTGCCTCGATTTGGGGTGGCGGTGCTGGAAATGCTGATGAGGACCAAGCCATGAAGACCCGAATGCTCGACAGCGTGGACAGGCTGGAAGCGGGAGCATGGAAGATTTCCATTCGCTCTGAAGGTTGGGAGCCCCTACCTGATCTTCCTGACGAGTTGTCAGATGGCAAACTCAGGCGCTCCTTCCTCAAACTCACGGCGGCGGCGATGGCCGCGCCGTTGATGTTCGCTTCCGCTGCTAGCGAGGCCCGGCGTAGGCGCCGGGGGCGCGATCCGGAACCAGAGCCTGAGCCGGAGCCCGAGCCTGGACCAGTAGCCCTACCGCCCAGCCCGCCAAGCATTCCCTGGGTCGAGGAGCTACCGGAGGAGCCACCTATTCTGCAGCCGGTAACCCTCGATGACCCGGTGCCCACCGGCGCCTCGCAAGAGACTAGCGGCGAATGTGGACGTAGCCACCATCAGCGCTGGGCAGAGTTGTATGCAAGCCCGCGGCAATATCCACCTGCTCATTTCGAGTTGAGCGTGGAGGAGAACGAGGACTGGGAGTTCAACCCGGCCTACCCGAAGCAGCGCATTTGGGGTTTCACCGGCGACTCAGGCAAGGCCACAACTCCGGGACCGACCATCTTGGCCCGCTATGGCCAGCCGGTGGTGGTGCGGTTCCACAACAACCTGCCGCAGAACCACGTCGGCTTCGGCTCGCCGGAAATCTCCATGCACCTGCACAATGCGCACGTTGGCTCGGAGAGTGATGGCTTCCCCGGCGACTATTTCAGTCCGCTCAAGGCCGGGCCTACCCTGGCTGCGCCGGGCCAGTTCAAGGACCACTTCTATTCCAACATCTACGCCGGTTACGACGAGATGCAGAACGGCATCGGTGACGAGCGCAATGCCTTGGGCACCCTGTGGTATCACGATCACACCTTCGACTTCACCGCGCCTAACCTTTACCGCGGCATGGCAGGTTTCTACCTGCTCTACGATCATATCGATTCGGGGAACGAGCGCGACCCAGACCCGAGGGCCCTGCGCCTGCCGAGCTATCCCTATGATTACCCGCTGAGCTTTGGCGACCGTCGTTTCGACGCCAACGGCATGCTGGTCTACGACCAGGTGGGCCCGGATGGCACCCTGGGTGACAAGATCGCGGTCAACGGCAAGATCGAGCCGGTGCTGCGGGTGGCGCGGCGCAAGTACCGTTTCCGTCTGCTGGATATTGGCCCGAGTCGTATCTATCAGTTGTTCCTGACCCGCGCCAACGGGGTGTCGCAGACCTTCGACTACATCGCCAATGACGGCAACCTGCTCCCCGCGCCGCTGAGGAATCAAGTCAGCGTGCGTTTTGCCGTGGCCGAGCGGGCCGACATTGTCATCGATTTCTCGCGGTATTCGGTCGGCACCGAGCTGTTCCTGTCCAACCGTTTGCAGCAGACCGAGACTCGCCGGGCCGATGGGCTAGGCGCCGCCACCCCTGTGCTCAAGTTCATTGTCGATCGTGAGCCGGTCGAACAGGATCTGAGTCAGGTTCCTAATGTGCTGCGTGAGCTGCGGCCGCTGGATCCCGCGGAGATCGCCGCCGCGCCGGTGCGTCGCTGGGTGTTCGAGCGCAAGAACGGCATGTGGGCGATCAACGACCGGTTCTTCGATCCCAATCAGCCGCGGGCCGTCATTCCGAAGGGAAGCGCCGAGGTCTGGGAACTGGTGAACATCGACAACGGCTGGGATCACCCCATCCACATTCACTTCGAGGAGGGGCGCATCCTCAGCATGACCAAGGACGGCGTTGCGGTTCCGGTGCCGCCGCATATGCAGGGGCGCAAGGACGTCTACGTACTCGAGGGCATGTCGAGTATCCGGGTGTTCCTGCGCTTCCGCGATTATGTCGGCAAGTACGTGATGCACTGCCACAACCTGATCCATGAGGATCACGCCATGATGCTGCGCTGGGACATCAAGGAAGACGACTAGTCGCCGAGACTGGAGGAAATGCCATGAACACGCGAAGAAAAGTACTGGCCGGCATGGGGGCGGTAGCCTTGGGCGGCTTGCTCTGGCAGCGCTTCCCGGCTGAGGCGGAGAGCATCATCGATGTCGCCGGCGAGGCCGACAGTGCCGACGACAGCTACTTCCCCAACGTCCCGCTCTATACCCACGAGGGCGAACAGGTTCGATTCTATGACGACCTGGTACGTGGCAAGATCGTCACCATCAACATGATGTACGTCGACTGCTCGGGCGCCTGCCCGACCATGACGTCCAACCTGCGCCGAGTGCAGGAGCTGCTGGGCGAGCGCCTGGGCAAGGATGTGTTCATGTACTCGATCACCCTGCAGCCTGCGCTCGACAGGCCCGAGCAGCTGCAGGAGTACGTCAGGCAGCAGCGGCTGCTGCCGGGGTGGAAGTTCCTCACTGGTGAACCCGCCGATATCGAGCGATTGCGCTATGGCCTGGGCTTCTATGACCCCGACCCGGAAGTGGATCGCAACCTGGCCACCCACACCGGCATGCTGCGCGTAGGCAACGACCGCAAGCAGCGCTGGACCATGGCGCCGGCCCTGGCCAACCCGGAACGCATCATCACCACCATCAACCATGTCGATGGGGGCATGGTGCACACCGCCTACCAGGGGCATGAGGGCGCCTCTCGCCTGGGCTAGTAGGCGACTGAGGTGAATGCCTTCTCTTGCTGTGTTCAGGGAGGGAGGAATCGTTAAGCAGTGGGCTCTGAATATCGTCGCAGGGAAGTGCTTGGGCCTCGTTAGAGGGCAAGAGGCATGAAATCCAACGTGACCGACGGCGGCGAAGGGCAGGAGGCCGCGGGGAGGGACTGCGATGAAGCGCCGCTGCCCGCGACTACCCGAGTCGCCAAGGGTGCCCGGCGCCGCTTCCTCAAGGGCGCCGGCGCAGCGCTGGTGGCTCCCCTGTTGACAGGCAGTTCGGACAACAGCGGAAGAAGCGACGGGCAGCAGAAGTCCGAAGGCAGGCGCGGAGGGCTCGGCGACAGGCCGGACAAGAGCCCGCCGTCCACGCCCTGGCAGGTCGAGTTGCCGTTGGCGTACACGCCCTTGCCGCCTGTGCCTCTCGATCCCCCACCGATGCGGCAAGCCAATAGCGCTGCAGGTGAAGCCGGGCGCGCGGCGCACCAGCGCTGGGATGTGCTTTATCTGCGTGGCCGCGAGTTCCCGCCGGTTCACTACGAGATCAGCGCCGAGGAAAATACCGCCTGGGTGTTCAACCCGGCCTACCCGCCCCAGCGTATCTGGGGCTTCGCCTTCGACGGCCAGGCCGCCACTTCACCGGGCCCGACCATAGTCGCACGCTACGGGCAGCCTACCATCCTGCGTATCCGCAACCGCTTGCCGCGGGAGCACAAAGGGTTTGGTACGCCGGAGATTTCCACTCATCTGCACAATGCGCACACGGCCTCGGAGAGCGACGGATTCCCAGGCGACTATTACAGTGCCTTCAAGGCCGGGCCGACCCTGGCCTCACCCGGCGATTTCATCGATCACTTCTATCCCAACATCTATGCTGGTTACGACGAACAGAACAATGGCATAGGTGACCCGCGCGAAGCCCTGGGCACGCTGTTCTACCATGATCACACCATGGACTTCACCGCGCCGAACCTGGTGCGCGGGCTGTCCGGTTTCTACCTGCTGTTCGACCATATCGACTCCGGCAACGAACTGGACCCCAATCCCAGTGCCTTGCGCTTGCCCAGCTACCCCTATGACTACCCGCTGGACTTCTCCGACCGGCTGTTCGATCGCGACGGCATCCTGTACTGGGATCAGGTCGATCCGGAAGGCGTGCTGGGTGACAAGGTCACGGTCAACGGTCGTGTCGAACCGGTGCTGCGAGTGGCCGCGCGCAAATACCGCCTGCGCCTGCTCAATGGCGGCCCAAGCCGCGTCTATGAGTTCTACCTGGTCGATGCCGGCGATGTGGTGCAAACCTTCACCTATATCGCCAACGACGGCAATCTGCTCCCGGCGCCGTTGTTCAACCAGCATCGGCTGCGTCTCAGCGTGGCCGAGCGGGGCGATATCGTCGTGGACTTCTCCCGGTATCCGATCGGTACCGAGCTGTACCTGGTCAACCGGTTGAGCCAGAGCAGCACTCGCAGGACGGAGGAATTGGAAGCGCCGGGCCTGCGAATACTGAAACTGGTCGTCGACCGCTATCCGCCGAGTCAAGACCTGAGCCGGGTGCCAGCCGTGCTGCGCGAATTGCCAGCGCTGGATAGCGATGAAATCGCCAGGGCACCGGTCCGCCGCTGGGAGTTCGACCGCCGCAACGGCATGTGGGCGGTGAATAACAAGTTCTTCGATCCTGATCGCAGCAGGGCTGACATTCCCCAGGGGGCGCTGGAGGTCTGGGATTTGGTCAACAAGTCGGGGGGCTGGTCCCATCCCATTCACATTCATTTAGAGGAAGCACGCATCATTGCCAAGTTCGAAGGCGGTACCGACGATGACGATGAAGTGCCAGTGCCGCCCCATGAACAGGGGCGCAAGGACGTATTCGTGTTGAGGCCCAATTCCAGGCTCAAGGTACTGCTGCGGTTTCGCGATTTCGTCGGCAAGTACGTGATGCACTGTCACAACCTGGTCCACGAAGATCACGCGATGATGGTGCGTTGGGATGTAGTGCCCAATGCGCCGGGGGCGGAGGATGTCGGGCCGCGGAGAAAGAAGAAAAGCCAGGGACGCTAGCTGCGGGCGAAAGTTGCCATGAAGCCTGCTTCGTGCGGTAGACCGTATCAATCACCCCTCGCAGGCCTGTTCAAGACTGGTGTGTTCGCCCGGCAATACGTATGTAGACGCCTCAGGACGGGGCACAGGGAGCATGTGTTCGCGGTTGAGCGGGTCACCAGATGGCAAGCAGTTTTTTGACGGTTGCTATTTGACTGCGCTGCACCAAACTAGGTCTGTCAGCCGCTTTTTTGGTATGGTGAGCGGCGAAAAATAACACCAATTCAGACTGCAGATTGCTGCGCATGGGGAGTCCGCTTGATTAGGGTGCTGGTGGTCGATGACCACGATCTGGTTCGAACAGGCATCACGCGCATGCTGGCGGACATCGACGGCCTGCAAGTCGTCGGTCAGGCCGAATCTGGCGAGGAATCCCTGCAGAAGACTCGGGAGCTCAAGCCCGATGTCGTCCTGATGGACGTCAAGATGCCCGGCATCGGTGGCCTTGAGGCAACCCGCAAGTTGCTGCGCAGTCACCCCGACCTGAAAGTGGTGGCAGTCACTGCCTGCGAGGACGATCCGTTTCCCACTCGCTTGCTGCAGGCGGGTGCGGCCGGCTACCTGACCAAGGGCGCCGGCCTGGCCGAGATGGTTCAGGCCATCCGCCAGGTTTTCGCCGGCCAGCGCTATATCAGCCCGCAGATAGCCCAGCAACTGGCCTTGAAACCCTTCCAGCCACAGGGCAATGCCTCGCCATTCGACCTGCTGTCCGAGCGCGAGATCCAGATCGCCCTGATGATCGCCGGTTGCCAGAAGGTCCAGAGCATCTCCGACAAGCTGTGCCTGTCGCCGAAGACGGTGAACACCTACCGCTACCGCATCTTCGAGAAGCTGGCGATAACCAGCGATGTCGAGCTGGCCTTGCTGGCGGTGCGCCACGGCATGGTCGATGCCGTCAGTTGAGATGACCGCGGAATTCGACGCCAGCGCCTTTCTCGCCACTTGCAGCGGTCGGCCCGGCGTCTACCGCATGTTCGACGCGGACGCCAAGCTGCTCTACGTCGGCAAGGCGAAGAATCTGAAGAAGCGCCTGGCCAGTTACTTCCGCAAGAGCGGCCTGGCGCCGAAGACCGCGGCGCTGGTCGGCAAGATCGCCCAGGTCGAAACCACCATCACCGCCAACGAGACCGAGGCGCTGCTGCTCGAGCAGACGCTGATCAAGGAGTGGCGGCCGCCCTACAACATCCTGCTGCGCGACGATAAGTCCTACCCTTACGTGTTCCTCTCCGACGGCGAGTTTCCGCGCCTGGGCATTCATCGCGGCGCGAAGAAGCTCAAGGGGCGCTATTTCGGCCCTTATCCCAGCGCCGGGGCGATTCGCGAGAGTCTTGGCCTGCTGCAGAAGGCCTTTCTGGTGCGCCAGTGCGAGGACAGCTACTTCAAGAACCGCACGCGTCCCTGCCTGCAGTACCAGATCAAACGCTGCAAGGGACCCTGTGTGGGGTTGGTCGAGCCGGCGGAATACGCCGAGGACGTGCGCCACTCGGTGATGTTTCTCGAGGGCCGCAGCAACGCCTTGAGCGATGAACTGTCCGCGAACATGCAGCAGGCCGCGATGGCGCTCGACTTCGAGCGCGCTGCCGAGCTGCGCGACCAGATCGCCCTGCTGCGTCGCGTGCAGGACCAGCAGAGCATGGAGGGCGGCAGTGGCGATGTGGATATAGTCGCCGCCATGGTCAACCCCGGCGGTGCCTGCGTGCACCTGATCAGCGTGCGCGGCGGACGGGTGCTCGGCAGCAAGAATTTCTTTCCCCAAGTAGCGATCGAGGAGGAGGGCAGCGAGGTGCTGCTGGCCTTCCTCGCCCAGTACTACCTGGGCAGTCAGGAGCGCGACCTGCCCGGCGAGCTGATCGTCAACGCCCTGCACGAAGACTTTCCCACGCTGATCGCCGCTATTGCCGAAGCCCGTGGCCGCGAGCTGAGCATCAGCCATCGTGTGCGTGGTACCCGTGCACGCTGGCAACAACTGGCTGTGACCAACGCCGAGCAGGCCCTCGGCGCACGCCTGGCCAGTCGCCAGCACGTGGCCGCGCGTTTCGAGGCCTTGGCCGAAGCGCTGGACATGGATGAACTGCCGCAGCGCCTGGAGTGTTTCGATATCAGCCACTCCAGTGGCGAGGCCACGGTGGCGTCCTGTGTGGTCTTCGGCCCCGAAGGTCCGTTGAAGTCGGACTATCGCCGCTACAACATCGAAGGTGTCACCGCCGGCGACGATTATGCCGCCATGCATCAGGCGCTGACCCGGCGCTTCAGCAGGGTCAAGGACGGCGAGGGCAAGCTGCCGGATATCCTCCTGGTCGACGGCGGCAAGGGGCAGCTGGCCATGGCTCGGGAGGTGTTGGAGGAGCTGGCGGTTCCCGACTTGATCCTTCTCGGCGTGGCCAAGGGCGCGACCCGCAAGCCCGGCCTGGAAACCCTCTACCTGAACGATGCGGCTCATGAGTTCACCCTGCCAGGCAATTCGCCGGCATTGCACCTGATCCAGCAGATACGCGACGAGTCCCATCGCTTCGCCATAACCGGGCACCGGGCCCGGCGCGGCAAGGCCCGACGCACTTCGAGCCTGGAGCAGGTCGCCGGGGTGGGACCGAAGCGCCGGCGCGAGCTGCTCAATCACTTTGGCGGCCTGCAGGAGTTGACCCGCGCCAGCGCCGAGGAGATCGCCAAGGCGCCGGGGATCAGCAAAAAGCTCGCCGAGTCGATTTATGCCGCATTGCACAGCGAGTAGAATGCCGACTCACCTCGCAGCCCAGTTGTGCCGATGAATATCCCCAACCTGCTTACCGTGCTCCGCGTTCTGCTGATCCCGATCTTCATACTGTTGTTCTACCTGCCTTTTTCGTGGAGCTATTGGGCCGCCAGCGGGGTGTTCGCCTGCGCCGCGGTTACCGATTGGCTCGATGGCTACCTCGCGCGTCGCTGGGAGCAGAGTACCCCCTTTGGCGCCTTCCTCGATCCGGTCGCCGATAAGCTGATGGTGGCTGTTGCTCTGGTCCTGCTGGTGGCCGAGCACGCCAACCTGTGGCTGACTCTGCCGGCCGCCATCATCATCGGACGGGAAATCGTCGTGTCGGCCCTGCGTGAGTGGATGGCCGAACTGGGGGCCCGCGCACATGTAGCGGTGTCGAGCCTGGCCAAGTGGAAGACCGCGGCACAGATGGTGGCGTTGATTATCCTCTTGGCCAATCCGCCGTCGTTTACCCTCTGGGTCGTGCTCGGTTATGTGCTGCTGGTCATCGCGGCGGTGCTGACGCTGTGGTCGATGCTGCAGTATCTGCTGGCTGCCTGGCCGCACCTCAGCACCACCGCTGAAAAGAAATAAACTTTTTTGAATCAAGGGGTTGACGGGGCGTCATGAACCTATAGAATGGCGCCCGTCACCAAGACAAGCGGGAATAGCTCAGTTGGTAGAGCACGACCTTGCCAAGGTCGGGGTCGCGAGTTCGAGTCTCGTTTCCCGCTCCAGTTTCAACGGGCCGTTTACGACGGCCCGTTTGGTTTCAAGGCTGAGTAGCAGAGTGGTTATGCACCGGATTGCAAATCCGTGAACGCCGGTTCGATTCCGACCTCAGCCTCCAATTAAAAAGCCCCGTAGATCAGAGATTTACGGGGCTTTTTTAATGGACTCTGAAAACTTGCGAGGTCGGTGACTGCTGTATATAGTCCGGCCTCACGCACGCTAAAGCGCCCCGATGGTGAAATTGGTAAACACAGCAGACTTAAAATCTGCCGACCGCAAGGTCTTGCCGGTTCGATTCCGGCTCGGGGCACCATTGATGCGGTTTCAGACGATTTTCGTCTGGCTGCAGCTCACAAAAAACCGGCATTAATAGCCGGTTTTTTTGTGCCCTCACTTCCCCGTCTTTGAGAAAGGTCGCCATAGGCGCTACCTCAAAGGTGCCCTGGAATGATGAGACCTTCGCGGCGATAGGCTTCGATATCGATGCCAAAGGCTCCGGTCGGGTGAACTTCGCCCACACGGTAAGGCAGACCGTTCTGGTCGGTAGGGTTCCTGATCAGGTCAATGATCTTGGGCTTGCAGGGTTGCTTGTCACTGTCGAGTACCAGCAGCAGGCGCGGCTTTAGCTTATGGTCCGGCGAGCAAGCGGTGATGATCGCGACTTCGCCATTGGTCAACTCCACAATCTCGCCTGGCGGGAATATCCCGATCATGCGGATAAAGGCGAGTACAACTTCTTCGTCGAACTGCGTATTTACCTCGTCGAAGAGGATGCGCAGTGCCTCCATTGTCGATCGGCCCTTGCTGTAGACCCGGTCGCTGTTGATGGCGTCGTAAGCGTCGACCACGGCAATGATCTTGGCGAAGTAGGGAATCTGGTTAGCCTTCAAGCCTCGAGGATAGCCGCCACCGTCCATGCGTTCATGGTGGGCGTAGGCAACATCTACTGCCGCCGCAGGAACCTGACCGTTGGCAAGCAATAGTTTGCGCCCCTCGATCGAGTGCAACTTCATGACGTTGAACTCGTCCTCGGTCAGCCGGCCAGGCTTGTTCAGGATTTCATCCGGTACCTTGAGCTTGCCTACGTCGTGGAGCATGCCGCAGATACCAACTTGTTCGAGTTCCAGTGGCATGAGGCCCAGCTCGCGGCCCAGGGCAATGGAGAGGATGCCGACACGCAGGCAGTGTTCGGCGGTGTATTCATCGCTGTCCTTGATGCGCGCGAGCCAAAGCATCGCGGAGGGGCTCTCGAGGATATGGTCGACACATTCCTTCACCACTTCCTTGACGGTCGCGACATCCAGGCTCTGACCGAACTTGACTGCATTGAGGATGCGCAGGGAGGATTCGCGCGCAGCCTGCCAGATGGGAAGCGCCTGCTGCATGCGATTGTCGAACTTGACCTTGGCGATTGCCGCCTCGCGAGTTGCGCGGTCAGGGGCTTGGCCCAGTTGTTGCGCGCTTACGCCGGTCGACTGTTTGGCGTCGACCCAGACAGACTGGCAATGCTCTCGAAGCAGGTGTAACTCCTGCTGTTCGCGAATAAGAAAACCTTGGAAAAGGAAGGGGGTTTCTGTCCAGGGGCGATCCAGTTTGGCGACATACATGCCGATACTCAGATCATCAACCGCTACCTCGATCGTATGTGGCAGCGAACGTGTATCCATGACACCTCTCCAGAAGACAGACTGCGATACTGGCTATTGGCCAATGTGCATTATAGGCCAGGGCCATTGGCCTATGACTATAGCCGTTGTTGGCCAGTTGCTACCCCCGGCATTCGTCGAATACTGGTGAAAGTGTGCGTTTGCCAGGCTGTGTGGCTGCCACGCCCGACCTGCTGTTCGGCTTTCGTTGTCCGGGGCTCCCGGCAGCTTGCCCTTCACCGCCCCGTCATCAAGAGGACATATGTTTGCCACGACCGTCGGTTGCAATCGCTGCAGTGCACTTCGGGGGGGGCGGCGATGAAGATCTGCGTTATCGGGGCTGGCTATGTCGGTCTGGTTACGGCGGCATGTTTCGCGGAAATGGGCTGTCGGGTGATCTGTGTCGAGCGCGACCCATTTCGTATCGCGCGTCTTAGGCGCGGTGAGGCGACGATCTACGAGCCAGGGCTGCAGCCCCTGCTGCTGGCCCACCTGGCCAGTGGGCAGTTGAGTTTCAGCCAGGACCTGGCGGAGGGCACGGCGCATGCCGAGGTGGTCTTCATCGCGGTGGGAACACCGAGCGCGGAGGATGGCTCGGTCGACCTGTCCCAAGTATTGGCGGTGGCCGACGAGCTCGGCGACACTTTGGCGAGACCTTGCCTGGTAGTCGATAAATCGACGGTGCCAGTCGGCACGGCCGAGCGGGTGGCGCAGCGGATCAACGTTCGTCTAGGCAAGCGCAACAAGTGCTTTCAGGTTCCAGTGGCAAGCAACCCGGAGTTTCTCAAGGAAGGTTCGGCGGTCGACGATTTCATGCGTCCGGACCGGGTGATCATCGGCTGCGATGACGTCGCGAGCGCCGAACTGCTGCGCCGCCTCTACGTGCCGTTCTTGCGCAATCATGAGCGCCTGCTGTGTATGAGTGCGCGCGAGGCAGAGTTCAGCAAGTATGCGGCGAACGCCTTTCTTGCCACCAAGATTTCCTTTATCAACGAAATGGCCGGGCTCTGCGCGCGCCTGGGTGTGGATATCGAACAGGTTCGCCGGGGCATTGGCAGCGACAAGCGTATCGGCACTCACTTCATCTACGCTGGCTGCGGCTATGGTGGCTCCTGCTTTCCCAAGGATGTCCGCGCGCTGATCCGCACGGCTGAACAGGAGGGTATCGAACCCGGCATCCTGCGGGCGGTCGAGGCGCGCAATGCGTTGCAGAAAACCTGGCTGTTTCAGGTATTGCGCGAGCATTTCAGCGGTCACCTGCAGGGGCGCGTGGTGGCGCTCTGGGGGCTTGCGTTCAAGCCGGGCACCGACGACCTGCGTGAGGCGCCGAGTCTGGTGCTGCTCGAAGCGCTGCTCGCCGCCGGCGCCACCGTGCAGGCATGCGACCCGGTTGCTACCGCTGGGGTCGCCGCGCGCTACGAACAAGCTCTTCAGAGCGGACAGCTGCGCCTGAGCGAGTCGCCATACAGCGTCGTCGAGGGCGCGGACGCCCTGGTGCTGGTGACGGAGTGGAAGCAGTTCCGCCAGCCGGACTTCGCGCAGATCCGCAGCCTGATGCGTATGCCGGTGCTGTTCGATGGCCGCAATATCTACGACGGCAAGCAGCTTGCCGAGCTGGGGTTCCTCTACCGCGGCATCGGCAGGCCGGCCCTGGGGCGTTGTATGGTCAGCGCAGCCTGATAGACTGCCCCGGCATTCTATTGCTCGCTAAGGAGTCCCATGATTAAGAAATGCTTGTTCCCAGCCGCCGGTTACGGCACGCGCTTTCTGCCTGCAACCAAGGCAATGCCCAAGGAAATGCTGCCGGTGGTGAACAAGCCGCTGATCCAGTATGGCGTCGAGGAGGCCCTCGGTGCTGGGCTGACCGAAATTGCCATGGTCACCGGCCGAGGCAAGCGCTCGCTGGAGGATCACTTCGATATCAGTTACGAGCTGGAGCACCAGATACGCGATACCGACAAGGAAAAGTACCTGGTCGGCATTCGGCGCCTGATTGATGAGTGCACCTTCTCCTATACCCGCCAAGTGGAAATGAAGGGCCTGGGCCACGCCATTCTCAGCGGCCGGCCGCTGATCGGCGATGAACCCTTTGCCGTGGTGCTGGCCGATGACCTGTGCCTGAACCTGGACGGCGACGGGGTCCTGACCCAGATGGTCAAGCTGTACAACCAGTTCCGCTGTTCCATCGTCGCGATTCAGGAAGTACCGCCGGAAGAGACCCATAAATATGGGGTCATCGCCGGTGAAATGATCCGCGATGACATCTACCGGGTGAACAACATGGTCGAAAAGCCCAAGCCGGAAGATGCACCTTCGAACTTTGCGATCATCGGCCGCTACATCCTCACCCCGGATATCTTCGACATCATCGAAAGTACCCCGCCGGGCAAGGGCGGTGAGATCCAGATTACCGACGCACTGATGAAGCAGGCCCAGGACGGCTGCGTGCTGGCCTATAAATTCAAGGGGCAGCGCTTCGACTGTGGCGGTGCGGAAGGCTATATCGACGCTACCAACTTCTGTTTCGAGCACCTCTACAAGACCGGCAGGGCCTACTGAGTCGGCCGCAACGTTAAGAGAGCCACCTCAGGGTGGCTCTCTTGCATTCAGGGGATCGGCATTGCTTCCGAGCCAGGCCCCAAAGGCTGGCCGTAGCTGAACTCCACGTAGTTCCCGGCGGGATCGCGCAGGCCGCAGTAGTAGCCGACCGGGTAGGGCTCGTCACGTGGCGCCCAGATCAGGCAGCCGGCAGCCTGGGCCTTCGCGGCGACGGCGTCGACCTGTTCGCGGCTATCCAGGGCGAAACCGAAGTGACTGTAATCGTCGGCAGCCAGCTGACGGTCCACGCCGCCCGGCATGATCACGAAGATAAAGCTGTGTTCCTTGCCCGGCTCGGCCATCCACACGATCCGCGAGCCCTTGCCTGCGCGCTCATGGATGACGCGCATGCCACAGAACTCGGCGTAGAAGGTTACGCAGGCATCCAGGTCCGGAACGTGCAAGGCCAGGTGGGTGAGGGTGGGGCGCATGGCTGTTCTCCCGTCGAGCACTGTTAAAGGATAGGCCTCAGGCTGAGGATTATGCGGCGCTTGGGGTATGCTGGCGAATTGCTAAGGAGGCTGAGCATGACCTACGACTTCGACCTGTTTGTGATCGGTGCCGGATCCGGCGGCGTGCGCGCTGCCCGTTTTGCCGCCGGCTACGGCGCTCGCGTGGCGGTAGCGGAAAGTCGCTATCTGGGTGGAACCTGCGTCAACGTCGGCTGCGTACCGAAGAAGCTGCTGGTGTATGGCGCCCATTTCGCCGAGGACTTCGAGCAGGCCAGCGGCTTTGGCTGGTCCCACGACGGTACTCGGTTCGATTGGCCGACGTTGATAGCCAACAAGAACCGGGAGATCGAGCGTCTCAACGGCATCTATCGCAATCTGCTGGTCAACAGTGGCGTGACCCTGCTCGAAGGCCATGCGCGCCTGCTCGACGACCACAGCCTGGAACTGAACGGCCAACGCTACAGCGCCAAACACATTCTCATCGCTACCGGCGGCTGGCCTTATATCCCCGAGTTTCCCGGCTGTGAGCATGCGATCAACTCCAACCAAGCGTTCTTTCTCGAGCAACTGCCCAAGCGCGTGCTGGTGGTCGGCGGCGGCTATATCGCCGTGGAGTTCGCTTCGATCTTCCATGGCCTGGGTGCCGACACCTCGCTGCTGTATCGCGGCGAGTTGTTTCTCCGGGGCTTCGACGGCGCCGTTCGCCGACATCTGCGCGAAGAGCTGAGCAAGCGCGGCCTGGACCTGCAGTTCAACAGCGATATCAGCCGGATCGACAGGCAGGCGGACGGCAGCTTGCTCGCAACCCTGCAGGATGGCCGCGTGCTGGAAACCGACTGCGTGTTCTATGCCACCGGCCGGCGGCCGATGCTGGACGATCTTGGCCTGGAGAACACCGGCGTGATGCTGGACGAGAAGGGCTTCATCCAGGTCGATGAGCACTTCCAGACCCGCGCACCGTCGATTCTGGCAATCGGCGATGTGATCGGCCGCGTACAGCTGACCCCAGTCGCCCTGGCCGAAGGAATGGCCGTGGCCCGGCGGTTGTTCAAGCCGGAGGAATACCGCGGCGTCGACTATCAGACGATACCGACAGCGGTGTTCAGCCTGCCGAATATCGGCACCGTTGGCCTGAGCGAAGAGCAGGCGAGGGCGGCAGGACACCGGCTGAAGATCTACGAGAGCAGGTTCCGCCCCATGAAGCTGACGCTTACCGAAAACCAGGAGCGCACGTTGATGAAACTGGTGGTGGACGCCGACACCGACAGGGTGCTGGGCTGCCACATGGTGGGGCCGGAGGCGGGGGAGATCGTTCAGGGATTGGCCGTTGCCCTGAAGGCCGGAGCAACCAAGCAGGTGTTCGACGACACCATAGGCATCCATCCGACTGCCGCCGAGGAGTTTGTTACCATGCGCACCCCAGTCGCATCCTGAGGCCAGCATGGCGCAATTATTCTATCTGGCCGACCTGTTCGGCGTGGCGGTGTTCGCCATCACCGGGGCATTGATGGCCGGGCGCAAGTCCATGGACCTGTTTGGCGTACTGGTCATTGCCGTGATTACCGCCCTGGGCGGAGGCACGCTGCGCGACCTGATCCTGGACAATCATCCGGTCAGCTGGATTCGCGACGACACCTACATCGCCGTGGCCACCCTGGCGGCAGTCGGCACCGTGCTCTGGGTGCGCCTGACCCGGCCGATCCATGAAACCGGCTTGCTGATCGCCGACGCCTTCGGCCTGGCGGTATTCACCGTGATCGGCACCGAGGTGGCCATGCAGCATCAGGTGCCTTTAAGCACCGCGGTGATCATGGGGGTGATGACAGGGGTGGCAGGCGGTGTGATGCGCGATGTCATCTGCAACGAGATACCGCTGATCTTCAAGAAGGAAATCTACGCCACCGCCTGCATCGCCGGGGCGCTGATGTTCATTGCCTTGCGCCTGCTCAATACCCCGCACTGGTTGGACACCGGAATCGCCATGCTCACCGTCCTGGGCATTCGCATGGCGGCGATCCGCTGGCGTTTCTCGCTGCCGCGTTTTCATCTGCTGGATCGAGATTGAGCATGATCGAGCGACTGGATCATCTGGTACTGACAGTTGCCAACATCGACGCAACCGTTGCCTTCTACCAGCGGGTATTAGGCATGCGCCACGAGCGCTTCGCCGGCGGGCGCAGCGCCTTGGTATTCGGTCAACAGAAGTTCAACCTGCACCAGGCCGGCCAGGAGTTCGAACCCAAGGCCCTGCGACCGCAGCCTGGCGCGATCGATCTGTGCCTGGTCAGCAACTGGACGACCGAGCGGATCCTGGCGCATCTGGCCGAGCAGGGCGTGCCAGTGGAAGAAGGGCCGGTCATGCGCACCGGTGCGCTTGGGCCTATCGAATCGGTGTACTTTCGCGACCCTGACGGCAACCTGATCGAGATCGGGGGCTATCCGCGACACGCTGACTAAGGATCGTAATGTCGGCAGATATATATAGTATTTAACATAATATACATTATGCGAAGGGTCAGAACTAAAGAAGAGTGCGAGGCTCACGGCTACTGTCGGTGTCGAGATCAGTTAGATCTGCACAAACACAGATAAAAAAGAATCAGCACGGCCGCACATCTTCGCGCTGCCAGGCCCGCGACAGCAGGTCGATCACTTCCTGATCTGGCGTTTGGCCAAAGTCCACATACCACTGGCCGATGGCCATCAGCATAGCCGGCATGAAGGGGCAAACCAGTTCATCGACCTGGGTGCGCAGTAGCTCTGCACTTTCCGGGGCGGCAACCGGGACGGCGACTATGATGCGCGCGGGGGCCTGCTGACGCACCGCGCGCACCGCGGCCTGCATGGTCGCGCCTGTGGCCACGCCATCGTCGACCAGTATCACCTGTTGCTCGCGCAGCAATGGCGGCTGGCGTTCGCCGCGATAGACACGGGTGCGGCGCTGCAGCTCCGTGGTTTCCGCTGCGGCGACGGCGTCGATGCTGGCCTGGTCGACACGGGCATACGCCAGCACGTCGGGGTTCATCACCCGCACCCCGCCACTGGCGATGGCGCCCATGGCCAGTTCGGCATGGCCCGGCACGCCCAGTTTGCGGACCAGCATCAGGTCCAGGCGCACTTCCAGGGCGTCGGCGATCTGGTAGGCCACCGGTACGCCGCCTCGGGGCAAGGCCAGGACTATGACATCGGAGCGCCGCCGATAGGCCGATAGCCGCTGCGCCAGGGCTTGGCCTGCGGCGACTCGGTCGGGAATGGGTATCGCAATGGAGGCTGCCGGTGTCATCTGTCTGCCCTTCGCAACAGTGCATCTCCCACTATGCACCCGCTGCTCAGGGCCGATTCAGGGCCGTGACCAGCGGACGCTGGCGGGCCGGATTGCTGGATGTCTCTGAGGGGGGAAACAGCTGGTCCTGTGCCCTCGCGCGCCGGGCTAAACCTGCAGCACCACGCGTCCACGAGTCGGGCAGGTTTCCATCAGCCGATGGGCTTCGACCACCTTGTCGAAGGCGAATACCTGCTTGATCAGCGGGTGCAGCAGCCCGTCGCACGTGAGCTGGTTGATGCCTTGCAGCGCCTTGGCCACCGCTTCCTCGTCCTGGGGAATGCCCAGCTCTTCCTTGCCGGTGAAGTTACCGATGCAGTGGACGAAGAACTGGATGTTCTTCTGGAATGCCGCGCAAGCCGGGAATGGGGTTTCGTTACCGCCCTGCAGGCCATAGAGCACCAGGCGCCCGCGGGGCGCCAGGGCATCGCCGAGCAGGCACATCTGTGGCCCACCGAGGCAATCCATGACGATATCGACGCCGCGCTCGTTGGTCAGTTTGTTGACCCGGCTGACCAGATCCTGTTCCTCGGTGAGGATCACCTGGTCTGCGCCCAGTTCGCGCAGCAGCTCGCGGTCCTCGCTGTCTGCCGTCGCGGCGATCACCTTGGCCCCCAGCGCCTTGCTCAGCTGCACGATATAGGGCCCCCAGCAGCGACTGGCGGCGGTGACCAGTACGGTTTCACCGGGTTTGAGGCGGGCCAGTTCGACCAGGCCGAACCAGCCGACCATCGAGGGTAGGTAGTGCACGCTGGCCTGTTGCGCGGTCAGTTGCTCGGGATAGCGGGTCAGCGAGCGACGCGGCAGCACCACTTCCTCGGCACAACAGGGATAGCGATTGGCGCTGTGCCCCGGGAAGCTGGCGACCTTGTCACCCACCGCCAGGTCCTCGACGCCCTCGCCTACGGCTATGACCTCACCGGCCAATTCGTGGCCGAGCCCGGCGGGAAGCTGGGCCGGTGTGTCGCCGAGGTTCTGCCGCCAGAGCACGTCGTACCAGCTGACCCCAAGTGCCTCGACACGCAGCAGCACCTCGCCGGCAGCCGGCATTGGGCGCGGGCGCTCTTCGATCTTGAGGACGTCGGCCTCGCCGAACTGATGGAAACGGATGATGCGGGACATCGCAAACCTCGCCGGTTGACCCCTTATGGCCATGGACTTTATCCGGGCTTTGTGCGCAAAGCCAGCGGCTGGGAGTGATATTGACCATGTCTGTCGATGATGGAAAGGCCGACAACTATCATTGTCGGGAACATGTCTGTTGCCTCGTGGCGCCCGTTCGCATTAGCCTGAACCAGGCCGCCTTCGAGCCCCTCACTCCAGAATGGACACCGGATGAACCGCAACGATTTGCGCCGAGTCGATCTCAACTTGTTGATCGTCTTTGAAACGCTGATGCATGAGCGCAGCGTGACCCGTGCGGCCGAGAAGCTGTTTCTCGGCCAGCCGGCGATCAGCGCCGCCCTCTCCCGGCTGCGCGGCCTGTTCGACGATCCGCTGTTCGTGCGTACCGGGCGCAGCATGGAGCCCACTGCACGGGCCGAGGAAATCTTCGCCCTGCTGGTTCCGGCGCTGGACTCGATCTCCACCGCGGTCAGCCGCGCCGCCGAGTTCGACCCGGCGACCAGCAAGGCTGTGTTTCGCATCGGCCTTTCCGATGACGTCGAATTCGGTCTCCTGCCCCCGCTGATCAAGCGCCTTCGCGCCGAGGCGCCGGGGGTGGTGCTGGTGATTCGCCGTACCAACTACCTGCTGATGCCCGCGCTGCTGGCCTCCGGAGAAATTTCGGTGGGTGTCAGCTACACCGAGGAACTGCCGGCCAACGCCAAACGCAAGGTGATGCGGCGTAGCAAACCCAAACTGTTGCGTGCCGACAGCGTGCCCGGGCCCCTGAGCCTGGACGACTTTTGCGCGCGGCCCCACGCTCTGGTGTCCTTTGCCGGCGACCTCGGCGGTTTTATCGACCGGGAACTGGAAAAGATCGGCCGCCAGCGCCGTGTGGTCCTGGCCGTGCCGCAATTCAATGGCCTGGGTCCCCTGCTTAGCGGCACCGACATTGTCGCCACGGTGCCGGATTACACGGCCGCCGCCCTGACCGCCGCCGGCGGCCTGCGCACCGAGGACCTGCCCGTGGACGCCCAGACCTTCGAACTGCATATGGCCTGGCGCGGGGCGCAGGACAATGATCCGGCCGAGCGCTGGCTGCGCTCGCGCATCCAGATGTTCGTCGGCGACCCGGACAGCCTGGACTGACCCGTCCGGGCCGCCCTGTCTCGGGCACTATCGGCGCAATCGATACCAGCAGCGCACTCATCACTGCCAGTGATACCCACCTTCGCGCCGTTCGATTCGTGCGCCACCCGCTTGCGATGCAGACTCCGCCCATCCATAAAAGTAAGTGGCGGACAATCACATGGAACAGCCCAACACCCTCTGGCGCCTGCCCCTGGCACTCGCTGCGCTGGTGGCCCTCGGCGCCTGCGGCGAGGCCCCGCAGAGCCAGCAGCAGATGCCGGCCCCAAACGTCAGCGTGGCGACGGTCATCGAGCAACCGCTCAACGAGTGGGATGAATTCACCGGGCGTCTCGAGGCCCCAGAGTCGGTGGAAATCCGACCGCGGGTGTCCGGCTTTATCGATCGGGTGGCCTTCGACGAGGGTGGCCTGGTCAAGCGCGGCGACCTGCTGTTCCAGATCGATCCACGCCCCTTTCAGGCCGAGGTCAAGCGTCTCGAGGCCCAGCTCCAGCAGGCCCGCGCCGCCCAGGCCCGGGCCGCCAGTGAGGCGCGCCGCGGCGAGCGCCTGCGCAAGAGTAATGCGATTTCCGCCGAGCTGGCCGATGCCCGCGCCAGTGCAGCCCAAGAGGCACTGGCCGCTGTGGCCGGCATCCAGGCCGAACTGGACAACGCCCGCCTCAACCTCAGCTTCACCCGCGTCACCGCGCCGATCGATGGCCGTGTCAGCCGCGCCCGGGTCACGGCCGGCAACCTGGTCGGCGCCGGGCAGACGCTGCTGACCTCGGTGGTCAGCACCGACCGGGTCTACGCCTATTTCGATGCCGATGAGCGGGTGTTTCTCAAATACCTCGAACTGGCGCGCCAGGGGCGGACCGATGTCCGCGCGGCCAGCCCGGTCTATCTAGGCCTGAGCGACGAAGAAGGCCACCCGCACCTGGGCCGGCTGGACTTCCTCGACAACCAGGTCAACCCGCAGACCGGCACCATCCGCGGCCGCGCGGTGTTCGACAACAGCGAGGGTCGTTTCACCCCCGGCCTTTACGCCCGCCTCAAGCTGGTTGGCAGCAGCACCTACGCCGCCGCCCTGATCCAGGACGTGGCGGTGGGCACCGACCTGGGCAACAAGTTTGTCCTGGTGCTCGGCGAGGACAACCGGGTGAGCTACCGCGCCGTCGAACTGGGGCCCAAGGTCGCCGGCCTGCGCATCGTGCGCAGCGGCCTGGTCAAGGGCGAACGGATCGTGGTCAACGGCCTGCAGCGGGTCCTGCCCGGCTCGCCGGTCGAGCCGCAGGCGGTGCCCATGGCCGATGAGCAGACCCTGGCCAACCTCGCCCGTCTGCGCCAGGCGGTTGAAAGCCACAACTCACCCCGCGTTGCCGAACAGCACAGCAAGCCCGGCATACCCCGCGGCTGACCACGCATGGGTGCGCCCGGCGCACCCCACCCCAGACCGTAGCGTGTGCGGGGCCTTCTAGGCCGCGTGCAGCGGTGCCCAAGGACTACCGATGAACTTCTCGCAATTCTTCATTCAGCGACCGATCTTCGCCGCCGTGCTGTCGCTGCTGATCCTGATCGGCGGCGCCATCTCGCTGTTCCAGCTGCCGATCAGCGAGTACCCGGAAGTGGTGCCGCCGACCGTGGTGGTGCGTGCCAACTTCCCCGGTGCCAACCCCAAGGTGATCGGCGAAACCGTCGCCTCGCCCCTGGAGCAGGCAATCACCGGCGTCGAGGACATGCTCTACATGTCGTCCCAGGCGACCGCCGACGGCAAGCTGACCCTGACCATCACCTTCGCCCTGGGTACCGAGCTCGACAG
This sequence comes from Pseudomonas sp. LPB0260, assembly GCF_013388395.1. Classification (NCBI taxonomy): domain Bacteria; kingdom Pseudomonadati; phylum Pseudomonadota; class Gammaproteobacteria; order Pseudomonadales; family Pseudomonadaceae; genus Pseudomonas; species Pseudomonas sp. LPB0260. The sequence continues at coordinate 310,291 of NZ_CP058247.1, read as the reverse complement.
CGCCCAGGTGCAGGTGCAGAACCGCGTCACCCGCACCATGCCGACCCTGCCCAGCGAGGTGCAGCGCCTCGGCGTGACGGTCGACAAGGCCTCCCCAGACCTGACCATGGTGGTCCACCTGACCTCGCCGGACGACCGCTACGACATGCTCTATCTGTCCAACTACGCCGCGCTCAACGTCAAGGATGAACTGGCGCGCCTGGACGGCATCGGCGACGTGCAGCTGTTCGGCCTGGGCAACTATTCGCTGCGGGTCTGGCTCGACCCGAACAAGGTGGCATCGCGCAATCTCACGGCCAGCGACGTGGTCACCGCGATTCGCCAGCAGAACCGCCAGGTGGCCGCAGGCGCCCTGGGTGCGCCGCCGTCTGCCGGCGACAACAGCTTCCAGCTGTCGATCAACACCCAGGGCCGCCTGGTCAGCGAGGAGGAGTTCGAGAACATCATCGTGCGTGCCGGCGACAACGGCGAGATCACCCGCCTGAAGGACATCGCCCGCATCGAGCTGGGTTCCAGCCAGTACGCCCTGCGTTCACTGCTCAACAACAAGCCGGCGGTGGCCATCCCGGTGTTCCAGCGCCCCGGCTCCAATGCCATCGCGATTTCCGACGCCGTGCGCGCGCGCATGGCCGAACTGAAGCAGAGCTTTCCCCAGGGCGTGGACTACGAGATCGTCTACGACCCGACCATCTTCGTCCGTGGCTCGATCGAGGCTGTGGTGCACACCCTGCTCGAGGCTATCGTCCTGGTGGTGCTGGTGGTGATCCTGTTCCTGCAGACCTGGCGCGCCTCGATCATTCCCCTGGTCGCGGTACCGGTGTCGCTGATCGGCACCTTCGCGGTGATGCACCTGCTGGGCTTCTCGCTCAACGCCCTGTCGCTGTTCGGCCTGGTGCTGGCCATCGGCATCGTGGTGGACGACGCCATCGTGGTGGTGGAGAACGTCGAGCGCAATATCGGCCTGGGCAAGTCCCCGGTCGAGGCCACCCGCCAGGCGATGAAGGAAGTCACCGGGCCGATCGTCGCCACCGCCCTGGTGCTCTGCGCGGTGTTCGTGCCGACCGCCTTCATCTCAGGTCTCACCGGCCAGTTCTACCAGCAGTTCGCCCTGACTATCGCGATCTCCACGGTGATCAGCGCGTTCAACTCCCTGACCCTGTCGCCGGCCCTGGCCGCCGCCCTGCTGCGCCGCCACGACGCGCCCAAGGACGCCTTCTCCCGCCTACTCGACAAGCTGTTCGGCGGCTGGCTGTTCGCGCCCTTCAATCGCCTGTTCGAGCGCGCCAGTCGCGGCTATGGCCGCACCGTGCAGCGCGTGCTGCGCGGCAGTTCGATCGCCCTGCTGGTGTATGGCGGGCTCATGGGCCTGACCTACCTGGGCTTTGCCAACACCCCGAGCGGCTTCGTGCCGCCCCAGGACAAACAGTACCTGGTGGCCTTCGCCCAGCTGCCGGACGCCGCGACGCTGGACCGCACCGAGGCCGTGATCAAGCGCATGTCGGAGATCGCCGGCGAGCACCCCGGGGTGGAGAACACCGTGGCCTTTCCGGGACTGTCGATCAACGGCTTCACCAACAGCCCCAACAGCGGCATCGTCTTCACCCCGCTCAAGCCGTTCGATCAGCGCACGGACCCGTCCATGAGCGCCGGCGCCATCGCCGGCCAGCTCAACGGTCAGTTCGCCGAGATCCAGGACGCCTTCATCGCCATCTTCCCGCCGCCGCCCGTGCAGGGCCTGGGCACCATCGGCGGTTTCCGCGTGCAGGTGCAGGACCGCGGCAACCTCGGCTACGAGGAGCTGTACAAGCAGGTGCAGAACGTCATCGCCAAGAGCCGCGAGGTGCCGGAACTGGCCGGACTGTTCACCAGCTACACGGTCAACGTGCCCCAGGTAGATGCCGACATCGACCGGGAAAAGGCCATGAGCCACGGGGTGGCCGTGGAGGACATCTTCGACACCATGCAGGTCTATCTCGGTTCGTTGTATGCCAACGATTTCAACCGCTTCGGCCGCACCTACCAGGTCAACGTCCAGGCCGAGCAGAAATTTCGTCTTGAGCCGGAGCAGATCGGCCAGCTCAAGGTGCGCAATAAGCGCGGCGAGATGGTGCCGCTGTCGACCTTCGTCAAGGTCTCGGGCAGCGCCGGTCCTGACCGGGTGATGCACTACAACGGCTTCCTCACCGCCGAGATCAACGGTGGCGCGGCGCCCGGCTACAGCTCCGGACAGGCCGAAGCGGCCATGGCCAAACTGCTCAAGGAGGAGCTGCCCAACGGCATGAACTTCGAGTGGACCGAGCTGACCTATCAGCAGATCCTCGCCGGTTACACCGCGCTGTTCGTCTTCCCGCTCTGCGTACTGCTGGCCTTCCTGGTGCTGGCCGCCCAGTACGAGAGCTGGAGCCTGCCGCTGGCGGTGATACTGATCGTGCCGATGACCCTGCTGTCGGCCATCACCGGGGTGATTCTCAGCGGCGGTGACAACAACATCTTCACCCAGATCGGCCTGATCGTGCTGGTGGGCCTGGCCTGCAAGAACGCCATCCTGATCGTCGAGTTTGCCAAGGAGAAACAGGAAGAAGGCCTGGACCGCGTCGCGGCGGTGCTGGAGGCCTGCCGTCTGCGCCTGCGGCCGATCCTGATGACCAGCTTCGCCTTCATCATGGGCGTGGTGCCCCTGGTGCTGTCCTCCGGCGCCGGCGCCGAGATGCGCCACGCCATGGGGGTGGCGGTGTTCAGTGGGATGCTCGGGGTGACCTTCTTCGGCCTGCTGCTGACGCCGGTGTTCTATGTGCTGATTCGCGCCTTCGTCGAGGGCCGCGAGGCCAGGCAGGCCAAGCGTTTGCAGGAGGTGCAGGCATGAAGGCCCTGACCCCTGCCCTGCTCGCCCTGGCATTGAGCGCCTGCGCCGTCGGCCCGGACTATCGGGCGCCGGACACGCCGGCGGCGCGCGTGCTCGGCGCCGAGCACCAGGACTACGATCGCTCGCGTTTCGAGGCGCTCTGGTGGCAGCAGTTCGACGATCCGACCCTGAATCAGCTGGTCCGGCAATCGCTGCGGGAGAACCGCGAGTTGCGCGTCGCCTTCGCCCGCCTGCGCGCGGCCCGGGCCATTCGCGACGATGTCGCCAACGACCGCCTGCCGACCGTCACCGGGCGTGCCAGCAGCGCACTGGGCAAGGCGCAACAACCCGGGGTGAGTGAGCGGCGGCTGAGCAGCGAACGCTACGACCTGGGCCTGGACATGGCCTGGGAGCTGGACCTGTTTGGCCGCATTCAGCGTCAGCTGGAGGCCAGCGAGGCGCAGATCGAGGTCGTCGAGGCGGACTATTTCCAGCTGCAGGTCAGCCTGATCGCCGAGCTGGTGGAGGCCTACGGCAGGCTGCGCGGCGCCCAGCTGCGTGAAGCCATCGCCCGGGAAAACCTGGACAATCAGCGGGAGTCGCGGGGCATCGTCGAGCAACTGCGCGATGCCGGCGTCGGCAGCGAGCTGGATGTGTTGCGCAGTGAAGCCCGTCTGGCCGCCGTCGAGGCCAGCCTGCCGCAATTGCAGGGCAAACAGCTGCGCGCGCGCAACCGTATCGCCACCCTGCTCGGCCAGCGCCCGGAGCAACTGCGCGTGGATCTGTCTGCGCGGCCGCTGCCGGCCATCGCCAAGGCCCTGCCGGTCGGCGACCCAGCCGAGTTGCTGCGCAGGCGGCCCGACGTACGTGCGGCGGAGCGCCGCGTGGCGGCCGCCAGCGCGACCATTGGCGTGACCACCGCCGAGTTGTTCCCGCGGGTCAGTCTGAGCGGTTTCCTCGGCTTCACCGCCGGTCGGGGTTCGCAGCTGGGCGCCTCGGCGGCCCGGGCCTGGGGCCTGGCGCCGAGCATCAGCTGGGCGGCCTTCGACCTGGGCAGCGTGCGCGCCCGCCTGCGCGGCGCCGAGGCTGACGCCGAGGGCGCGCTGGCGAGCTATGAACAGCAGGTGCTGCTGGCCCTGGAGGAAACCGAGAACGCCTTCAGCGACTACGCCAAGACCCAGCAGCAGCTAATCGCCCTGCTGCGCCAGTCCGAGGCCAGTCGCGCCGCCGCCGAACAGGCGGCCATCCGCTACCGCGAAGGCACGGTGGACTTCCTCGTGCTGCTGGATGCCGAGCGTGAGCGCCTGGCCGCCGAAGATGCCCAGGCCCAGGCGGAGGTCGAGCTGTACCGCGGCATCGTGGCCATCTACAAGGCCCTCGGCGGCGGCTGGCAACCCCAGGCCTGATCCTTGCTCACTCCCAGGTTGGTGTTGCTCGCCAACCCTCTTCGCCCCAGGTTGTCGCTCCTGACCCTGGGGCATTTTTTTGCTCGCGCCAAGGTGCGCGCCGACCGTGCACGGCTAGATCAGGCCGCCGTTGACCCCTATCACCTGGCCGTTGACCCAGTCGCCCTCCTCGCTGACCAGAAAGGCCACGACATTGGCGATATCCGCGGGGCTGCCGAGGCGCTCCAGGGGCGCCTGCTTGGCCAGCCGCTCGACCAGTTCCACCCGTTTGCCACTGAGGAACAGGTCGGTTGCAGTCGGCCCCGGGGCGATGGCGTTGACGCAGATGCTGCGCCCGCGCAGCTCCTTGGCGAATACCCGGGTCAGGCATTCCACCGCGGCCTTGGAGGCGGCGAACAGCGAATAGCCCGGCAGCGCCAGGGCCACCGCGCTGGAGGAGAAGTTGACGATCCGCCCGCCTTCGCGCAGACGCGTCGCCGCCAGGCGCAGGGTGTTGAAGGTGCCTTTGGTGTTGATCGCGAACAGCCGCTGGTACAGCCCATCGTCGCTGTCGGCGAGATTGACCATGCCGGGCTGGATGATCCCGGCGTTGTTGATCAGGATGTCGACGGCGCCGAACTCCACCTCAGCCTGGTCGAACAATGCTTCGACCGCGACCGGGTCGCTGACGTCGGCCAGCACCGCATAGGCCTGGCCGCCGGCGCGGGCGATGTCGCGGACCACCTGCTCGGCGTCGGCCGGCCGCGAGGTGTAGTTCACCACCACGCGGATGCCGTCGGCGGCCAGGCGTTTGGCAATGGCTGCCCCTATTCCCCGCGAGGCGCCTGTGACTATGGCTACTTTCGGCATGGGCACTCCCGAGCGTGCGGCTCAAGCATCCACCGCGGATCCGGCGAACGCCGTGCACGTCTTTAGCAGTGGTATAGCCGCCTTTGGCCGATCGTGTCCGACCAGTCATCCCTCGGCGGGCCCGGCGCCTAGTGGAATCTCCGCCTTTGCCAGGGGGCGGGCGGGCTAGGCGGTGACCGTCGCGCCGCCGGCCAGGGCCTGGATGAACTGGTCAGCCGGCAGCGGATGGCCGAGCAGAAAGCCCTGCAGCGAGTTGCAGCCCAGCTCGGTGAGAAAGCTTTTCTGCTGCTGGGTTTCCACGCCCTCCGCGACGATGCGCAGGTTCAGCGCCTGGCCCAGGGCGACAATGGCGGAGATGATCGCCGCATCGTCGCTGTCATGCACCAGATCGCTGACGAAGCCGCGGTCGATCTTCAGCTCGTTGGCGGGCAGGCGCTTGAGGTAGAGCAGGCTGGAGTAGCCGGTGCCGAAGTCGTCGATGGACAGGTCGACACCCATCTCGGCCAGGCGATTGAGCACCTGCAGGGTCGCGTCGGCATCGCTCATCGCGGTGGTCTCGGTAATCTCCAGGGTCAGGCAGTTGGCCGGCAGCGCATGCTGCCGCAGCGCCTTGGCGACACTGTCGATCAGGCCGGCATGGCAGAACTGCAGCGCCGACAGGTTCACCGCCACGCGCCAGTCGCGGTGACCCTGTTCGTACCATTGGCGCATCTGCCGGCAGGCTTGGTCGAGCACCCACTCGCCGATGGGGATGATCATCCCGGTCTTCTCCGCCAGTTCGATGAACTCGGCCGGCGAGACGATGCCGCGCTCGGGGTGCTGCCAGCGCAACAGGGCTTCGGCACCGGTCGGTCGGCCGTTTCGGGCATCGAACTTGGGCTGGTAGTAGAGGCGGAACTCATCGCGCTCCAGGGCCATGCGCAGGTCATGCAGCAGCTGCAATTGCTTGCGCGCATTGGCGTTCATCGACGCCTCGAAGAAGCTGTAGCCGTTCTTCCCCGCTCCCTTGGCGTGGTACATGGCCGCATCGGCATTGCGCAGCAGGGCTTGCTGATCCTCGCCATCGCCGGGATAGAGGGCAATGCCGACGCTGGTGGAGACGCGCAGCTCGTGTTCGCCAATGGTGAAGGGCTGGCTGATCAGCTGGACGATCTGCTCGGCGAGGCTCACCGCATCGTCTGCCTCGCGCAGCTCCGCCAGCAGCACGAACTCATCGCCGCCGACCCGCGCCAGGGTGTCCTGCGCCCGCAGGCGCTGGCGCAGGCGCTCGCCCACCGCGCACAGCAGCATGTCGCCGAGGTGATGGCCAAAGGCGTCGTTGACCGGCTTGAAGCCATCCAGGTCCATGAACATCAGCGCAAAATGGCCACCTCTGCGTTCCATCTTGTGGATACTCTGGCCGATTCGGTCTTCCAGCAGCAGACGGTTGGGCAGCTTGGTCAGCGGGTCATGCAGCGCCAACTGGGTCAGTTCGCGGTTGGCCAGGGCCAAGGACTCGCTCAGCCTGGCGACTTGCGCCTGCATGCGCGCATCGAGCAGCGAGGTCAGCAGGGCAATCACCAGCACCGTCAGCGTCGCGATACCGACCAGGCCCGCCAGCCAGGCGCTGTCCAGGCCAGTGCCGGCGGCCAGGCAGAAGCTGTCGAGCGGGAAGTTGGCCGCGGCCATGCCGGTGAAATGCATGCCGACTATGGCGCCGCCCATGACCAGGGCCGCCGCGGCCCTTGCCAGGCGCACCGATGGTCCGGGCAGGCGCAGGCGAAAGGCGATCCACAGCGAGGCCGCAGAAGCGGCGACGGCGATGAGCAGGGACAGGCCAAACAGCACGGGGTCGTAATCGATGCCCGGCTGCATGCGCAGGGCCTGCATGCCCACGTAGTGCATGGCGCTGATGCCCGCCCCCATGACCAGCGAGCCGAGCAGCCAGTGCCAGCGTGGCATCTGTGGCTGGCTCACCAGCCACAGGGCGAATCCCGAGGCGAGCACGGCCATGGCCAGCGACAACAGGGTGATGACGAGGTCGTAGCCGAGGGGGATCGGCAGGCTCATGGCGAGCATGCCGATAAAATGCATCGACCAGATGCCGATGCCCATGGCCAACGCGCCGCCGGCGATCCACAGGGGCAGCGCCAGGCCCTTGGCCGTGGCGATACGCCCGGCCAGGTCGAGGGCGGTATAGGAGGCCAGCATGGCCACCGCCAGGGATGTCAGCACCAGGGAAAAATCGTAGCTCGCAATCAGCATGGCAACGCTCTATACGCCGCCGGGCGACAGCCCGGGAACAGAGGGTTAAGTTCTGGAGTGGAGCCGGCGCCCTGGCGAGGCGAGCGCATCCCGACTGGGAGCACCGGCTTCATGCAGGCCACTTGCAGCTACATTTCCGCGACAAGTGCCGGGGATCTTAACCAATAAAGCTGTGAGCCGTTACCCAAAATTTGAAACGGAACAGCCACTTGCTGAACAAAGCTGGAGTGATTCCCTATCTATAGCAGCCTGCCGGCGGCGCGGGCACCTGCCCCGGGTGCCGCGCAGCGTCGGGAGCGAGTCCGCAGTCGGGCTAAGCTTGTAGGCATGGTTAGTGCCACTTTTCGCTTCTATGAGGAGCTCAACGACTTCCTGGCGCCTGCGCGGCGGCGCAGGGCGTTCGAGTGCGATTGTGCGCAGGCGGCGACGGTCAAGCACATGATCGAGGCCCTCGGCGTGCCCCATACCGAGGTCGAGCTGGTACTGCTCAACGGCGAGTCGGTCGGCTTCGAGCGAATGCTGCTGGACGGCGACCGGGTGGCGGTCTATCCGAAGTTCGAGCGTCTGGACATCAGCCCGCTGCTCAAGGTCCGTGATCGGCCGCTGCGGGTGCTGCGCTTCGTCGCCGACGCCCATCTCGGCGGACTGGCCCGCCTGCTCCGCATGCTGGGCTTCGACACGCTCTACGACAATCACTTCGAGGACGCGGCCATCGCCGAGCTGGCGGCGCAGCAAGGCCGCATCGTGCTGACCCGTGACCGCGAGCTGCTCAAGCGCAGCGTGATCAGCCACGGTTGTTACGTGCACGCGCTGAAACCGGCCCGGCAGCTGCGCGAGTTGGTCGAGCGACTGGACCTGGCGCGCAGCTTCAAGCCGTTCAGCCTGTGCCTGCATTGCAACCTGCCGCTGCAGCCGAGCGATCTCGAAGAGGCCCGCGAACGGCTGCCCAGTCGCATCGGCTACAGCTACTCGCGCTTCATGCACTGTGCCGGCTGCCGCCGCCTGTATTGGGAGGGCAGCCATTGGCGCAACATGTGCGCCCTGCTGGCGCCACTGCTGGAGCCAGGCAGCGATCCAGCGCCCCGCTAGGGCAACCTTGCGCGCATCCCGGCGCGCTCAATCCGGCACACGCAGGCCTTTTTCCCGCAACCAGGCGGGATTGAACAGGCGCCTGGCGTACAGGCTGCCGCGGTCGCACAGCAGGGTCACCAGGGTATGCCCGGGGCCCAGATCGCTGGCCAGGCGGACCGCCGCACAGAGGTTGATGCCGCTGGAGCTGCCGACGAACAACCCCTCCTCACGCAGCAGGCGGTAGACCATGTTGACGCACTGCTGGTCGTCGATCTGCAGCGCCGAGTCGATCTGGGTGTCCTTGAGGTTGGCCGTCACCCGGCTGGTGCCGATGCCCTCGGTGATGGAGCTGCCCTCGGCCAGCAGCTCGCCATCCAGTACCCAGTGGTAGAGCGCGCTGCCCATGGGGTCGGCGAGAACGATGCGTACCGCCGGGTTGCGTTCCTTCAGATAGCGCGACACGCCCGCGAGGGTGCCGCCGGTGCCGGTGGCGCAGACGAAGGCATCGACCCGTCCTTCGGTGTCGCGCCAGATCTCAGGGCCCGTGGTGCGGTAGTGCACCTCGCGGTTGGCGGTGTTGTCGAACTGGTTGGCCCAGATCGCCCCGGGCAGTTCCGCGGCCAAGCGCCCGGCGATCTTCTGGTAGTTGTGCGGGTCGCTGTAGGGCTTGGGCGGCACCGGGCGCACCTCGGCGCCCAGGTGGCGCAACAGCTCCAGCTTTTCCGGGGATTGGTTGTCGGGTATCACGATGATGCAGCGATAGCCGCGCACCGCGCAGATGTGCGCCAGGCCGATGCCGGTGTTGCCGGCGGTCCCCTCGACCACGGTGCCGCCGCTGCGCAGTCGGCCGCTACGCTCGGCGTCCTCGATGATGCCCAGGGCGGCGCGATCCTTTACCGAACCGCCGGGGTTGAGAAACTCGGCCTTGGCCAGTATCTCGCAACCGGTTTCTTCACTGAGCCGGGCAAGCCGGATCAGCGGTGTATTGCCGATCGCACCGATAAAACCCTCGCGCAGGTTCATGGTGCACCTCCAGCCAGCTGTAACCCTCTCAGTCTAGTGGGCTATACGGCCGCTTGCAGGCCGGGCAGGAGTGCCGAAGCAATGCCGGGCGGGCCGAACGCCGGCCCGCCTCAGCGCTTGAGCGTCATCAGCTGTTCGCGCATGCGCTGGTTTTCCTGTACCAGTTGCCGCTGGGCGAAGGCGTCGCGCAGCTGGCTGCGCAGATCGTCGGCGTCCCAGGGCTTGGTGATGAAGCGGTAGATCACCCCTTCGTTGACCGACTTGAGGATATTGCGCACTTCGGTGGAACCGCTGAGCACCATGCGGATGATTTCCGGATAGATCATCCTGATTCGCCTGAGGAACTCCACGCCGTTCATGTCGGGCAGGCGCAGGTCGGTCAGCACCACATCCACCGGATGGGTCGCCAGCAGGTTCAAGGCTTCCACGCTGTTGCCGGCAACCAGTATCTGGTAGTTCTCCTGGCGTAGCTCGCGGCGCAGCGAATTGAGGACGCCGGGCTCGTCGTCGATCAGCAACAGGTAGGACACTGGCTCGCCGGCCATGAGGGGCGGCAGCTGCAGTTCGCCATCTTCGTCGAGGAACTGCATGCAGGCCTGGGGTGGCAGCGGCGGCGAGTAGTAGTAGCCCTGCAACTCGTCACAGCCGGCGGCACGCAGAAAGCCCAGTTGCTCGGCGTTCTCCACGCCCTCGGCGATCACCTTGATGCCCAGGTTATGGCCGATGGAGATCATCGAGCGCGCCAGGGAGGCGCTGTCCGGGTCCAGGTGCACGTCGGTGACGAAGCTGCGGTCGATCTTCAGTTCGCTGAAGGGAAACCGCTTGAGGTAGCCCAGCGACGAATAACCGGTGCCGAAATCGTCGATCGAGAAGCGAATGCCCACGTCGATCAGCGCGCGCATGCGGGCCAGCACCTCATCGGCGTTGGTCATCAGCATGGACTCGGTGACTTCCAGCTTGACCATCGATGGCGCCACCTCATGCTGGCGCAGGATGGCCTGGATGCGCTCGACGAAGTCGGGCGCCATGAAGCTGATGGCGGAGAAGTTCACCGCGATACTGCCGTTGAGCAGCAGGTACTTCCAGTCCTGCAACTGTCGGCAGACGGCGTCGAAGACATGGAAATCGATGCCGACTATCAGCCCGGTCTCCTCGGCCAGGGGGATGAATTCGTCAGGCATCACCGTCTTGCCGCCCTGGCTCCAGCGCACCAGAGCCTCGAAGCCGCACAGGCGCCCGTTGTGCAGGTCCAGCTGCGGCTGGTAGACCACCTGGAACTCGTTGTGCTGCAGGGCATGGCGCATCTCGCGCTCGAGCAGCAGGCGCCGCTGCATCTGCTCGTTCATCTGCGGGGTGAAGGCGCAGATGCGGTTACGTCCCTGGTGCTTGGCCTGGTACATGGCGGTATCGGCGTTGCGCAACAGGGTGCTGATATCACGACCGTCCTCGGGGAAGCAGCAGAAGCCGATGCTGCAGCTGACCACCACTTCCTGGCCGTCGAGTATCAGGGGCGCGGCGACGCTCTGCTTGAAGCGCTCCAGGCCGCCGAGGCGCTTGGTCATCTGACCGCCATCGGCCAGCAGGATGACGAACTCGTCACCGCCGAGGCGCGCCACGGTGTCGATCTCCCGGGCGCAGGCCTTGAGGCGCTCGGCGACCTGCATCAACAGTTGGTCACCGGCGTTGTGGCCGAGGCTGTCGTTGACCACCTTGAAGTTGTCCAGGTCCATGAAGGCCAGGGTGAACAGGCCCTCGTTGCGGCTGGCGAAGGCTATGGCCTGGAGGATGCGGTCGTTGAGCAGGTTGCGATTGGGCAGGCCGGTCAGGCTGTCGTGGTTGGCCTGGTGCTCCAGTTCCTCCTGATAGCCCTTGGCCTCGGTGATGTCGTGGAGGATGCCGACGAAGTGGCTGATCTTGTCGCGATCGTTCACCACCGGGGCGAGGCGCAGTTCGTTCCAGAAGGCCGAGCCGTCCTTGCGGTAGTTGCGCAGGACGGCCCTGCCCTCCTCCTCGGCACCCAGGGCCCGGCGGATGCTGTCCAGCTCCGGTTGCTCGCGGTCGGTGCCCTGCAGGAAGCGGCAGTTGCGCCCGAGCACTTCCTCGCTGCGGTAACCGGTGATGCGTTCGAAGGCCGGGTTGACGTAGACGATCGGCTGATCTTCGCGCTGGTTGTCGGTGATCACGATGGCATTGACGCTGGCCTCCATGGCCCGCGTGCGGATGCGTATTTCCAGATCGCGCTGGCGCTGTTCGCTGATGTCCTGGATCACCGCGATGGCGCCTTGCACCACGCCGTGTTCGTCCAGATAGGGCACTGCGGAATTGAGCGTGGTCTTGTGCGAGTCATCGAAGGCCTGGATATCGATGATCTCATTGCGCATCACCTTGCCCTCGCGAACGGCCCGGGCCAATGGCCAATCTGGCGCATCCAGGGGCTCGCCATGCTCCGTCCAGGCGCCCCGGTAGCGTGAGTATTCGTCCAGCTCCGCCGGCTGCGGCCCGGCCCAGATCAGGCCGTTCTCCGGGTTGCTGAGAATCAGGCGGCCCTTGCTGTCGGCAACCGACACGCCGACCGGCAGGTTGTCGAGAATCTTGCGCAGCAGCGCCTCGCTCTGTCCCAGGGCCCGGGTGCGCTGCTCCACCAGCTGCTCCAGGCTCTCGAACAGCCGTACCCGGCCGAGCGCCATGGCCAACTGGCGACCGATGGAGGCCAGTGCGACGAGTGCATCCTCCGGCCAGGATTGGCCCTTGTTACGCACCACATTGAGCATGCCGATGGTCTCGCCGCCGAGCTGCAGCGGGATGCTGGCGTGACTGTGCTCGGCCATCTGCGCCAGGGCCGGACAGCCGGCGATATTGCTCGGCACGCTGAGCTGGTCGCTCAGCCAGGCATGCCGGCACGGGCAGTCCGTGGAGCAGGCCGTCAGGCGCTCCAGGCTGTAGTCGCCATCGCGGCCCCGGGCGTCCGCCACGCGCAGGGTGCCAACCTGCTCTGCACCGTCGGCAAGTAGCAGCCAGGCACCGACCGCGTTGGGGAATTCGAGGATGCGCCCCAAGGCAGCGTCGATGACGTGACGCTGACTATTGGCGTCGGTCAGACCGCTGGTGAACTGGAACAGGCAGTTGAGCAGCGAGTTGCTGCGGGTCAGCTCGTCATGCTTGGCCAATAGCTCGTGGTTGAGCCTTACGCCCTGCTCATAGGTGGAGATCAGCAGGTCGAGGATCTGCTGGCGGCTGGCGGTGATGAAATGGCGCTCGCCCTCCAGCACCACTTCCACGCCCATCTGCACCCGCTCGTTGCTGCGCAGCTCCAGATTGACCATGAAATAGCGAATGCGCGACATCAGGTACTTCTCGTCGTAGGGCTTGACGATGAAGTTGTCGGCGCCGCACGCCAGGCCATGCACCACGTCCCGGGCGTCGGCGAGGCTGGTGACCAGGATCACCGGAATGCTCGACGTGCGTGGATCGCCCTTGAGCTGGCGGCACAGCTCGTAGCCGTCCATCTCCGGCATGACGATATCGCTGATGACGATGGTCGGCAGTCGTTCGGCCAGGCAGGCCAAGCCTTCTACGCCGTTGCGCGCGATGCGCGTCTGGCAACCGGCCGCCTCGAGCAGGAACTGCAGTTCGGCGGCCTGGGTCGGGCTGTCCTCGACGATGAGAATTTCAGCATCCGTGAACATGGTTACTCTCCTCCCGGCAGGGTGCTGCAGGTAGCACCGCGCGAGGCAATCGTATTGAGCAGGGTGGCAATCGCCTCGGGCGGCAGCACCTGGCGCGCCGCATGCAATCTGATCGCCGCCAGCGGCATGGCATCGATCACCGCGCTGGCCGGCTCCTGAACGACTGTGAGAGCGCCGAGGCGATGCAGGTCGAGCAGCCCCTCGGCGCCGTCACGGCCCATTCCAGACAGCTGCACGGCAATCGCCTGATTGCCGAGGGACAGCGCAACGCTGCGAAACAGATGGTCGGCCGAAGGGCAGTACGCCTCGCCATTCCTGCTCCGTAGCTGAGCCCGCAGATCGGCGCCGACCCCCAACTGCTTGCCATCCGGCGACAGGTACAGGACCCCCGGTTGCAGCGCCTGGCCGTGTTCGGCGATGACCACGGAGATGGTGCAGATGCTCGCCAGCCAGTCGCGGAAGCTGGCCACGAATCCGGCCGCGATGTGCTGGGCCAGCAGCATCGGCCAGGGCTGCTGGGCCTTCAGGCGTGACAGCAGCTCCTTCAGCGCCACCGGACCACCGGCGGAGGCGGCAATGGCCACCAAGCGTGGGCGCCCGGTGTATAGCGGGCTGCCTTCCGCTGGCGCCGGCCCCTTCTTCAACGAGCGGGGACGGCGTACGATCTTGACCTGTGCCATGTTGCGCAGGGTGCCCAGCAGTTCCTCGACCCGCTCCTCGAAGTTCGCCGCCCCAGGCCCGCGGGGCTTCTCCAGCACGGCCAGGGCGCCGGCTTCCAGCGCATGCATGGCCGTGGCGGCGCCGTACAGGTTGGCGCTGGCGGTCAATACCACCACCGGCAGTGCGTACTTTTCCAGTATCCGCGCGGTGGCTTCATAGCCATCCATGCCCGGCATATGCACATCCATGGTGATGATGTCCGGTTGATAGCCTTCCAGCAGGCGCAAGGCCTGCTCGCCACTGTCGGCCTCGCGCACCTCGAAACCCTCACTCTCCAGCACCGTGCGCAGCAGCACCCGCAGCACCGGCGAATCGTCGACAATCAGTACGCGCATGACAGCTCCCAATCAGATCAGACGACGAATCGCGTCGAGCAGGCTGTCCTGCTCGAAGCCGCTTTTCACCAGGTAGGCGCTGGCCCCGACCTCGAGGCCGCGGGCGCGGTCCTCGGCCGAGTGCAGCGCCGTCACCAGCACCACCGGCAGTTCCGCCAGCTCACGGTCGCCGCGAATCCGCGCGGTGAGGGTGAAGCCGTCCATGCGCGGCATCTCCACGTCCGACACCAGCAGGTCGAACGCGCCCTGCTTCAGGGCGTTCCAGGCCTCCAGCCCGTCATTGGCGGTGGTGACCTGGTAGCCGGCCCCCTCGAGGATGGCCTTGAGCAGGCCGCGCGAGGTGAACGAGTCCTCGGCGATCAGCAGGCGCTGCGCCGTGGCGCCGGGCGCCTCCGCCTCGCTGCGCTGCAGGCTGCCGGCACCGACGTTCAGGGCGCTGCGGTAGAGGTCGCCCGGATGCAGGATGGGCACCAGCTGGCCGTCGCCGAGCAGGGTCGCGCCCAGCAGGTTGCGCACCCGCAGCAACTGCTTGCCGAGGTTCTTCACGGTGATCTCCTGGTCGCCGAGCAGCTCGTCGACCAACAACACGAAGGGCTCGCCGTGCACCTTGAGCACCAGCAGGGTCAGGTCGTCGTCGCTGCCCGCCGAGCCGCTCAGGCCCAACACGTCGGCCAGGGCCCAGACCGGTAGGACGCGCCCGTCGAGGGCCAGCGAGGGGCGGTTCTCCAGGTTCTTCAGCGCACCGGCCGGCAGGCGCAGGCAGCGCTCGACCGCCAGCGCCGGTATGGCGAAGGTGCGTTCGGCGTTGCGCACGATCACCGCGCGGAAGGTCGACAGGCTCAGCGGCAGGTGCAGGTGGAAGCAGGTGCCCTGGCCGGGGCTGGATTGCAGCTCGATGCGCCCGCCCAGGCGCTCGACCACCTCCTGGACGATGGCCATGCCCAGGCCGCGCCCGGACAGGTCGGTGATCAGCGCGCTGGTCGACAGCCCGGAGCGAAAGATCAGCCGCTGGCTTTCCGCCTCGCTCAGTGCCTGGGCCTGTTCCGGGGTGAGCAGCCCGGCGGCGACGGCCTTGGCCTTCAGCGGAGCCGCCGAGATGCCGCCGCCGTCGTCCTGCACGCGCAGCTCGAAGCGATCCGCCGACTCCTGCAGCAGCTCCACCTGAATCTGCCCGACCGCCGGCTTGCCGCTGGCCTCGCGCCGCTGGGGAGACTCCAGGCCGTGGTCCACGGCGTTGCGCAGCAGGTGGGTGAGCACCGTGCGCAGTTCGTCGAGGATGCGCTTGTCGACCTGCAGGTCGGTGCCGCGTACCTGCAGCTCGACGCGTTTGCCGGACTGGCTGGCCAGGTCCTGGACCATGGCCGGCAGGCCCTCCACCAGCGTGCTGCCGGCCAGCAGCAGTACCGCCTGCAGCTCGCCGACCTGGGCCTCGGACAGCTGGCTCAGGCCTTGCGCCAGGTGCTGCCCGGCCTTGGCCAGGTGGATCGCCTCGAAGTGCAGCTGATCGAGCTGGGCCTGGCTCCAGTTCAGGTAGTCGAGCACGCCCTTGAGGGCGTCGCGGCTGGCCAGCGGCAGCTCGTCGAGCTGGGCGTGCAGGCGCTTCAGGTGGCCGGCACCGAGCAGGCGCCTGCCGCGCTGCGGCTCGAAGGCGGCGGCGTGTTCGCGCAGGCGGCGGGCATGGGCCTGGGCCTCGAGCTTGAGCTGCAACAGGCTCTCGCTGTGGAACAGCAGGTTGTCCAGGCGCCGCGCCGAAACCCTCACCGTTCCCGGCTCCTGCGGCTGCGCCACGGCGGCTGGGACAGCCGCCGGAAGGCTGACCGCCTCGCCGCTCGCGGCGCTTTCCAGGCGCTCGCAACACTGCTCGGGCGCGCCCGCCTCGACACTCTCGCCGAGGTGCAACTGCTGCACCAGGCGCAGGGCATGCCGGCACAGTTCGACTCGCTCCGCCGTCAACTCAAGCAATCCACCACGTGCGGCGCTCAGCAGACTCTCCCAGGCATGGCAGAGTCGCTCGATGGGCGCCAGGCCCACGGCTCTGGCGGCGCCTTTGAGGCTGTGCACCTCGCGGAACAGCGACTCGATGGAGTCGCCGCTGGCCCCCGCCTGACGCCAGTTGGCCAGGGTGTCGGCGAGCACGGCCAGGCGCTCTCCGGCCTCGATCCGGAAGCTGTCGAGCAAGCGTTCCTGCAGCGCCTTGCGATCCAGGCTCATGGGCGGCTCACAACTTGAACTGGGCCGCCAGGCCCTGGAGTTTGAGGCCCAGTTCGTGCAGGTTGCGCGTGGCCTGGTCCATCTGCCGGGTACCGCTGACGTTGCTCTGGCTGGCCTCGCGTATGCTGGTCATGGCATTGGCTACCTGGTCCATGCCGACCATCTGCTGCTGGCTGGTAGCGGCGATCTGCAAGGCCATTTCGTTGGATTCGACAATGCTGCTGTCAAGGGCGCGGATCGCCTCGCCGCTGCTCTGTGCCCGCTCGTAGCCGGATTCCACCGTCTTGCTGCCCTGCTCGGCCAGCAGCACCGCCTTGGTCATGGCCTTCTGGATTTCGCCGAGTATGCCGCGCACCTGGGCGGTGGCCTGCTTGGACTGGTCGGCCAGGGCCTTGACCTCCTGGGCCACCACCGAGAACCCCTTGCCGGTCTCGCCGGCGCGCATCGCCTCGATCGAGGCATTGACCCCGAGCAGGTTGGACTGTTCGGCCAGGTCGCTGACCGAGGCGACGATCTCGCCGATGGTCTGGCTCTGCTCGCCCAGGCGCATGATGCTTTCCGCCACCGCCTGCATCTGCTCGCGGATCAGGCCCATGCCCTTGAGCGCCTCCTCCACCGCCTGCCGGCCGCCCTGGGCCACCTCGCGGGTACGCGCGGTGCTGTCGGCCACCGACTGCGCCTTGCTACTGGCCAGCACCGCGGTCTGCTTGACCTCGTCCACCGTGGTGACGATCTCGCTGATGGCGGTAGCGGTCTCCTGGGTATTGGTGGCGACCTGGCTGGTGGCTGCCAGCACCTCCTCGCTGGAGGAGGCCAGCACCGCAATGCCTTCGTTGAGCTCACCGACCAGGTTGCGCAGGTTCGCCAGCATGGTGGCGAAGGCGGTGCCCAGCACATCCTGGTCGGACACCGGCTGGCTGTCCTGGCCGAGGTGGCCCTGGGCCAGGTATTCGGCCTTGGCGGCCAGGGCCAGCAGGTACTGGCTCATCTGGCTGAAGGCCTGGGCCAGGCGGCCGACCTCGTCACGACGGGTCTCGCTGCGCAGCTCCCGGGGGATTTCGCCACGGCTGATGCGCTCGGCCATCAGGGTCAGGTGCGCCAGGGGCTGGGCGATATGCCGGCTGAGCTGCCAGGCCATGACAATGCCGAACAGCAGCATCAGCAGCCCCAACAGCAGCTGCTCCAGGCGCTGGCGCTCGACATGTGCCTGGGCCTGGGCCAGGGTCTGCAGCACCTTCTGCTCGGTCAGCTCGGCCAAACGCTGCCCGAGGTCGTTGATCTGCTCCATGCGTTGCAACTGAATCCCCAGGGCCAACGCTTCTGCCTGCTGCACCTGTCCGGCGCGAATAAGTGGCAGCAATTGCTGGTCACGGGTCTGCACGAACGCGTTGCGCACATCGATCAGCTGGTTGAGCAGCCGACCTGTGTCGCTTTCATCGCCCAGGCCGGCGAGCAGTTCGTCGAACAGACGATCATTGGCCTTGGACAACTCCGCGATTTCGCCTTCGCTCTGTGCCAGCCGAGTACCGGTCTCACCGTGGGCGTCGGCCATCGCCTGGAGCAGTTCGGCGCGCTGGGTGATGATGTTGACGCGCAGCTCCTTGACCTTGGACACCCGCTCGAAGCTGCGCTGGAACAAGGCGGCCTGGTTGTCCTGGAGGCTGGCGAAGCGTTGCAGCGAGGTGAGCAGAAGCGCGGCGAACCCGAGGATCAGCGCCGCGAAGACCAGCACCAGCTTGCTGCCGATGCTCAGGTTGGCAATGCTTCTGAACATGCTTGTATCTCCTTGTCCCGGGGGACTGATTCACTGCTCAAGGGCGCGCCTCGGCTCACAGCTTGAAGCGGCTGGCCAGGGTCTTGAGTTTCATGCCCAGCTGGTGCAGGTTGCGCGCTGCCAGGTCGACCTGCTGGGTGCCGCCGACGTTGTCCTGGCTGGCCTGGCGAATGCTGGCCATGGCCGTGGCGATCTGGTCCATGCCGATCATCTGCTGCTGGCTGGTGGCGGCGATCTGCAACGCCACCTCGCTCGAGGCCTCGATGTTGCTGCTCAGGGCGCGAATCGCATCGCCACTGGACTGGGCGCGCTCGAAGCCGGACTCCACGGTCTTGCTGCCCTGCTCGGCCAGCAGTACCGCCTTGGTCATGGCCTTCTGGATCTCGCCGAGTATGCCCCGCACCTGGGCGGTGGCCTGCTTGGACTGGTCGGCCAGGGCCTTGACCTCCTGGGCCACCACCGAGAAGCCCTTGCCCGCCTCGCCCGCCTTCATCGCCTCGATCGAGGCATTGACCCCGAGCAGGTTGGATTGCTCGGCCAGGTCGCCCACCGAGGCGACGATCTCGCCGATGGTCTGGCTCTGCTCGCCCAGGTGCATGATGCTTTCCGCCACCGCCTGCATCTGCTCGCGGATCAGGCCCATGCCCTTGAGCGCTTCCTCCACCGCCTCACGGCCGTTCAGCGCCACCTGGCGGGTGCGCTCGGTGCTTTCGGCCACGGTCTGCGACTTGCTGCCGGCCAGTTCGGCGGTCTGCTTGACCTCCTCCACCGTGGTGACGATCTCGCTGATCGCGGTGGCGGTCTCCTGGGTGCTGGTGGCCACCTGGCTGGTGGCGGCGAGGATCTCCTCGCTGGAAGACGCCAGCACCGTGATGCCCTCGTTCATCTCCTGCACCAGTTCGCGCAGGTACTGGCTCATGTCGACGAACGCCTGGGACAGGCGCCCCACTTCATCCTGGCGGGCGCTGCCGACGATGCCCTGGGGAATCTCGCCCCGGCCGATGCGCTCGGCCCAGCCGGTCAGGCGTGACAGCGGCCTGGCGATATGGCGGCTGAGCAACCAGGCCAGCCCGGCACTGATGCCGACCAGCAGCAGGCTCAAGTTGAATACCCGCTCGCGCTGGGCCTCCAGCGCCTGGCGCGAACGCTCCAGGGCCGCCGCGACGCGCTTGTCGGTGAGTTCGGACAGCTGTACGCCGAGCTCATGAATCCGGTTCATGCGCTCGAGTTGCACCCCGCTGTTCAACTGGCGGGCCTGCTCGAACGCGCCGGCGTGGATGAGTTCCAGTTGCTCGGCGCGGGTCTGCATCAGGGCGACGCGCACCGCCAGCATGTCCTCCAGCGCACTGGCAAATTCCTCGTCCTCGCTCGCCGCCTGCTGCAGGCGCCTGACCAGGCGGTCATTCTCCATCGTGCGCCGGCGGATGCCGTCCTCGATGCTCTGCAGGTCGGCCTGTGCCTGCTGGCTGATCACCTGCATCAGGTCGGTGCGCTGGGCCGAGATGTTCAGGCGTAGCTCCTTGACATCGGAGAGCCGCGCGTAGTGTTGCTGGAACTGCTGCTCCTCGATGCCCTGCAGGCTGGCGAAGCGCTCCAGGCTGCTGAACAGCAGGACACCGAAACCGGTGATCAGCGCGGCGAAGGCCGCGATCAGTTTGCTGCCGATACCCAGATTGAGAACCCTGCCCATCGCCGCCTCCATTGCCCTATTCCTCGACCTTGACCTGCAAACTCGTGTCGTTCAGCAGGCGCGTCCCATCCAGTACCGTGCATTGTTCGGCGGTGACCCCCAGCAGGTAGGCCGCGCGCACCCCGGCAAGATTGGCCACGCTCTTCTGCAGTCCGTCTCGACGGATTCGCCCGATGCCCTGGACCCGGTCGATCAGCAGGCCGAACTCCATCTCCCGGCTGCGCAGCACCGCCATGAAATTCTTGTCTGACAGGCCACCGATCGGCAGCTCGAACAGCACCCGCAGGTCGAGCAGCGAAACGATGTGGCCACGCACGTTGACGATGCCCAGCACGAACGGCGGAACGCCCGGCAAGGGCGTGTACTGGGCCAGCGGCAGCACCTCGGCGACATATTCGCTCTCGATGGCATACTGCTCGCCACTGATGCTGAAGGTCAGCACTTCCAGCCACTCTTCGACCTGCTCCTGACGCTCGCTTTCCGCCCACTGCCGGGTGCGCGCCAACAGGCGGGCGTCACGCTCCTCGGCATCCACGCCGAAACCGGCGGCCAGGCGCTGCTCGAACTCGGCGAGGCGCCGGCGGATCTGCGCCCAGCGTTGATCTGCCTTCAGAGACTCGGACATATATGCGCTTCCTGTTGCAGTTGATCGCACAGACGCAGTAACTGCGCACAACTGATGCCGTCGCCATGGGCCACCAGTGCGCCGCCGTCCTGGGTCAGGAGCAGTTGCCGGCATACTTGCAAGGCCTTGTCGCCCGCGCGGCGCTGGCCCTCGCCGTGCAGCAGGCGGGCGCGCAGGAAATAGCCAAGGATAAATTCGGGGTCCAGGTACAGCGCTTTGTGCAAGGCTGCCAATGCGGCCCGGTTATCGCCGGCCTGCTGAGCCAGTAGCGCCTCCAGCCAATACGCCGCCGGGGCGGCGCAATCCAGTGCCAGAGCGCGCTGCAGCCACTCCCTCGCCTGCTCGACATGCTGCTGATCGGCCCAGCTGCGCGCCATGGCCAGGCAGGCCCGGTGCTGTTGCGCGCGGCCCGGCGTGGCACAACCCAGGTAGGCCAGCAGGGCCTCGCGGGCCTGCTCGTGCTGGCCGGCGGCCTGGGCCTGGGTGGCCCGCTGCCAGTAGTCTTCACTGTTGCGCCGCTCGCGCTCGGCGGGATTCGGGCCGGGCGCCGCGGTCGCTGTGATCGGGCCGGGTTGCGGAGCACTCGAGCTGGGGCGTTCGGCACGACGCGGCACTGGCAGTGAGGCCAGCGGTGACGGTAACGCTGTCGGGAACGGTACGCTGTCCACCGACGAGGGGACGCGCACGTCCACGGCATAGTTGCAGCCGGCCCAGCGCCCCTGCAGGCCGGCCTGGGTCGCCAGCCCGGCCTCCACGGCGCTCAGCAGCAGCACGCCGTCCGGGCTCAGGCTGGCGAGCAGGCGACGCAGCGCCGCCTGCGCCCGAGCCGGGGAAAAGTACATCAGCACGTTGCGGCAGAGAATCAGGTCGGCGCTGGCAAGCGCCGGCGGCAGCTGGTTGTCGGCCAGGTTGTACTGGACGAAGCGAATACGTCCGCGCCAGGCCGGGCGTACCCGCCATTGCCGGCCCTCGGCCTGGAAGTGGCGTTGGCGGAAGCCCTCTTCATCGACGCGAAAGGCGTTCTTGCCGTAGAGCCCCTGCTCCGCCCGGGCGATGAATGCCGCATTGATGTCGCTGGCAACCAGCTCGATATTCCACTGCTCGCGCTCGCCTGCCAGCAGCTCGTCGATCAGGAACAGCAGCCCGTAGGCTTCCTCGCCGGTGCAGCAGCCGGCGCTCCACAGCCGAAGGCTCCGGCGGCCCTCGCGGCGACGGCGCGCCAGCAACGGCGCCAGGTGATGCGCGGCGAGCCAGTCGAAGGCTTCGGAATCGCGGCGAAAATAGGTTTCGCCGACGGTGAACGCGGCGATCAAGCCCTGCTCTTGCGCACTGTTCCAGTCGGCAAAGGCCAGCGCCTGCAACCACTTGTCGAAATCCGTTACTTCCCGCTCCAGGGCCAAAAGCTGCAGGCGGCGCAACAGGTCCGTCTGCCTGGCGCCGGCGAAGTCCAGGCCGAGATGCTGCAGGACCTTGTGGCTCAGGGCTTTCAACAGCCGCGGCGAACAGCTGGGTTCAGCGCGCAGCATCGAGGCGTCCCTCCTGGGTTGCCAGCAGCGCGTCGAGGCGCTGCTCGTCAGCATCACTGAGCAGCAGTTCGACATCCTGGATCAGCAACAGCCCGTCGCTGCTGCGCACCACGCCGCGCAGCAGGCTGGAAGGCACTCGCGGATCGGGCGTCGCGGTAAAGTCCTCGGCGCTGCAGGCCAGTACCGCTTCGACCTGGTCGACCGGCAGCAGCAGCTCGCGTGTACTGCTGGTCAGCCAGATGAAGGGTTGCCAGAGGGTGAGTTCAGGGGTTTTCCAGCCGAAGCGGCGGGCCAGGTCCACCACCGGAAGCAATTTGCCGCGCACGTTCGCCAGCCCGCAGATAGTCTCGGGCGCCCCGGGCAAGGGGGTGCTCTGCAGTGCCGGCAGCACTCGAACCACCTGATCGAGGGCAACCGCCAAGTGCTGACCCGACAACCAGAACGGCAACACCAGGTATCTGTCCATAGATCCGTCCCTGTCACCACACGCTATTGCTCACCCTCTACCCTAGCTCAGGGAGAACCGGCGTCCAGTCGTCTGGAACAAGCAATTGATAGCAAAATGCTAGCGTTCGCCGACACTATCACGGGCCTCTTCCATCTTGGAAGCGGGCGGCGTCTGCCAGCCGCCGCCGAGGGCGGCGATCAATCGCACGCTGGCGTCCAGCCGGCTGCCAAGCAGCGTCAGGCTGCTGCGTTCGTTGTCCAAGGCAGTGGTCTGCACGTTGACCACACTGGTGAAATCGACCGTGCCGGCCTTGTACTGGTTCTCGATCAGCCGTAGCGCCTCGCGGGCGGCATCCAGGGCGTCCTGCTGCACCCGCGCTTCCTGCTCCAGCACGCGCAGTTGCACCAGCTGGTCCTCGACTTCGCGGAAACCGCTGAGCACGGTCTGGCGGTAGTCGGCGACGGTCTGCTCGTAAGCGGCCTCGCTGCGCTCCAGCTCGGCGCGCCGGGCGCCGCCGTCGAGCAGGCGCAGGGCCAGCTCGGGGCCGAGCGACCAGAAACGGTTGGGCAGGCTGACCCAGTCGGCGAAGCTACTGCCACGGTAGCCGCCGCTGGCCGAGAGGGTCAGGTCCGGATACCAGGCCGCCTCGGCCACACCGATTTCGGCATTGGCGGCCATCACCCGGCGCTCGGCCGCGGCGATGTCGGGGCGGCGTTCGAGCAGTTGCGAGGGCAGCGCCACCGGTATCTGCGGCAGCGCCGGCAGTCGCGTTTGCTTGGCGATCTGCAGCTCGCTCGGTGGCACGCCGACCAGCACGGCGATGGCGTGCTCCAGCTGGGCGCGCTGCCATTGCAGGTCGAGGGCCTGGGCCTCGGTGCTCCTGAGCTGGGTCAGCGCCTGGCTGACGTCCGACCTGGACACGATGCCGGCGCGGTACTGGTTCTCGGTGAGCTTCAGCGAACGGGCGTAGGCGCCGACCGTGGCTTCCAGCAGGCGTTGCTGTTCGTCCAGCACGCGCAGCTGCAGGTAGTTCTGCACCAGCTCGGCCTGCTGGCTGAGGCGCAGGGCGGCGAGGTCGGCGGCGCTGGCCTGGTACGCGGCCTGGCTAACCTGCAGGGCGCGGCGCAACTTGCCCCAGACATCCAGCTCCCAGGCGGCGTTTAGGCTCAACTGGTAGCTGTCGACAACGCCGGCAGCCGCCGACCCGCCTGCGCCGAGCGATTGCCCGGCGCCCTGCCCGCCCCGGCTGACAGCGGCGCTGCCGGACAGGCTGGGATAGAGCGCCGCCCGGGTACCGCGGGCCAGCGCTCGGGCCTGGCGATACTGGGCCTCGGCGGCGGCGAGGTTCTGGTTGGACAGGTTCAGGCGATCGACCAGGCGGTTGAGTGCCTCGTCCCCATAGAGCGTCCACCAGTTGCCACGGGCCAGGGCATCGCCGGGGGCGGCCAGGGTCCAGCCGTCGATCTGCTTGAACTGCGCCGGCGTGGCCAGTGGCGGGCGCTGGTAGTCCGGGCCGAGGGTACAGCCGGCCAGCAGCAGGCTCAGGACGATCGCGGTCAGGGGGGCTTTGCCGGGCATCGAAGCACTCATAGCGGGGTTTCCAGGGCAGCATCGCTGCGCACGCCGCGCCAGCGGTTGACGCGGTGACGCAGGCGATCGAGATAGAGGTAGACCACCGGGGTGGTATAGAGGGTCAGCAGCTGGCTGAGGATCAGCCCGCCGACGATGGTGATGCCCAGGGGCTGGCGCATCTCCGCGCCCTCGGTGCCGCTCAGCAGCAGCGGCAAGGCACCGAGCAGCGCCGCCAGGGTGGTCATGATGATCGGCCTGAAGCGCAGCAGGCAGGCGCGACGGATCGACTCCTGCGGGCTGAGCCCTTCGCTGCGCTCCAGTTGCAGGGCCAGGTCGATCATCAGGATGGCGTTCTTCTTGACGATGCCGATCAGCAGGAACAGGCCCAGCAGCGAGATCAGGCTGAACTCGCCGCCGACCAGCTGCAACGCCAGCAGCGCACCGACCCCGGCCGACGGCAGGGTCGAAAGGATGGTCAGCGGGTGGACGTAGCTCTCGTAGAGCACGCCCAGCACGATGTACACCACCGCCAGTGCTAGCAGGATCATCCACGGCTGGTTCTGCTGGGTCTGCTGGAAGGCCGCACCCGTGCCGCCGAGCACGCCCTGCACCTCGCTCGGCAGGTTGAGCCGCGCCACGCTGCGCGCGATGGCGGCGCTGGCCTGCTCCAGGCTCACCCCTTCGGCCAGGGAGAAGCCGATGTTCTCGGCGGCGAACTGGCCCTGGTGGTTGACCCGGTCCTCCTCGATGCTGCGCTCCCAGTGGGCGAAGCTCGACAGCGGCACCCGCGCGCCGGCGCCGGTAATCACCTGAATCTGGTCGAGGGCCTCGGGGTGCCGGGCGTACTGCGGGTTGATCTCCAGCACCACGCTGTACTGATTGAGGTTGGCGTAGATGGTCGACACCTGACGCTGGCTGAAGGCGTTGTTGAGCAGCGCCGTGACCAGGCTCATGTCCACCCCCAGGCGCTTGGCCGCGGCGCGGTCGACGACCAGGCGGATCTGCTGGGCGCCCTCGCCTTCCTGGGCGTCGATGTCGGTCAGTTCGGGCAGCGCCCGCAGGGCGTCGCGCACCTTGGGCAGCCAGGCGCGCAGCAGATCCAGGTCGGCGGACAGCAGCTGGTACTCGTTCTCCGAGCTGCGCCCCTCGCGCCCGCCGAACTGCAGGTCCTGGTCGGGGATCAGGAACAGCCGGCCGCCGGCGACCTTCGGCAACTCCTGGCGCAGGCGGTTGATCACCGCCTGGGCGGACAGCCGGCGTTCGCCGATGGGCTTGAGCCGCACGATGATGAAGGCATTGTTGATGCCGCTGTTGCCACCGATGAAGCCGGCCACGCTGTCCACCGCCGGGTCGGCCAGCAGGGCGCGCCGGTAGGTTTCCATCTTCGGCTGCATGACCTGGAACGACAGGCCGTCGTCGCCGCGGATGAAGCCGATCAGCTGGCCGCTGTCCTGCTGCGGCAGCAGGGTCTTGGGCACGCTGAAGAACAGGAAGACATTCAGCGCGATGGTCGCCAGCAGGCTCAGCAGCGTCAGCAGCGAATGGCGCAGGGCCCAGTCCAGGCTGGAGCGGTAACAGGCCAGCAGGCGCGCCTGCAGCCGGGCGCCGAGGCGCTGCAGCGCGTTCGCCGGGCGGGCGTGCCCCTCGGCCTTGAGCCAACGCGCGCAGAGCATGGGCGTCAGGGTCAGGGACACCAGGAGGGAGATCACCATGGCCACCGCCAGGGTCAGGGAAAACTCGCGGAACAGCCGCTCGACCAGGCCGCCCATGAACAGGATGGAGATGAACACCGCGACCAGCGACAGGTTCATCGCCAGCAGGGTGAAGCCCACCTCGCGCGCGCCCTTGAAGGCCGCGGCCAGGGGCGTCTCGCCCGCCTCGATATGCCGGGAGATGTTCTCCAGCACCACGATCGCATCGTCCACCACCAGGCCGGTGGCGATGATCAGCGCCATCAGCGACAGGTTGTTCAGGGAGAAGCCCAGCAGGTACATGGCGGCGAAGGTGCCGACCAGCGACACCGGCACCGCCAGCGCCGGGATCAGCGCCGCGCGCCAGCGACCGAGGAAGACGAATACCACCAGGATCACCAGGGCCACGGCGATCAGCAGGGTGCGCTCGGCCTCGTGCAGGGTGGCGCGGATCACCGGCGAGCGATCCATGGCCACCTGCAGCTCGACGCTGGCCGGCATCACCGCGCGCAGCGCCGGCAGCTCGGCGCGGATGGCGGCGATGGTTTCGAGGATATTCGCCCCGCTCTGCCGGTTGATCACCAGCAGCACGGCGCTGGCGTCGTTGTAGAAACCGCTGTTGTAGCGGTCTTCGACCCCGTCGCTGAGGTTCGCCACGTCGCCCAGGCGCAGAATCGCGCCATCCTGCTGGCGGATGATCAGCGGCGCGAAGTCGGCGGCCGTCTCCAGCTGGTCGCTGGCCTGGATCTGCCAGTGGCGCTCGGCGTCCTCCAGGGCACCCTTGGGCCGTTTGACGTTGGCCGCGGCGATCGCCTGGCGCACCTCGTCCAGGGCGATGCCATGCTGCTCCAGCAGGCGCGGCTCGAGGGCCACGCGCACCGCCGGCAGCGAGCTGCCGCCGACCTGCACCTCGCCGACGCCGCCGACCTGGGACAGCTTCTGCGCCAGCAGGGTCGCGGCGACGTCGTACAGCTGGCCCTTGCTCAGCACCTCCGAGGTCAGGGCCAGGACCATGATCGGCGCCTGGGAGGGGTTGAGCTTGCGGTAGCTGGGCATGCTGCGCATGCCGCTGGGCAGCAGCTCGCGGGCGGCATTGATCGCCGCCTGCACCTCGCGGGCGGCGGCGTTGATGTCCCGGTCCAGGTCGAACTGGATCATGATCCGCGTGCTGCCCTGGCTGCTGCGACTGTTCATCTGGCTGATCCCGGCGATGGTGCCGAGCGAGCGCTCCAGCGGCGTGGCCACCGTGGCGGCCATGACCTGAGGGCTGGCCCCCGGCAGGCTGGCCTGCACGGTGATGGTGGGAAAATCCATCTGCGGCAGCGGCGCCACCGACAGCAGGCCGAAGCTCACGGCGCCGAGCAGGACGATGGCCAGGCTCAGCAGCAGGGTCGCCACCGGCCGGCGGATGAACGGCGCCGAGAGGTTCATGGCTCCACCGCCAGCCCCGCCGCACTGCGACCGCTCAGGCGCCGCGCCAGGCGATCGAAGTACAGGTAGATCACCGGCGTGGTGAACAGCGTGAGCAACTGGCTGAGCAGCAGGCCGCCGACCATCACCAGGCCCAGGGGCTGGCGCAGCTCGGCGCCGGAGCCGCTGGCCAGCATCAGCGGGATGGCGCCGAACAGCGCCGCCAGGGTGGTCATCAGGATCGGCCGGAAACGCAGCAGCGCGGCCTGGTAGATCGCCGCCTCGGGCGCCATGCCCTGCTGGCGTTCGGCTTCCAGGGCGAAGTCGATCATCATGATGGCGTTCTTCTTGACGATGCCGATCAGCAGGATGATGCCGATGACCGCGATCAGCCCCAGGTCGTTGCCGGTCAGCAGCAGCGCGAGCAAGGCGCCGACGCCGGCCGAGGGCAGGGTCGAGAGGATGGTGATCGGGTGGATATAGCTCTCGTAGAGCACGCCGAGCACGATGTACATGGTGACGATGGCCGCCAGGATCAGCAGCAGGGTGCTCGACAGCGAGGCGCGGAAGGCCTGGGCGGCGCCCTGGAAGCGGCTCTGCACCCCGGCCGGCAGGCCGATCTGCTGCTGCACCCGCTCGATGACCGCCACCGCCTCGCCCAAGGCCACGCCTTCGCCCAGGTTGAACGACAGGGTCGCCGCCGGGAACTGGCCGATTCGGTTGACCAGCAGGCTGGTGGCGCGCTCCTCGACCCGCACCAGGGCGGTCAGCGCGATCTGCTGGCCGTCTGCCCCGGCGACATGGATCTGGTCCAGCGCCGCCGGCCCCAGGCGCCCGCCGTCCTGACTCTCGAGCACCACGCGGTACTGGCTGGCCTGGGTGTAGATGGTGGAGATCTGCCGTTGGCCGAAGGCGTCATACAGCGCCGCATCGATGTCGGCGATGCTCACCCCGAGGCGCCCGGCAGTATCGCGGTCGATCGTCAGGTAGACCTGCAGGCCGCGGCTCTGCAGGTCGCTGGCGACGTCCGCGAGCTGCGGCTGCTGGCGCAAGGCGTCGACCAGGGTGCTCGTCCACTGCTCCAGCAGTGCCTGGTCCGGCGACTCCAGGCTGAACTGGTACTGGGTGCGGCTGACCTTGTCCTCGATGCTCAGGTCCTGCACCGGCTGCAGGTACAGCTCGATGCCGCTGAGGCGGGCCAGCTGCGGGCGCAGCCGCTCGATCACCTGGCTGGCGCTGACATCGCGCTGGGCATGGGGCTTGAGGTTGATCAGCAGGCGGCCGCTGTTGAGCGTCGGGTTGTCGCCGTCGACGCCGATATGGGACGCCAGGCTGGCCACCGCCGGGTCGCGCAGGATCACCTCGGCCAGGCGTTGCTGGCGCTCGCTCATGGCGCCAAAGGAAATCGCCTGCGGCGCCTCGGAGATGCCCTGGATCAGCCCGGTGTCCTGCACCGGGAAGAAGCCCTTGGGCACGGCCAGGTACAGCACCACGGTCAGGCCCAGGGTGGCCACGGCCACCAGCAGGGTCAGCGCCTGGCGCCCGAGCACCCACTGCAAGGCCAGGCCGTAGCGGGCGATCAGGGCGTCGATCCACGCCCCGCTGGCCCGGTAGAAGCGCCCCTGCTCGGCCGCTGGCTCGTGCTTGAGCAGGCGTGCGCACATCATCGGCGTCAGGCTCAGGGAGATCGCCAGGGAAATCAGGATGGCCACCGCCAGGGTGATGGCGAACTCGCGGAACAGCCGCCCCACCACGTCGGCCATGAACAGCAGCGGGATCAGCACCGCGATCAGCGACAGGGTCAGCGAGACCAGGGTGAAGCCGATCTGCCGGGCGCCCTTGAGCGCGGCATTGAGTGGCGTCTCGCCGGCCTCCAGGTGGCGGGCGATGTTCTCCAGCATGACGATGGCGTCGTCCACCACGAAGCCGGTGGCGATGGTCAGGGCCATCAGGGTCAGGTTGTTGAGGGTGAAGCCGGCCAGGTACATCAGGCCGAAGGTGCCGACCAGCGACAGCGGCACGACGATCGACGGAATCACCGTGGCCGCCAGCTTGCGCAGGAACAGGAAGGTCACCAGCACCACCAGGGCGACCGCCAGCAGCAGCTCGAACTGCACGTCGCGCACCGCGGCGCGGATGGTCTGGGTGCGGTCGCTGAGCACCCTGACTTCGACGCTGGCCGGCAGCCCCGCGGTGAGGCTCGGCAGCAGCGCCTGCACGCGCTCGACCACCTCGATCACATTGGCGCCGGGTTGGCGCTGGATATTCACCAGCACCGCGGCGTTGCGGTCGGCCCAGGCCGCCAGGCGCTGGTTCTCGACGCCATCGACCACCTCGGCGACATCGCCCAGGCGCAGCGCCGCGCCGTTCTGGTAGCTGAGGATCAGCTCGGCGTATTCCGAGGCGGACCTCAGCTGGTCGTTGGCGTCCAGCTGGGAAACCCGGGTCGGTCCGTCGAAGTTGCCCTTGGGCTGGTTGACGTTGCTGGCGCCGATCAGCGCGCGCACGTCGGCCACGTTCAGGCCATACGCGGCCAGGGCCTCGGGGTTGACGCGAATGCGCACCGCCGGGCGCTGGCCGCCGGCCAGGGTGACCAGGCCGACGCCGCTGGTCTGCGCCAGTTTCGGCGCCAGGCGGGTGTCGACCAGGTCGAACACCTGGGGCAGCGGCAAGCTCGTGGAGCTGACCGCCAGGGTCAGCACCGGTGAGTCGGCCGGGTTGACCTTGTTGTACACCGGCGGCGCCGGCAGGTCGGCCGGCAGCAGGTTGCTGGCGCCGTTGATCGCCGCCTGCACTTCCTGCTCGGCGACGTCCAGCGCAACGTCGAGGTTGAAGCGCAGGGTGATCACCGAGGCGCCGCCGGAACTGCTCGAGGACAGCTGCTGCAAACCGGCCATCTGGCCGAACTGGCGCTCCAGCGGCGCGGTCACGGCGCTGCCCATCACCTCGGGGCTGGCCCCGGGATAGAGCGTCAGCACGCGGATGGTCGGGTAGTCCACCTCCGGCAGGGCCGAGACCGGCAGCAGGCGGTAGGCGATCAGGCCGCTGAGGAAGATCGCCAGCATGATCAGGGTGGTGGCGACCGGGCGCAGGATGAACAGGCGCGAGGCGTTCATACGTCTTGCCGCGCCGCGGCTGTGCCCTGCCCGCCGGCCGCTGCCGGCTGCTCCTCAAGTACCTCGACCGGGCTGCCGTCACGCAGGCGGTCGGTGCCTTCCAGCACCAGGCGCTCGCCGGCCTCGACGCCCTCCTCGATCAGCGTCAGCTGGCCATCGCTGGGCCCGGCGACCACCGCCCGGACGTGCACCTTGTCCTGCTCATCGACCACATAGACGAAGGTCCCGCGCGCGCCGTGCTGCAGCGCCGCCGCGGGGATCAGCAGGACCTGCTCGCGGGTCTCCACATGCAGGCGCACGTTGACGAACTGGTTGGGAAACAGGCTTTCCTCGGCGTTGGCGAAGCGCGCCTTGAGCTTCAGCGTGCCGGTGGCGGTGTCGATCAGGTTGTCCAGGCTGTCCAGCTCGCCGTCCGCCAGCTTGACCCGCTCGCTGCGGTCCCAGGCCTCGACCCGCAGCGCTTGGCCGCTGCGATGCTGGCGCAGCACGGCAGGCAATTGGGCCTCCGGCAGGGTGAACAGCAACGAGATCGGCTGGGTCTGGGTGATCACCACCAGCGGCAGGGCGTCGTTCGAGCCGAGCAGGTTGCCGGCGTCCACCTGGCGCAGGCCCAGGCGCCCGTCGATGGGCGCGCGGACCTGGGTGAAGTCGAGGTTCAGGCGCGCTTCGGCGACGGCCGCCTGGTTGCTCCTGAGGATGCCGCGGTACTGATCGACCAGTGCCTGCTGGGTATCTAGGGTCTGCTTGGCGATGGAGTCCTCGGCGTACAGGCCGCGGTAGCGGGCCAGGTCGATCTCGGCGTTGCGCAGCTGCGCCTGGTTCTGCTGCTGCACGCCCAGGGCCTGCTGCAGGGCGACCTCGTAGGGGCGCGGATCGATCAGCGCGAGCAGCTCGCCGGCCTTGACCCGCTGGCCCTCGTCGAAGCGCAACTCGAGCAGCTCGCCGGCGACCCGCGCCCGTACCTCGACCCGGTTGTAGGCCGTCACCGTGCCCAGGGCCTTGAGCAGAATCGGAAAGTCGCCGCGCCGGACCTGGGCGATGCGTACCGGCACCGGACCACCGTCGCGCCAATGGCCGGCGCCGCGAGGCTCGGGCTTGGCCGGCCAGAACCACCAGATGAGGACAAGGATGGCGGCCAGCAGGAGCAGGCCGATCGGCCACCGGAGCGGGTGGCGCGGGGAGCGGGAGGTTGCGGAGGTCTCGGGCATGCTGGGGTCACTTCCTTGGCGAGCCCGAACGATAAGCAGGCGCAGCAGCGAAGCAAAGCCTCTTTACCGCCTATTTACCTGCGCCTTACCTTGGCAACTCCCTGGCCCCTCAACAAAAACGGCTTACCGAGGTAAGCCGTTGGGTTGAAGCTGCCGGGCGTTACTTGAGCACCGCCATGGCCGCCTCGTAGTTCGGCTCCTCGGCGATTTCGGCGACCAGCTCGCTGTGCAGGACCTTGTCGTTCTCGTCCAGCACCACCACGGCGCGGGCGGCAACCCCGGCCAGCGGGCCGTCGGCGATGGCCACGCCGTAGTTCTTGAGGAACTCGGCACCGCGCATGGTCGACAGGTTGATCACGTTCTCCAGGCCTTCGGCGCCGCAGAAGCGCGCCTGGGCGAACGGCAGGTCGGCAGACACGCAGAGCACGACGGTGTTGGCCAGCTTGCTGGCTTCGGCGTTGAACTTGCGCACCGAGGTGGCGCAGGTCGGCGTGTCGACGCTGGGGAAGATGTTCAGCACCTTGCGCTTGCCGGCCAGGCTGGCCAGGCTGACGTCGGCCAGGCCGTTGCCGACCAGGGTGAAGGCCGGTGCTTGCTGGCCGGCTTGCGGCAGCTGGCCGTCGACGTGAACCGGGTTGCCTTTGAGGGTGACTTGCGCCATGTGGGTAATCCTTCTGCAATGTTTAAGGGCGGATGCCGTGCCGAGCGCTTGACCGGCTTGCGGCTGCGCGGACCGATCGAGGAGCTGATACCGCTCCCAGCCCAGCTTGACCCCTATCGACCCGAGCGGCAAGCCTAGAAGTCGCGGCGGTAGAACAGGTCCAGGGAGCTGGCCAGGCCGCTGGCGGCCTCCAGGTAGAGCCGTTTGCTCAGCTGGTAACGCAGCGCCAGGGTATTGGCCGGCTCGAACACGCCGACGCCGTAACGCAGGCTCAGGCGCTCGGACAGGTTGCCGCTGGCCACCACGCTGGTGGTCACCCCGCTGCCCTCGCTGTCCAACTGGAAATCCTCGATGCCCAGGCTCTTGGCCAGGCTGCCGGTCAGCGACGCGCTGCTGGCCAGGCCCATGGCCAGGGCCGCCTGGGCCAGCAGGTTGTTGTCGCCGGTGCCCTGGCCCTGCGGTCGGCCGAGCACCAGGTAGGACAGTGCCTGCTCCTGGCTCATCGCCGGCTCGGAGAACACCTCGCTGCTGGGCTGGTCGGCGCGACCGCTCAGGCGCAGGCCGGCGACCACTTGGTCGACCCGACGGATCGCCTCGATATCGAGGAACGGCTGGTCGATCGGCCCGGCGAACAGCAGCCGGGCGCGGCGGATGGTCAGGCGTTGGCCATAGGCGCGGAAGCGCCCGTTGTTAAGGTTTAGCTCGCCGCGGGTGTCGAGGTCGTCGCCCACATGCACGCGCCCCGCCAGGTCGGCCTTGAGGCCGAAGCCCTGGAAACTCAGGCGCTCCTGGCCGACCTCGACGTCGATATCCATGGCTATGGCGGGTGCCCGGCGGGACGGCCTGTCCTCGCCGACGATCACCGCGTCATCGGATACCTGCACCGTGGATGGCGGCAGTTCTCGGATCTGGATCTGCCCGCGCGGGATCGCCACCCGGCCGGCCAGGGACAGCTGCTCGGCGTCCAGGCGCAGGCGCAGGTCCGGCTCGACTTCCAGCTCGGCATAGGGCTCGACGCTGACCGGCAGGCGCGTGCCGCGCACCTGCAGTTGCCCGCGCAGGCCATCGTCCCAGGTCAGTTCGCCACCGAGCTCGCCGCGGCCCTGCTCGCCGCTGCGCCAGCCGCCGTCGAGTTGCAGGCGCTCGCCGGCGATCCGCGCCTGCAGCTGCAGGTCGCGCACGTTGGTCGGCAACGCTCCGCCGCTGATCTCGCCGTCGCTGAGCTGCAGGCGGCCGTCGACCTTGGGCGCCAATAGCAGGCCGCCCAGGGTGCCGCTGCCCTCCAGGCGTCCGCTCAGCTGCTCGACCCGTGGCACGAAGGGCCGCGCCAATGCCAAGTCAAGCCCGCGCAGATCGAAGCTGCCGGACAGCGGCTTGCTCGCCGGGCGCGGGTCGATCAGCGCCTGTAGCGACAGCTGGCCGAGCTTCGGCCCGCGCAATTCGAGGCGGGTGTCGATGCTCGCGGGGCTCAGCTGGCTGTCCAGGCGCAGTTCGTCGTAGGCGAAGCTCAGCCACTGCTGCTGATCGCGAATGCGCCAGCTGCCGCGGCCGGCATCCACGCTGACCCGGCCGCGCGGCCCGGCCGCCGGCAGGTCCAGGGCGATCTCGGCATCCAGTTGACCCTGCCAGTCGAGGTCCTTGGGCAGCCAGGGACTCAGGCTGGCCAGGGGGAAGTCGGCCAGGCGATAGCGGATCTTCGGCTCGGGCAGCAGCCGTTGCGCCTCGCCGCACAGGCTGGCGTCGCCGGAGCGCCAACAGTGCGCGCCCAGTTCGATGCGGCCGTTGGCCTGGCGCACCAGGCTGGCCGGCTGCTGCAGGCGCCAGTCCTGGCCGCCGCTGCGCACTTCGCCGCTGCGCAATTGACCCCGCCAGTTGCCGTTCTTCAACTCGCCGGCCACGGCCAGGGCACTCTGCAGCAGCGGTCCGTCGAGTTGCAGCTCCAGTTGTTGGCGTCGCGGGTCGCCTTGGGCAGTGGCGCTCAAGCGCCCGAAGTCGGTCTCGCCAAGGGCGATGCCGTCGGCTTGCAGCTCGATGCGCGCCCGCTGCGCGGCATCGAGTCGGGCATCCAGTTGTAGCTGCTGCAGGCGCTGATCGGCGAAGGCCAGCTGCCAGCCCTCCGCCTGCAGCTGCCCCTGGGGCGCCTGCAGGCTGCCGGCCAGCGCCAGTTGGCCTTGCAGTTGCCCGCGCAGCCGCGGCCACAGCTGGGCCAGTTGCGGCAGCGCCAGTTGCAGTTGCCCGCTGAGACGCTCCTGCAGCTCGGCGCTGCCGTGGATCCGGTTGTCGCCCAGGCGCAGGTCGATCTGGGGCAGCGACCACTGTGCGCCGGCGCCGCGGCCCTGGGCTTGCAGGCGCGCCGGCTGGCCACGTAGGCGCCCGGCCAGGTCGAGGTCCGCCTCCAGGCTCAGGCGTCCGTCCTGCAGCCTGCCGTTGCTGTGCAGCGCACCGGCCAGCTGTCCGGGCAGCTCGGCCAGCCAGTAGGCCGGGTCCAGATCGCTCAGCTGCAGCCGGGCCTCCCAGCTCAGGCCTTCGGCGAAGCCCAGGGTGAGCTGGCCGCCGGCCTGGCCCTGGCCGGCCTGCAGCAGCAGATCGGGCAGGAACAGCTGTCGCGTATCGCCACTGAGCGGGCTCTGCAGGCTGAAAGGCCCGGCCGGCCCCTGCAATTGCGCGGTGAAATGGCCGAGGTAGTTGCCGCCCTGGTAGGCCAGTTCACCCTGCAGCTGGCGCAGGCTCACCGGCGGCTCCTCGACCTGGGGCAGCAGGCGACGCCAGGGGAAGTCCTGCCAGTCGAAGCGGCTGTCGATGCTCAAAGCCTCTTGCCAGTCCAGCCGACCGCTCAGCTGCAGGCGCCGCTCGGGGTCGGCGCTGAGGCTCAGGTTCGCCACCTCGGCGCCGTTGCCATCCACCCGTCCGCTCAGCGCCAGCGCCAGGGGGCCGCCCTCGCCCGGCAGCTCGGCGCTGCCTTCGACCCGGTAGCCGGCCGCCAGGTCGCCGCCAGCCTTCAGCGTGAGCTTGTCCAAGCGCAGGGTTTGCGGCAGTTCGGCGCTGGCCACGAAGCCATCGGCGACCAGCTGCAGGGTCGCCGGCAGGTTCTCCGCCAGGGGCTGCACCTCGCCGCTCAGGCGCCCCTGCAGATAGCCGGCGCTGTCGGCGCTCAGGCCCAGCCGGTCGAGCAGATCGCCCTCCACCTGCAGGGCCAGTGACCATTCGCGTTGTTCGGGGGCCGGCAGTCGCAGCCGCCCGCTGGCGCTGAGCGGCCAGGCGCCGCGGGGCTGCAGGCGGCCCTGCAGCTCGAGCAGCAGCTCGCCCCGTTGCACCCGCAGCAGGTCGATCTGCAGGCCATCGGCCAGCCAGTGCGCCGTCAGCTGCAGGCCTTGCAGCTGCTCGACTCCGTCGATCTGCAGGCTGCCGATACGCAGTTCGGCCACCTGCACGGCCAGCGGCAGCTCGAGTTCGGGCAGGCCAGGGGACCGGGTGGCGCCCTCCTCGCTCGGCGGCCGCGACAGCTCGATGCGCTCGGCCTGCAGGTGCTCGATACACAGGGTCAGACGCCACAGGCAGCCCGGCGACCACGCCAGCAGCGGCCTGGACACCTGCAGGCGGCTGTCGTCCTGCTGCCAACCCAGGCTCTCGGCCTGCCACCTACCGCCTAGGCGACCTTCGAATCCCTCGACCTGCAGCCCCGGCACCTGGGCCAGGGCCCAGCGGCTGCCGGCCTGGCTGGCGAGCACCCAGAGCAGCGCCAGCAGCGTCAGGCCGATGCCCCCGAGCAGGCCGTACAGGCTGTAGCGCAGAGCTGGCTTCATAGTTCCGGGCCCATGGAGAAGTGCAGGCGCACGCCGCCCTGGTCATCCAGCGGGTGGGCCAGGTCGAGGCGCAGCGGGCCGACCGGCGATACCCAGCGCAGGCCGAAGCCCACTGCGCTCTTGAGGCCGGAGAAGTCCAATGAGTTGAAGCTGTTGCCCTGGTCGATGAAGGTCGCCAGGCGCCAGCGCTCGGTCAGGCTGTATTGATACTCGGCGCTGGCGGCGAACAGGTAGCGGCCGCCGATCTTGTCGCCCTCGGCGTTCTCCGGTGACAGGCTCTGGTAGTCGTAGCCGCGCACGCTCTGGTCGCCACCGGCGAAGAAGCGCAGCGACGGTGGCACCGCCTTGAATCCGCCGGATTCGGTAGCGCCGAAGTGCACCCGGCCGAGCAGACGGTGTCTGTCCGCCAGGGTGGTAAGGCCCTTGAGCAGCGCGGTGCCGTGCACCACGTCGGCATCCGACAACAGGCCCTCTTTGGCCGCGGCCAGGTCGAACTGCAGGCGATAACCCTGGTTGGGGTCCAGCTGGTTGTCGCTGTGCAGGTAGGAGAAGCTGATGCCGGGCAGCAGCAGGGTACTGAGTCCGGCGTCATCGCCCAGGCGAAATTCCTCGTGCTGCCATTTCAGCGAGATCACCCGCTGCCAGCCGCTGTCCAGCCGGCTGTGCCATTCCGGGCCGACCTTCAGCAGCCGGCTGAGGCTGTCGGTGTCGGCCAACTCCTCGTACTGGTAGCCACCGGCGTAACGTAGTTTGTCGGTCAGCGGCGGATCGCGCGGTACGTCGTACCACAGGCCGACGTTCTGCCGTGGCTGCGACAGCTCCATCTCGGCGCCGTAGCTGTGGCCCTTGGCGTTGGCCCAGTGGCGCGTCCAGTTGGCGCGCCCGCGCACGCCGACGTCGGTGGACACGCCCAGGCCGAGGCCCAGGCTGCGCGGCTTGCGCACCTGCAGTTGGACGTCGACCGGAATCGATTGGCCCTCGGCGCTGGCCGGGTTGGCGTCGACCCGCACCGACTCGAAATAGCCGCTGGCACGCATCGCCTGGTACAGCTCGGCGATCAGTTCGGAATCGTAGGGGCTGCCGGACTCGAACGGCAGCATGCGCTCGAGCAGCTCGCGGTCGAACGGCGCGTCGCCGCTGAAACTCACCGAGCCCAACTGGTAGCGTGGGCCGCTGGCGTAGACCAGCTCGATGTCGGCGACTCCGGCGCGCGGGTCGATACGCAGGCTCTGGGCGCTGAAGCTCCCGGAAAAGAAGCCGTAGCGCGAGGCCTGGTTCTGGATATGCCGCTTGGCGGCGTCGTAGCGACCATGATTGAGCACCGCGCCGCTGCGCAAGCGGGCGTCGCTGGGCAGGCCAAAGGCCTTCAGTTCGCTGGCCGGCCCCTCGACCCGCACGGTGACCTGACGCAGGCGCACCGGTTCGCCAGGCTGCACGGTGATGATCAGGCGGTTCGGCTCTCCGGGGACCACCTCGCTGGCGATCTGCGCCTGGTAGTACCCCAGCGCCTGGACGGCCTTGCGGGTCTGGGTCTCGGCCACCCGGCGAAAGCGCTGCAAGGATTCCGCGTCACGCTCGCCGAGGCTGCCGATATGGCCTTCGATATTGCTGCGCAGCGCCTTGTTCGGCGGCTGCACCCGTACCTCCAAACGCGCCTCGGCGAGGATGGACGCACTGAGCAGCAACAGCGCCAGGCCGGCGCAGAGTCTGGTGAGGGTGATCATGGCTGCGATGCTAGCACGGAAGGCCCTGGCCAGAGCCTGCGGCCCCGGCTATCGAGCCGCTTTCGCGGTCAGCTGTTCAGGCGCTGGCCTTGACCGCCGGCTGCGGATTGGCATGGAAGAACACGTGCTCGACTATCGGCCCGACCGCCACCTGGCCGACCTCCTGGTAGCCCTGGCGCTTGTAGAACTCCAGGTAGTGTTCGTCGCCGGTGTCCAGTACCACGCCACGGGAGCTGCCGTCCTCGGCGCACCAGTTGTGCACGGCCTCGAGCAGCTGCTCGCCGAGGTGCTGGCCCTGGAATTCCGGGTGCACGCCGAGCAGCGGCAGCAGGTGGTAGGCGCCGGGCGGCAGGCAGGCCAGCACGGCCTCATGGTATTCCAGATAGCGCCGGGTGCAGCGAAAGCCCGCGGTCAGCAGCATGCGCATGCGCCAGGCCCAGCTCTCGGTAATGTCCATGCGCCGCTGCGGCGGTGCGATCAGCGCCATGCCGACCAGCCGGTCATCGATCAACAGGCCCAGCGCCGGCAGCTCCTCGCGAAAGTGCTGCAGGACCAGTTCGCGCACCGTGGCCCGTACCCGCTGGTCATAACCGCTGCGCCCGGCCTCGAACAGGTAGGCGAAGGTCGGCT
Source organism: Pseudomonas sp. LPB0260 (assembly GCF_013388395.1). Classification (NCBI taxonomy): domain Bacteria; kingdom Pseudomonadati; phylum Pseudomonadota; class Gammaproteobacteria; order Pseudomonadales; family Pseudomonadaceae; genus Pseudomonas; species Pseudomonas sp. LPB0260. The sequence goes on along the minus strand of NZ_CP058247.1, from coordinate 272,026 downwards.
CGTGACGATAGGCCTGATACAGCAGCGAGCGCGCTTCACGCGCGTAGCCGCCATCGAGCTGGCGAATCTCCGCAGGGCTATTGGACATAGGCGCGGCCTCTGTTGTTATTGGGTTATCGTGGTCTAGGCCCACGGTAGCACCGCTACCGGGTGCCTGCCAGGCGACTGGCCGCCGGCCGGGTGGATCGGCTAGCATCCCCGGCTTTCCAGCCAGAAGCCCCAGGACCTGCCGCCCATGAAGATAGTTTCCTTCAATATCAACGGACTGCGTGCGCGCCCCCATCAGCTGGCGGCGTTGATCGACAAGCACCAGCCGGACGTGATCGGCCTGCAGGAGACCAAGGTCGCCGACGAGCAATTTCCCGAGGCCGAGATCCGCCAGCTTGGCTACCACGTCCACTACCACGGGCAGAAGGGCCACTATGGCGTCGCCATGCTCTCGCGTCAGGCGCCGCTGGCCCTGCACAAGGGCTTTCCCGATGACCCCGAGGATGCCCAGCGGCGCTTCATCTACGGTACCTACGCCGATGCCCAGGGCAACCCGGTGACCGTGATGAACGGCTACTTCCCCCAGGGCGAGAATCGCGACCACCCGCTCAAGTTCCCGGCCAAGCAGCGCTTCTACGCCGATCTGCAGCAGCTGCTGCGCAGCCAGTTCCAGCCGCAGCAACCGCTGGTGGTGATGGGTGACATCAATATTTCCCCGCAGGACTGCGACATCGGCATCGGCGAGCCGAACCGCCTGCGCTGGCTGAAGACCGGCAAGTGCAGCTTCCTGCCGGAGGAGCGCGAATGGCTGGCCGAACTGAAGAACTGGGGCCTGGTTGACAGTTTCCGCCAGCTCCATCCGAGCGTGGACGACCGTTTCAGCTGGTTCGACTACCGCAGCCGCGGCTTCGAGGATGAGCCCAAGCGCGGCCTGCGCATCGATGTGATTTTCGCCTCCCTGGGCCTGCAGGCGCGGATCAAGGACGCCGGCATCGATTACCAGCTGCGCGGCATGGAAAAACCCTCCGACCATGCGCCGATCTGGCTGGAGCTGAGCTGATTCGCCGCCGACTCAGACTCGCGGCCGGATAACTGCTGCCCGGCCGCAAGCCCCGGTCCAGAGCGCCCGCCTCTCACTCGACTGTCACATTACAGTCATCTTTCTGTCTTATCGTCGCGGCATCCTCATCCACCCATACAAGGTGTCTGTCGCATGCCGCGCGCCCAGCCTGCCCGCTCCCGTCAACCCCGCAGTCGAGTCGCAACCTGGCTGTGGCTCGGCTTCGCCTGCTGCCTGCTGCCCGCCTGGGCCTTCGCCGCCCTGCCGCTCCCGGCGGATGAGCGCAGCGTACTGCGCATCCAGGGTTCCAATACCATCGGCGCGAAACTCGCCCCGGCGCTGGCCAAGGGGCTGCTCGAGCAGCAGGGCCTGAGCGCGATCGAAGTGCGCCCCGGGCCGGTACCGAACGAACAGTCGATCAGCGGCCGAGCGGGCGATGGCCGCCTGGTGACCATCGAAGTGGCTGCCCACGGCTCCAGTACCGGTTTCGTCGCCTTGCACGATGGCAGCGCCGACCTCGCGGCCTCGTCGCGGCCGATCAAGGACAGCGAAGTCAGCGCCCTGGCAGCGCTGGGCAACCTCAAGAGCCACGCCGCCGAGCAGATCATCGCCATCGACGGGCTGGCGATCATCCTGCATCCGAGCAACCCGATCGCGGCCCTGCGCACCGACCAGCTGGCCCGGGTATTCGCCGGCGAGATCGACGACTGGGCACAGCTCGGTGGCGGGCGCGGGCGGATCAACCTGTATGCGCGCGACGACAACTCCGGCACCTACGATACCTTCAAGGAGCTGGTCCTGGCAGCGAACGGCAAAGCCCTGGCGGCCAACGCCCAGCGCTTCGAGTCCAGTGAGCAGCTGTCCGATCTGGTCAGCCAGGATCCCCAGGGCATCGGCTTCATCGGCCTGCCCTATATCCGCCAGGCCAAGGCCCTGGCGATCGCCGCGGGCGACTCGCACGCCATGCCGCCAAGCGAGACGCTGATCGCCACCGAGGACTACCCGCTGTCGCGGCGGCTGTTCCTGTACAACCAGCCGGACCTGCAGAACCCCTGGGCCAAGGCACTGGTCCGCTTCGCCCATAGCCCGCGCGGGCAGGCCATAGTGGCGCAGAACGGCTTCATCGCGCAGACCGTGCAAGCCGTGCGGGTTACGCCCGACCAGGCCATGCCCAGCGCCTATCAGGCCCTGGCCCGGGACGCCAAGCGGCTGTCGGTGAACTTTCGCTTCGCCGAGGGCAGCGCCACGCTCGACAACAAGGCCCAACGCGACCTCGAGCGACTGCTCGACTACCTGAAAAGCCAGGGCAAGCTGCAGCGCCAGGTGGTGCTGGTCGGCTTCGGCGACGCCAAGGCCGACCCCGCGCGCGCCGAGCTGCTGTCCAAACTGCGGGCCATGGCGGTGCGGCGTGACCTGGCGAAACAGGGGGTGATCTTCCGCGATATCATCGGCCTCGGCGACGAACTGCCGGTGGCGGCCAACGATGGCGATGAGGGACGAATCAAGAATCGCCGGGTCGAAGTCTGGGTCTATTGACCAGCGCCAGGCTGTCGGGGCTTGGCAGCAACCGCCGCCAGCGCTAGCCTGATAGTTGCGTGACGCCGGGCCCCTCTGGCGGTGAGCCCTCACCGCGATGTCGGAGTCACTGAGTCGATTTTCACTCAGGCAGACATTCAGGGAGGGCTTGTGGACGCTCTACTGGCTTTTTTCAATACCCCGCTGTTCGGCACCCCGGGTTGGTTCTGGCTGGCCTTCCTGGTGCTTATCCTCGGCCTGCTGATCCTCGACCTCGGCGTGCTGCACCGCGATCAGCATGTGATCGAGATGCGCGAGAGCCTGCTGCTGTACAGCGGCTACTTCAGCATCGGCCTGGCCTTCGGTGCCTGGATCTGGCTGCAGTTGGGCGCCACCAAGGCACTGGAGTACTACACGGGCTTTCTCGTCGAGCAGTCGCTGTCCATGGACAACGTCTTTGTCATGGCGATGATCCTCGGCTACTTCGGCGTGCCGCGCCGCTACCAGCACCGCGTGCTGTTCTGGGGCATCATCGGGGTGATCGTGCTGCGGGCCATCATGATCGGCCTGGGCACGGCGCTGGTGCAGCGCTTCGATTGGGTGCTCTACCTGTTCGGCGCGTTCTTGCTGCTCAGCGGTTTCAAGATGCTGCGTGGTCAGCAGCAACCCGAGCAGCACCCGAACCTGGAGCAGAACCCCCTGGTGCGTTTCCTGCGCCGGCATGTTCGGGTCAGCGATGACTTCCACGGTGGCCGCTTCTGGGTCCGCTTGTCCGACCCGGCCAGCGGCAGGCCACTGCTCTATGCCACCCCGCTGCTGCTGGCACTGGTACTGATCGAGCTGGCCGACCTGGTGTTTGCGGTGGACAGCGTGCCGGCGGTGCTGGCCATTTCCCAGGATCCGTTCATCGTCTACACCTCGAACATCTTCGCCATCCTCGGCCTGCGCTCGCTGTACTTCGCCCTGGCGGCGCTGATGCACCGCTTCATCTACCTCAAGTACGCCCTGTCCCTGGTGTTGATGTACATCGGCGGCAAGATCCTCCTGCACGATCTGTTCGAGGTGCCCGCCCTGCTGTCTCTTTGCGTGACGCTGGGACTGCTGGCCGGCGGCGTCCTGGTCTCCCTGCTCGGGACCCGTGAGCGGGCCAGGCTCGATCGACAGCACAGCCAGCGCTGACCTTGATTCGCCGATGGATGCGACCGCAAGGCCCGCCCATGCGGGCCTTGGGGGACGCGGCGAAACAGGCTCAGCGACTGGCCTGCATCGCCTCGCGGGACATGTACTTGCCGATCTCGAACTTGCCGATCGCCGCGCGGTGCACCTCGTCCGGGCCGTCGGCCAGGCGCAGGGTGCGCTGCATGGCGTACCAGTAGGCCAGGGGGAAGTCGTTGGACACCCCGGCGCCGCCGTGGATCTGGATGGCGCGGTCGATCACCTTGAGCGCGACGTTGGGCGCCACCACCTTGATCTGGGCGATCTCGCTGGCGGCGATCTTGTTGCCGACGGTGTCCATCATGTAGGCCGCATTGAGGGTCAGCAGGCGAGCCATGTTGATTTCCATGCGCGAGTCGGCGATCAGGTCGATATTGCCGCCCAGGCGCGCCAGCGGTTTGCCGAAGGCGGTGCGGTCGACGGCGCGCTCGCACATCAGCTTGAGGGCGCGTTCGGCCATGCCGATCGAGCGCATGCAATGGTGGATACGGCCCGGACCTAGGCGGCCCTGGGCGATCTCGAAACCGCGACCCTCGCCGAGGATGACGTTCTCATAGGGCACCCGCACGTTGTCGAACAGCACCTCGGCGTGGCCGTGGGGCGCGTCGTCGTAGCCGAACACCGGCAGCGGGCGCAGCACCTTGACTCCGGGGGCGTCCATCGGCACCAGGATCATCGAGTGCTGCTGGTGACGCGGCGCATCCGGGTTGGTCAGGCCCATGAAGATCATCACCTTGCAGCGCGGGTCGCAGGCCCCGGAGGTCCACCACTTGCGGCCGTTGATCAGCCACTCGTCGCCCTGGCGCACGGCGCTGGCCTCCATGTTGGTGGCGTCGCTGGACGCCACGCCCGGCTCGGTCATGGCGAAGGCCGAGCGGATCTCGCCGCTGAGCAATGGCTCGAGCCACTGGCGCTTCTGCGCCTCGCTGCCGTAGCGCACCAGCACCTCCATGTTGCCGGTGTCCGGCGCGGCGCAGTTGAACGGCTCGGGGCCGATCAGCGAGCTGCCCATGATCTCGGCCAGGGGCGCGTACTCGGTGTTGCTCAGGCCGGCGCCCAGCTCCGAGTCAGGCAGGAACAGGTTCCACAGCCCCTCGGCCCTGGCCTTGGCTTTCAACTCCTCCATGATCGCGGTCGGCTGCCAGCGGTCGCCTTCGGCCACCTGCTGCTCGAACACGGCCTCGGCCGGATACACATGGGCCTCCATGAATGCGCTCACGCGCTCACGCAGTTCCTGAACCTTGGGGGAGTAGGCGAAATCCATGGGGCTACCTTTTTGCGGGAATTGAATGAAGTCTCGACGACGTGAAAAAGATGCTAGAGCAGGGTTATGGATTTATCTAACCTATTTTCATCGTGTATAAACATTCATCACCGATATATGATCCACCCCCATGGATAACCCTCGGAGCCTGCAAGGAATGAATCTCAACAAAGTTGATCTCAACCTGTTCGTCGTCTTCGATGCCATCTATTCCGAGGCCAACCTGACCCGTGCCGGGCAGATCGTCGGCATCACCCAGCCGGCCGTGTCCAACGCCCTGGCCCGCCTGCGCGAGACCTTCAACGACCCGCTGTTCGTGCGTACCGCCCAGGGCATGGTGCCCACGCCCATGGCGCAGAACATCATCGGCCCGGTGCGCAGCGCCCTGCAGCAGCTGCGCATCTCGGTGCAGGAGAGCCGTACCTTCAATCCGGCCCAGGCGAGCAAGACCTACCGCATCAGCATGACCGACCTGACCGAGGCGGTGATCCTGCCAGCGCTGTTCCAGCGCCTGCGCCGCCTGGCGCCGCAACTGGTGATCGAGAGCATGCTGGCCAAGCGCCGGGAAACCACCAAGGAACTGGCCGCCGGGCGCCTGGATTTCGCCGTCGATGCACCGCTCAATACCGACCCGCAGGTGCGCCACGTCAAGTTGCTGGAGGACCGCTACGTCTGCGCCATGCGTCCCGGCCATCCGCTGGCCAAGGACAGGATCAGCCTGGACGAATACCTGGGCCTGACCCACATCCATATTTCCAGCCGCCGCAGCGGCCTCGGCCATGTCGACCTGGCCCTCGGCAAGCTGGGCATCCAGCGCAAGATTGCGTTGCGCTCCCAGCACTACCTGATGGCCACCACCGTGATGCAGGGCACCGACATGGTAATGACCGTGCCCGAGCGCTTCGCCCGGCGCAACGCGCTGCACCATGTCGAGCTGCCGGTCAACGGCGTGCCGACCCTGGAAACCCACCTGTACTGGCATGAAAGCACCGACCAGGACCCCGCCAACCGCTGGATGCGCGAACAGATCATCGAAATCTGCCAGCAGGTCGCCACCCAGGAACGGAAGCTCGAAACCGCCGCGCCATGAACTGGCTACAGGCCATGGGACCATTCGTGCGGACGCGCCTTGGCAGGCGCCGGGGCATGACTTAAGGTGCGGGGACTTGCTGGCGCTTTGCTTGGGAAGGTTCGATGCGCACTCTGCTGTTGGTTTACTGCTTGTTGCTCGGCACCGCCGAGGCCCGCGAGGTGCTCATCGTCGGCAACAACTACGGTGCTCCCAAGATCTACGCGCAGAACGACCAGCCCAGCGGCCTGCTGGTGGATATCCTCAGCTACGCCGATGCCTCCCTGCCCCAGCACCAGCTGACCCTGCACCTGTATCCCTGGGCGCGGGCCTACTGGATGGCCCGGGAGCACCAGGCCGGCATCGTCGGCCTGAGCTGGACCGCCGAACGCCAGCAGATCTTCGACTATTCGATACCGCTGTTCTACGACGAAGTGCTGGTGGTGGTGCGCCGGGACCGGGCCTTCGACTTCGCCGGCCTGGACGACCTGGCGGGTCGCCGCGTCGGCCTCGGCGCCGGTGGTAGTTTCGGCGAGGATTTCGAGCAGGCTCGCCGCCGCGGGGCCTTCGAGGTGATCGAGGACAACGGACCTGTGCCGCGCTTGAAGAAACTGCTGGCCGGGCGAATCGATGCGGCGTTGATCAATCCCGGGCTGGCCAGCCTGCAGTGGGCCATCGGCCAGGACCTGGTACTGCGCAAGCGGGCCGGCGAACTGCTGGCCTTGCCGCAGCCACTCAAACGCGACGCCAACTACCTGGGCTTTCACAAGAGCATGGCCATGGGTGAATTTCTCGAGGCGTTCAACGCGGTGATTCAGCAGGGCTATGACAGCGGCGAGATTCCACGGCTGCTCGAACGCTCCTCCCGCCCCGTGGCGCAGGAGTCGGCCGCCCCTGCCGGCGAATCGGTGCCGCTCTAGGTCGCAGCCGGGTTCAGGCGCTGTCGCGCAGCACCACTTCGAAGCCGACATCGATTCGCTGGCTGGGTGGCTGCTCGCCGCGCATCAGGGTCAACAGCATCTGCGCGGCCAGTTCGCCGACCTTGCCACGGGTGGTGCGTACCGTGGTCAGCGCCGGGTGCACCCAGGCCGCGGCCGGCAGGTCGTTGAAACCGGCGATGGCCAGGCGCTGGGGTACCGCCAGGTTCAGTTGCCGGGCGCGAAACAGGGCACCGAGGGCCAGGTCGTCGTTGTTGAAGAACACCGCATCGATCTGCGGCCACTGTTCCAGCAGGCGGTCGAGCAGGCTGGCGCCCAGGCCGATGGACGACAGTTCGGGGGTCAGCAATTCCAGCGTCGGGTCATGGCGCCCGGCTTCGCGCAACGCCTGCCGATAGCCTTCGGCGCGCTGCAAGGTGCGCGGATCGAGCTGCGCCGCGGCGAAGGCGATCTGCCGGTAGCCACGCGCAATCAGGGCCCGGGTCATGGCCGCCCCCGCCTCCTGCTGGGAGAAGCCGACGCAGTAGTCGTCCGGTGCGTCGCTCAGTTCCATCATGCTGACGATCGGCCCGCGGTAGCCGCCGAGAATCTCTCGCGCCGCATCGCTGCGCTCGAAACCGGTGAGCAGCAGGCCGGCCGGCTGGTGCGCCAGGTAGGCGCGCAGCAGGCGCTCGTCCTCTTCCGCGCGGTAGTGGCTGACGCCGAGCATCACCTCGAAGCCGGCGGGCATCAGCGCCCGCTGGATCGCCTCGGCGGTGTCGACGAACACCGAGTTGGACAGCGAGGGAATGATCACCGCGACCAGATTCGAGCGTGAGCTGGCCAGCGCCCGCGCCGCCGAATGGGGCACGTAACCGAGCTCCTTGACCGCCCGCATCACCTGCTCGCGCAGGGCATCGGAGACCATGTCCGGCTGCGACAGCGCCCTTGAGGCGGACATCAGCGAGCAGCCGGCGGCCTTGGCCACATCGGACAGGGTGACGCGTTCGGCGGTGCGACGTCGACGCTGGCTCATGACAGTTCCCTGGACAAGAAGCCGGCGATTCTACCAGCTGAAAAAAAGCGCGGGATACGCCGCCCTGGGCCGGCAGCATGCAACCACCGGCAAACCCGGCGTAACCCGCGAAAACTCATCAGTGAGCGGCCTTGGCAGCCTCGGCCTGGACCTGGTCGAACAGCTCCTGGCCGACGGTGTCGACCACCTGCTGGATCGCCGGCTGGGCGATTTCGCGCATCAACTGGACCTGCTCGGCACTGATCTCGTTGACCTGCATGCCGTTGGCCTTGAGCTGGGCCAGGGCCTTGGCGGCCTCGGCGCGGGTGTCCTGGCGCTCGAAGTCACGGGCCTTGATCGCCGCCTGCAGGATGATCGCCTGCTCGCGCTGCGACAGGCCGTCCCACCAGCGCTTGGAGGCGGTGACGATCCATGGGCTGTACACGTGATTGGTCACGGTCAGGTACTTCTGCACCTCGTAGAACTTCGACGAGAGGATGGTGTTGAAGGGGTTTTCCTGGCCATCCACGGCCTTGGTCTCGAGCGCGGTGAACAGCTCGGAGAACGGCAGCGGCACGGCGTTGGCGCCCATCAGCTTGAAGGTCTCGAGGTAGACCGGGTTGGGCATGACACGCAGCTTGATGCCGGAGAAGTCCTCGACCTTGGCGATCGGACGGACGTTGTTGGTCATGTTGCGGAAACCGTTCTCCCAGTACACCAGGCCTACCAGGCCCTGCGCTTCCAGCTTGTCCATGACCTGGCGGCCGATCGGGCCATCGAGCACGGCGTCGGCCTGTTGCTCGCTGCTGAACAGGAAAGGCGTATCCCACACCGCCATTTCCTTGCTGATGCCGACCAGGGTCGCGGTGGAGCCGACCATCATCTCCTGGGCGCCGCCGATCAGGGCGTTCTGCATCTGGTTGTCGGCGCCGAGGCTGGCGGAGCCGAAGGTGCGGACCTTGAGCTTGCCGTCGGAGGCTTTGGCCACTTCCTCGGCCAGCAGCTTGGCGGCGCGGCCCTGGTTGCTGTCCTCGTTGAGGCCATAACCGAAGCGGATCATCCGCGAGCGAATCTCGTCGGCCTGGGCGGTAAGCGTGGCCAGCGGGCTAAGCAGGGTGGCGGCAGCGAGGCCGGCGATCAGGAAGCGTTTCATGGGGCTAGTACCTTTGTTGTTGTGGATGCGTACGGGTTGGGACCGGAGGCCCCGGGTGGGTTGCGCAAGATGCCTCAGCGCAGCCATGCCAGCGGCACCGTGACGATTTCAGGCACGGCGATCAGCAGCACGACTATCGCCAGGTAGATCAGGAAGAACGGCATCACCCCGCGCACCAGCACGTCCATGCGTAGGCGACCGATGCCGCCGACTACGTTGAGCACCGTGCCCACCGGCGGGGTGATCAGGCCGATGGAGCCGATCAGCACGAACATCACGCCGAAATACACCGGGTCGACGCCGGCCTTGACCGCGATCGGCGCCAGCACCGGGGCGAGGATGAGGATGGTCGGGGTGAGGTCCAGAACCATGCCCACGGCGATCATCAGCAGCATGATCGCCGCCACCAGCAGCTGCGGATGGTCGGCCAGCGGGCCGAGCATGGCGCCGATCTCGTCCGGCAGCTGGGCCAGGGTGACCATGTAGGCCGACACCGTCGCCGCCGCGCAGAGGAACATCACCGAGGCGGTGGTACGGCTGGCGCGGGTCATCGCCTCGACCAGGGCGCTCCAGTTCAGCTCGCGGTACAGCAGGGTCGACACGCCCAGGGCATAGACTGCCGCGACCACCGCCGCCTCGGTCGGGGTGAAGATGCCGAAGCGCAGGCCGCCGACGATGATCACCGGCAGCATCAGCGCCGAGGCGCCGTCGAGCAGGGCCGCGCGGCGTTCGGCCCGGCTGGCCTTGGGCGGGGTCGGTTCGGTGAAGCCGCGGGCGATCAGGGTCCAGGCGAGAATCAGCCCGCCGCCCATGATCAGCCCCGGCACCAGGCCGGCCATGAACAGCTGGCTGATCGAGGTGTTGGTGACCACGCCATAGATGACGAAGGGCATCGACGGCGGAATGATCGGCGCGATGATGCCGCCGGCGGCCACCAGGCCGGCCGAGGCATGCAGCGGGTAGCCGCGCTGACGCATCATCGGCAGCAACAGGGTGGCCAACGCCGCGGTATCGGCCAGGGCCGAACCGGACATGCTGGCCAGCAGCACCGCCGCGGCGATGGCGACGAAGCCCAGGCCGCCGCGCTTGTGGCCGACGAAGGCCTGGGCCATGGCGATGATGCGCTTGGAGATGCCGCCGGCGTTCATCAGCTCGCCGGCGAGGATGAAGAACGGCACGGCCAGCAACGGGAAACTGTCGGCGCCGGCCAGCAGGTTCTGCGCCAGCAGCTGCACGTCCCAGAACTCCAGATACCACATCAGCACCGCGCCGGTGAGGATCAGGGCGAAGGCGATGGGCATGCCGAAGGCCATGAAGCCCAGCAGGGAGGATAGGAAAACCGCGACTGTCATCGGTGGGTCCTCGGTGGGCGGTGCCCGGTCTTGTTATGGGAAGATTCGTGGCTCATGGCCGGCTCAGTCGACCGTCACATTGGCCAGCGAGGAGGCCGCTTCATCGGGGCTGCGCCAGAGGTTGACCAGCTGCACCAGGGCCAGCAGCGTCAATACCGCCATGCAGGCCAGCACCGGCAGCATCGCCAGGGCCAGGGGGTAGCCGACCACCGGGCTGTTGATGCTCCAGCCGAACTGCAACTGCTGCCAGGCGCCCCAGCTCGCCAGGGCGCTGGCGGCGGCCACCAGCAGCCAGCTGGCCGAGTCGACCAGCAATCGCGCGGCCTTGGGAAAGCGGTCGCGAATCATGGAAAAGCTCATCAGCTCGCCGCGGCGCATGCTCGAGGCCACTCCGACGAACACCAGCCAGACGAAGGCCAGGCGCGACAACTCCTCGGCGCCGGACCAGCCGGAGTCGAAGGCATAGCGCAGCACCACGTTGCTGAACACCACCAGCACCATGAAGCCCATCAACACGGCCATCAGGCCATCGGTCAGGCGGTCGAACAGGCGCGCCAGGCCACCCCGGTAGATCGGCGTGCCCGTCAGGTGTACGCCGCCGCCATTGATAGCGCTATCAAATTCCTGCGCGGAAAGGTCCACCCGTTCGGCCATTTCCGCCTCCGTGGAGCTTTGGCGCACCCAGGTGCATACCTGCTCAACCACGTCGGCGCGGCTCTGGGTGCCGTCGACGGTCAACACACCTGGCTCGCCGTCCGGCGCTTCCAGGGTGGCGAACTGGCTGTCGACCAGGGAGGTCGGCATGAAGTGACCGGGACGCCCCCCCACGCGCTGCAGGGCGGTGGTGTGATCGATATGCAGGTGGGCGAAACGCAGGCCCGGTACGGCGGCGCGCAGGCGCTCACGGTAGCTGAGCTTGAGCGCCGAGCAGGCCAGCACGAAGCCCTCGCCAGCGGCCTGGGCGGCCTGCATCTCGGCGATCAGCGCGTCCAGCCAGTGCACCCGGTCGGCGTCGCTCAGGGGGATGCCGGCGCTCATGCGCTCGACGTTTTCGCGGGGGTGGAAGCGATCGGCCTCGATGTGCCGCCAGCCAAGTGCGGTGGCGACGGCCTGGCTGATGTCGCTCTTGCCCGAACCGCTGACGCCCATCACCACCAGGGTGCGGTCAGCCGGCACGAGGCCATGGGCAGGGAGGCAAGTAGTCATGGATTCTCCGGGGCGCCATCGGTGTGGCGTCGTTTTGTTTGGCCGGATGTTAGCGCTATCAGGATCGTTCGACAACCTTGATTTTGACCTGATATCGCCCAGGTGCGCGCGGCGCACCCTACTCTGGCCAAGCAGGAGGGAGCGCCGGACCGGAGTGAGTCCGGCTCATCGTAGGGTGCGCTATGCGCACCAGCCCTGTCAGCGCGCGCCCTAAGCGAAGCCTCAGAGGCTGCGCGCGATGACCAGGCGCTGGACGTCGCTGGTGCCTTCGTAGATCTGGCACACGCGCACGTCGCGGTAGATGCGCTCGACCGGGAAGTCCTTGAGGTAGCCGTAGCCGCCGAGGGTCTGGATGGCTGCCGAGCAGACCCGCTCGGCCATCTCCGAGGCGAACAGCTTGGCCATCGAGGCCTCGTTCAGGCAGGCCAGGCCGGCCTCGCGCAGGCTGGCTGCGTGGTGGACCATCTGCCGTGCCACGGCGATCTCGGTGGCCATGTCGGCCAGGCGAAAGGCCACCGCCTGGTGTTCGATGATCGGCTTGCCGAAGGCCTCGCGTTCGTGGGCATAGTCGCGCGCGGCCTCGAAGGCCGCGCGGGCCATGCCCACGGCCTGGGACGCGATGCCGATGCGCCCGCCCTCGAGGTTGGACAGGGCGATGCGGTAGCCCTCGCCCTCCTCGCCCAGGCGCAGGCTGACGGGAATGCGCAGGTCGTCGAACTGGATCTGGCAGGTGTCCGAGGCGTGCTGGCCGAGCTTCTCTTCGACCCGCACCACCGAGTAGCCGGGGGTGTCGGTGGGCACGATAAAGGCGCTGATGCCCTTCTTGCCCGCTTGCGGATCGGTCACGGCAAACACGATGACCATGCCGGCATGGCTGCCGGAGGTGATGAACTGCTTGCTGCCATTGAGCACGTAGTGGTCGCCGTCGCGCCGGGCGCGGGTCTTCAGGCTGCTGGCGTCGGAGCCGGCCTGGGGCTCGGTGAGGGCGAAGGCGCCGAGCATCCTGCCTTCGGCCAGGGGCCGGAGGAAGCGCTGCTTCTGCGCCTCGCTGCCGAATTTGAGGATCGGCATGCAGCCCACCGAGTTGTGCACGCTCATGATGGTCGAGCAGGCACCGTCGCCGGCGGCGATTTCCTCCAGGGCCATGGCGTAGGCCAGATGGCCGGTCTGGGCACCGCCCCACTCCTCCGGGACCAGCATGCCCATGAAGCCCAGCTCGCCCATTTCCTTCAGGGCCTCGGCCGGGAAACGGTGCTCCCGATCCCATTCGGCGGCGAACGGCTTGAGCCGCTCCTGGGCGAACTGGCGGGCCATGTCGCGGATCAGCAGCTCTTGTTCAGCAGGAATCATGGGGCTCTCCCGGTTCAGTTCAGCAGTTCGATGGCCATGGCCGTGGCCTCGCCACCGCCGATGCACAGCGAGGCGACGCCGCGCTTGAGGTCGTGCTGGCGCAGGGCGTTGAGCAGGGTCACCAGCACCCGCGCCCCGGAGGCGCCAATCGGGTGGCCGAGGGCGCAGGCGCCGCCATGCACATTGAGCTTGTCGTGGGGAATGTCCAGGTCGTGCATGGCCGCCATCGGCACCACGGCGAAGGCCTCGTTGATCTCGAACAGGTCGACTTCGGCCAGCGTCCAGCCGGTGCGGTTCATCAGGCGCTGCAGGGCGCCGACCGGGGCGGTGGCGAACAGCTTGGGCGCATGGGCGAAGCTGGCGTGGCCACGGATCGCCGCCAGCGGCGTGAGGCCGCGTTTCTGCGCCTCGGACAGGCGCATCAGCAGCAGCGCCGCGGCGCCATCGGAGATCGAGCTGGCGTTGGCCGCCGTCACCGTGCCGCCCTCGCGGAAGGCCGGCTTGAGGCTGGGGATCTTGTCCGGGCGAGCCTTGGGCGGCTGCTCGTCGCTGACGATGCTGCGCAGTTCGCGCCCTACCCTGGCCTCCACTGCGACAATCTCGTCCTTGAAGCGCCCTTCGCTCATGGCCTTCTGCGCGCGGGTCAGCGAGGCGATGGCGAAGGCATCCTGCTGCTCGCGGCTGAAGCCGTAGGCCTCGGCGCAGTCCTCGGCGAAGGTGCCCATCAGGCGGCCCTTGTCGTAGGCGTCCTCCAGGCCATCGAGGAACATGTGGTCGAGCACCCGGCCGTGGCCCATGCGGTAGCCGCCGCGCGCCCGCTCCAGCAGGTAGGGGGCGTTCGACATGCTCTCCATGCCGCCGACGACCACCACTTCGGCACTGCCGGCCAGCAACAGGTCATGGCCGAGCATCGCCGCCTTCATGCCCGAACCGCACATCTTGTTCACCGTCGAGCACGGCGTGCCCTGGTCCAGGCCCGCACCGAGGGCCGCCTGGCGCGCCGGCGCCTGGCCCTGGCCGGCCTGCAGCACGCAGCCCATGATCACTTCCTGCACGGCATCGGCCGCCAGCCCGGCGCGTTCCAGGCTGGCGCAGATCGCCGCGGCGCCCAGCTCGGCGGCGCTGACCTCCTTGAGCTCGCCGAGAAAGCCGCCCATTGGCGTGCGCGCGGCGCTGACGATTACCACCGGATCGGATTGCCTGTTCATGTCGCTGTACCTCTTAAGCCGATTCCGGGCGGCCCGGATGGGATCCGCGCTGCCCATTCTTTTGACAACGTTACTTGGCCGCCATGCGCAGGGCGCCATCCAGGCGGATGACCTCGCCGTTGAGCATGGAGTTCTCGATGATGTGACACACCAGCGCGGCGTACTCGTCCGGGCGGCCCAGGCGTGGCGGGAACGGCACGTTGGCGGCCAGGGAGTCGCGCACCTCCTGGGGCATGCCGGCCATCATCGGCGTCTCGAAGATGCCCGGGGCGATGCACATCACGCGGATCCCCGAGCGCGCCAGATCCCGCGCCGCCGGCAGCGTCATGGCCGCCACCCCGCCCTTGGAGGCGGCATAGGCGGCCTGGCCCATCTGCCCGTCGAAGGCGGCCACCGAGGCGGTGTTGACGATCACCCCGCGCTCGCCCTCCTCGTTCACCTCGCCCCGGGCCATGGCCTCGGCGGCCAGGCGCAGCATGTTGAAACTGCCGACCAGGTTGACCTGAATGACCCGATTGAAGCTCTCCAGGCCGTGGGCGCCGTTGCGTCCCAGGACCTTCTCCGCCGGGGCGATGCCGGCGCAGTTGACCAGCCCGTGCAGGCCACCGAAGGCCTCGACGGCGGCGGCCACTGCGCGACGGCCGTCGTCCTCGCGGGTGATATCGGTCGGCACGAAGCGGGCATTGCCGCCCAGTTCCTCGGCCCGCGCCGCGCCGGCCTCAGCGTTGATGTCGGCGAGGACGACCTTGCCGCCCTGGGCCACCAGCTCACGGGCGGTGGCCAGGCCCAGCCCGGAGCTGGCGCCAGTCAGCAGAAACACTCGGTCTTCGATACGCATGCTTTCGACTCCTTATTCAATGGGCGGCCGCCTGGGCCTTGGCGATCTCCTGGTTGCGCAGGAGAAAGCGCTGGATCTTGCCGCTGGGGGTCTTCGGCAGTTCGTCGACGAACGCCACCTCACGGGGGTAGGCATGGGCCGACAGGCGTCTGCGCACATGCTGCTGCAGTTCTTCGGCCAGTGCAGCCTCGGCGCGGTACTGGCCGTGCAGCACGACGAAGGCCTTGACCAGCTCGGTGCGTTCCGGGTCCGGCTTGCCGATCACGGCAGCCTCGATCACCGCCGGGTGCTCGATCAGCGCGCTCTCCACATCGAAGGGGCCGACCCGGTAGCCGGAGGTGGTGATCACGTCATCGCTACGGCCGACGAAACTGATGCTACCGTCCTCGTTCAGCTCCACGGTGTCGCCGCTCAGGTAGTAGTCGCCGACGAAGGCCTTGGTCGGCAGGCCCTGGTAACCCGGAAACCAGAACAGTGGCGAGCGCGGCCGGTCGACGGCGAGGATGCCGGGCTGCCCTGCCGGCAGTTCGCGCTGCTGCTCGTCCAGCACCACCACCCGATGGCCGGGTATGGCGAAGCCGGCGGCGCCGACGCGCACCGGGTGGGCCAGTGCATGATGGTTGCACAGCACCATGCCCAGTTCGGTCTGGCCGTAGTGGTCATGGATGGTGGTGCCCAGGCCGCCTTCGAACCAGCGGATCACCTCCGGGGTCAAGGGCTCGCCTGCGCTGCTTACCGCACGCAGGCGGCCCTTGAGTTGCGCTTCGACCTGTTCCTTGGCCGCCAGCAGCAGGCGATAGGCTGTGGGTGAGCCTGCCAGATTGGTGATGCCGTACTTGCGGATGATCCGGCAGGTGCTCTCCACGCTGAACGAACCTTCGTAGAAGGTCGTGGCGTGGCCCATGGCCAAGGGGCCGGTCACCGCGTAGTACAGGCCATAGGCCCAGCCCGGATCGGCCAGGTTCCAGAACGCATCGTCCTCGCGCAGGTCCACGGCGTCGCGCAGATAGCCGACGAACGCCAGGATCGCCTTGAGCGGCACCGGCACGGGCTTGGCCAGGCCGGTGGTGCCGGAGGTGAACATCATCAGGAAGGGGTCTTCGGCGCTGCGCATGACCGGTTCGAATTCGCTCGAATGGCGCTCCAGCTCCTCCCAGAAGCTGAACTCGCCGCTCTGGATGTCCTGATCCCGAGCGCCGGCGACCGTGACGATCATTGGCACGCCCTGCACCTCATCGAGCTTGGCGCGGTTGGCCGCGTCGGTCACCACCAGTCTGGCGCCGGAACTCTGCACCCGGTGTTCGATGGCCTTGGGCCCGAAGGCGGTGAACAACGGCTGATACACCGCGCCCAGGCGCCAGGTACCGAGCACCGTGATCAGCAGCTCGACGGTACGCGGCAACAACCCGGCCACGCAGTCGCCGGGGCGCACGCCTTGGGCCTGGAGGAAGTTGGCGAAGCGCGCGGCTTGCTCTTTCAATTCGCAGAAACTGTAGCGCGCGCTGTCACCCTCGCGGCCCTCCCAGAACAGGGCGATGCGCCCGGGCACGGCATGCCGGTCACAGCATTCGACGCAGGCATTGAGTGCATCCAGCGACCCCGAGAGGGTCGTGGCTACGGCAGTCGGATAATCGAACTCGCGGGCGGCGGTCAGGTAATCGCGCATCGGGGTAACTCCCGGTTGTTGTTCTTTGGAGTACCGCCAATAGTCGGAGGCGCGCGCCCTGGCGGCAATGTCGACAGGCGTCAACCTGACTGAGCGGTTTGGACAACCCGGCTCAGGCCGAGGGCGCCTCCGGGTGCATCAGCGCGCGATACTGCCCCGGTGTGGTGCCGGTCCATTTCTTGAACGCCTTGTAGAAGGCACTGGCATCGGCGAACCCGAGCTCGAAAGCCAGCTCGGCAAAGTTGCCGGCGCCGCCGTCCAGGCGGGCGATGGCCAGGTCACGGCGTACATGGTCCTTGAGCCCCTGGTAGGACTGGCCCTCTAGTGCCAGCTTGCGCCTCAGGGTCGAGGGCGCCATGTAGAAATGGGCGGACAATGCCTCGAAATCCGGCCAGCGTTCGGCCTTGAGGTCGCGCAGGTAGGCCTTGATTCGCGCGCCGTGACTCTGCGGGTCACGGTAGCGCACCAGGATATTGGCCGGCGCCCCGGCGAGGAAACGCCTGAGCTCGCGCTCGCTGCGGCGCACCGGTTGCGCCAGGCATTCGGCGTTGAACAGCAGGCGGCTGTGGGGCCGACCGAAGCGCAGGTTAGTGGTGAACATCACCCGGTAGTCGCCGATATAGTCCGGCGCCGAACAACGCAGCTCGGCCGCCAGGATCGGGATGCGCCTTCCGGCCAGCCAGCAGGCCAGGCCATGCACGATCATCCACAGGGTGAAACAGGCGAAGGCCCGGCTGCCCTGCCCCGGCGCCTCCTCGATGACGATGGCCGCCATTCCGCCCTGGCGTTCCAGACGCGGGGCAAAACCCTCTAAGACCAACCGCAGGAAGGCCAGGGCGCTGTCCAGGGCCGTTCCGAGGGTCGGCTCGCGCAACGCTGCCTTGGCCATGAAAGCGAAACTACCGACCTTCATCCGCCGCGGGTTCATGCCGAAGAACTCGTCATCCATCGCCTGTGCCAGCGCCCGCCACAGCCGTGCATAAGCCTGGGCGGGCACCCGCGCGTTACCCTTGCCGAGCAGTTCTGCCGCGATGCCGGCCCCGACCAGCAAACCACCGGCGTCCAGGCCCCGCGCCTGCCATTCGCGCAGGGCCTCACCCACCAGCCTGACGGAGATGGTGCCCTTCTCGACCGTTGCGTCGGTCATGCTGCCCCCGCGCCCTGCCGCATCAGGGCGCCGCCTGCCCCAGTTCCGCCAGCATCTGCTCGCGCATGCGGAACTTCTGCACCTTTCCGGTCACCGTCATGGGGAAGGCATCGACGAACTTGAAATAGCGCGGCACTTTGAAGTGGGCGATATTGGCCTTGCAGTAGGCCCGCAGGGCCTCCGCATCGCAGACATGGCCGGGGTGCAGCTGGACCCAGGCGGCGATCTCCTCGCCGTACTTCTCGTCCGGCACACCGATCACCTGCACGTCCGCCACCGCCGGATGGCTGAAGAGGAACTCCTCGACCTCTCGCGGATAGATGTTTTCGCCGCCGCGAATGATCATGTCCTTGCTGCGCCCGACGATTCGCACGTAGCCCTGCTCGTCCATCACTGCCAGATCGCCGCTGTGCATCCAGCGCCCCGGATCTATGGCCTCGGCCGTAGCCTGGGGGTTGTCCCAATAGCCAAGCATCACGCTGTAGCCGCGGGTGCACAGCTCGCCGGTCTCGCCCCGGGGCAGGATGCGCCCCTCGGCGTCGACTATCTTGCTCTCCAGCTGCGGCTGGGTGCGGCCGACGCTGGTCACCCGCAGCTCCAGCTCGTCGTCGGCGGCGGTCTGCAGCGACACCGGGCTGGTCTCGGTCATGCCGTAGGCGATCTGCACCTCGCCCATGTGCAGATCGTCGATCACCCGGCGCATCACCTCGATCGGGCAGGTGGCGCCGGCCATGATCCCGCTACGCAGGCTGGACAGGTCGAACTCCGCGCGGCGTGGATGATCCAGCGCGGCGATGAACATGGTCGGCACCCCGTACAGGATGGTGGCACGTTCCTCGGCCACCGCCAGCAGGGTGGCCTCGGGCTCGAAGCTCGGCGCCGGGTAGATCATGGTGCTGCCATGGGTCAGGCAGCCGAGGTTGCCCATCACCATGCCGAAACAGTGATACAGCGGCACCGGGATCACCAGGCGGTCCCGTTCACTCAGGCCCAGACTCTCGCCGACCATGTAGCCGTTGTTGAGGATGTTGTAGTGGCTCAGGGTCGCGCCCTTGGGCGAGCCGGTGGTGCCGGAGGTGTACTGGATATTGATCGGCTCATCGAACTGCAGCAGCGCCTGGCGCTCGGCCAGCTGTTCTGGGGCGACCTCCGCGGCCAGGCCCGCCAGCTCATGCCAGCAGAGGAAACCCGCCGGCGCCTGGCGCGCCAGGCTGATCACCCCGCGCAGCCGCGGCAGCCTTGCGCTGCGCAGGGTACCCGGCTGGCTGCTGGCCAGTTCCGGTAGCAGCGCCACCAGCATGGCGTGGTAGTCGGAGGTCTTGAAGGCGTCGGCGCAGATCAGCCAGGCGCAACCGGACTGCTTCAGGGCGTACTCCAGCTCGCTGCCGCGGTAGGCTGGGTTGATGTTGACCAGAACCGCCCCGACCTTGGCCGTGGCGAACTGGGTGATGCACCACTCGGCGCAGTTGGGCGCCCAGATACCCACTCGTTCGCCCTGCTGCACGCCCAGTGCCAGCAGGGCACTGGCGCAGCATTCGACCTGCTCGGCCAACTCGGCCCAGCTGTAACGCAGGCGCTGGTGACGCACTACCAGGGCTTCGCTCTCGGCGAAGCGCGCCACCGTGGCATCGAAGGCCTGGCCTATGGTCATGGTCAGCAGCGGCTTGTCCTGGGGGCCGCGGGTGTAGCTGAGATGGTTCATAGCTTCCCTTCTTGTAGTTGTCATGGATTCTGGCTAGCCGCAGACGGTTTTGTCGTCGCCGCAAATTTACGTTGACGTTAACGTAAGCAAGCCACTGCTGCCTGTCCATAATCTTTTTGTCGAATGCCGCATGAAGAGCGACCACTACTCTGACGCTTACGCAACCAGAGCGTGACCACGCTAGCACTCCAATGAATCGGGGCTATGCTGATCAGCGCAACTGGGACCATAGTGCTTCAAGCCTGCATCGCGCGCCTTTCCAAGCCAGTTGGACAAGACAATCGACGCGGGTCTGGTGGTACCAGGCAACTGAGTATGGCAACACCAGCAACACCAGGAAGTGAAAGGACCACGAGGCGACAACAAACCTCGGGCGTACACAGGGATGTGCAGTCCGCAGACGAGGGCGAGAGCCCTCGCATTCGCGAGAGTCTGGTCACGGCAGGAGCCGAACCGGACTCTGCAGGCGCCACAAGCACGCTGCAGAACATCCCTATTTGGTCAGGAACCAACACGGTCGTAATCCGCGGCCGCGTTACCCACCTCACTACAGGGGATATGCAAACGTGACTCCTATCCGCACTCGCACTACCCGTGCATTTCGCAATCATGCGCTGGCTACCGCTTGCGCACTGGTGATGGCAGCACCCATGGCCGTCGCCGCACCGGATACCGGCGCTGCCCGTATCAACACCAGCATGCTCAAGGACGGCCAGAGCTACGACCGCTTCATCGTCAAGTACCGCAGCGGCAGCAGCGAGCTGGCCAGCAGCAGCATGCGGACCCAGGCGCTTAACGAGGCCGGCATGCTGCAGGGCCTGGGCGTCGGCCACCTGCGGCGCACCGCGGTCGGCGCCGACGTGATCAAGTCGGCGCGCAAGCTCGACCGCGCCGGCGCCGAAGCCCTGATGCAGCAGATCGCCGCCAACCCCAACGTCGAGTACGTCGAGGTCGATGCCCTGCTCAAGCCGGTCCTGACCCCGAACGACTCGCGCTACAACGAGCAATGGCACTACTTCGAGGCCACCGCCGGGATCAACGCTCCCACCGCCTGGGACCGCTCCACCGGCAGTGGCGTGGTGGTCGCGGTGCTGGACACCGGCATCACCAATCACCCTGACCTCAACGCCAACGTGATCGCCGGCTACGACATGATCTCCGATACCACGGTCGCCAACGACGGCAACGGCCGCGATGCCGACCCGAGCGATCCGGGCGACTGGACCACCGGCCAATGCGGTACGCCCAGCGATTCCAGCTGGCACGGCACCCACGTGGCCGGCACCGTGGCCGCGGTCACCAACAACGGCCTGGGGGTGGCCGGGGTGGCGTACAACGCCAAGATCATGCCGGTGCGGGTGCTCGGCACCTGCGGAGGCTACACCTCGGACATCGCCGATGGCATCGTCTGGGCCTCCGGTGGCAGCGTCAGCGGTGTACCGACGACCAGCACCCCGGCCAAGGTGATCAACATGAGCCTGGGTGGCAGCGGCAGTTGCAGCATGACCACGCAGAACGCCATCAACAGCGCGGTCGGCCGCGGCAGCACGGTGGTGGTGGCGGCGGGCAACAGCAACGCCAATGCCGCCAACTTCAATCCGGCCAACTGCAACAACGTCATCACGGTTGCGGCCACCACCCGCAGCGGCTCCAGGTCGAGCTTTTCCAACTACGGCTCGGTGGTCGATGTCGCCGCCCCGGGCTCGGGCATCCTCTCCACCCTCAACAGCGGCTCCACCACACCGGGCAGCGCCAGCTATGCCGCCTACAACGGCACGTCCATGGCCGCGCCACACGTCGCCGGGGTGGTCGCCCTGATGCAGGCGGCTACGCCGAAGACCCCGGCGCAGGTGGAAAGCAATCTGAAGAGCAGCACCCGACCATTGCCCGGCACCTGCAGCGAAGGTTGCGGCACGGGCATCGTCGATGCCCGCGCCGCGGTCGATGTCCAACTCGGCAGCCCGCCGGTCAACCAGGACAGCCTATTCAATGGCCAGCCGATCAGCGGTCTGTCCGGCAGCAAGGGGTCCAGCAAGACCTACAGCATCACGGTACCGGCCGGCGTCAGCAGCCTGAGCTTCACCCTGTCCGGCGGCAGTGGCGATGCCGATCTCTATGTGCGCTTCGGTTCGGCCCCTACCACCAGCAGCTACGACTGCCGCCCCTACCTCGACGGCAATAACGAGGCCTGCAGCTTCAGCAACCCGCAGGCGGGCACCTACCACGTGATGGTGCGCGGCTACACCAGCTACTCCGGTGCCAGCCTGGTGGCCCGCTACTAGTCCCCTTCGACGGCGAGCTTTGCCCCCGCCCAGCGCGGGGGCTTTTTTCAGCACGTCCGGCCGCCTGCCAGCTCCCGCTTGTTCATGTGCCAACGGCGGTTCGCATGGGCCCGCCACGCGCCGATACCGTTGGTCAGCGGCCGTTCGTCGCAATGTGAAGGCAATCGCAGTCCAGATATCCGCCGCTATGCCGATAGCCCGAGCACTTCCATAGTTCGCCGCATCCGCGATTGCTTGTCCGGGCACACACCCGGTCGAGTAGACGGCGCCGAGCGGCCGCGCCCTGATGATGGGCGCAGGACCGGAGGTGGAAGGATCGTGACGGCCGGAAACCGTCATGCCCGCACAAGGACGAGCAGTCCGCCAGCAAGGAGCTGGACCCTGGATTTCGCCAGCGTCCGGTATCGCCCAACCGCGAGCCGGGCAGGCCTGCAAGCGCTGGAAGCACTCTGCAGTAGTTCCCTTTAGCTGGGCCGTGCTTGGCGGCCCGGTTCCCATATCATCGGGGGTTGCAAACGTGTCTTCTACTCATACTCGTACCAATCGGCCGCTGCGTGCCCATGCGCTGGCAGTCGCCTGCGCGCTGGCCATCGCCGCGCCCATGGCCTACTCCGCGCCGGATACTGGCGGCGCGCGCATCAACACCAGCATGCTCAAGGAAGGCAAGAGCTACGACCGTTTCATCGTCAAGTACCGCAGCGGCAGCAGCGAACTGGCCAACAGCAGCCTGCGCGCCCAGGCGCTGAGTCAGGCCGGTCAGCGGCGCGGCGTGACTGTCGCCCATGTGCGGCGCACCGCGGTTGGTGCCGATGTCATCAGGTCGGCGCGCAAGCTCGCTCGCGCGGAGGCCGCCGCACTGCTGCAGGAGCTGGCAGCCAACCCCAACGTCGAATACGTCGAAGTGGATGCGCTGCTGCAGCCGGTCTTCACCCCGAACGATTCGCGCTACAACGAGCAGTGGCACTATTACGAGCCCACCGGCGGCATCAACCTGCCGACCGCCTGGGATCGCTCCACCGGCAGTGGCGCGGTGGTCGCCGTGCTGGACACCGGTATCACCGGTCACCCGGACCTGATCGGTAACCTGGTCGCCGGCTACGACATGATCGCCGACCCCGCTGTCGCCAACGACGGCAACGGCCGGGATGCCGACCCCAGCGATCCGGGCGACTGGACCAGCGGCCAGTGCGGTACTCCGCGCAACTCCAGCTGGCATGGCACCCACGTCGCCGGCACGGTAGCGGCCCTCACCAACAACACGGAAGGCGTAGCCGGTGTGGCCTATAACGCCAAGATCATGCCGGTACGGGTGCTCGGCACCTGCGGTGGCTACACCTCGGATATCGCCGACGGCATCATCTGGGCCTCCGGCGGCAGCGTCAGCGGCATTCCTATCACCAGCACCCCGGCCCAGGTCATCAACATGAGCCTCGGCGGCACAGGCAGCTGCAGCCTGACCACGCAGAACGCCATCAACAGCGCGGTCGGCCGCGGCACCACGGTGGTGGTGGCGGCAGGCAACAGCAATCTGGATGCGGCCAACTTTACCCCCGCCAACTGCAACAACGTCATCACCGTGGCCGCGACCACCCGCAGCGGAGCACGGGCGAGCTTCTCCAACTACGGTGCGGTGGTGGATATCGCCGCCCCCGGCTCGAGCATCCTCTCCACCCTCAATAGCGGCACCACCACGCCGGGCAGCGCCTCTTATGCGTACTACAGCGGCACCTCCATGGCCGCGCCCCATGTCGCCGGGGTGGTCGCGCTGATGCAAGCGGCGTCACCGCAGTTGCCGGCGCAGGTGGAAAGCAACCTCAAGAGTAGCGCCCGGGCATTGCCGGTCGCCTGCGCCGAAGGCTGCGGCAGTGGACTGGTGGATGCGCGGGCGGCCCTTGATAGGCAGGCCGGCCCACCTGTCGTCAACCAGGACACCCTGTTCAACGGCACGCCGATCACGGGCTTGTCGGGCAGCAGGCGCTCGATGAAGAGCTACCGCATCACGGTACCGGCCGGGGTCAGTCGTCTGCTGGTTTCCATGTACGGCGGTTCCGGCAATGCCGACCTCTACGTGCGATTCGGCGCCGAACCGACCGCAACCAGCTACGACTGCCGCCCACGGCGCAGCAACAACAACGAAAGCTGCACGTTCAATAACCCGCAGGCCGGCACTTACTACGTGGTGGTGAGCGGCTCCGCGAGCTACTCCGGCGTCAGCCTGAAGGCGAGTTACTGATACAACCGCGCATTTCTCCGTCGCATATGCTGGACGGACCTCGGCCAGAACCAGGGCCTTTGCCCTGGTTTTGTCTATCTCCTCTCGGCGGCGCTTGACTGCCCCGTGTGGTGAGCGCAGCCGGCCAGCCGCGCGCCGGCACCGGCTCGATCCGCCGCCATTTCTCCCCACTGCAAGCGTGCGCAGAACAAAGACGGTCTTTCGTCGATCTCGCCGTTGACTAAATTCGCCGCCAGCTTTACGTTAACGTAAAGGTAAAACACCGAGACCCCGTCATGGCAGCGCCCTACAGCATCTCCGACCTGGCCCGCGAGCTGGACATCACCACCCGCGCCATTCGCTTCTACGAGGAGCAAGGCATGCTCAGCCCCGAGCGGCGTGGCCAGGAGCGCATCTACAGTGCCAAGGACAAGGTCACCCTCAAGCTGATCCTGCGTGGCAAGCGCATCGGTTTCTCCCTGGCCGAGTGCAAGGAACTGATCGAGCTGTACGACCCGAGCCACGGCAATCGCAAGCAGCTGGAGACCTTCATGGACAAGATCGCCGAGCGCCGTGCCCAGCTGCAGCAGCAGCTGCTGGATATTCAACAAATGCAGCTGGAATTGGATACAGCCGAGGAGCGCTGTCTTATCGCGCTGGCTGAAACAGATAAAAAACAAAGCGTTAACTCCTGAACTTAAAGCTAACAATTACAGGTGGAACCATGAGCTATCCGTCCCTCAACTTCGCCCTCGGCGAAACCATCGACATGCTGCGCGAGCAGGTCCAGGCCTTCGTCGCCGCCGAACTGGCGCCGCGCGCCGCCGCCATCGACAGCGACAACCTGTTCCCCGCGGACATGTGGAAGAAGTTCGGTGACATGGGCCTGCTCGGCGTCACCGTGTCCGAGGAGTACGGTGGCGCGGGGCTGGGGTACCTGGCTCACGTGGTGGCAATCGAGGAGATCAGCCGCGCCTCGGCCTCGGTCGGCCTGTCCTACGGCGCCCACTCCAACCTGTGCGTCAACCAGATCAACCGCAATGGCAGCGCCGAGCAGAAGGCGAAATACCTGCCCAAGCTGATCAGCGGCGAGCACGTCGGCGCCCTGGCCATGAGCGAACCCAACGCCGGTTCCGACGTGGTGTCGATGAAACTGCGCGCCGAGCGCCGTGGTGACCGCTTCGTGCTCAACGGCAGCAAGACCTGGATCACCAACGGTCCGGACGCCAACACCTACGTGATCTACGCCAAGACCGACCTGGACAAGGGCGCCCACGGCATCACCGCCTTCATCGTCGAGCGCGACTGGAAGGGTTTTTCCCGCGGCAACAAGTTCGACAAGCTGGGCATGCGCGGCTCCAACACCTGCGAGCTGTTCTTCGATGACGTCGAGGTGCCGGAGGAGAACATCCTCGGCGTGGAGAATGGCGGCGTGAAGGTGCTGATGAGCGGCCTGGACTACGAGCGCGTGGTCCTGGCCGGCGGTCCGATCGGCATCATGCAGGCCTGCCTGGACGTGGTGGTGCCCTATATCCACGACCGCAAGCAGTTCGGCCAGAGCATCGGCGAGTTCCAGCTGATCCAGGGCAAGGTCGCCGACATGTACACCCAGCTCAACGCCAGCCGCGCCTACCTCTATGCCGTGGCCCAGGCCTGCGACCGCGGCGAGACCACCCGCAAGGATGCCGCCGGGGTGATCCTCTACAGCGCCGAGCGCGCCACCCAGATGGCCCTGGAGGCGATCCAGATCCTCGGCGGCAACGGCTACATCAACGAGTTCCCCACCGGCCGCCTGCTGCGCGACGCCAAGCTCTACGAGATCGGCGCCGGCACCAGCGAGATCCGCCGCATGCTGATCGGCCGCGAGCTGTTCAACGAGACCAAGTGACCCGTAGGGTGTGCGCGGCCGCGAGGCCGCGCGCACCGCAACCAGGGCAACGGTGCGCACGGCGCACCCTACAGGAAGCGCACATGACCATCCTGCATAGCCAGATCAATACCCGTTCACCGGAGTTCGCCGCCAACAGCGCGGCGATGCTCGAGCAGGTGAGCGCCCTGCGCAGCCTGCTGGCGCGCATCCACGAAGGCGGCGGCGAGAAGGCCCAGCACCGCCATACCTCGCGCGGCAAGTTGCTGCCGCGCGAGCGCATCAACCGCCTGCTCGACCTCGGTTCGCCCTTCCTCGAGATCGGCCAACTGGCCGCCCACGAGGTGTACGGCGAGGACGTGCCGGCCGCCGGCGTGATCGCCGGCATCGGCCGGGTCGAAGGCGTCGAGTGCATGATCGTGGCCAACGACGCCACGGTGAAGGGCGGCAGCTACTACCCGCTGACCGTGAAGAAGCACCTGCGCGCCCAGGCCATCGCCCAGCAGAACCGCCTGCCCTGCATCTACCTGGTGGACTCCGGCGGCGCCAACCTGCCGCGTCAGGACGAGGTGTTCCCCGACCGCGAGCACTTCGGGCGGATCTTCTTCAACCAGGCCAACATGTCCGCCATGGGCATCC
This sequence comes from Pseudomonas sp. LPB0260, assembly GCF_013388395.1. NCBI lineage: Bacteria > Pseudomonadati > Pseudomonadota > Gammaproteobacteria > Pseudomonadales > Pseudomonadaceae > Pseudomonas > Pseudomonas sp. LPB0260. The sequence goes on along the minus strand of NZ_CP058247.1, from coordinate 245,361 downwards.
CGCAGATCGCCGTGGTCATGGGCTCCTGCACCGCCGGCGGCGCCTACGTGCCGGCCATGGCCGACGAGGCCATCATGGTGCGCAACCAGGCCACCATCTTCCTCGCCGGCCCGCCGTTGGTGAAGGCCGCCACCGGCGAGGTGGTCAGCGCCGAGGACCTCGGCGGCGCCGACGTGCACTGCAAGACCAGCGGTGTGGCCGACCACTATGCCGACAACGACGAGCACGCCCTGGCCCTGGCCCGGCGCAGCATCGCCAACCTCAACTGGCGCAAGCAGGGCGTGCTCAACAACCGCGAGCCGATCGCCCCGCTGTACGACGCCGAGGAGCTGTACGGAATCATTCCGGCGGACGCCAAGCAGCCCTTCGACGTGCGCGAGGTGATCGCGCGGCTGGTCGACGGCTCGCTGTTCGACGAGTTCAAGGCGCTGTTCGGCGCCACCCTGGTCTGCGGCTTCGCCCACCTGCACGGCTACCCGGTGGCGATCCTCGCCAACAATGGGATTTTGTTCGCCGAATCGGCGCAAAAAGGCGCGCATTTCATCGAGTTGGCCTGCCAGCGCGGCATTCCCCTGCTGTTCCTGCAGAACATCACCGGTTTTATGGTCGGGCAGAAATATGAAGCGGGAGGGATTGCGAAACATGGCGCCAAGCTGGTCAACGCGGTGGCCTGCGCCAAGGTGCCGAAGTTCACCGTGATCATCGGCGGCAGCTTCGGCGCCGGTAACTACGGCATGTGCGGGCGCGCCTACGACCCGCGCTTCCTGTGGATGTGGCCGAATGCGCGAATCGGCGTGATGGGCGCCGAACAGGCCGCCGGCGTGCTGGTGCAGGTCAAGCACGAACAGGCAGCGCGCGCCGGCCACGCCTTCTCCGCCGAGGACGAGGCCAAGCTCAAGCAGCCGATCCTCGAGCAGTACGAGCGCCAGGGCCACCCCTACTACTCCAGCGCGCGGCTGTGGGACGACGGCGTCATCGACCCGGCGCAGACCCGCGAGGTGCTCGGCCTGGCGTTGTCCGCCGCGCTCAACGCGCCGATCGAGCCGAGCCAGTTCGGCGTGTTTCGTATGTAGGGTGCGCCGTGCGCACCAGTGATCAACGTATCGGTGCGCATGGCGCACCCTACCGAGCCGACCATGACCGATTTCACTACCGTACAACTGGAAACAGACCCGCGCGGCGTCGCCACCCTGTGGCTCAACCGCCCGGAGAAGAACAACGCCTTCAACGCGCAGATGATCCGCGAACTGATCCTCGCCCTGGATGCGGTGCAGGCCGACAAGAGCCTGCGCTTTCTGCTGCTGCGCGGCCGCGGCAAGCACTTCTCCGCTGGTGCCGACCTGGCCTGGATGCAGGAGTCGGCAGCGCTCGACTATAACGCCAACCTCAATGATGCCCGCGAACTGGCCGAGCTGATGTACAACCTGCACAAGCTACCCATCCCCACCCTGGCGGTGGTCCAGGGCGCGGCCTTCGGCGGTGCCGTCGGCCTGGTGAGTTGCTGCGACATGGCCATCGGCGCCACGGACGCGCTGTTCAGCCTGTCCGAGGTGCGCATCGGCCTGGCCCCGGCGGTGATCAGCCCCTTCGTGGTACAGGCCATCGGCGAACGCGCCGCGCGGCGCTACGCCCTGACCGCCGAGCGTTTCGGCGGCGAGCGGGCCCGCGAGCTGGGGCTGCTGGCCGAGTGCTATGCGGCCGGGGAACTGGAGCAGGCCTGCGCCGACTGGGTCGGCAACCTGCTGCAGAACAGCCCCCAGGCCATGCAGGCGACCAAGGGCCTGCTGCGCGAAGTGGGCAGCGGCACGCTGACCCCGGCACTGCGCCGCTACACCGAGAACGCCATCGCCCGCATCCGCGTCAGCGCCGAGGGCCAGGAGGGGCTGCGTGCCTTCCTCGACAAACGCCAACCCAGCTGGCAGGAGCAACAAGCATGAGCAGCCATATCGACACCCTGCTGGTGGCCAACCGCGGCGAGATCGCCTGCCGGGTGATGCGCACCGCCAAAGCCATGGGCATCAAGACCGTGGCGGTGCACAGCGCCATCGACCGTGAAGCCCGCCACGTGCGCGAGGCGGACATCGCCATCGACCTGGGCGGCGCCAAGCCCGCCGACAGCTACCTGCGCATCGACGCCCTGATAGCGGCGGCCAAGGCCAGCGGCGCCCAGGCCATCCACCCGGGCTACGGCTTCCTCTCGGAGAACGCCGGCTTCGCCCGCGCCATCGAGCAGGCCGGCCTGCTCTTCCTCGGCCCGCCCGCCTCCGCCATCGACGCCATGGGCAGCAAGTCCGCCGCCAAGGCCCTGATGGAGGCCGCCGGCGTGCCGCTGGTGCCCGGCTACCACGGCGAGGCCCAGGACCTGGAGACCTTCCGCGCCGCCGCCGAGGTGATCGGCTATCCGGTGCTGCTCAAGGCCGCCGCCGGCGGTGGCGGCAAGGGCATGAAGGTGGTCGAGCGCGAGGCCGATTTGGCCGAGGCCCTGGCCAGCGCCCAGCGCGAGGCACAATCGTCGTTCGGCGACGCGCGCATGCTGGTGGAGAAGTACGTGCTCAAGCCGCGCCACGTGGAGATCCAGGTGTTCGCCGACCGGCACGGCCACTGCCTGTACCTCAACGAGCGCGACTGCTCGATCCAGCGCCGCCACCAGAAGGTGGTCGAGGAGGCCCCGGCCCCGGGGCTGTCACCCGAGCTGCGCCGCGCAATGGGCGAGGCGGCGGTCAAGGCCGCCCAGGCCATCGGCTATGTCGGCGCCGGCACCGTGGAGTTCCTGCTGGACGAGCGCGGCGATTTCTTCTTCATGGAGATGAATACAAGACTCCAAGTGGAGCACCCGGTGACCGAGGCCATCACCGGCCTCGATCTGGTCGCCTGGCAGATCCGCGTGGCCCGCGGCGAAGCGCTGCCGCTGAGCCAGGAGCAGGTGCCGCTGATCGGTCACGCCATCGAGGTGCGCCTGTACGCCGAGGACCCGGACCACGACTTCCTGCCCTCCACCGGCACCCTGGCGCTGTACCGTGAAGCCAGTGCCGGCGAGGGCCGCAGGGTCGACAGCGGCGTGGCCGAAGGCGATGAGGTGTCGCCCTTCTACGACCCCATGCTCGGCAAGCTGATCGCCTGGGGCGACAACCGCGAGGAGGCGCGCCTGCGCCTGCTGGCGATGCTCGACGAGACCGCCGTCGGCGGGGTCAGGACCAACCTGGCCTTCCTGCGCCGCGTGTTGGCCCATCCGGCCTTCGCCGACGCCGAGCTGGATACCGGCTTTATCCCCCGCCACCAGCAGCAGCTGCTACCCGAGGCCGGCGCCCTGCCCGCCGAATTCTGGCAACTGGCGGCCGAAGCCTTCAGCCAAAGCGAGCCGGTGCGGCGCAAGCACGAGGACTATCACTCGCCCTGGAGCGCCACCAGTGGCTGGCGCGCCGGCCTGCCGGCGGAAACCGACCTGCACCTGGCCTGCGGCGGCGAACGCCAGGTGGTGCGCCTGCGCCACAGCGCGCCGTCTGCGGCGCAACTGCGCGGCGAGCAGCTGGTGGTCGAACGGGATGGCCAGCGCCGCAGTCACCTGGCAATTCGTCGTGGCGACACCCTGTACCTGGAATTTCATGGCGAGCTGCGCACCGTCAGCCGCGTCGATCCGATCGCCGAAGTCGAAGCCAGCCACAGCCAGCATGGTGGCCTGACCGCACCGATGAACGGCAGCATCGTGCGGGTGCTGGTCGAGGCCGGCCAGGTCGTCGAGGCCGGTGCGGCCCTGGTGGTACTGGAGGCCATGAAGATGGAGCACAGCATCCGCGCGCCCCACGCCGGTACGGTCAAGGCGTTGTATTGCGGCGAAGGCCAGATGGTAGCCGAAGGCACCCTGCTGGTGGAGTTGGAAGAACAGAGCCCGTAGGGTGCGCCATGCGCACCATGAGGAAAGAAAGCGGTGCGCGTAGCGCACCCTACGGGGGCTCCCTTGAGCCTGTAGGGTGCGCCATGCGCACCATGAGGAAAGAAGCGGTGCGCGTAGCGCACCCCACGGAGGAATCCCGATGAGTCTGCCTACCCACGTCCGCCTGGTCGAAGTCGGCCCCCGCGACGGTCTGCAGAACGAGAAGCAGCCGATCAGCATCGCCGACAAGGTGCGCCTGGTCGACGACCTGTCCGCCGCCGGCCTGGGTTATATCGAGGTCGGAAGCTTCGTCTCGCCCAAGTGGGTGCCGCAGATGGCCGGAAGCCGAGAGGTGTTCGCCGGCATCCAGCAGCGCCCGGGTGTCACCTATGCCGCGCTGACGCCCAACATGAAGGGCTTCGAAGCGGCCCTGGAGGCCGGGGTCAAGGAGGTGGCGGTGTTCGCCGCGGCGAGCGAGTCCTTCTCGCAGAAGAACATCAACTGCTCGATCGGCGAGAGTCTGCAGCGCTTCCTGCCGCTGCTGGAGGCGGCCCAGCAGCACGGCGTCCGCGTGCGTGGCTATGTCTCCTGCGTGCTCGGCTGCCCCTATGACGGTTTCATCGCCCCCGAGCAGGTCGCCCGCGTGGCCAGTGATCTGTTTGCCATGGGCTGCTACGAGGTGTCCTTGGGCGACACCATCGGCACCGGTACCGCCGGCGATACCCGCCGCCTGATCGAGGTGGTTGGCCGGGATATTCCCCGTGACCGCCTGGCCGGTCACTTCCACGACACCTACGGCCAGGCCCTGGCGAACATCTATGCCAGCCTGCTGGAGGGCGTCAGCGTGTTCGACAGCTCGGTCGCGGGTCTCGGCGGTTGCCCCTACGCCAAGGGCGCCAGCGGCAATGTCGCCAGCGAGGATGTGCTCTACCTGCTCGACGGCCTGGGCATCGCCACCGACGTCGATCTGGACAGGCTGATCGCCGCCGGCCAGCGCATCTGCACGGTACTCGGAAGGGAAAACGGTTCACGGGTGGCCAGGGCACGCCTGGGCGGCGCCTGATCAGGCCAGAGGTGTCAGCCATGCTTTACGGACTGTAAAGCGCCAGCGCCTGACACGGCGCAGAGGCAATCCGCCCGGTGCAAAGGCTCTACAGCGGGGCCCAGGTCGGCAGCCTCGCAAAAAGGGTCGCTGCCGTTCAAGGCCCGCGGCGAGCGCTAGGCTAGCGTGCCATCGGTCAGGTTCGATGGCCTGGCACAACACGAATGAAGATGAGGAGTCGTCATGCAACAACCCCTGTGGGCCCCTTCGGCCGAGCGCATTGCCGCCACCCGGATGGACGCCTTCCGCCGCTTCGTCAACCAGCGCCACGGCCTCGAGCTCGCCGACTACCCGGCGCTGCATGCCTGGAGCGTCGAGCAGCGCGAAGCCTTCTGGCAGGCCATCGTCGACTTCTTCGAGATTCGCTTCAGCCAGCAGCCCCACGCCGTGCTGCAGGAAGGCCCGGCCATGCCCAGCGCCCACTGGTTTCCCGGAGCCACGCTGAACTTCGCCGAGCACCTGCTGCGTCGCCGCGATGCCCAGCCGGCGCTGGTCGCCATCGGCGAGGACGGCTCCCGCGAGCAACTGAGCTACCTTGAGTTGGCCGCCCATGTCGCCGGCCTGCAGCGAAGCCTCGAGGCCGCCGGGGTTGGCGTCGGCGACCGGGTCGCGGCCTTTATGCCCAACACCTGGCAGACGGTGGTCGGCATGCTCGCCGCCACCAGCCTGGGCGCTACCTGGTCGAGCTGTTCGCCGGACTTTGGCACCCAGGGGGTGATCGACCGCTTCGGCCAGATCGAGCCCAAGGTGCTGATCGCCGCCGCCGGCTACCGTTACGCCGGCAAGAACCTCGACCTGACCGGCAAGCTCAACGAGATACTCGAGCGCCTGCCGTCGCTGCAGCAGCTGATCGTCGTGCCCTACTCGCGGCAGCAGGCCAAGGTCGAGGACTTCACCACCGGCGCCAAGGTGGCCCTGTGGGACGACTTCTACCAGGCCGGCGGCGAGCCGCGCTTCACCCCGGTGCCCTTCGATCATCCGCTGTACATCCTCTACTCCAGCGGCACCACCGGCGTGCCCAAGTGCATCGTCCACGGCACCGGCGGCGTGCTGCTGCAGCACGTCAAGGAGCTGGGGCTGCACACCGACCTGCACGACGATGACTGCCTGTTCTACTACACCACCTGCGGCTGGATGATGTGGAACTGGCTGGTTTCCGGCCTGGCCCTGGGCGCCACCCTGGTGCTGTTCGACGGCTCGCCCTTCCACCCGGGCGCCGAACGCCTGATCGACCTGATCGACGCGGAGGACATCAGCATCTTCGGCACCAGCGCCAAGTACCTCGCGGCCCTGGAGAAGGCCGGCGCCCGGCCGGGCAGCAGCCACCGGCTGCGCCGCCTCAAGGCCATCCTCTCGACCGGCTCGCCGCTGTCCCACGAGAGCTTCGAGTACGTCTACCGCGAGATCAAACAGGACCTGTGCCTGTCATCGATCTCCGGCGGCACCGACATCGTCTCCTGCTTCGCCCTCGGCAACCCGGTATTGCCGGTGTGGCGCGGCGAGTTGCAGTGCAAGGGCCTGGGCATGGATGTGCAGGTGTGGAACGACGCCGGCCAGCCGATCCTCGGTGAAAAGGGCGAGCTGGTCTGCGCCCGGCACTTCACCTCCATGCCGGTGGGCTTCTGGAACGACGCAGACGGCGCCAAGTTCCGCGCCGCCTACTTCGAGACCTTCCCCGGCATCTGGGCCCACGGCGACTACGCAGAGGAGACCGAGCACGGTGGCCTGGTGATCCACGGCCGCTCCGACGCGGTGCTCAATCCGGGCGGCGTGCGCATCGGCACGGCCGAGATCTACCGCCAGGTGGAGAAGGTCGAAGAGGTGCTGGAATCCATCGCCATCGGCCAGGAATGGGACGACGACGTGCGCGTGGTGCTGTTCGTGCGCCTGCGTGAAGGCGTGTCGCTGAGCGACGAGCTGCAGGCACGCATCCGCCAGGTGATCCGCGCCAACACCACGCCACGTCATGTGCCGGCCAAGATCATCGCCGTGGCCGACATACCGCGCACCATCAGCGGCAAGATCGTCGAACTGGCGGTGCGCAACGTGGTGCACGGCAAGCCGGTGAAGAACACCGATGCCCTGGCCAACCCGCAGGCGCTGGAACTGTACCGGGACCTGCCCGAACTGCGCGGCTGAGCGACCCGGCCTGCGACAGGGAGCCCGGCTCGCCCGTGCTTGTTGTCGTCGACGCCGAGGTCATGCCGCCAGTCCGCTGCCCAGGCCCAGCAATAGACAGCGTTGCAAAGATCGCCTAGCGTCGAGCTACAGGCAGCTTTGCCGCTGATTGCTGGGCCAGACGCATGCAGAAGCCTCGCTACCTCATCAGGACCATGCGCCGAGCGGAACTGGACATCGCCGTCGCCTGGGCCGCGGCGGAAGGCTGGAACCCCGGCCGCCACGATGCAGATTGCTTCCACGCCGCCGACCCGGGCGGTTTCCTGATCGGCTTGCTCGATGATCAACCGATCTCGGTGCTTTCGGTGGTGAAATACGGCGAACGCTTCGGTTTCCTCGGCTTCTACATCGTCAAGCCCGAATACCGCGGCCGCGGCTACGGAATGCAGATCTGGAATGCCGGCCTGGCCTATCTCGCGGGGCGCACCATCGGCCTGGACGGCGTCGTTGCGCAGCAGGGCAACTATGCCAAGTCGGGATTCACCCTGGCCCATCGCAATATCCGCTTCCGCGGCCACGCTGCTGGTGACCGGCAGCCAGCAGCGCCGACCGTGCTCTTGGCCGCCCTGCCCTTCGACGAGTTGCTCGCCTATGATCAGCCCTACTTTCCCGAGGGGCGCGCGGCCTTTCTTCGCTGCTGGATCAGTCAACCCGAGCACCAGGCATTGGCTATTCGCCAGGACGACAGACTGGCCGGCTACGGCGTGCTGCGCCCCTGCCGCGAGGGCTACAAGGTAGGCCCGCTGTTCGCCGATAGCCCGGCCCTGGCCGAGTGCCTGTTCGTCGCGCTCAAGGGCGCGGCCCCAGCGGGTGAACCCATCTTCCTGGATGTTCCGGCGGTCAATCGCCCCGCCCTCGACATGGCGCAGCGCCACGCCATGAGCGTCGTATTCGAGACCGCGCGCATGTATCGAGGCCAGGCCCCCGCCTTGCCATTGGAGCGCTTGTTCGGCGTTACCACCTTTGAGCTCGGCTAGGCTGGGCGGCGGCCGATCCGTCTTGCGTGCCGTGGGCCGGATCGCCAGGCGAATCACCATCAGGAGAACACCGGAACATGGACGCTCAATGCCAATCGCTCGCCCAAGTGCGGGCCAATATCGACCGAATCGACCGCCAACTGGTCACCCTGCTGGCCGAGCGCGGCAGATTCGTCAGCCATGCCGCGGGCTTCAAGCGCAATACCGAAGAGGTCCGTGATGGGCAGCGGGTCGAACAGGTCATCGCTGGCGTACGCAGGCTGGCCGAGGAACTGGGCGCCAACCCGGACGTCAGTGAAGCGGTATACCGGGCGATGATCAACGCCTTTATCCAGCTTGAACTCTCCGAGCATTCGGCGCTGACCGCTCAGCGTCCCTGAGCCAACCCGGTCGTGCCCGGCAACAAACGACGGAGCAGGACTTCACTCACAAGGGTTGCCGCGAATCCAGTTCGCAGCAGCACCGTCAGCTACCCCTGCAGATACGGACGCACCACCGCCAGCGCCCGCTCGACGAAGCGCTGTTTCTCGCCGACTGGCGCTACGTAATGCAGCGCCTCGGCACAAGCTTCTTCGCCGGCCAGCTTGGCAATGACCCAGGCGGCCAGATAGGGCGCCGACAGGCAGCCGCCAGCGGTCGCCAGATGCCCCTGGGCAAAGAAGGGTTGATCCAGCACCTGTACGCCCGCCTCCACCACCCAGGGTTTGCTGGTCAGGTCGGTGCAGGCCGGCAGGTTATCCAGCAGCCCCAGCTTGGCCATCAGCAAGGCGCCCGAGCACTGCGCACCGATCAACTGGCGGCTGGGGTCGAGTTGCAAGCGCTCGAGAATCGTCCGGTCCTCGGCAATCGCCCGGGTCTGGATGCCGCTGCCAAACAGCACGACATCCGCCTGGTTGGCGAACTCCAGGGCCTGCTGGGCCCGCACCTGCACCCCGTTCATCGAGGTGGCCTGCTCGCCTGGACAGGTGATCTGCGCCTGCCAGCCGCGCGCACTCAAGCGATTGAGCAGACCCGCAGCGATAAAGGAGTCCAGTTCGTTGAAGCCCTCGAATGTAAGTACGGCAATCTGCATATCATCGCTCCCGTTCGGCACAGCGCCATCGGCGCGGAAATGCAACATAAGCCGTCGCGGCGCCCGGCGTTACCTACAGTTGCGCTGAATTTTCCCCGCACAGCAGGGTCCCGGGCAGCGGCGTGGTACTAGATGCCCGAGCGCCCCGGGTCTTCTGACGGCTGTTCCTCTTCGATCTCTTCCAGCTTCAACTCGAGCGCCCAGTCGCCCGCCTCTGCCGCCTTGGTCTCCGCGGCGGCCGCTGCTTCGGCAACGGCGGGCGCCGGGGCCGCTGCCTCAGGACTGTCACGGTAGAGCTTCAGTTTGAGGCGCACGTTGTTCGCCGAGTCGGCGTTCTTCACCGCCTCATCCTCGTCGATGGCACCCTCATGGACCAAGTCGATCAGCGCCTGATCGAAGGTCTGCATGCCGAGGTTCTTCGACTTTTCCATGATCTCCTTGATCTCGGAAAGCTCGTTACGCTTGATCAGGTCGCGCACGGTCGGCGTGCCCAGCAGCACTTCCACGGCCGCGCGGCGCTTGCCGTCGCTGGTCTTCACCAGGCGCTGGGAAACGAAGGCCTTGAGGTTGTTGCCCAGATCATTGAGCAACTGCGGGCGGCGCTCCTCGGGGAAGAAGTTGATGATCCGATCCAGCGCCTGGTTGGCGTTGTTGGCGTGCAGGGTGGAGATCGCCAGGTGGCCGGTATCGGCAAAGGCCAGGGCGTGCTCCATGGTCTCGCGATCGCGGATCTCGCCGATCAGGATCACGTCCGGCGCCTGGCGCAGGGTGTTCTTCAGGGCCGCGTGGAAGCTGCGGGTGTCCACGCCGACTTCACGCTGGTTGATGATCGACTTCTTGTGCCGGTGCACGTATTCCACCGGGTCCTCGATGGTGATGATGTGGCCGCCGCTGTTGCGGTTGCGGTAGTCGATGAGCGCCGCCAGGGAGGTCGACTTGCCCGAGCCGGTGCCGCCGACGAACAGCACCAGGCCTCGCTTCTCCATCACCGTCTTGAGCAGCACCTCGGGCAGCTTCAGGTCCTCGAACTTGGGGATCTCCATCTTGATGTTACGGGCGACGATGGACACCTCGTTACGCTGCTTGAAGATGTTGATCCGGAAGCGACCGATGCCGCCCAGGGAGATGGCCAGGTTCATCTCCAGCTCGCGCTCGAAGTCTTCGCGCTGCGCCACATCCATGATCGACTGGGCGATCTGCGCCACCTCCCCGGCCTTCAGCGGCTCCTGGCTGAGGGCCTTGAGCACGCCGTTGAACTTGGCGCAGGGCGGCGCGCCGGTCGACAGATAGAGGTCGGAACCATCCTGGCTGGCCAGGACTTTGAGCATCGAGTGAAGATCCATGGGGGCGGGGCTTCCGTTGGATGGAATTAATACGTTAGGCCAAATTCGGCCATCACTCCCGGCGAAACAGAAGTCTTGAAGCTGACGTCATTCTGCTGGCGCGGCAATTACTGGCACAATACACGGCCAGCCAAAATGAGGAACCCGTCATGGCAAAGGCAATGGCCCGCCACATCCTGGTCAAGACCGAAGCGGAGGCGGCCTCCCTGAAGAAGCGCATTGCCGCCGGCGAGGCTTTCGATGTGCTGGCGCGCAAGCACTCCACCTGCCCGTCCGGCAAGCGTGGCGGCGACCTTGGCGAAGTACGCCCGGGGCAGATGGTGCGGGTGATCGATCAGGTCATCTTCAAGAAGCCATTGCGCGAGGTCCATGGGCCGGTGAAAAGCCAGTTCGGCTATCACCTGGTGCAGGTGTTCTTCCGCGACTGAGCGTACCGCCGTCGCCGCGAACACCGCGCCGCCCATCCCTGGCCCTGCCCTTGTGCGGGCTAAACCGCTACAATCGCGCCCCTTTCGCGCACGTGCGCCCGCTTTCTGGATCAAGATTCGTGATTTCTACCGCCAATATCACCATGCAGTTCGGCGCCAAGCCGCTGTTCGAGAACGTTTCCGTCAAGTTCGGCAACGGCAACCGCTACGGCCTGATCGGCGCCAATGGCTGCGGTAAGTCGACCTTCATGAAGATCCTCGGCGGCGACCTCGAGCCGTCGGCCGGCCAGGTGATGCTCGAGCCCAATGTGCGCCTCGGCAAGCTGCGCCAGGATCAGTTCGCCTACGAAGAGTTCAACGTGATCGACACGGTGATCATGGGCCACCACGAGCTGTGGCGCATCAAGGCCGAGCGCGACCGCATCTACTCGCTGGCGGAAATGACGGAAGAAGAAGGCATGGCGGTGGCCGAGCTGGAAACCGAATTCGCCGAGCTGGACGGCTACACGGCCGAATCCCGCGCCGGCGAGTTGCTACTCGGCCTGGGTATCCCGCTGCACCAGCACTTCGGCCCGATGAGCGAGGTAGCGCCCGGCTGGAAGCTGCGCGTGCTGCTGGCCCAGGCGCTGTTTTCCGACCCGGACGTGCTGCTGCTCGACGAGCCGACCAACCACCTGGACATCAACACCATCCGCTGGCTGGAAAACGTGCTGACCGCGCGCAACAGCACCATGATCATCATTTCCCACGATCGTCACTTCCTCAACAGCGTGTGCACCCACATGGCCGACCTGGACTACGGCGAACTGCGCCTGTTCCCGGGCAACTATGACGAGTACATGACCGCGGCGACCCAGTCGCGCGAGCAGCTGCTGGCCGATAACGCCAAGAAGAAGGCACAGATCGCCGAGCTGCAGACCTTCGTCAGCCGCTTCTCGGCCAACGCCTCCAAGGCCAAGCAGGCCACCTCGCGGGCCAAGCAGATCGACAAGATTCAGCTGGCCGAAGTCAAACCGTCCAGCCGGGTCAGCCCGTTCATCCGCTTCGAGCAGACCAAGAAGCTGCACCGCCAGGCCGTGACCGTGGAAAACATGGCCAAGGGCTTCGACGGCAAGCCGCTGTTCAAGGGCTTCAGCTTCCAGGTCGAGGCCGGCGAGCGCGTGGCCATCATCGGCCCCAACGGTATCGGCAAGACCACCCTGCTGCGCACCCTGGTCGGCGAGCTGACCCCGGATGCCGGCACCGTGAAATGGACCGACAGCGCCGAGCTGGGCTACTACGCCCAGGACCATGCCCATGAATTCGCCGACGACTGCAACCTGTTCGACTGGATGGGTCAGTGGACCCAGGGCGGCGAGCAGCTGGTGCGCGGTACCCTTGGCCGCATGCTGTTCTCCAACGATGAGATTCTCAAGTCGGTGAAGGTGATTTCCGGTGGCGAGCAGGGCCGCATGCTGTTCGGCAAGCTGATCCTGCAGAAGCCCAACGTGCTGGTGATGGACGAACCGACCAACCACCTCGACATGGAGTCCATCGAGGCGCTCAACCTGGCCCTGGAGAACTATCCCGGCACGCTGATCTTCGTCAGCCACGACCGCGAGTTCGTTTCCTCCCTGGCCACCCGCATCATCGAACTGAGCGACAGCGGTGTGGTCGACTTCAGCGGCACCTACGACGACTACCTGCGCAGCCAGGGCGTGCTGGTCTGATCGCGGCTGGTGCCCCCCTGGGGGCAAGCCCCCCGCTCAAGAAAATGCCCGTATCGCAAGATACGGGCATTTGTTATGTCGCCGATGAATCCAGCTGAATGAACTCAGGCACGCGGCCGACCAGTCATTCGCCTTGATTAGTAGGTCGGCAGTTCGACATCGTGGAACAGTTCCTCCAGCTCGGACTTGTTATGACAGTGCACGGCCTTGGCCAGCACGTCGCGCGTCAGGTGCGGGGCGAATGTCTCGATGAAGTCGCACATGAACCCACGCAGGAAGGTGCCGCGGCGGAAGCCGATCTTGGTCACGCTGGCCTCGAACAGGTCGCTGGCATCGAGCACCACCAGGTCCGGGTCGAGTTTGGGGTCCACCGCCATCTTGGCCAGGATGCCCACGCCCAGGCCGAGGCGCACGTAGGTCTTGATCACGTCGGCATCGGCCGCGGTGAACACCACCTTCGGCGTCAGACCGCGGTGGCTGAACGCCTCGTCCAGCTTGGAGCGGCCGGTGAAGCCGAACACGTAGGTGACGATCGAATGCTCGGCCAGGGCCTCCAGGGTCAGCTTCGGCAGCTTGGCCAGCGGATGCCCCTGGGGCACCACCACACAGCGATTCCAGCGGTAGCAAGGCATCATCACCAGGTCGTTGAACAGCTCCAGGCCCTCGGTGGCGATGGCGAAGTCCACGGTGCCATCGGCCGCCATCTCGGCAATCTGCATCGGTGTGCCCTGGTGCATGTGCAAGGCGACGTCGGGATACTGCTTGATGAAACTGCTGATCACCGTGGGCAAGGCGTAGCGTGCCTGCGTGTGGGTGGTGGCGATGGACAGCGTGCCCTTCTTCTCGTTGGAGAACTCCTGGGCGATCTGCTTGATGCTCTCGACCTTGCGCAGAATTTCACCGGCGGTGGTGATGATCCGCTCGCCGGCCGGGGTGACGCGGGTCAGGTGCTTGCCGCTGCGGGCGAACACTTCCACGCCGAGTTCGTCTTCGAGCAGACGGATCTGCTTGCTGATCCCCGGCTGGGAGGTATAGAGGCTCTGCGCTGTGGCCGAAACGTTGAGGTCGTGATGCGCGACTTCCCAGATGTAGCGCAATTGCTGAAGCTTCATAGAAAACCCTCAGAGCAGGTAGGCAGCCGTGCACTTGCCGGCAACTTTATATAACCATATTAGTGGCTTAGACGTTAAATCTAGACTGTTTATTTTTAACTGCTGCCGATTCTTCGTTTCATGCTTCGCCCCGTCCGCGGTGCTGCAGCATCGGCACCAGATACACCGGCACTTCCGACAACTGCAGCAGGCGCGCAGCCGTGCGCCCCAGCGGTATTTCCAACTCGGTGCCATGGCTGTGACTGCCGACCACCAGCAGGTCGACGCCGAGCCTCTGCGCCTCCTCGAGAATGACCAACGGTGGGTCGCCCTGCACCACCCGCACGGCGCGAATAACGTCAAGCTCATGCTGGGCCTCGCCGAGTTCGTCGCGAAATCCTTCCAGCACACGCTGCTCGATACTCGCCATTACCGTGTCCAGACCCTTGCTGCGCAACTCCTTGAGCCGATCCTCATCCAGATAGGTCTGCAGCACCGACTCGGCAAATAGCCCCAACGGCTCTACCGCATGCACCACATAAAGACCGGCGTTGAAGGCACGCGTCAGCGCCAGTGCGTGCTGGAGGACATATGGGGCGTAAAGACCAAGATCGGTGGCATAAAGAATCGAGCGAATCATGCGGCCTCCTCGACTGCCGGCGCGGCGGGCCTTTTCTGAGCTTAGCAGCGCGCTCCGCAAGTCAACTAAGGCGGGGCCATTTAGGACGAATGGATATATGCACGGGGGATCGACTAGGGCTGCAGCTCGTTGCTCACGCCATGGGGGACATGGCCTGTGGCTACCACCTCACGGGCCTTCTCGCAGTGGCCGGGCTGGTCGTCGAAGAACACGTCGGCGGCGAAAGCCTCGAGGATCGCCGCCTTCTCCAGCCCACCCAGGAAGTAGGACTCATCCAGGCGGATGTTCCACTCGCGCAGGGTGCGAATGACTCGCTCATGGGCCGGCGCCGAACGGGCGGTAACCAGCGCCGTACGAATCGGGCAGGACTCCTCGGGAAACTCTTGCTGCAAGAGATGCAGCGCGGCGAGGAAGGGTTTGAAGGGGCCGCCGCCCAATAGCCGGCGCGCGGCGTCGCGTTCATGGCTCTGGAAGGCTTCCAGCCCGCCTTGCTGGTAGACCCGCTCCGACTCGTCAGAAAACAGCACGGCATCGCCGTCGAAGGCGATGCGCAACTCGTTGCTCGCCGCCCGGCGGGCGCCACCGGAGAGGATGGTCGCCGCGCCAAACCCCGAGCGTAGCGCGTTGCGTACGTCCTCGGCGTGGGTCGAGAGGAACAGCTGACAGCCAAAGGCCGCCAGGTACGGGTCGGGACTGCGCCCGCCGACGAAGGCGGCGCGGGAGATGCCCAGTCCGTAGTGCTGGATCGAGTTGAATGCACGCAAGCCGGTATCGGCGCTGTTGCGCGAGACCAGGATCACCTCGACCCGGGACTGCCCCAGGGCGAGATTCAAGCCGAGTAATTTCTCGACCAGGGGAAAGGCATCGCCGGGGAGCAGGATCTCGTCCTCGTGCTCGATCTGGTACTGGCGATAGGCTTCCACGCCCTGGCTTTCGTACACCTGGTGACTCTCGCGCAAGTCGAACAGCGCGCTCGAGGAGATCGCCAGCACCAGTTTGTCGCCCATTCCCTTGCTCATGCACACCTCAACGTTCTAGTGGTCGGCCTGAGCGAGAAAGCACAGGACTTGGTACGGGGTGCGAAGCCGCGGCGGTGGACGCCCGCTCTCCCGGCGGCGGCCAGGGACAACACCTGGCTCGATGCGCGACTGTCAGCATATACGCGGACCCTGGCGGGCTGTAGTCAAGGAAGATCGTCCGCGGGACGCCTGAGGGCCTCAGCCAGGGCGTCGAGTAGATCGTCGGTGCGCAGACGGCTCTGCAGCGCGCCGAAAAATTGACCATCGCGCACCACGAACAGGGCCGGCAGGTGGAAGACCTCGTAGCGCGCCACCAATCCTGCATTGTCGGCGGCATCAATCCAGGCCAGGCGCGCCACAGGCAGCGGCTGCAGCGGCAACTCCCGACGCGCCCAGCGGCAGCTGGCACAACCCGTGCTTGTGAATATGAGCAACGAGGTACCGGGCAGATCGAGCAGTTGGCGATCCGCATC
Source organism: Pseudomonas sp. LPB0260 (assembly GCF_013388395.1). Lineage (NCBI taxonomy): Bacteria > Pseudomonadati > Pseudomonadota > Gammaproteobacteria > Pseudomonadales > Pseudomonadaceae > Pseudomonas > Pseudomonas sp. LPB0260. The sequence continues at coordinate 229,458 of NZ_CP058247.1, read as the reverse complement.
TAAATCGGTCAATTGCAGTTCGTTCACTATACTGTGATTAACGATGTCAATTTGATGGCATTGGGGGTCGGTAGTCATGCGTCGTTTCTTGCGTCATCCCAGTGATATGCCCGTGGAGCTCGTGCTCCGCAAACAGAAAGCCTTGCCCGGCCAGCGCCTGAACAATATCAGCCTGGGCGGCGTGGCGTGCAACTCCAGCCGCGGTTTTCGCCGCGGCACGGCAGTTGAGCTGCGTATCCCACTACTTGGCGAGCAGGCGCGCTACGAGGGCGTGGTGGCCTGGTGTCACAAGCTCGACGAAGACTATCTGGTGGGTATCGCATTTACCGATGAGGACACGCTGTTCCGTGCCCGCATGGTCGAGCAGGTCTGCCAGATCGAGCACTATCGCCGGCAACGTGAGCGGGAGCTCGGCCAGCAATTGCAGATCGAGAGCGTCGCCGGGGAATGGATCGCCCAGCATGCCGGCGAATTCTCCGACGCCAGCCTCACTTAGCCATTCCTACCCTCTGCGAGCCGAGTAACGCCCTTCGCCCCATTGTCTCGCCGACCCTTATCGCGCTAAGGTTCAGCTTCCCCGCTGTGCTCATACTGCTGTGCTCCGCCACACGGGGATCGCTGGCGGCCGGCACCCGTGACCTGACGACCCTGACCTGATGAAAAGCACGATGGCTGATTTACCGATCGACGACCTTAACGTTGCCTCCAACGAGACCCTGATCACCCCTGCGCAGCTCAAGCGGGAAATTCCCCTGACCGATTCCGCGCTGCGCACTGTCGCGAAGGGTCGCCAGGTGATTCGCGATATCCTCGACGGCAAGGATCATCGCCTGTTCGTGGTGGTGGGCCCCTGCTCGATCCATGACATCAAGGCCGCCCATGAATATGCCGAGCGGCTGAAGGTGCTGGCCGCCGAAGTGTCGGACAGTCTCTATTTGGTGATGCGCGTGTATTTCGAGAAGCCACGCACCACCGTCGGCTGGAAGGGGCTGATCAACGACCCTTACCTGGACGACTCGTTCAAGATTCAGGATGGCTTGCATATCGGCCGTCAACTGTTGCGCGATCTGGCCGAGATGGGCCTGCCGACCGCTACCGAAGCGCTCGACCCGATCTCCCCGCAGTATCTTCAGGACTTGATCAGCTGGTCGGCCATCGGCGCTCGTACCACCGAGTCCCAGACCCATCGGGAAATGGCCTCCGGCCTGTCCTCCGCTGTGGGCTTCAAGAACGGCACCGATGGTGGCCTGACCGTCGCGATCAACGCCCTGCAGTCGGTTTCCAGCCCGCACCGCTTCCTCGGTATCAATCAGGAAGGGGGCGTATCCATCGTCACCACCAAGGGCAACGCCTATGGCCACGTGGTACTGCGCGGCGGCAACGGCAAGCCGAACTACGATTCGGTCAGTGTCGCCGTGTGTGAGCAGGAGTTGACCAAGGCCGGCATCCGCCCGAATATCATGGTCGACTGCAGCCACGCCAACTCCAACAAGGATCCGGCGCTGCAACCCCTGGTAATGGACAACGTGGCCAATCAGATCCTCGAGGGCAACCAATCGATCGTCGGCCTGATGGTGGAAAGTCACCTGGGCTGGGGCAACCAGTCGATCCCCAAGGACCTGGCCCAGCTCAAGTACGGCGTCTCCATTACCGATGCGTGCATCGATTGGGACAGCACCGAAAAGACCCTGCGCGGCATGCATGCCAAGCTCAAGGATGTGCTGCCAAAGCGGCATCGCGCCTGATCAGGCGGCACTAAAAAGCCGGGCATTGCCCGGCTTTTTTTATTTGCCCCGCCCCCTCAACTCTTGGCGGTGAGGCGCTGGCGTCGCTCGATATAGCGCTCGACATAGGAGCACGAGGGAATCACCGTATAGCCAGTGCGCTCGGCGTACTGCAGGGCGTGCTCTGTCAGTGCCGCGGCGATGCCGCGACCTCGCAGCGAGTTCGGCACGAAGGTCCGGTAAATGTCCAAGGTTTGCTTGCCCAGGTCCATATACGCCAGGTAGGCACGATCCCCATCCACTATGGTCTCGAATTGATGACCTCTCTGGTCATGGTGAATGGACAACGCCTCGCTCATTGCTACTCCTCTCGTGGACCCTAGAACTGCACCCGAACCTTATCGATTTTTTCCAGGCGTAGCGACATTTGTGCCGTACCGTTGCCCGCCTGCAGGCGGAGATAGGCCTTGTTGTTGGCAACCCGCGTCAGGATACCCTGATAATACATGCCATCGTAGGTAACAAAACGCAAACGCTTACCAACATGATTGGCCAGACTGGACACGCTGACGAAGCCGGTGCGCGCGCCGTCCGCCACAGAGCCGACTCGCTGCTCGGCCTCTGGCTCTTGCGCAGCGGGTGCAGGTCGCGAAGCAGGATCGACCCAGGAAAACCCAAGCGGCTGCACCGCCCGGCGATTGACCAGGACCACCGGTCGCAGCATCGCCAATACATCCTTGGGATCGAAGAACTGCAGGCCATCCCAGACCATGCCTTCGGTGGGCTCGAGCTCGACCCGCAGCGACTGCGGATCGTCCAGGTAGTCGGCATAGGCATCCAGTAGCGGCTGGTCAAGCGCAATGCGCTGGCTACGCAGCACTCTCTGGAATTGCTCGACTGAGGCCGTCAAATAGGCCTCTCTATCCATCCCGAGCTTGGCGGCGCAATAGTCCTGTACCTTGCGCTGGTACTGGTTGTCGTTGAACTCGACACTCACCCGCTGTACGCGGGGTGGATTGACGCGCAGATCCCCAGGATTGTCCGGCATATTCATGACCGACAAGGCAACACGCAACTCGCCCATGTCGCGGGTATCGGAAGTCAGGCTGAAACTGAGCGTCTGCGCGCCAGGCTGAAATCGGTAGGAAAACTGGCCGTCGGTCTCGAAGGTGCGATAGCCCATATCCAGCAACTCGTCCGCACCTATGTTACGAACCTTGCCGCAAGCGACCTCGCTCATTGCCGTGAACAGGCTGCGCTCGGCCGGCGCCGCATAGAGCTGGCGCATGAACGGGCCGTGCACATTCAGACTCAAGCGCTCGAGGTTTACGGCCATCTGCTCGGGAAACTTGCCTTCGGCCAGGCGCTCCTTGAAGCGCAGCAGCTCGCCTAGCCCCTCGAACTTGAGCTCGGCATGAGCCACCTGCAGGCTATCGCCCATTGCAGGCACGCGAATCTGCACGTTGCTCAAGCCTACCCGTCCATCGAAGGACGAGGTAATTCCGCCGTAGCGAATATCCATGACTGGCGAGAGTCGTTGGGCGAAATCGTCCATGACCGAACGCACCGACAACCACAGGGACAGCTTGATCAGCACTGCAATCGCCAGTACCGCCAACAAACTCCATTTAATCAACTTCGACATGCATGCATCCTTGGCCCGAGACAGGTAACTCCGAATTACAGATTGCCGGAGCTTATCAGGCCACCTCGGGATCGGCCATGCTGAATCAATGGCTTAGCCTCCTCAGGACTGGCCCCGCGACACGTGCTCCCTGGCAGATCAGTGCGGCGCTCCGGAAACAATAGACGCAACACACCCTACCGGCCTGCCGCTTGCAAGAAGCACCAGTGATGCCAGCGCGTCGCTAACGGATGATCCGCACCAATAAACCTTCATGCCTGCTGTCCCCGGCGCGCCGCGGTCTGCCCGGAAACGCCGGCAGGCGGGAAACTTAAATTGCGGTTACTTGGCCGCGCCGGCTGCGCGATCCTGACTTCTTGCGATTACCGGGCAGTACAGGGAGAGCCTCGACGAGCTGTATGTTTTTTATACAAAACGGCACCACTTATAGTCGCACGCCACAAGATGGTGAAAAAAATGCGCTGCGCCCACCTGCGCTCCGTTTACTTACTGCCGGTTATAGGTAGTATGTACGCCGGCTAATTTCCCACCATTGGGAAATTGCTTTTATGGAAAACTCCACCTTAAGGGGAACACGATGAACAACGTTCTGAAATTCTCTGCTCTGGCCCTGGCCGCAGTTCTGGCTACCGGTTGCAGCAGCATGTCCAAAGAAACTGAAGCGCGCCTGACCGCTACCGAAGACGCAGCCGCTCGCGCTCAAGCCCGTGCCGACGAAGCCTATCGCAAGGCTGACGAGGCTCTGGCCGCTGCTCAGAAGGCTCAGCAGACCGCTGACGAAGCCAATGAGCGCGCTCTGCGCATGCTGGAAAAAGCCAGCCGCAAGTAATAGCCCGCAACGGCTGTTAGAGCCGACTCAGGTTTCTGAGTCGGCTTTTTTATTGCCTGCGGAAAGTGTCATTCAAATGGCAATAAAAAACCCGCCGCTGCTCGCGCAGGGCGGGTTCTATCATCAGTCGGCGACTCAGTACGCCAAACTAGCGCTGCTGACCAGCGTCGTATCGGGCTCGGCTATTTCCACCGGCAGACCATCTTCGGCCGCAACTACTTCGCGCACCATCTTCCAGTCCAGGCGCAGATCGCCCAGCTCTTCGCGCTTGAGCAGTGCGTTGATCACGGCAGTGTGCTTATCGACCACCGACGTTGCACCCGCATCCTCAAGAGGCGTATGCGCCTCGAGGTAAATCTTGCCGTTGCTGCGGCCGAACTTGTACGGCTCGTTGAGGATGCGCACCGGCGTTCCGACCGGCACCATATCGGCCAGCTGCAGCACATTCTGGTTGAGCATGCGGAAGCAGCCATGGCTGACACGCATGCCGATGCCGAATTTCTTGTTGGTGCCATGGATCAGGTAACCCGGCACGGACAATGTCATTTTGTACGGACCCAGCGGGTTGTTGGGGCCCGGCGGTACATAGGACGGCAATGGATCGCCGTTGGCGGCATGCTCCTCGAGAATCGACTTGGGTGGGGTCCAGCCCGGATTCGGGGTCTTGCCCGTGATCTTGGTGTCGGTCACTGGCGAACTCCAGCCCTCGCGCCCGATCCCAAGCGGATAGGTATGCACGACGTTCTGCCCCTTCGGGAAGTAGTACATGCGGTACTCCGCCAGGTTGATCACTATGCCCTCGCGCGGACCCGGCGGCAGGATAAAGCGTGTGGGCAGGATGATCTCGGTCCCCTCGCCCGGCAGCCAGGCATCCACGCCCGGGTTGGCGGCGATCATCTCCAGGTAGCCCAGGTCGTTGGCCACACCGAGATCGGCGAAGGTGTCTTCGTATTTGGCTTTGACCACCTGTACCTGGCCAATGATGTCCTCGCCGGGCGGCGGCAAAGGCAACTCCAGGGCAAAGACGGAGCCCGCGGCAAACAATGCGGCGAGAGGCAGGGAGCGGGCGACGGCAGGAATGCGCGACAACATCCGGTAATCCTTGGCGAGAATGGCTGACAAGTTCAATAGGCGATTGTACACCGCCCGCAGGCTATCCGGGAGTACTCAACGTAGCGGCCAATCGGGTCTAAGGCCACGGCGCTGTGCCTCGAAGGTGGCGCGGCATCCCGGGCACAGGCGCGCGTCGCGCAGCATCTGCTTGGCCAGCCCGCGCCAGCGCGGTTGCGCGGGCAGCAGGCCGCCGCACAGGGTTCGATCGGCGTACTCGCCCAGCTCCAGCTGGCGCGCGACCAGGTGCAGGCGTACCTCCCGACAGGCGAACAGATCCAGCTGTTCGTCCGGCTCGATCAGTTGATAGGCATGCAATGACCAGGCAGGACGCGGCATCGAGGGCTCCAGGGCGGGGGCGCCACATTAGCCGAAAGGTTGAGTGCAGAAAAGCCTGTCACAACAGCGGCTGCAGGCGCGGCCAGATATTTTCCAGAAGGACCGGCTGGGCGGCGGCCGTGGGGTGGATACCGTCGTCCTGCATCATGCCTGGGGCGCCACCAACGCCCTCGAGGAAGAACGGCACCAGGGCGACCTGCTTCTCCTCGGCCAGCGCGGTGAACACCTCGGCAAACCCCCGGGTGTAGCGCGCACCGTAATTAGGAGGCAGGCGCATACCCAAGAGCAGCACCCGAGCGCCGCTACCCCGCGCCTGATCGACCATCGCCGAAAGATTCTGTTGCAGTTGCGCCAGGGGCTGTCCGCGCAGGCCATCATTGCCCCCCAGTTCGAGTACCACCAGGCTCGGTCGATGCTCGGCAAGCAGCGCAGGAAGCCGAGCGGCGCCGCCTGCGCTGGTGTCGCCGCTGATCGAGGCGTTCACCACCCGGTGCGGGTAGCCCTGTGCGGCCAGGCGTTGCTCGAGGAGTGCGACCCAGCCCTGGCGGGTATCCAGGCCGAAAGCTGCGCTGATACTATCGCCGACCACCAGCACGGTATCGGCCACGGCGGTCTGCACCGATAGCAGCAGAGCGAAAACGGCGACAACCAACCCTCTACGCATCGGATTCTCCATGACCTCGAGCATTCTCACCGCGCGGAACCTTAGCAAAGTGGTTCCCAGCACGGAAGGCGAGTTGACCATACTCCACGGTCTTTCCCTCGAATTGAATTCGGGCGACAGCCTGGCCATCGTCGGCAGCTCCGGCTCAGGCAAGTCGACCCTGCTCGGCCTGCTCGCTGGCCTGGACTTGCCGAGCGATGGCGAGGTCACCCTCGCGGGCAACGACCTCGGCCGCCTCGATGAAGACCAGCGCGCGCGCGTGCGTGCCGAACACGTCGGTTTCGTCTTCCAGTCGTTCCAGCTGCTCGACAGCCTCAACGCCCTGGAGAATGTGATGCTGCCGCTGGAGCTTGAAGGCCGGCACGATGCCCGCGAGCGCGCCCGCGCCCTGCTCGACCGAGTCGGCCTGGGCCAGCGCCTTACCCACTACCCGCGCCAGCTGTCCGGTGGCGAACAACAGCGCGTCGCCATCGCCCGCGCCTTCGTCGCCGAGCCGGCGGTGCTATTCGCCGACGAGCCGACCGGCAACCTCGACAGCCACACCGGCGAGCGCATCAGCGAGCTGCTGTTCGAGTTGAACCGGGAACGCGGCGCGACCCTGGTGCTGGTCACCCATGACGAGCGCCTGGCCCACCGATGTCAGCGCCTTATCCGCCTGGAAGGCGGTCGGCTGATCGATCACGTGGAACCCTGATGACTGGACTGCCTTTCGCCCGCCTGCTGGGGCTGGCAACTCGCCAGCTTGTGCGCGATGCCCGCGCCGGTGAGCTGCGCGTGCTGTTCTTTGCCCTGCTGGTGGCTGTCACGGCCAGCACGGCGATCGGTTATTTCAGCGCACGACTGAACGACGGCATGCTGCGCCGCGCCAGTGAGTTCCTCGGCGCCGATCTCTTGCTGACCGGCAGCTCGCCGGCCGCCCCCGCGCAGATCGAGGCGGGCAAACGCCTGGGCCTGGAGCACGCCCGGCTGGTCGAGTTTTCCAGCGTGATCGCCAGCGACGAAGCGATCCAGCTGGTCAGCGTCAAGGCGGTCGACGGCAATTACCCGCTGCGCGGTCAATTGAGGAGCGCGGCGGCCGCCTATGGCGCGGAGCAGCCCGGCGCCGGGCCGGGGCCTGGCGAGGCCTGGGCCGAGGCGCGGGTGCTGACGGCCCTCAACCTGCAGGTCGGCGAGCGTATCGAGCTCGGCTCGACCAGCCTGCGCCTGAGCCGTGTGCTGACCTACCTGCCGGATGAGGCCGGAGATTTCTATAGCCTGACCCCGCACGTGTTGATGCACCTGGACGATCTGGCAGCCACCGAAGTGGTGCAGCCGGGCAGCCGGGTCAGGTACCGCGAGCAGTGGCGCGGCTCGCCCGAGGCGCTCAGCGCCTACCGGCAGGCGGTCGAGGCCAGCCTGGCCGCCAACCAGCGCCTGGAGGATGCGCGTGACGGCAGCCGCCAGGTCGGCGGTGCCCTGGAGCGCGCCGAGCGCTACCTGAACCTGGCCAGTTTGGCTGCGGTTCTCCTGGCCGGTGTCGCGGTAGCGCTGTCAGCCGCGCGCTTCGCTGCCCGGCGTTTCGATGCCAGTGCCCTGCTGCGCTGCCTCGGCCTGTCACGCCGGCAGGCGCTGGGACTGTTCAGCCTGCAGCTGGCGATGCTGGGTCTGGCCGCCAGCCTGAGCGGCGCCCTGCTGGGCTGGCTCGGTCAGCATGGCCTGTTCTATCTGTTGCAGGGTCTGCTTCCCGCCGATCTGCCCGCAGGTGGGCCAGGCCCCGCCCTGGCCGGCATGGCCACGGGACTGGTCGCCCTCGCCGGCTTTGCCTTGCCGCCGCTGGCCGCACTCGGGCGGGTACCGCCGTTACGGGTGCTGCGCCGTGACCTGTTGCCGGTTCCACTCAGCTCCTGGCTGGTCTATGGAGCCGCGCTGCTGGCACTGGGACTGATCATGTGGCGCCTGAGCCTGGACCTGAAGTTGACCCTGGCCCTGCTCGGTGGCGGCCTGCTGGCCACCCTGCTGCTTGGCGCCCTGCTGCTGTTCGGCCTGCAGGCGCTGCGCCGACTGCTGTCGCGCGCCGCCCTGCCCTGGCGCCTCGGCCTCGGCCAGCTGTTGCGCCACCCGCTGGCCGCAGTCGGACAGTCCCTGGCCTTCGGCCTGATCATCCTGGCCATGGCGCTGATCGCCCTGTTGCGCGGCGAGCTGCTCGACACCTGGCAGGAACAATTACCCGCCAAGGCACCCAATCATTTCGCCCTGAACGTGCTGCCTGCCGAAAAGGACGCCTTCGCCGCCCGCCTGGCCAAACTGTCGCCGGAACCCGTGCCGCTCTACCCGGTCGTTCCTGGGCGCCTGGTCAAGATCAATGGCGAGCCGGTGCGTCAGGTCGTCAGCAAGGACAGTCAGGGCGAGCGCGCCATCCGCCGCGACCTGAGCCTGACCTGGGCCAGCGAGCTGCCCGCGGACAATCAGCTGCTGGCCGGCAGCTGGTGGAGCACCACCAAGGATGGCGAACTACCTGGCGTCTCGGTGGAATCAAAGCTGGCCGAGAGTCTGCAGATCAAACTCGGCGATCGCCTGAGCTTCAGTGTCGGCGGACTCAGCCGCGACGCCCGCGTCAGCAGCCTACGGGAAGTGGACTGGAACAATTTCCGCCCCAACTTCTACATGATCTTCGAGCCCGACACCCTGCAGGATCTGCCGGTCACCTACCTCACCAGCTTCTACCTGCCGCCGCGGCAGGAACGCCAACTGGTCGAGCTCGCGCGCGCCTTCCCCGCCGTCACCCTGCTGCAGGTCGACGCCCTGCTGGCGCAGCTGCGCAGCATCGTCGCCCAGGTCACCCTGGCCGTCGAGTATGTGCTGTTGTTCGTCCTCGCCGCCGGGCTCGCAGTCCTGTTCGCCGGCCTGCAGGCGACGCTGGACGAGCGCATTCGCCAGGGCGCACTGCTGCGCGCCCTGGGCGCCGAGCGCCGCCTGCTGGTCAGCGCCCGGCGCAGCGAGTTCGCCCTGCTCGGGACGGCCAGCGGCCTGCTGGCCGCGCTCGGCTGCGAGCTGATCAGTTTCCTGCTGTATCGCTACGCCTTCGACCTGAACTGGCAGCCGCACCCCTGGCTGCTGATCCTGCCGCTGATCGGCGCCCTGCTGGTGGGCGGCGCCGGCGTTATCGGCACTCGCCGGGCGTTGAACGTCAGCCCGCTGACGGTGCTGCGCGAGGGCTGATAAGATCGCGGCTTGCCATCGCCAAAGCAGTCCCATGAGTCGTTATCGTCCACCCCGTTCCGCCGGCACCCCACTGATCACCCCCGAAGGCGAAGCGCGCCTGCGCGCCGAACTGCATGAGCTGTGGCACGTGCGCCGGCCCCAGGTCACTCAATCTGTCAGCGAGGCGGCCGCCCAGGGCGATCGCTCGGAAAACGCCGAATACACCTACGGCAAGAAGATGCTGCGTGAGATCGACAGCCGCGTGCGCTTTCTCACCAAGCGCCTGGAAAGCCTCAAGGTGGTCAGCGTACGCCCCAGCGATCCGGACAAGGTCTACTTCGGCGCCTGGGTCACCCTCGAGGATGAGGATGGCCAGGAGGCTCGCTACCGCATCGTCGGGCCGGACGAGCTCGATCTGAAGCTGAACCTGATCAGCATCGACTCGCCCCTGGCCCGCGCCCTGATTGGCAAGAGCCTGGATGCCGAAGTACGGGTACAGACGCCGACCGGGGAAAAGACCTGGTATGTGGTCGCCATCGACTACCCCTGAGTCGGGGTCTTAACGCCGTGTGATCAAGCCTTGGCGGGCGACCCGGGTCAGCTCGCGCACCGCGTCCTCCAGCTGAGCGGCGCTCGGCGCCTGCACTACCGCCAGATCGAAGCTGTCGCTGGCAAATCGCGCCAGGGATTCCCCATCGTGAGTGAACTGGATCAGGAAGGTCGGCGATCCGCCCCAGCGTTTCGGCCAGCCGTCGAGGTAGCGCAACAGGGTCGGCTGATGGCTGCCGCCAAGGAGGATCTTGGCGTTGCGCAAGGTCAGGCCCGTGGTTATCGGGGCCAATCGAATCAGCGGTTGGGGACAGGTCATGCTCGCGTCTCCGCCTCAGGAATCCCGCTGGGCAGCGGTGAGAGGCGACACCGAACCAGCGCTTTAGCGGTATTTCGAGAGCTTCGTAGAAACCCTCTCAGAGCCCGGCCTTCGGCAGGTAACTCGGCGCCCCGCAAGTAGCTGTTTAAATCGGCGCAGTCGGCATCCTAGAGAAGCCTGCGCAATACTGTCAACTGCCACCTCGCAGCCGAAGCCACGCCATGCACGACGATACCCTGCGCCTATTCTTCGCCCTGTCCTGCCCACCGGGCCTGGCCGAGCGCATTGGCCTCTGGCACGACGGGCTCCACCTGCCGGGCCGGCCGGTGCCCCCGGCCAACCTGCACCTGACCCTGGCCTTCCTCGGCCAGCAGCCCGGCAGTCGTTTGGCGGAGCTGAAAGGCCTCGCCGCGACCGTGCAGAGTAGGGCTTTCGAGTTGCAACTGGACCGACTGGTGCACCGGCGCAACGGTTTGCTCTACCTGGCCCCAAGTCAACCGCCTGCCGCCCTGCTGGAGCTGGTCGAGCAGCTGCACGAAGCGCTGCTTGGGGGCGGATTCGGCTTGGAGGCTCGACCCTTTCTCGCCCACCTGACCCTGCTGCGCCGCTGCAGCACCCGTCGGCCGAAGGCTCGCCCAACTTTCGATTGGCCGGTCGATCATTTCGCCCTGTTCGCCTCCGAAACGGGGCCGAGCGGCAGCGTCTACCAGCAGCTCCAGCAGTGGCCACTGTTGCGAAACGACTAATAAAGGCGTTTCGCCCCGTAACAGCGACAGTGCCGGGCAGAACGGCATCCCTCAACACAAATAGCACGCCAGTACCTACTCCAGAGCCGCCCGGTCCCCTTCAAGGCGAAGCTGGCACGCTTCCTGCGCCTGTCAGTGCCGCGTTGCAGGGGCCGTGGATGGGCGCCAGCAGCGCCAGAAACGCGCCTGACACCCGATACAACCCATTACGAGAGCGCCCATGAATAACAATAAGACCCTGCTAGCCCTCTGCCTCGGTGCCGGACTCCTGGCCTCCGCGCAAACCCACGCCGGTTGGTTCGGCTCCACCGGCTACACCCAGACCAAATACCCCATCGTCCTGGCCCATGGCATGCTCGGTTTCGACAGCATCCTCGGTGTCGATTACTGGTACGGCATTCCCAGCGCCCTGCGCAGCGATGGCGCCAAGGTCTACGTGGCCGAAGTCAGCCAACTGAACACCACCGAGGCCCGCGGCGAAGAGCTGCTGGCCCAGGTGGAGGAAATAGTCGCCATCAGCGGCAAACCCAAGGTCAACCTGATCGGCCACAGCCACGGCGGCCCGACCATCCGCTATGTCGCCGCCGTCCGCCCCCAGCTGGTTGCCTCCGCGACCAGTGTCGGCGCTCCCCACAAGGGATCGGCCACCGCCGACTTCATCCGCCAGGTTCCCCCGGGCTCGGCCGGCGAAACGCTGCTGGCCGGCATCGTCAACGGCCTCGGCAGCCTGATCAACTTCCTCTCCGGCAGTTCCAGCAGCAATCCGCAGAATGCCCTTGGCGCCCTCGAGTCGCTCAATAGTGCAGGTGCGGCTCGCTTCAACGCCAAGTACCCGCAAGGGTTGCCGACCACGGCCTGCGGCGAAGGCGCTTATAGCGTCAATGGCGTGCGCTACTACTCCTGGAGCGGCACCAGCCCGCTGACCCACTTGCTCGATCCGAGCGACGCGCTGCTCGGTGCCACCTCCCTGACGTTCAACGGCGAAGCCAACGACGGGCTGGTCGGGCGCTGCAGCTCGCACCTGGGCAAGGTGATCCGTGACAACTACCGGATGAACCACCTCGACGAGGTCAACCAGACCTTCGGCCTGACCAGCTGGTTCGAAACCGATCCGGTGACTGTCTATCGGCAGCATGCCAATCGCCTGAAAAACGACGGACTCTGACCCTCTACCGGGGCCCGCAGGGCCCCACCTCTGCGCTCCCTAGAGCGCCTGATCAACGCTGTCCGGTGAATCAATCCGTGAAAAAACTGTTGTTGTTCTCACCCCTGGTTGTCCTGACCTGTTTCGCCGCCTTTCTTTACCTGGACCTGGCGCATACGCCTGCCCAACTCGCCCCCCAGGCGGCAAGCCAGAGCATCACGCCGGAGGCCCCCAGCGAGCCTTCACGCCCCGTCCCGGCAGTCGACGCCAGCGCCAAGCACGACAGGATGATCGCGCTGCCCGGCTCCTTCGCCGGCACCCAGGTGGACGGCCTGTTTCGTGTCGACGAGACGGGCCAGCTGATCGTCAGCCAGGACATCCGGCGAATATTCGATTATTTCCTCGCCGCTATAGGCGAGGAACCCGTGCGGGTCAGCGTCGAACGCCTACAGGCCCACATCCGCAGCCAGCTGCAGGAACCAGCGCGGGGGCAGGCGCTGGCGCTGCTCACCCAATACCTGGACTACAAGCGCGTACTGGTGTTGCTGGAGCGCGACTGGCCGCAGCTGGCCAATCTCGATGCCCTGCGCCAGCGCGAGGCGGCCGTTCAGGCGTTGCGCGCCCGCCTGTTCAGCGGTGACGCACGCCAGGCATTCTTTGCCGACGAAGAGGCCTACAACCGCTTTAGCCTGCAACGCTTGGCGATCCAACAGGACAGCGATCTGGACGACGACGCCAAGGCCCGCGCGGTCGATCAGTTGCGCGAAAGCCTGCCGCCTGAGCTGCAGGCCAGCCTCCTGCCACAACTGCAGCACGAGCTGCGCCGGCGAACGACCAAGCTGCAGGCCGACGGTGCCAGCCCCGAGCAGGTGCGCCAGTTGCGCCTGCAGATGGTTGGCGCCGAAGCGACCCAGCGCCTCGAAGCCCTAGATCAGCAGCGCCAGGCCTGGGGGCGGCGGCTGGCCGACTACCAGCAGGCCAAAGCCAGGATCGAAGCCAGTCGCGGCCTCAGCCCCGCCGACAAGGCTGCGGCCATCGAGCGCCTGGCCGGCGAGCGCTTCGATGAACGCGAACGCCTGCGCCTGGACGCCGCCGAGCAGCTGGCCCAGGTGCGCAGCCAGGCAGCCCCCTGAAACGCGGAAGGCCCGCGCTTGGCGGGCCTTCCGGGGTGCTCGGTTCTAGTTGGCGAGGCGCTTGTCCAAAGACAGCTTGCCTGCGCCTTCGACCAATACCGCCACGCTGATCGCCAGCAGCGCCAAGCCGAATTCATAACCGTTGTTGGCCATGAAGAAGCCGTTGGCCAGATGCACGCTGACGATCGCCACCAGCATGGTCACCGCCAGCACGGCCGCCGCCGGCCGGGCCAACAGCCCGAAGATCAGCGCCAGGCCGCCGAAGAACTCGGCGCTGCCGGCCAGCAGAGCCATCAGATAACCCGGCGCCAGGCCAATGCTTTCCATCCACTGTGCGACACCGTCCAGGCCGTAGCCGCCAAACCAGCCGAACAGCTTCTGCGCACCGTGGGCGGCGAAGGTCAGCCCGGCGATGACGCGCAAAACGGTCAGGCCATAGCCCGCTTGCGTAGCAACCACAGATTTGATCAGAGCGTTCATGTGCAGCATTCCTGTTGTAGGGTGGTGATGCGCACAGACTAAACTAATTTATAGATATAAAAAGCGGATTTATTCGCTAGAAATCATCATATATTTGGATGTATGTGCTCAATACTAGCTAGTGCGGCTCAAGCAGATAACGCTCGCGGTCATAGGCTAGGTAGTACTTGTTGACGCTGTTGACGTAGCTGACCACGCCCATGCCGACCTGCTCCATGGCGATTCGCTCGACCTGGAAGAACCACTGATTGGGGTTGAGGCCACGCCGCCGCGCCTCGGCGCGCATGCTCTGCACCCGCTGCGGCCCCAGGTTGTAGCCGGCCAACACGAAGGCCATACGTTCGCGCTCGTTGAGCTGGGCACTGGCGAAGTAGTTGCGGCGGATCATCGCCAGGTAGCGCGCGCTGGCCTGCACGTTATTCTCCAGCGCCACGATATTACCGACCCCGACGCTGCGGGCCGCGGCCGGGGTGATCTGCATCAGGCCGGTGGCGCCGCCCGCACCGCGCGCGTTCGGGTTGAGGGTCGACTCCTTGAATGCCAGTGCGGCGAGCGCCAGCCAGTCGAACTTCTGTTCGCCGGCATGGCGCTGGAGCACCGGACGCAACTTCTCCAGGCGTTGGCGTTCGGCGCGCCCCAGGGGGTAATGCACCTTGTACAGGCGTCGGTAGATGCGCTGAAAGGAGGCGTCTTGGTCGTCGGGACTGCGATAGCTCTTGAGGAAGCGGTCGATGCTCGCCGCCAGCGCGGGTGCGTCCCTGCGCATGAACCAGCGCAGGTCACCGTCGCTGGCCAGCACCAGATGGCGCTCCAGGCGCAACTTCGGCAGGACCTTGGCCCAGCGCTCGGCAATCGGCTGTTCGACCGCGGTGACGCTGAAGATGCCGGCCTGGACCATCTCCAGCACGTCCTCGACGGCCAGGCTCGGATCGACCCACTCGATGATGATCGGCGGCCGTTTGTCCTGCAGCAGCTGCTTGTTGAGCCGCCGTATCGCCTCGCCTGCGGCGCTGCCGGCCGGCAGCGCCAGGCTGCGGCCGGACATCTGTTCCAGGCTCTGGTAGCGGCGATCGCCCTGCCGGGCCACGATGATCAGCGGGACGTCGCTGCGAATGGCGGTACTGGCGCGGATATCGCGACCGGCGCCCATGCCGAGCAGTTCGCCGGGCGCCACCAGATCGCCCTCTCCGCGCCGCAGGGCGGCGAGCAGCTGGTCCTTGGCCTTGGGAATTATCTTCAGCTTGAGCGCCGCACCGGTGCGCCCCGTCCTGTTGAGATACTGCTCGAAGGCGCGCAGGCGATGGTACTCCACGCCGATGCTCTGTCCCTTGATCTCCCCCGAGCTGTTGCGGCTCTGGTTGACCAGCACGCGCAGCTCGCCACTGCTGCGGATGCCCGCCAGATCGCGCGTGAGTGCCGGGCGCACCACTTCCTGCGGACCCGCCACACGCGCCATCGCCGCCAGCGGTAGCACTAGCAGGAGGCAAAGCACCAGTAACACTCGCGACATCGCGGCTCCAAGACAGGGTCGACTCGCTGCAAGAGCAGGCCGAGTGAGAGTGCGGCAGTGCCGTGCAAGTTCCCGGAGTGCGCGGCGCGCGGAGGTTCGCACAGCGCGCGCCTGGAAGCCAGAGCAGCCTGTCACCCAGTCTCAAGATAGCCGCCCAAGTATTTGAATTTGATCAATTTATGGTTAGGCAAAAAGCTCTGCTATGCTGGCCCCTCCGGCCGCCAGGTAGCACCATGCAGCTCATCGACATCGGCGTCAATCTGACCCACCCAAGCTTTGCAGACCAGCACCAAGCCCTGCTCGAGCGCGCATTCGCCGCCGGCGTTTGCCAGATGCTGGTGACCGGCACCAGCCTGGACGAGAGCGAGCAGGCCGCCGAGCTGTGCCATGAGCTGGACGATTCCGGCGAGCGCCTGTTCAGCACTGCCGGCGTCCATCCCCACGACGCCAAGAGCTGGAACAGCGACAGCGCCGCGCGGCTGAAGGCCCTGCTGGCCGAGCCACGGGTGCGCGCGGTTGGCGAATGCGGGCTCGATTTCAATCGCGACTTCTCGCCGCGCCCGCAGCAGGAGAAGGCCCTGGAAGAACAGCTGGCCCTGGCCGCCGCCCTGCAGATGCCGGTCTTCCTGCATGAGCGCGATGCCGACCAGCGCCTGCTGGAGATCCTGCGCGACTACCGGGATCGCCTGCCGGCCGCGGTGGTGCACTGCTTCACGGGGGAGAAGCGTGCGCTGTTCAACTACCTGGACCTGGACCTGCATATCGGCATCACCGGGTGGATCTGCGATGAACGCCGCGGCAGCCACCTGCACCCACTGGTGCGGGAGATCCCGGTCGGCCGGCTGATGCTGGAAAGCGACTCGCCCTTCCTGCTGCCACGCAGCCTGCGGCCCAAGCCCAAGAGCGGGCGCAACGAGCCGGCCCTGCTGGTCGAAGTGCTGCGTGAGGTGGCTCTGCACCGGGGCGAAACGCTGGAGAGCCTCGCGGCCCACAGCACCGCCTGCGCCCGGCACTTCTTCAACCTGCCGAGCGTTGCCGAGGTCGGCGCGGATCAGCCTGCCTGGTGAACCGGGCGACTAGCCGAATACCGTCACGGTCTGCCGGCTGATCGCCAGCAACTCGCCGTCGGGCCCCCACAGGCCCGCGGCTATGTGGCCGTAGCCGTCGCGGGCGTGCTCGATGTGCGCGCGGTAGCGACACCAGTCGAGAGTTGTCAGCGCCGCCAGCGGCTGGATGAACTCGATGGTCCAGGTCAGTGAACTACCCGGCGCTGGCGCCCGCAGGTGCGACAGTACGGCCGGAGGCCAGGCGTCGACCAAGGCCAGTAGGTGCGCCTCGTCCAGCGCCTGCACCTCACCCTCGACCGCTGGGCGCAGGCGGACCCAGCCGCCCATCTGCCGCGACGGATTATTGGTGAACGGCATACCACCGATGCCCCAGCGCATGGCCAGGAAACGGGTGAACTCCGGGGTCACGTTGCGGATATAGGGCAGCTCCTGGCATTCCTCTACCGGCTTGATCTGTGGCGCCGCCTCGGCGGTGACGGCGACGGCCGACTCCCGCGCGGCGCCGAAGCTGCCCTGGATCAGGGTGACCACCTGGCCGTTCTGCACCGCACGCCCCAGCACCTGGCTGACCGCCTTGCCTCCGCGCAGCACCTCGACCTGAAAACTGACCGGCACCTCGGGCTCCACCGGACCGACGAAGGTGACGGCCAGGGAGCGCACCGGCCGTCCGTCCGGTACCCGGGCACGCATGGCCTCATACACCAGCGCCGCCACCAGGCCGCCAAAACTGGCCCGCCCTTGAGCCCAGGCTGCGGGAATCTGCAGCGTTTCGGGGTTGGTACGAACGGCCTGGAGCAACTCGGAAAAGGTCATGACCACCTCGGGATAACGATACTGGGGTGATCTTAGGGGATAGCCTGGCCCGGCTGATAGGGCAGCGCTAGGGCGCTTCGGCCAAATACCGCGGGATATGCGCGAGCCCTAGGCGGGCGCGGGGAAGTCCGCCTGCAATTGCAGCAGCGCCTGATCCGCGGAGCGTTCGGCCCTGTCCAGTTCGGCGCGCCAGATGGCCACGCAAGGCGCCAGATCTGGCTCCTGCTCGGCCCGCAGCAGCCACTGCAGGCGATCGTGCCAGTCGCCCAGGGCCGCCTGTGCCTGTTTCAGGTGCGCGCGGGCTTCGGCCGATACGCCACCCAGCCCGGGATAGGCCTCGGCAGCGTAGCGCACCTGCTTGATCAGCAGGCGCAGGCGATGACGATCATGCCGTACATCCGCCAGGGTGGCGCCGAGCAAGCGCCGCTGCTTGGTCAGGCGGCGCCGTACCTGCCGTTCGACGCCCTTGAGCTGCTTGTCGGCCTGGGCCCGGTGCCATTGCTGCGGCCAGTCGTCCAGGGCATCGAACAGCGCCTGCAGCTCACGGCTTTCCAGCAACGCCACGTAGCCCCGCCGCAGCTGCGGCAGGCGGCGCGCCAGGGCGTCCGCCTTTTCGAGGTCTCGCAGATGCCCGAGCAGCACTTCCAGATCGCGCAGCGGCCCACTCAGGCGAGCGAGCGCCACCGCGCTTGCCTGCAATCTATCGATGGCCGACAGGCCGCGCAGCGGACGCAACAGGCTGCGCAACCGGCGCAGGGCGATGCGCAGGTCGTGCAGCGCCTCGGGGTCGGTGGCGGCGACCAGGCGCTCGCGGCATGCATAGAGCCTGACCTGCTGCGTCAGCACCTGCTCGAGTACCTTATCGACAACGGCTGCCATCAACACTCCTCGCTCTGCCCTGCCTGCAGAGTAGCGCGCTTCCCGCCCTCACCCGACGTCGCCACGCTCAGCGCCGGCGCGTGAAACGCCAAGGCAATGCGCGCCTGAGCTCGCTCAGGCGCCGACGCAGCAACGCCGGCGACCCATCCTCACGGCCATAACGCTGCGCCTCGAAGGCGCAGGCAAAGGCGTCGATGGCCCCAGCCTGTCGGGGCAAGGCCTGCGCCGCGCGCTGGGCGTAAGCGCGAGGCCCCTCGCCCGCCTGCCGCTGCACGCCATGGCGGGCCAGCAGGCGTTCGAAGCGCAGGAAGGCGAGGCGTTGGGGGTCACGCTCGCGGCGCCAGGGCTTGAACAGCCCAAGCGCCAGCAGCCCCAGCAACAGGCCCCCGCCGCCACCCAGGCTCAGCGCCAACAGCCCACTGTCGAGGTTGCCGAACCAGCGCTGCAGCAGTTGCAGCTGTTGGGCGCCCTGGTAGCCGAGGACCCAGCGTTGCCAGCCATAGTTGAGGCCGTCCCAGCCCAGGCGCAACTTGTTCAGCCAGGCCAACTGGCGATAGCGCAGCGGCGAGAATGGCGAACCCTCGAGAAAGCTCTGCTCCTCGGCCAGCGCCGCCTCCAGCCCCTGCTCGATGCGCTCCGGCGCCACCTGGAAGGTCGGATCGACGCTCGCCCAGCCAGCCCCCGGACGCCAGTATTCGACCCAGGCATGGGCATCGAACTGGCGCACCTGCACGTAGCGCCCGCTCGGGTTGTACTCACCGCCCTGGTAACCGGCCACCACCCGCGCCGGGATGCCGGCCGCCCGCAGGACGAAGGTCATGGCGCCCGCGTAGTGGGCGCAGAAGCCACGGCGACTGTCGAAGATAAACTCATCGACGCTGTTGGCGCCCAGTGTCGGCGGCCGCAGGGTGTAGACATAGGGCTGCCGATTGAAGTGGGCGAGCAACGCCTGTACCAGGCGCTCGGGCTGAGGATGATCGCGTTTGAGCTGGAGGGCCCAGGCGCGGCTGCGCGGGTCCCCGTCCGGGGGCAGTTGCAGGGCGCGAGCCAGGCTCATCTCGCTGCCGAGGCCGTCCGGCTCGCGCAAGGCCTCCGGCCAGGAGGTCACCCTGTACAGCAGGCTGCGCTCGACCGGTTGCTGGCGTTGCAGGCGGAAGTCGGCCAGCTGCCGCGTATCTTGCAGGGTGGTCTCGGCAACATCCAGGGCGAACAGCCAGGACTGGGCGCTGGGCTGCATGACGATCTCGTAGCGCAGTGGCTCGCCGCGTTTCTCCCATGCCGGTGCAGCGGGCGGCAGCGCAGCGGACTGCGACCAGCGGCGGCCGTCGAAGCGTTCGAAGGTCAGCGCACGCCAGTACAGCTGACTGCGTGGCGGCACCTCGCCCTCGAAGCTGGCGCGAAAGGCCAGGGCGCCCGAACGACTCAGCTCGGCGATATCCGCCGGCGCCATGCTGTCGGACAGGCCGCTGACGCTCTTGTCGCTAGGCATCGGCAGGGACCATAGCGGCCCCAGCCTGGGGAAGAAGATGAACAGCAGCAGCATCAGCGGCAGCGCCTGCAGCAGCAGGCTCGCCGCCAGCCGGGCGGTCGGCCAGGGCTGGGTGGCCAGGGCGCTCTGCTGCAAGCCGATCAGGGCGGCGAGCAAGGCGGTGACCGGCAGCAGGCTGAACAGCGCGGCGAGCATGCCGTCATCGAACAGGTAGGCGGTGACCACGGCGAAGAAGCCGAGGAAGATCAGCACCAGGGCGTCGCGCCGCGTGCGCATCTCCAGCAGCTTGAGGATGAAGGCGGCAATCAGCAACACCACCGCGGCATCCAGGCCGACCAGGCTGCCCCGGGAGAACCACACGCCGGCGGCCACCAGCAGCATCAGCAGTGCCTTGACCCAGGCGTTGGGATACCCCGCGCGCATGCGGAAGATCTGGATGCGCCAGGCGGCGCAGCCGAGCCACAGAACGCTGACCCACAGCGGCAGATGGCCCAGGTGCGGCACGATCACCAACACCTGGGCGACCAGCAGCCAGCTCAGGCTGACGCGCGGGATGGCCGGTTGCGCGCTCACCGCGGCGCTCCGAACAGCGCCAGGGCCCGCAGGCAGGCCTCGCGATGGGGCTCGCCGCTGTCGGGAGCAAGGGCCCGGCCCGGCAGGCGCAGGGCAAAGGGTTGCTGCCGAGCGGACAGCTCCAGCACCCAATGGCAGAGCAACGACAGGCGCGACTCGACGTCCCCGTCCAGGGCCTGGAAATCGAGCTGCGGGTCGCGCCCGCTCAGGGTCGAGAAATCCTTGACCAGCAGGCCCAGGCCGCGCGAATAGGCCTTCCAGTGCAGGCGCTGCTTGGAATCGCCGGGCTGATAGTCCTTCAGCCCCTGGAAATCGTCGCAGCCATAGCCCTGCGCGTGCCGGCCCTGTTCCTGCTGCTCGTCGGCGCCGTCGGGCGAGAGCGGCAGCTCGCCTTGCAACGGGCGCGGGTAGACCAGCGACGCCTGATCCAGGTCGAGCCAGCTCCAGGCCACCAGGATGCCCAGCGGGAAACGGCTCTCGACCCGCAGGCGCTCAGGCCGCAGCCAACCGCGCCGCTGCGTCGCCAGGCTCAGCTCGCATTCGCTACTGCCCTGGGCCGGCACGTCGAGCAGTTGCAGGTCGTGCTTGCCCCAGCCCAGGCCGATGGCCTGGTGCGCCCGGCGCCGGCTCTCCAGGCGCACGCGAAAGCCCGCCTGCTCGCCGACGAATACCGCAGCGGCCCCGCCGGCGTTGACGACCAGCCCGGCGAGGTTGCGGTAGGTATGCAGGATGGCGACGAAGAACACCGCCGCAAGCAGGAAGGTCAGGCCGTAGGCCAGGCTGTTCTGGTAGTTGATCGCCGCCAGCAGCATCAACACCAGGACCAGCACATAGGTGACACCGATACGTGTCGGCAGGATGAAGATCTTCTGCTGATCGAGCATGACGCTGCTGGCCGCCGGGATGCGCCGCGCCAGCCAGCGGCTCCAGTAGGGCTTGAACAGCCCGATCAAAGTGCCGGCACCTCACGCAGCAGCCACTGCACCAGGGCACCTCCGCCGTGCCCGGTCGGGTCGGCGCGCTCGCGCAAGCGGTGCCCCACCACCGAGGGCAACACCGCCTGCACGTCCTCGGGGATCACATAGTCACGGCCATCCAGCAGGGCCCAGGCGCGGGCCGCCGCCAGCAGGGCCAGGCTGGCGCGTGGTGACAGGCCCCAGGCGAACTGCGGCTGGCTGCGGGTGGCCTCGACCAGGCGCAAGACGTAATCGACCAGGGCATCGCTGGCCCGCACGTTCGGCACCTCGGCTTGGATCGCCGCCAGGCCGGCGTGATCGAGCAACGGTTGCAGGCGCGGCAACAGCGCGCGCCGTGGATCGCCCAGGAGCAGGACCTTCTCGGCGGCCTTGGCCGGGTAACCGAGCGACAGGCGCATGAGGAAGCGGTCGAGCTGGGATTCCGGCAGGGCGAAGGTGCCGCCCTGGCTCACCGGGTTCTGCGTGGCGATGACGAAAAAGGGCTCGGGCAATGGCCGCGTGGCGCCCTCGATGGTCACCTGGCCCTCCTCCATGGCTTCCAGCAGCGCGCTCTGGCTCTTCGGCGTGGCGCGGTTGATTTCGTCGGCGAGCAGCAGCTCGGCAAAGATCGGCCCGGGATGGAAGACGAACTGCCCGGTGTCGCGGTCGAACACCGAGGTGCCGAGGATGTCGCCGGGCAGCAGGTCCGAGGTGAACTGGATGCGCTGGAAGCTCAGGCCCAACACCTTGGCCAGGGCATGGCTGAGGGTGGTCTTGCCCATCCCCGGCAGGTCTTCGATCAGCAGGTGGCCGCGAGCCAGCAGGCAGGCCAGCGCCAGGCGCACCTGGGTCTCCTTGCCCAATACCACCTGATTCACCGCGTGCAGGCAGGCATCCAGTTTCGTACGCATCCATCACTCCCCAGGCAAGTGCTTCGATGCTACTGGCCGGCGCGTCCTGGGCAAAGCGCCTTGTAACCTTTGCTCACCAATCTGTGCGCGAATCGCGCCTCGTTACAGGCGGAAGTGCCCCGCCATGCCCTGCAGTTCAAGCCCCAGTTCGGCCAGCTGGATGCTCGAGTTGGCCGACTCGTCCATGGCCGCGGCGGACTGGTCGGCGATATCGCGAATGGAGGTGACGCTGCGATTGATCTCCTCGGCCACCGCGGTCTGCTCCTCGGCCGCCGCGGCGATCTGCTGGTTCATCTCGAAGATCTGCGTCACCGCTTCGGCGATCGCGGCCAACGCCCCCTCGGTCTGGTTGGCATCCTGCACCACCTGCTCCACCAGCGCACCGCTTTGGCGCATGTCCGTGACAGTGCGCCGGGTGCCTTCGCGCAGGGTGGCGATCAGCCCTTCGATTTCCGTGGTCGACTCCTGGGTACGCCGCGCCAGGGCGCGCACCTCGTCGGCCACCACGGCGAAGCCACGCCCCTGCTCGCCTGCGCGTGCGGCCTCGATGGCGGCGTTGAGGGCGAGCAGGTTGGTCTGCTCGGCGACGCTCTTGATCACGTCCAGCATCGAGTCGATGCTCTGGGTGTCCTGGCTGAGGCGCTCGATGCTCTGGGTGGTGGTGTTCATCGCCGCGGCCAGCTCCTCGATGCGCTTCAGGGTCTGGTGCACCACCTGGACCCCGCTATTGACCCGGGTGTCGGCCTGGGCAGTGGACGCCGCGGCGGCCTCGGCATTGCGCGCCACCTCATGCACCGTGGCGGTCATCTCGCTCATGGCAGTGGCCACCTGGTCGGTTTCTTCCTTCTGCCCATTCACCCCGCGGCGGGTCTGCTCGGTGCTCGCCGACAGCGACTGGGCCGATGTGGAAATCTGCGTCACCCCGTCCTGCAGCCGGCCGACCATCTCGCGCAGGTTGTTCGACATGCCCTGCATGGCGCCGAGCAGCTGGCCGACCTCGTCGCTGCGGGTCACCTCGATGCGCGCGCGCAGATCCCCCCCGGCGATCTGCTGGGCCTGCAGTATCACCTGCTTGAGCGGGCGAACGATCAACAGGCTGATGACGAAGGTCGCCACCAGGCCGATCAGCAGCGCCGCCGCCGCCGCCACGAAGATCAGCCAAGTGCTGGCCTGCAACTGCGTCTGCATGCCTTCCTTCTGATGGTCATGGGCCTGATCGACCAGCGCGAGGATGCGCTCGGCCTGCTCCACCAGGCGTGCATACTCCTGCTTCTGCGCCTGCAGATGGCCGGTGTACTCCTTGAGCCGGTCATTGAAGGAGTTGACGTTGCCGATGACCTCGGCCAGCACCGCCGCGTAGCCCGGGTCGGCCATGGCGTCGCGCAGCTCGCCGGCCAGGGATTGCGCGTCCAGGGCCTCCTGGATGGCGGTCTGCGCCGCCTCGCCGGAGCTGCGGCTTTCTTCCAGGCGCACCCGCGCCTGGTCGAGTGCCTGCAGCAGCAGTTGGTGAATCTTGCTGATCTGCCCGGCCTGCACCACCGACTCGTCGCCCTCCAGACCCTGGCTGCTCTTGAGCAGGTCGATACCGTCCTCGGCCAGGCCGTCCTTGAGCAGGTCCAGGCTGTTGGCTGCGCTGACCACCAGCCAGTTGGCGCCGTCGAGGGACAGGCGCATGTTGTCGGTCAGTTCGACATAGCGCTTGAAGGCCGCCTCGTACTCGCCGATGGCGCCGTCGGCCTCTGCCAGCAGCTGGCGCTCCTCCAACGGCAGCTCGGGCTGCAGGGCCGTACTGCTGGCGAGGATCGCCTGGGCCTGCTCATGCAGGCGCGTGGCGTGCTGCACATCGCCGGTCAGGGCGAATTGCTGTTCGCTGCGACGCATGCGCTGCACTTCGGTGCCGATGGTGCTCATGCGCTCGAGCAGATCCGAGCGCATCGAGACATCGCGCAGCGCGGAGAACCCGGTCGCCGCGACCAACAGGGTGAGCGAGAGCACCACGCCGAAGCCCAGGGCCAGTTTCTTCGCCGTGCTCAGACTGGCAACGCGCCGCTGCAGGGCAGTCCACATAGTTTTCCCCTTCTTTCCAACAGGATGACGGTTTAACGATCTCGGGTCGTTTGGCTCTGTGTCGGCAACATAGGAGCAAGCATTAGCGACAACAAGCAGTGCTCTTCAACCCCGGTCGCTTTTGTTATGCCCTGGTCGCTTTGCGTACCGCTGTTCGATTGACGCGGCGCCCGTCGGCAGGCCACCGAAGATACGCCGGAATGCGCGGAATGCGGCGGGCCTTGATCCAGGCCAAGGCTTGCCGTCGCACGACGGCCTAGGCTTAAGGGCACGATCAGGAGATTGCCATGACGCCATCGCGCGACCGGGACTGGCACGCACGCCCGACAGAGTACAGCCTGCAGCAACTGGAGGTCGGCGACGACGGGCTCAGTGCCGCCGAGGCGCAACGGCGGCTGGACGCCAATGGCCCCAACAGCCTTCCCGAGCCGGCCCTGGACGGGCCACTGAAGCGCCTGGCCATGCAGTTCCACAACCTGCTGATCTATGTGCTGCTGCTGGCCGCGCTGCTGACCCTGGTGATCGGCGAATGGCTCGACAGCGCGGTGATCTTCGCCGTGGTGCTGGTCAACGCAATCGTCGGCTTCATCCAGGAAGGCAAGGCGCAGCAGGCCATGCGGGCGATTTCCGCACTGGTCAGCCTGCAGAGCCGCGTGCGCCGCGACGGGGTGATGCAACAGCTGCCGGCGGCGCAACTGGTCGCCGGCGATCTGGTGCTGCTGGAGGCGGGCGACCGCGTGCCGGCCGACTTGCGCCTGCTGGCGGCGCGCGACCTGCGCATCGATGAAGCGGCGCTGACCGGTGAATCCGTGCCGACGCACAAGCAGATCGAAGCGGTCAAGCCAGACGCCAGCCTGGGCGACAGGCGCTGCATGGCCTATTCCGGCACGCTGGTCATCGCCGGCAACGGCTGCGGCGTGGTGGTGGCGACCGCCGGGCGCACCGAACTGGGCAAGATCAGCCGCATGCTCGGCGCGGTCATCAGGCTGCAGACGCCCTTGCTGGCCGACATGGCGCGCTTCGCCCGGCACCTGACCCTGCTCATCCTCCTGCTGGCGCTCGTCACCTTCGCCTTCGGCGTTCAACTGCACGGCTACAGCCCCAGAGACATGCTGATGGCCGCGGTCGGCCTGGCGGTGGCGGCCATCCCGGAGGGCCTGCCCGCGGTGCTGACGATCATCCTGGCCCTCGGCATGCGACGCATGGCCGGACGCCAGGCCATCATTCGCCACCTGCCGGCGGTGGAGAGTCTCGGCTCGGTGAGCGTGATCTGCTCGGACAAGACCGGCACCCTGACCCGCAACGAAATGACCGTGCAGCAGGTATTCACCAGCAGCCACCACTATCGCGTCGGCGGCCTCGGCTACGCCCCCGAGGGCAGCGTCCGGGTCGACGGCAACGGCCAGGCAGCGGATAGCGCCGACCTGCGCGAGCTGGCGCGCGCCGGCCTGCTGGCCAATGACGCCAGCCTCGCTCTGCGCGAGCACAGCTGGCAGATCAGCGGCGACCCGACCGAGGCGGCCTTGCTGACCCTGGCCGGCAAGCTGGGCCTGCAGCGTGACGAGGAACTGGGCAACCTGCCGCGGGCCGACATGATCCCCTTCAACAGCGAGCGACGCTGCACCGCCAGCCTGCACCATGACCATGGCGGGCACGGGCTGATCTACCTGGTGGGAGCGCCGGAACGCCTGCTGGAAGTGTGCAACCGACAGTGGCTCGAGGGTCGCGACCAACCCCTGGACCAGCGCCACTGGCACGCGGTACTCGAACAAGGCGCAGGCGAAGGGCTGCGCATGCTTGGCCTGGCCCTGCGTACCCTGCCGGGCCCCCAGCAGGAACTGACCTATGCGGACCTGGAAGGCGATTTCATCCTGCTGGGCCTGGTCGGCATGCTCGATCCGCCCCGCGAGGAGGCCATCGAGGCCGTCGCCGAATGCCGGCGCGCCGGCATCGCGGTGAAGATGATCACCGGTGACCATGCCGGCACCGCCCGCGCCATCGCCGAGAAACTCGGCCTGGGCGGCGGCGCCCCGCTGACCGGTGCCGAACTCGATCGCTTGAGCGATGCCGAACTGGACGCACGACTGGCGCAGACCACGGTGTTCGCCCGTACCAGCCCGGCACACAAGCTGCGCCTGGTGCAGCGCCTGCAAGCCGGTGGGGCGCGGGTGGCGATGACCGGCGACGGGGTCAATGACGCGCCCGCGCTCAAGCGCGCCGATATCGGCGTGGCCATGGGCATCAAGGGCACCGAGGCGGCCAAGGAAGCCGCGCAGATGGTGCTGGCCGATGACAACTTCGCCACCATCACCCACGCCATCGAGGAAGGTCGCACCGTTTACGACAACCTGAAGAAGACCATCCTGTTCATCCTGCCCACCAACGGCGGCGAGGCCCTGGTGCTGCTCAGCGCCATCGCCATGGGCCTGACCCTGCCCATCACGCCCTTGCAGATCCTCTGGGTCAACATGATCACCGCCGTCACCCTGGCCCTGGCGCTGGCCTTCGAGCCGGCCGAGGAGGACCTGATGCGGCGTGCGCCGCGGGACCCGCGCGCGCCCCTGCTGAGTCGTCGGCTGCTCTGGCGGGTACTGTTCATCGCCCTGTTGATGACTTTCGCCTGCCTGGGCCTGTTCTTCAGCGCCGGGCAGCTGGGTCTGGGCCTCGAGGCCAGCCGTACCCTGGCGGTCAACGGCCTGGTGGCCTGCGAGATCGGCTATCTGTTCAGCAGCCGCCGACTGCTGGGCCCGCCGCGCTTCGGCCTGCGAGACAACCCGATGATCTGGAGCATGGTGCTGCTGCTGATCGGCCTGCAGCTGGCCTTCACCTACTGGTCCGGCCTGCAACAGCTGTTCGCCACTGCGGCGCTGCCGCCGCTGGCCTGGGCCGCCTGTCTGCTGGTGGCGATGCTGGTCTGCGGGTTGGTCGAACTGGAAAAGAAGCTGCTGCGCCGGCTCGCCAACTGAGCCGATGCAAACGTTCAGGAAGGGCGCTGCAGCTCGAACAACTCGCGCGTGCGGGTGTAGGACGCGCCGCCGAGGCGGCCGACCAGGTCCAGCTTGCCCGCATCCACCCGCCCCTGGCTGTTGAGCACGGCGTCATCGACGTGCGCCAGCAACACCCGGGCGAAGACCAGGTGGCAGTTGGGCCGCTCGCGCGGATACGGCATGGCCTCGGCCAGGGCGCATTCGAAGGTCACCACCGCGCCGGCCACCCGCGGCGGCCTGACCTTCAGCGAAGGCTCGCTGGCGATGCCGCAATGCTCGAACTCGCTGACCCCGTGGGCCAGCATCGCCGCGCTGGCGTTCATCGCCTCGGCCTGGGCGAAGGACACCAGCTGGATGACCAGCTCGCCGGTGGCCTGCACGTTGCGCAGGGTGTCCTTCAGGCTGCCGTCGTCACGACTGCCGACGTTGACCATCAGGGTCGGCGGCTGGTCGCTGATCACCTGGAAGAAACTGAAGGGGGCCAGGTTGCTGACGCCCTCGGCGGACAGGCTGGAGACCCAGGCGATCGGCCGTGGCGTCACGGTCGAGGCCAGCCAGCGGTAGGCCTCCAGCGGCGTCAGGTCGGCGAAATCGATGAGCATCAGCGTCCCGCCCGCGACTCGCGGATATAGAAGCGCGCCCGTTCCGACTTGCTGGTACAGCCTTCGTAGGCCTCGAACTGCTGCTGGGTCTTGGCCGCGGTCAGCAGCGACAGGGCCTTGGAGTAACTGACGGTCCCGGCAAAGCCTTCGGCCTTGGCCAGGTCCAGCTCACGCCAGGCGGCGTCCAGCTGACTGGCGCAGCTGTCGCGATAGGCGGTCTTGCCGGCGCAACCGGCCAGTACCAGGGCAATCATCGGTAAACAGATCCAGGCTTTCATTTCGCAGACTCCCTTAGACGAAAACGATCACGACGCAATTGATTCGATTATGACGGCAAGCTGCGGCAAAAGTGCCCTGCCCTACGGATTGGCCCGTTGCCGCAGATACTCCAGCACCGCCGCCTGCTCGCCGACGAACTCGATGCGCCCGGCCTTGTTTTCACGCTGGTATGCATACATCGGGTCGTAGTACTCCACCAGCAGCGCCTCGATCCAGCCACGGTGCAGGTCGACCGCGCCACTGCGCTGCTGCTCCACCAGGGCCTGATCCATGATCGCCGCCAGACGCTGGTAACGCTCGCCGCCCAGACGCTTGAGGATATTCGCCAGGCTCTGCTGCAGGCGCTCGGCGAAGGCCGTGAAGCCGGCCTCAGGGCCTAACTGGGCGACGAACTCGGCGCACAGGTCGGTCACGTAGTCCTTGAGGATGCGTTCGGTACGCCCGGCCAGGCTGTCCTCCAGCCACACCAGCGGAAAGTCCTGCATGCCCTGGTACAGCTCCAGCGGCAGCGAGCAACGGCCGATCAGCCGTCCCTCGTCCTCGAGGACGAACTGCTGCCGGCCCGCCGCGCGCTTGCGCAGGATGTCGATGGCCAGCGCGTTCTCGAAATCGATCTGCCCCGGCTGCCCGGTGGCGCGCTTGCCGAAACTTGAGCCCCGGTGGTTGGCGTGGCCTTCCAGATCGAGGCTGTTGTCCAGCTGGGCGATCACCTCGGTCTTGCCGGTGCCGGTCATGCCGCCGACCAGGACGAACTGGCACTCGGCCAGCGCCTGTTCGGTGGTACCGATGAGAAAACTGCGCATCGCCTTGTAGCCGCCGATTACCCGCGGGTAGTCGATGCCCGCCTCGCTCTTGAGCCATTGCTGGACGATCTGCGAGCGCAGGCCGCCACGAAAGCAGTACAGATAGCCGTTCGGATTGGCCGTGGCGAAGGCCGCCCAGGCGGCGACGCGCTCGGCCTTGAGCGAGCCGCTGACCAGCTGGTGGCCCAGTTCGATGGCCGCATTCTGGCCCTGCTGCTTGTAGCAGGTACCGACCTTCTGCCGCTCGACATCGTCCATCAGCGGCAGATTGACCACCCCGGGGAACGCGCCCTTGGCGAACTCCACCGGCGCCCGGGCGTCCATCATCGGCGTCCCATCGAGAAACAGCTGGCGATAGTCGCTGGTATTGTCACGCATCACAGCACCTCGACCGCGTGCTGCTGGCGCTCGAGCAACTCGCCGATCGGCTCCAGCGCCAGGCCCAGCTCTGCGGCGACCGCGCGAAACTCCGCCTCGCCCTCGGGCGTGACCGCGATCAGCAGGCCGCCACTGGTCTGCGGGTCGCACAGCAGCAGTTTGTGCGGCTCGGCCATCGGCGCGATCTTGTCGCCGTAGCTGTCGAAGTTGCGCAGGGTGCCGCCGGGCACGCAGCCTTGCTCCAGGTAGTAGTCGACGCCCTCCAGGCGCGGCACCTTGGCGAACTCGATGCGCGCGGTCAGGCCACTGCCGTCGGCCATCTCGACCAGGTGGCCGAGCAGGCCAAAGCCGGTGACGTCGGTCATGGCGCTGACGCCGACGAGCTTGCCGAACCGGCTGCCTGGCTTGTTCAGGGTGCACATCCAGTCGCGCGCCAGGCCGACGTCCTCGGCGCGCAGCTTGGCCTTCTTCTCCGCCGTGGTGAGGATGCCGATGCCCAGCGGCTTGCTCAGGTACAACTTGCAGCCGGCGCGGGCGGTGTCGTTGCGCTTCATGTGCGCCTTCTGCACCAGGCCGGTGACCGCCAGGCCGAAGATCGGCTCCGGCGCATCGATCGAATGGCCGCCGGCCAGGGGGATGCCCGCCTCGTCGCACACCGCGCGCCCGCCGCGGATCACCTCACGGGCCACTTCCGGGGCCAGCACGTTGACCGGCCAGCCGAGGATGGCGATGGCCATCAGCGGGTCGCCGCCCATGGCATAGATGTCGCTGATCGCGTTGGTCGCGGCGATCCGGCCGAAATCATAGGGATCGTCGACGATCGGCATGAAGAAGTCGGTGGTGGAGACCACGCCGCGCTCCTCGTCGATGGCGTACACCGCGGCATCGTCACGCGAGGCATTGCCGACCCAGAGGCGCGGATCGAGGTTCTGCGCGCCGCTGCCGGCGAGTATCACTTCCAGGACCTTGGGGGAAATCTTGCAGCCGCAGCCGGCACCGTGGCTGTACTGGGTCAAACGAATGGGCGCGCTCATCACATCTCACTAATCGGGTCGACAGGCGGCGGCATTCTAGCAAATGCCACCTTGGCGGCGACGATTGGCGCGAGTATGTTGATAAAACAAAGCGTTACGGGGGGAGCGAGATGACTAAGCGAGTAGCGCTGGTGTTGGGGGCCGGTGGTGCGCGGGGTTACGCGCACATCGGGGTGATCGAGGAACTGGAAGCGCGCGGCTACGAGATCGCCTGCATCGCCGGCTGCTCCATGGGCGCCGTGGTCGGCGGCATCTACGCGGCCGGCAAGCTCAAGGAATATCGCGAATGGACCCAGAGCCTGGACTACCTGGACGTGCTGCGCCTGCTCGATGTCAGCTTCCGCCTCGGCGCGATTCGCGGCGAAAGGGTCTTCGGCCAGATCCGGGATATCGTCGGCGAGATCAATATCGAGGAATTGCCGATCCCCTTCACCGCGGTGGCCACCGACCTGACCAATCAGCAGGAGATCTGGTTCCAGGAGGGCTGCCTGCACCAGGCTATGCGTGCCTCGGCGGCGATTCCCAGCCTCTTCACTCCGGTGGTCCAGGGCAAGCGCATGCTGGTCGACGGCGGCCTGCTCAACCCGCTGCCGATCGTGCCGGTGGTGTCCAGCCATTGCGACCTGATCGTCGCGGTCAACCTCAACTCGACCAACCAGAAGCACTACGAACTGCCGGTCATCGAACGGCCACTGGCGCTCAAGGGCCGCTTCGACCAGATGATGACCTCGCTGGGCTCACGCCTGCCCTCCTTCCGCCGCAAGGATGGCGAGGACGGCGATGAGCTGCTGCTGCTGGACGACCCGCAGAGCGCCGCGGCCGTCAGTCCGGACGCGCCCCGGAAACCCGCCGAAGAGCCGGAAAGCGCCGCCGCGACCAAGTCCGCCAGCGGCTCGCGGGTCGCCGACATGAGCGGACCGGCGTCCCTGCTGGAGTTGATCAACCAGAGTTTCGAGGTGATGCAGACCTCCCTGGCGCAGTACAAGATCGCCGGCTACCCGCCGGACATCCTGATCAACGTACCCCGCCGCGCCTGCCGCTTCTTCGAGTTCTACAAGGCCCCGGAGCTGGTCATGCTCGGGCAGATGATCGCCCGCGAGGCGCTGGACAAGTACGAACGCGGCGACAACTGAGGGCGCGGCGCACCGTCGAACGGATGCGCCGCGCGCCATGCACTGGCGCTAGAGGTTGAGACCGGCCGGCGGCCCCTCGCCAGGCGGCGGCGCCTTGTTCGCCACCCAGTCGCTGAGCAGGCTGTAGGCCACGGCCAGCACCGTCGGGCCGAGAAACAGGCCCATGAAGCCGAAGGCGAGGATGCCGCCGAACACGCCCAGCAGCACCACCACCAGCGGCAGATTGCCGCCGCGGCTGATCAGGTAGGGTTTGAGGATATTGTCCACGCCGCTGATCACGAAGAAGCCCCAGATGCCGAGGAAAATCGCGAAACCATAGTCGCCCTGGCTGGCCAGCCAGGCCGTTGCGGGCACCCAGACCAGCGGCGGGCCCATCGGGATCAGGCTGAGGACGAAGGTGACGATGCCCAGCAGCAGCGCCCCGGGCACGCCGGCGATGTAGAAGCCGATCATCGCCAGCAGGCTCTGGGCGGCCGCGGTGCCGATGACCCCGTTGACCACCCGCTGCACCGTTCCCGCGACCAGCTCCAGGTAGTGATCCGCGCGCACACCGATCAGGCGGTCGAGCAGGCTGTGGACGAAGGCCGCCAGGCGCGGGCCATCGCGGTAGAAGAAGAACACCAGCAGCAGGCTCAGGGCCAGCTCCAGCACGCCAGCGCCGATCTGCGCGCTGCGCGCCAGCAGCCAGTTGCCGACCTGGCCGAGGTAAGGCCGCAGGGTGGCGAAGAACGCCGAGCCCTGCTGATCGACGGTCTGCCAGGCCGACAGCAGCGCCTCCCCCACCAGCGGCAAGCCGCCCAGCCAGCCGGGAGGCGGCGGCAGGCCTTCGACCTGCAGCCCCTTGATCAGGGCGGTGGCGTCACGCACGTGGTCGGCCAGGTTGAAACCCAGCAGTATCAGAGGCACGGCCACCAGGACCACCCAGCCGAACGTCAGCAAGCCGGCCGCCGCGGCCTGCCGGCCTTTCAGCCAGTGGGTCAGCAGGCGCATCAGCGGCCAACTGGCAAAGGCCAGCACCGCCGCCCAGAACAGCGCCGACCAGAACGGGGCGAGCACCCACAGGCTGGCGCCGAGAAGCCCGAGGAGCAGGATCTGCACCAGCAGGCGGTCGTTATTGAGCATTCGCGAGGCTCCGCAAGCAATCGAAGGACGCCGCCCGACGCGGGCCTAGGCAGCGCTGGACGGCTAAAGGAGAGAGCATGCCGGCAGGCTCGGGCGCCGGCAAGCCGGCGCGCTCAAGCCTGCGCCCTAGCGCAGCACGGTGATGCGCAGCCCGGGCACCTCGCCGTCGCCGAGTTCCAGGCGCGCCGCGCGCACCCGCTGCTCGACCAGGGCCTCGCGCCAGGCTTCGGCCTGGGCGCCGCTCAGGCTGACCCGCAAGGTGCTGTCGAGGTTGAGGCTGCGCGCCAGCAGACGGGACCAGGCCGGGCTCGGCTCGGCCTGCCGGGCCAGGCGCAGCTCGCCGCTGCTGCGCAACTGACGCAACAGGGTCGCGGGGGTTGGGAGCACCTCGGCCAGCCCTGCATCCGCGCTCAGCAACTCGGCGTGCAGGTAGGCACGGCGATTGCCCCGAGTAATGCTGTAGAGCGCGACAAGACTGTCCTGACGCGGTTCGGCCAGGCGCATCAGCACATAGGCCTGCTGATCGTCGGAGCCATACAGCTTGGCGCGACCGAACACCGCATTGGCCCAGAGGTTGCTCGCACCGCACTCGCGCCCCTGGCACCAGTAGAGCAATTCGGCGTCCTGAGCCTGCAGGGCTTCACGGGCGGCGGTGAACACCTCGTCGGCGGTATGGGTGCGGGGCAGCTCGTAGGTCACCGAGGTGAGCTGGCCCTTGGCCTGTACCTCCTGCTCGTAGCGCAACTTGCCACTGATGCGACGGATTGCCCCTTGCGGGTAGACCCGTTCCTCCTCGCCGGTCTCGGCGAAGGCGACGATCCGCGCGCCGGGAAAGCGCGGCAGGACCTCCAGATCACGACTGCCGGGCGGATCTGCCGCCCAAGCCGGCATGCTGACCAAGAGCGCGGCGAGCAAACTGAGACTGCGCATGGCCGCCCTCATCGGATCAGCATCGACTGGGCGGATTTCACGGTGGCGGCCTCATCGAGGTCGCGGCGCGGCACCAGCAGGCCGCGCTGCACCGCCGGCCGGTTTTCCAGCGCCGTGAGCCAGCGCTGCAGGTGGGGCAGGCCTTCGACCGATACCCCCGACCACTCATGGCTACGCACCCAGGGAAAGCTGGCGATGTCGGCGATGCTGTAGTCGCCGGCCAAGAACTCGGCCTCGCCCAGGCGGCCATCGAGCACCTCGTAGAGTCGCCGGGTCTCGTGTTGATAGCGGTCGATGGCGCCTCGCAGCTTCTCAGGAAAATAACGGAAGAACACGTTCGCCTGCCCTTGCATCGGGCCGATGCCGCCCATCTGGAACATCAGCCACTGCAGTACGACGGAGCGTCCCTTGGCGTCCTGGGGTAGCAGCTGTCCGCTGCGCTCGGCCAGGTAGACGAGGATCGCCCCGGACTCGAATACGGCGAAATCGTCATTGCCACGGTCGACGATGGCCGGGATGCGGCCATTGGGGTTGATCTTGAGAAACTCGGGGGCTTTCTGTTCCCGCTTGTCGAAACTCAGTGTGTGCACACTGTAGGGCAGCTGCAGCTCCTCCAGGGCGATGGACACTTTGTGGCCATTGGGGGTGGCAGCGGTGTAAAGGTCGATCATGCGAATCTCCATGGCAATCGGCCACACCTTTCCCCAGTTGCCTTCGGCAAGTCAAGGCGAGCGCAAGAATCCTTTGAAACAGTCTGCTACGAGGGCTGCGCCCTCCTCGTCATCCAGGTGCAAGTGATGTCCACCCGGCAACCGGCTCAGGGTGATGGGCCGTTCGCCCAGCAGCTCGGCGAGCTGCGGATGTGCCGCCAACAGGCCCTGCTCCGCCAGCACCAGATTGACCGGGCACTGCAGGCGCTGGATGAACGCCATGACGTGGGCTCGAGTCAGGCGCAGCGGCGAGGGCAAGGTCAGGCGGCTATCGGTACGCCAAGTATAGCCACCGGGCACCGGCATCAAGCCACGTTGCGCCAGCAGCTCGGCGGCCTCACGACTGACCGCGCCCACCCCGCGCATGCGCGCCTCCACCGCGCGGGAGAACTCGGCATAGACCGGCTTGCGCTTTCCGGTCAGGGCCATCTGCGCCTTGAGCGCCTCTCCCAGGCGCTGGGGCGCGTCCTCGGCCTCGCCGGTGTAGGGAATCAGGCCGTCGATCAAGGCCAGACGCTCGACCCGCTCCGGCAATGCACCAGCCAGCAGCACCGAGACGATCGCCCCCATGGAGTGGCCGAGCAGGGAGAAGCGCTGCCAGCCGAACTGCTCGGCAACCTCCAGGACATCCTGCACGTAGTCCCAGATCGCGTAGCTGGCGCCTGCGGGACGATGATCGGAGTGGCCGTGCCCGGCGAAGTCCAGGGCGACGATGCGCAGCCCCGACAGTTTGGGCGCCAGGCGGGCAAAGCTGGCGGCGTTGTCCAACCAGCCATGCAGGGCGATGACCGGCAGACCGTCCGCGGGGCCGTACAGGTGCGCGGCGAGTTCGATATGCGGCAGGCGCAGGCGCACTTCCTCGAATGCCGGGCTCATGCCGACTGCTCCCGGCAAGTCTCGCCGGCCCAGCGTGCGAACAGTGACCTGAGCAACGCTGCTGTCTCCTGGGGGCGCTCCAGGGGAAACATATGCCCGCCGGGCAGGGTCAGTTGCTCGCCCTTTGGCATCCGCCGCACCAGCCGCGCGTGATGCGGCAGCACTACGCGACTGTGACGGCCGCGCACCATCGCCAGCGGTACCTGCATCTGCTGCGCTCGCCCAGGGCTGGTGTGCGGCACGCTGCGATAGATGCTGATCTCGGTGGCTGGATCGAAGCGCAGGCGCAGCTTGTCGCCGTTGCCGTGCAGGCCATGGCGCACATAGGCATCCAGGCATTCCGGATCGAAGCTGCGAAACAGCGACTTTCCGGCGAAGTAGCCGCGCGCCTCGTCGAGGTCGGCGAACTCTTCGCGGCGCCCCAGGGTTCGTCCGGCCGGGGTGATGCGATCGATGAAGCCGAAGCGCTTGGCCGCGCGAATGACGACCTGGTCGGCGCGAGTCAGCAACGGCGAATCGAGCATCACCACCCCGCGATAGAGATCCGGACGCTGCAGCGCGGCGTGGTAATGCAGCACCCCGCCGAGCGAATGGCCCACGCCCCAGGCCGGCGAACCGCTCGCCTCGAGGTGATGGATCAACTCGTCGACCAGGTTGCTCCAGTTGTCATTGACCGGGAAGCGTGGGTCATGCCCGTGCTGCTCCAGGTGCCGGACCTCGTAGTCCGGCGCGAGTGCGGCGAACAGCTTGCCGTAGGTGGCCGAAGGGAAACCGTTGGCATGGGCGAAGAATACGGGTTGGGGCATGGCGGCAGGCTTCTGCAGGTAGACGGGGAAATTGTCCGGCAGCGCGGCGGTAACGGCAACGACAAATCAGCCAGTGAACGGCGACACTCCGGTCAAACTTCAAGGGAGGCCGGCCACCGCGCTCGGCGACAGCGCCCTCCCCGCGCCGGCGCGTGCTCAATTGTTCACCACAGGGAACTGAAGCGCGCCCGGGACGAACCCTGCGGACGCTTCCGGCGCTACCTGCCGGGTGTGCCTCACTGCTGCCACACTACCCGCTCGTCGCGCCCACCCCACTCGACAAATTGCGTCGCATAGGCGCCCTCGACGGCGCCGCGCTTTATCTTCAAGGTCGGCGTGAGAAAGCCGTTGTCCACGGACCAGGCGTCCTTGACCAGCACCAGTCCCTGCAGCCGCTCATGCTGGTCGAGGCTGCCATTGACCTCCTCGAGCAGCGCCTGGAGGCTGTTCTCCAGGGTGCCCCTGGCGCCGTTGGCCGCCTCCTGGCGGCCAGCCTCGGAGAGCACGCACAGGGCCAACGGCTGGGGCAGGCCATCGCCCACCACGCACACCTGCTCGATGCGCGAGTGCACGGCCAGGCGGTTCTCGATGGGCGCCGGGGCGACGTACTTACCCTTGCTGGTCTTGAAGATCTCCTTGATCCGCCCGGTCAGGCGCAGGTTGCCGTACGCATCCTGCTCGCCCTTGTCGCCGGTGCGCAGAAAACCGTCGGCAGTCAGCACCTCGGCGGTCTTCTCCGGCTCCTTGTAATAGCCCTGCATGGTGGCGCCGCTGCGCACCTGCACTTCACCCTCCGCGGCCACGCGCACCTCGACACCGGGGTTGCTCTGGCCGATCCAGCCTGCGCGGTAGCAGCCGGGGCGACAGACATGGGAATAGCCGCAGTTTTCGGTCATGCCATAGACTTCCAGGACCTCCAGCCCCAGGCGCTGGTACCAGGCGAGCAAGGCCTCGGGCACCGGCGCGGCGCCGGACAGCGCGTAGCGCACCGCATCCAGCCCGAGCCCCGCGCGCACCTTGCGGCCGACCATAGGACCGATCAGCGGCAGCTTCAGCAGCAGATCGAGCCGTTTCGCCGAGGTCCTGTTGAAGACCCCCATCTGCAACTTGGTCCAGATGCGCGGCACACCGAATATCACCGTGGGCCGGGCGCGCCGGATATCGACGAGAAAGGTATCCAGGCTCTCTGCGAAATACACCGTCTGCCCGGCATAGAGAGAGGCCAGCTCGACAAACATGCGCTCGGCCACATGACTGAGTGGCAGATAGGACAGCAGCCGGTCCGCCTCGCCGACGGCGAACAGTTCGATCGCGTGGCTGGCGGCGAAACCGAGATTGCCGAAGCTGTGCATCACGCCCTTCGGCGCCCCGGTGGTGCCCGATGTGTAGATGATGGTGGCGAGCCGAGCGGCTGCCGGCTGCGGGTCGTCACGGATCGGCGCGCAACGCTGCAGGTCATCCCACTGGTAGGCGAACTCGCCTTCGGCGTGCAGCGGCAGCGCTACCGTGACCAGCCCCTCCGGCACGCCAGGCGCCATGCCCGGCCAGTCGTCCAGCTTGCCGACGAACAGCAGCGCCGCCTCGGCATGCGCCAGCACCTGGCGCACCGAGTCGGCGGTGAGATTGGGATAGAGCGGCACCGAGACGTGCCCGGCCATCCAGATCGCCAGGTCGCAGACGATCCAGTGCGCGCAGTTCTTCGAGAGGATGGCGATACGACTGCCTTGAGCGAGCTCGCGACTGCGCAGCCAGCTGGCGGCCCGCCGCGCCTGCTCGCCCACCTCCGCCCAGCTCAGCTCCTGCAACCGGCCGCCCGGCAGAGGCTGCACCAGATAGGGCTTGTGCGGATGACGGGCCTCGCGCTGGTAGAACCGCGCGAGGGGCAAGCGGATCGCATCGTCCATGGGGCCACTCCTTCGTTGTTGTTGTGGAGCCAACCAAGCAATTGCTTGGTTGGACTATTCCACGCAAAAACGGGAGTCGCAAGTTAAGAAATGTATCGCCGCGGCGCGCCTTCAGCCGTGCCGCGGGTGCACCAGCGCCAGCAGGCTCATGGTTCCGGCAGCCAGCAGATCGCCGTCCAGCTCGGCCAGGCTGGCGGTGTGCATGGCCAGCGGCTGCTGCCGATGACCGTGGATCATCAACCCCGCCAGTGCGCCGACCAGCGGCTGATGGCTGACCAGCAGCAGTTCGCCGCTCTCGTACCTGTCCAGGCGCCGCAGCACCTCGCGAGGGTCGCTTTCGGGGGTCAGCCACGGCACCGTTTGTACGGGCCCGCCGAACGCCAGCGCTTCGACCACCAGGGCGGCCGTCTGCTGGGCGCGCACGTATGGGCTGACGAGGATCATCGTCAGCGGGCGCGCCTGCAACTGCACCGCCACCTGGGTGACCTCGTCACGGCCACGGGCGGTCAGGGCGCGCTCGGCATCGCTGGCGGCCTGGGGCTGGGCCTCGCCATGGCGCAGCAGCCACAGCCTCATCGGCGCGCGCTCACAGCTTCGGTTCTTCGTCGCGCGCCGGGTGTGGCGCCGGCGGCACCGAATGCGGCGCCTCACCCTGCGGGGCGCGCGGGGTCGGCCAATCGGAGAACGGCCACGGCTTGTCATCGCTGTTGAAGGTGCCGAAGCGGCCGATCTGCGCCAGATACTGGCTGAGGCTGTCGCCGAAGCCGAGCAGGCTGGCACTCGGCGCGCCGTAGAACAGCCGGTAGCCCAGCTGCAGCAGGACCACGGCCCCGAGCACCAGTTCGGCCAGTTGCCAGACAATGGTGAACAACACCATCCAGAGAATCCGCAACAGGATGGACTCGCGCTCCAGCTCTTTACTCTCTTCGCTCATGGCAATCTCCCTGAGAAATGCGGGCCTAGAAGCCCGTGGTGGAAATGAAATCGACGTCGGTCTTCGGCTCGGCCAGCATCAGCAGCTCGATCACCTGCCCCAGCGTACGCCCCTCGAACAGGATGGCATGCAGACCGGCAACCAGCGGCATGTACACCTGCAACTCCTCGGCCTTGGCCTTGAGCACCTTGATCGTGTTGACGCCCTCGGCCACCTCGCCGAGGCGCTCAACCGCATCGTCCAGGCTGAGGCCTTCGCCCAGGGCGAAACCGACCTGGTAGTTGCGGCTCTTCGGCGAGGAGCAAGTCACGATCAGATCGCCCACCCCGGCCAGGCCAAGGAAAGTCATCGGGTTGGCCCCCAGGTGCACGGCGAAACGAGTCATTTCCGCCAGGGCGCGGGTGATCAGCATGCTCCTGGTGTTCTCGCCCATGCCCAGGGCCGCTGCCATGCCGGCCATGATGGCGTAGACATTCTTCAAGGCGCCGCCAAGCTCCACGCCGAAACGATCGCCGCTGGCGTAGACGCGGAAGGTGCGGCCATGCAGGGCGGCCTGCACCTGCTGGCAGAGCGCCTCGTCCTCGCTGGCGATTACCGTCGCGGTCAGTGCGTGCTCGGCCACTTCCTTGGCCAGGTTCGGCCCGGACAGCACGCCGATGCGTGCCTGTGGGGCGATCTCTTCGAGAATCTGGCTCATCAATTTGAAGCTGCGCGCTTCGATGCCCTTGGTGGTGCTGATCAACAGCTTGCCGGCCAGTTGCTCGGCCACCGGCTGCAAGGCCTGACGCAAGGCGCTGGAGGGCAGCGCCACGAAGACCAGCTGGCAGGCGCCGAGCGCCGCGGCGAGGTCGCAGAGAGGCTCTACCTCGGGGTGAATCGTGACCCCTTTGAGGTAACGCGGGTTCTCCCGGGTGGTCAGGATGGCCTCGACCTGCTCTGGGTCACGCATCCAATGCAAGACGTGCCGGCCGTTCTCCGCCAGCAGGTTTGCCAGCGCGGTGCCGAAGCTGCCGCCGCCGAGCACGGCAATGGGGTGCTGCTCAGTCATAACGAGTCCGTAGTGGGTCATGGGTGGCAATCTGCAGGCATTATACGGGGCACAGGTTGGCCGGCCAGCTTTTCGCCGCGTTTACGGTCAATGCGCCGTGCCCCAAAAATCTCGTTCGACATGCACCAGGCGACTGGCAAAGGCGTTCAGCTCGGTTAACATGCGCACTTTCGACGCGAACAAGGCCGTTGCGTGGCAGCCCGATTCCCAAGCGTTTCCTGCCCTCGGGCGCATGATTCAGCCGCTAAGCGCGCCGGATCGAGCCGACTCGTCCGGCTGCGCGCCTGGTGTGGCTCGGCAAGTGGCAGCCTGGCAACGAAATCTCAAGTGCCCGGCGCGCAGGCCAGAAGCGCCGCCGAAGCTCGCCGCCCTAAGCATTCATTGGTTGAAGGAGACAGCCCGTGAGCAAGGGTCGCGGCTGGGACATTCATACCCGCACACAATTGATCAGCGTGGGTCCGGCGTTATTGCTGACCCTGCTACTGACCGGCTTTTTTACGTTCGAGCGCCTCCAGGACCTGCGCCTGGAGCTCAACCACACCGGCCAGCTGATCGCCAATCAGCTGGCGCCAGCCAGTGAGTACGGCGTGGCTTCGGGCAATCTGCAGGTACTGGATACGCTGCTGCAAGCCACCCTCAGCACTCCGCATGTGCGTTTCCTCGAGGTGCGCGACCGCGACGACAACATCCTGGTCTATGTGGAACAACCCAGCGGCCTCGAGCAATCCAGCGCCCGGGTGGAGGTCTTCCAGGCGCCGATTCGGCTACAACAGGCCGGCCTGGCTGACACCGCCCCGCAGCAGCCCCCCGGGCTCACGGCTACCTTGCCCGACAACCAGCTCGGCTACGTCGTGGTGGGCATGTCGGGCGATGCGCTCAATGACCGTCAGCAGGCTCTGCTGCTCAAGGCCGCGGTCCTGGCGCTGTTTGCCCTGCTGCTGACCTTCCTTCTCGCGCGCCGACTGGCGAGGCGCATTTCCAAGCCCCTGGGCGCCATGGGCAAGGCGGTCACGGCGATTCAGGCGGGCGAATATCAAACCCGCCTGCCAGAACTGGAGACAGGCGAACTGGGGGTACTGGCCCAGCACATCAACAACCTGGCCGGCGAACTGCAACTCGCCAGCCAGGAGCAAGAGCAGGCCATGGCCCTGCTGGTCAAGGCACGCGAGGAGGCGGAGCTGGCCAACCGTGCCAAGTCCGACTTCCTGGCCATGATGAGCCATGAGCTGCGCACCCCGATGAATGGCGTGCTGGGCATGCTGCAGCTACTGGAGACCACCGAGCTGACGGGGGAACAGGCGGAATACGCCGCGCTGGCCAGCGAATCCACCGAGCACCTGCTCAAGGTCATCAACGACATCCTCGACTTCTCGCGCATCGAGCGCGGCGCCCTGGAGCTTGAGTGCATTTCCTTCAACCTGCTGGAACTGATCCAGGGCTCGGCGCTGGTGTTCCAGCATGGCGCTCAGCAGCGCGGCCTGAGCCTCGAACTGGATACCCAGGACGGACTGGAGCAACTCGAGGTCCAGGGCGATCCGACGCGCATCCGGCAGATCCTGGTCAACCTCATCGGCAACGCGCTGAAGTTCACCGAACAAGGCAGCGTGCGCCTGGAAACCCGCTGGCAGGCCCTGGACAACCAGGTGCTCTGGTTCAGCTGCGCGGTGCACGACAGTGGCATCGGCATCTCGGCAGAACGCCTGGAACAGATGTTCGACGCCTTCCAGCAAGCCGACAGCTCCATTTCCCGACGCTATGGCGGCACCGGGCTCGGCCTGCCGATCGCGCGCACCCTGGCCGAGCGCATGGGCGGCATCCTGCGCGCGGAAAGCCGTGAGGGCCAGGGCTCGACCTTCATTCTGGAGGTGCCACTGCCCTTCTCGCTGCAGTCCCGGCCCCGTACCTCGAGCGCAGAGCTCGAGGGCCAGCATGGCCAGGGGCAGAAAGTGCTGCTGGTCGAGGACAACCCGGTCAATCAGACGGTGATCGAAGCCATGCTGCGCAGCCTTGGCTACGAGGTCGACCTGGTCGGCGATGGCGCCCGGGCCGTGCACAGCGCCGAGCAACAATGCTACGCGGCGATTCTGATGGACTGCCGCCTGCCGATCATGGACGGCTACGAAGCCACTCGGCAGATTCGCCGGCTCGACGGGCACGGCAGCATGCCGATCATCGCCCTCACCGCCAATGCCCTGCAGGGCGACCGGGATGCATGCCTCGACTGTGGCATGGACGATTACCTGGCAAAACCCTTCAAACGGGCCGACCTGCAGCGAATTTTGCAGCGCTGGCTGCCCGCTCAGGCTTCGGCCTCAGGCCAGGGCTGTTAAACTGCGATTGGCTCCCGGTCACCGGCGCGCAGGCTTGGCGTCTGTGACAAGGAGTCAGGAGCAGAGTACAACTGTACTCGACGCGCTGTGACTTTCCGCACATCGCAACAGTCTATGACTAGGCTGCTGGCAGGCGCACACCGGTGCGCGGCCAGCCAGGACGACTTGCCCAGCCTTGGCGCGTGGGGATTATTGAGGAGCTCGCATGACCAAACAAAACGCCTTCACCCGGGAAGATCTGTTGCGCTGCAGCCGCGGCGAACTGTTCGGCCCAGGTAATGCGCAACTGCCCGCGCCGAACATGCTGATGATCGATCGCATCACTCACATCAGCGACACGGGCGGTAAGTACGGCAAGGGCGAAATCGTCGCCGAGCTCGATATCACCCCGGACCTGTGGTTCTTCGGTTGCCATTTCGAAGGCGACCCGGTGATGCCGGGCTGCCTGGGCCTCGACGCCATGTGGCAGCTGGTCGGCTTCTTCCTCGGCTGGCAGGGCAACCCCGGCCGTGGCCGCGCCCTCGGCTCGGGCGAAGTGAAGTTCTTCGGCCAGGTCCTGCCGACCGCCAAGAAGGTCACCTATAACATTCAGATCAAACGCACCATCACCCGCTCGCTGATCCTGGCCATCGCCGATGGCAGCGTCAGTGTCGATGGCCGCGAGATCTACAGTGCCGAAGGCTTGCGCGTCGGCCTGTTCACCTCTACCGACAGTTTCTAAAGGATTCTCTCCATGCGTCGCGTCGTGATTACCGGTCTGGGCATCGTTTCCTGCCTGGGCAATGACAAAGAAACCGTCTCCGCCAACCTGCGTGCAGGCCGTGGCGGTATTCGTTTCAATCCGGAATACGCCGAGAAGGGCCTGCGCAGCCAGGTGTCCGGCTCCGTCGACCTGAACCTGGAAGAGCTGATCGACCGCAAGGTCTACCGCTTCATGGGCGACGCTGCCGCATTCGCCTACCTGTCGATGCAGCAGGCCATCGCCGACGCGGGCCTCAGCGCCGAAGAAATTTCCGACCCGCGCGTCGGCCTGGTCGCCGGCTCCGGCGGTGCCTCCACCTTCAACCAGATGGAAGCCATGGACATCCTGCGCGAAAAGGGCGTCAAGCGCGTCGGCCCGTATCGCGTGCCGCGTACCATGGGCAGCACCGTTTCCGCCTGCCTGGCGACCCCCTTCAAGATCAAGGGCGTGAACTACTCGATCTCCTCGGCCTGCGCCACCAGCGCCCATTGCATCGGCACCGCCATGGAGCAGATCCAGTTGGGCAAGCAGGACATGGTCTTCGCCGGCGGCGGCGAAGAAGAGCACTGGAGCCAGAGCTTCCTGTTCGACGCCATGGGCGCCCTCTCCACCCAGTACAACGAGAGCCCGGAGAAGGCCTCTCGCGCCTACGACGCCAAGCGTGACGGTTTCGTCATCGCCGGCGGCGGCGGCATGGTGGTGGTCGAGGAGCTGGAGCATGCGCTCAAGCGCGGCGCCAAGATCTACGCGGAAATCGTTGGCTACGGCGCCACCTCCGACGGCTACGACATGGTCGCGCCGAGTGGTGAAGGCGCGGTACGTTGCATGCAGCAGGCCCTGGCCACCGTCGACACGCCGATCGACTACCTGAACACCCACGGCACCTCGACTCCGGTCGGCGACGTCGCGGAAAGCCGCGCCGTACGT
Source organism: Pseudomonas sp. LPB0260 (assembly GCF_013388395.1). NCBI lineage: Bacteria > Pseudomonadati > Pseudomonadota > Gammaproteobacteria > Pseudomonadales > Pseudomonadaceae > Pseudomonas > Pseudomonas sp. LPB0260. The sequence continues at coordinate 185,786 of NZ_CP058247.1, read as the reverse complement.
GAAGTGTTCGGCGACAAGGCACCGGCCATCAGCTCGACCAAGAGCCTCAGCGGCCACTCCCTGGGTGCTGCCGGCGTCCAGGAAGCGATCTACTGCATGCTGATGATGGAAGGCAACTTCATCGCCGGCTCGGCCAATATCGAGGAGCTTGATCCCGAGATCGCCGACCTGCCGGTTCAACTCAAGACCGTGGAGAACGCCAAGATCGACACCGTCATGAGCAACAGCTTCGGCTTCGGCGGCACCAATGCCACCCTGGTGCTCAAGCGCTGGACCGGCAAGTAAGCAGCTTGCTTGCTCGCAATTGAAAACGGCGCCCTAGGGCGCCGTTTTTCATGGTTCATCACTTCATACGGTGAAGCGTGCGACCATGCCATTGAGGTCGACGGCCAGCCGCGAGAGCTCCTGGCTCGCCGCGCTGGTCTGGTTGGCGCCGGCTGAGGTCTGCAGCGCCAGGTCACGAATGTTCACCAGGTTGCGATCGACTTCGCGCGCGACCTGCGCCTGCTCTTCGGCGGCACTGGCTATGACCAGGTTTCGCTCGTTGATCTGGGTAATCGACGAGGTAATCCGATCCAGCGCCTCGCCGGCCGACTGAGCGACCTCCAGGGTCGAGCGCGCGCGTTGATTGCTCTGCTGCATGGCATCGACCGCCTGATCGGTGCCCTGCTGAATGCCGCCGATCATCTGCTCGATCTCCTGGGTCGACTGCTGGGTGCGATGGGCCAAGGCACGCACCTCATCGGCCACCACCGCGAAACCGCGACCGGCATCACCCGCCCGGGCGGCCTCGATCGCCGCGTTGAGCGCCAGCAGGTTGGTCTGCTCGGCAATCGATCGAATCACATCCAGTACCTGGCTGATGCCCCGGACTTTACCTGCCAGCTGTTCGACCTGGCTGGCGGTATGGGTAACATCGCCGGCCAACTGGCTGATCGAGTCGACGGTTTGCAGAACCTGCTGGCGACCGAGCCGGGCCGTCTTGTCGGACTCGCCGGACGCCTGGGAGGTACTCACGGCGTTCTGCGCCACTTCCTCGACCGCCACGGTCATTTCGTTTACCGCGGTCGCGGCCTGTTCGATTTCATTGCTCTGGGCGTGCAGGCCACGGGTGGAGTCTTCGGTCACCGCGTTCAGTTCTTCGGCCGCGGATGCCAGTTGATTCGAGGAGTCGGCGATACGCTGAATGGTGTCGCGCAGGCTGCCCTGCATGCGTTTCAAGGCCTGCAGCAACCGCGCGGGCTCATCGCTTCCCTCGATCTCGATCGGCTTGGTCAGATCGCCTGCAGCCACGTACTCCGCCGCGCGGACCGCAAGTTCCAGAGGGGCGACGATGCTGCGGGTAAACAGCGTGGCCAGCAATGCAGTCAGCAGGCCCGCGGCGATGATGGTAATGACCACCCAGTCGAAGGCCTGGTCGTAGGCCGATTCGGCGCGCTGGGCTGCTTCACCCGCCTCGTCGCGATTGATCCCCATCAGCTCGACCAATGCCTTGGTCATGCCGTCGGCATGCAGGTTGATATTACCGTTGAGCGCCACCATGGCCTGTTCGCGCTGGCCCTGCGACACCAGCCGAGCCACTTCGCCCTGGTACTGCAGGTACTGTGACTGCTCCGCCTTGAAGCGCTGGTAGGCGGCCCGTTCTTCGGCCGTGGTCAGGTACTTGGCGAAGGTGTTATCCAGGGTGCGTACATCGTCCAGCAGTTGAGCCAGCTTTGCCTGGGTTTCCTGCAGCAAACCGCTGTCGGTCACCACCGCCAGGCGGTAAGTCAGCACCCGCACACGCAAGATGGTCTGGTTCAGCTCACTCAGGGCAATAATGCTCGGCAGCCAGTTTCGATCTACCTCGTTGGCTTCCTTGCGCATGGCGGACATCTGACCAAGGGCAAACACCCCCAACAGCAGCACAATCAGGCCAATCAAGCCGAAACCCAGCGCAGAGCGCGGCGCGATATTGAGATTTCTCAGGGACATTCGAGTATTCCTATAGCATGGCCGTCTGCGGGCCAAGGATCGATCATGCTTGCCTGGCGGGCACTGGCCCACCGCATGCTGTTTATCGGCCCACTGAAAAGAACCTTAAGCCCGCGCTCCGCTCGTTTATCGGTATTTCCGTGCGTAGTCGGGGTCCGAAACCGTGCAGTCTAGTAGGTCTGCCCAGAATTCCCGGGGCGATCCGCCGCGATGCAACCAGAAGACCCGAATCGCCCCCTCGCCTGCCTACCGCTTCGCCAGCATCGGCTCCCGAGCGCGAAACGATGGCACCAACCATGCTTTTCCGGACAGCGAGCAATGCCAGCAACAAAAAAGCCGACGCAAAGGCCGGCCTTTTCATAAACCTGGTATCTAGCGCACCACAAATCGCTGTTCGGCGAGTTTGCGGTCATCCTGGAACACCAGGAAATGCCACTCTCCAGGGACAACCTCATAGGGCTCGCTGAACTCGAAGGCCATGGTGTCCTGAGCGGCCTCCGGAACCAGCTTCTGCACCACCACGAACTTGTCGTGGCGGGCTCCATCCGGGGTCGTCACTCCAGGAGTGAGATACAACAGGGTCAATGGCGCGCCCCCTGCAGTCTTGCCGGCGAGGCTGTAGCGCAGGCCGAATTTGGTACCGAGCTTCGCCGGTATCACTTCGCTGCGCTCGATCGGTTGCCGGTGGCGAGTCAGCACCCGCTCGCCTGGTTGGAAATCCTCATACTCGCTGACGAAGATGCCATGTTCCACCTCGCCTTCGACGCGAACCTCGGCCTGAACCCAGCCTGCCAGCAGCATGAGTGCGATCAGTGCACTGAATCGGGGGTATTGCATAACGCGCGCTCCTTGTTCGAGATGGCGCGAGCCTATGACAGCCGAGTGACAGCTTGATGACGGCTCTACCGGCGCGCTGCCGCCTTGACTCGCCGCGGCAGCACGGCCAGAAAGTTGTCGCGCGCCACCCGCTGCGCCACATCCTCCGGCAAGGCGTCGAGAAAGGGGTCGAAGCCGCGGAGAAAGTCGCCCAGGCTGTCGAACCGGCCCACCACATCGGAGCCGAGCATGAAGCGCGCGGGATAGCGGCTGACCAATTGCACCCATTCGGGGTCGGGCCTGCCCTGCTTATCCAGCAGGTACGGCTTGAGCACGCTCCAAGACAGGTCGATATACAGGTTGGGGTACTCCTCCAGCATGCGCCGCACAGTCGGCAAGAGGAAATCCAGCTTGGTTTGATGACGGTGAATTTCCGCGCTGGTGCCGGCATGGGCCCAGATGAAACGTACATGGGGGTGGTTGCGCAGCGGCTCTTCGATTTCCGCCAGATACAGCGGGTTACGCTCGCGTTTGGAAGTGATGTTGGCATGCAGCAACACCGGCAGATCGTATTCGGCGGCCAGGTGATAGACCCGCGCCATCGCCTCGTTGTTGGCCCGCGGCACATCGCCCTGCATCAGCGCGGTAAGGTCATCGTGGCGGGTGAACACCTCGCCGATGCCTTGCCACAGGCCGGGGTCCAGCTCGAGCATGCGGCGGATATGCGCATCGGCGTTCTTGTCGTTGGGATTGAAGCCCGACAGAAACGGATGAAACCGCTCGCGCTGTTCAGCCGGCAACTGTTTGTAGGCATGGGCAATCAGCGTATCGGTAGCGCTGTACCAGTACACACCGGCATCGTCCCCGGCGTAGTAGCGCGGGCGCTTGGGTTCGTCTTCATGCCACTTTTTCGCCACCGGAATGCCGGCGAGCATGACATGCTCAACCTGGGCAGCGGCCATCGCCGCCAGCAACTTGTCCATTCCGGCGCTTTCCTGGAAGAAGTCGACGTAGTGCAGGTGTGCATCGCTGTAGCGGTAGTCACGGGCCAAGGCGCATGCCGTGGTCGCCCCCAACAGCAGCGCGAGCGTCAGTCGCAGCAAGATCAATACGGCATCCTCATCCTGTTATGGGCAGATAGACTGCCGCAGCGCCCGGCAAGTTCAGCAGCATCCCGACGCCGACGACATGGGCTAGGCTGCTGGTCTGTAAGGCCCAAGGGGTTGCGGAACCGGGAGTACGCATGAACAGCATCAGCAACGAAGAGACCCAGCTGCAACGTGTCGGCATCGGCCCGCACAGGCTGCACGGCGATATGTCGGAGGCCCAGCAATGAGCCGAGTGCTGCTGCTGCGCCCGCGCCAGGAGGTGATCGAGGGCCAGCCGATCCTCCGCCCACTGCCTTCGGCCCAGTGCCGTAGCGTCGGCCCCTTCGTATTCTTCGACCACATACTGGAACATGACTATCCGGCCGGCAGTGGCCTGGACATCAGGCAACACCCGCACATCGGCCTCTGCACCCTCACCTACCTGCTCGAGGGGCAGCTGCAGCACAAAGACAGCCTCGGCTCGGACCAGCTGGTGATGCCGGGAGAGGTTAGCTGGATGAATGCGGGACAGGGGGTCGCGCACGTCGAGCGTACTCCGCCGCCACTGCGCCGGCGCGGCTCGCGCCTGCACGGTCTGCAAGTGTGGCTGGCGCTGCCCAGCGCCGACGAGCAGGGGCCGGCGAGCTATGGCCATTACATCGCCGAGCATCTGCCACGTAGCAGCGCCCTGGGGGTGGATATCTGCCTGATCGCCGGCAGCGGCTTCTGCCTGGAATCGCCGGTGCCGGTGCGCTCGCCGACCCTGTACGCCGAGCTGAAGCTGACCGCCGGGGCCAGCCTGGCTATTCCGGTCGAGCACCGCGAACGCGCACTCTACCTGATCGACGGCGAAGCCCTGCTGGATGATCAGCCGCTGCCATTGCGCGGCATGGCGGTGCTGCCCGAGGGCGCGCCTTTCACCCTCAGTGCCTGCAGCGAATGCCACCTGGTGCTGATTGGCGGCGCGCCACTGGGCCCTCGGCGCATGGTCTGGAACTTCGTCGCCAGCGACCCGGCACTGATCGACGCCGCGCGCGAGCGCTGGAAGAACCACGACTGGCCCCGGGTTCCCGGGGAAACTACGCGCATCGAGCTGCCCGGCTGAGCAGCGCCCCGAGAGCGGCCAGCAGTTGGCCAGCAAGAGTGCGAAGGGCGGGCATGCTCAGGGTGCGGCAAATACCTCATCGAACAGATCGTTCATGGCGCGATAGGCCCGTGCCGCTACCTGCGGGTGGTATTGGTTACGCCCCGGATTGTTGGCCTGGGGATTGGTGAACGAATGCACCGCGCCGCCATAGCTGATCAGTTGCCAGTCGACCTGCGCCGCCTTCATTTCGGCCATGAAGCCGCCGACCTGGGCCGGTGGCACCGAGGGATCCTCGGCCCCGTGCAGCACCAGCACCGGCGCCTTGATGTTCTGCGCATCGGCCGGATTGGGCGTATCCAGGTTGCCGTGGAAGGACACGAATCCCTGCAACGGCGCCCCTGAGCGCGCCAGTTCCAGCACTGTGCCGCCGCCGAAACAGAAACCGATGGCGCCCAGCCTGCCCGTATCCAGCCCGGTATCGCGACCCTGGGTCCTGAAAACCTCGAGCGCCGCCTGAGCGCGCTTGCGCATCAGCGCCCGGTCGGCGCGCACCGCTCCAGCGGCGGCTCCGGCCTCCTCGGCATTGCTTGGACGCACCGCCTTGCCGTACATGTCGGCCATGAACACCACGTACTTGTCGCCGGCAACCAGCGCCGCCTGTTTCTCCGAGTTTGCCGTCATACCCAGCCAGTCCGGCACCATCAGCAAGCCCGGGCGTGTGCCGCTGACCGTATCGTCATAGACCAGGCGGCCCTCGAAGGCGACCCCATCGATTTCGTAGGGCACCGGTTTGACCACCACTTCAGCCTGCACCGCCCCCACCAGCGCGCACAAGCCAAGGGCCATCAGTGATCTGCTCATGATCCTGCTCCTGTTGCATGACTCTCTATCAACAGTAGCGCGTCGCGCAGCGCGGCCCAGAAAAAAGCCCGCTTGCGCGGGCTCCTTTCGTCAGCAGGCTGGTCAGGCCGAAAGTTCGACCAACAGCTTGTTCAGGCGCTGCACATAGGCCGCCGGATCCTTCAGGCTGTCGCCGGCCGCCAGCGCGGCCTGGTCGAAGAGGATGTGCGAGAGGTCGCCGAAGCGGTCCTCGTCCGGCTCGGCATCCAGACGCTCGATCAGCGGATGACCCGGGTTAAACTCGAAGATCGGCTTGGACTCCGGCACCTTCTGCCCGCTGGCCTCGAGGATCTGGCGCATCTGCAGGCCCAGGTCCTGCTCGCCGATCGCCAGGATCGCCGGCGAATCGGTGAGGCGATGGGACACCCGCACCTCGGCCACCTGCTCGCCCAGGGCCGCCTTGAGTCGCTCGACCAGTCCTTCCTTGGCCTTGGCGACTTCTTCCTGGGCCTTCTTGTCCTCTTCGGAGTCCAGCTTGCCCAGGTCCAGGTTGCCGCGGGCCACGTCGACGAAGTGCTTGCCGTCGAACTCGGTCAGGTAGCTCATCAGCCACTCGTCGATGCGGTCGGTGAGCAGCAGCACCTCGATACCCTTCTTGCGGAAGACTTCCAGGTGCGGGCTGTTCTTCACCTGAGCGTAGGATTCGCCGGTCAGGTAGTAGAACTTGTCCTGGCCCTCCTTCATGCGGCCCAGGTAATCGGCCAGGGATACGCTCTGCTCGCCGCCGGCCTCATGGGTGGAGGCGAAGCGCAGCAGGCCGGCGATCTTCTCCTTGTTGGCGAAGTCTTCCGCCGGGCCTTCCTTGAGCACCTGGCCGAAGTTCTTCCAGAACGCCTTGTACTGCTCGGGTTCGTTCTTCGCCAGCTTCTCGAGCATGTCCAGCACACGTTTGGTCAGCGCCGACTTCATCGAATCGATGATCGGATCCTTCTGCAGGATCTCCCGGGAGATGTTCAGCGACAGGTCATTGGAGTCGACCACGCCCTTGATGAAGCGCAGGTACAGCGGCAGGAACTCGTCGGCCTGGTCCATGATGAACACACGCTGAACGTAGAGCTTGAGCCCCTTGGAGGCGTCGCGCTGGTACAGGTCGAAGGGTGCACGGCCCGGCACGTAGAGCAGCGAGGTGTACTCCAGCTTGCCCTCGACCTTGTTGTGGCTCCAGGACAGCGGGTTCTCGAAATCGTGGGCGACGTGCTTGTAGAACTCCTGGTATTCCTCATCCTTGACCTCGGTGCGCGGACGGGTCCACAGGGCGCTGGCACGGTTGACGGTTTCCCACTCAGGCTCGGCCGGCTTGTCCTTCTCCTCGCCGTGGAACTCCTTCGGCAGCTCGATCGGCAGGGCGATGTGGTCGGAATACTTCTTGATGATGTTGCGCAGGCGCCAGCCGTCGGCGAACTCTTCCTCGCCCTTCTTCAGGTGCAGGACGATACGGGTGCCGCGCTCGGCCTTGTCGATGCTGGCGACGCTGAACTCGCCCTCGCCATGGGATTCCCAGTGCACCCCTTCGGCGGCCGACAGGCCGGCGCGACGGGTGAATACCTCGACCTTGTCGGCGACGATGAAGGCCGAGTAGAAGCCGACGCCGAACTGGCCGATCAGGTGCGAATCCTTCTTCTGGTCACCGGACAGGTTCTTCAGAAAGTCGGAGGTGCCGGACTTGGCGATGGTGCCGAGGTGGGTCACCGCCTCGTCGCGGCTCATGCCGATGCCGTTGTCTTCCAGGGTGACGGTCCTGGCGTCCTTGTCGAAGCTGACGCGGATCTTCAGTTCGGCGCCGCCCTCGAGCAGCTCCGGCTTGGCCAGCGCCTCGAACCGCAGCTTGTCGACCGCATCCGACGCATTGGAGATCAGCTCACGCAGGAAGATCTCCTTGTTCGAATACAGCGAATGGATCATCAGGTGAAGCAGTTGCTTCACCTCGGTCTGGAAGCCCAGGGTTTCTTTTTGAGTTTCCACACTCATGGTCGTCTAACTCCACATTGATGACTAAGCCGCAGCGCGGCGGATGTCATGCAGATGGGGGCTTCGACTTGGATTTCAAGTGTTTAGCCGATTGCTCGATCAGGGTTCGAGCAATTCGATACGGCTGACCTCCTCCGGGCGCAGGCGGAAACTGGCCTGGCCGGTGCCACCGAGACGCTGCTGCAGGACGATGCGCCCCTGCTGATCGATGCCCTGGAAGCGCCCTTCTGCCGTGTTGCCACGCTCGGTGGCCACGCGCATCGCCAGGTTCTGGTAGCGACTGGGGCTGCGCAGCAAACCCTCGAGGCTGAAGCGCAGGCGGCGATCCAGCGGGCGACTGACCTTCTTCTCGGGCTGAGGCGCCGCCGCAGGCGCACTGGCCTGAAGGTCGGTCGGCTCGCGGGCCACTTCCGGCAGAGGCGGAAACTGATCCGCCTGCACCGCCCAGCCGCGCACATCGGTTTTTCTCAACAGGATGGGCAGACGCTGCTCCTGGCCATCGATGCGTGCCTCGACCGTCAGTTCCAGGCTCTGCGCCGGCAATACCTGGGGCGGCAGCGGCTGCAACTGCACCTGGCGAGTGGCGAAGCGCCGCTGCAGATAGTCCTCGATGACGAAGGCCAGGGTGTCGCTGGAATCCACTTGGCGGTCGACCTTGCCATCGCGGTAACGCAGGCCATCGCTGAACAGTTCTACCTTGCCGCTCAGCGTGGTCTTGAAACGCGCCGGCAGTACCAGGTGGAAGTCGCCGACCAGCTTGTTCGGCGGCTGCGGTTGCAGGTCCAGATGCAGGCTGTAGCCACGGTTCAGGCGACGGGCCTCGGGCAGCTCCTGCTCCGGCAGCAGCCAGCTGAGTTCGACCTCGGGCAACACACCTTCGTCCGTGGGCAACACATCGACGCGCAGCCCATCCCCAACCCGCTGCACCAGGCGAATCGACAACTCGCGGTGGGCGAAAAAGTCCTGGCCCTCGCGAAGCCTGAGCACGCCATCGATCAGTTCGCCGTGCTGGGGTGCGAATGGCTGACCGTTCAGCACGCCATTCAGCTCGATACTGAGTTCGCTTGCGGGGCGTGACTCGGACTCCAGCCAGCGCAGACTGAGAATGGCCGCCATGCGTTCACTGTCCTGACTGGCGAGCAGCGTCAGGCCGACCACCAGCGGAATGAACCCCAGGGCGCTGAGGCCCAGGGCTTGGCGCGCGCGTCGCCAATGGCGCAGCACGAACAACAGGGTCAGCGGCGGCAACAAGGCGGCGCAGCCCCACAGCAGGCTAGTGCCGAAGGCGCGCATCACCAGCCAGACCAGGCCGGCCAGGATCAACAAGAGGCCACCGAGGATCAGCAACGCATCCATTCAAACGTCCTTAGATTACTGGGCAGTCGCAGCCGACGGGGGTGACGAAGCGCACCCGCTCTGGCCGGCGGAAAACATAGGCGTCACGATAATGCTCGACACTCGACTAATCCATCGAGAAGTCGATGATTTTCGCCTAATGGCGTGCCAAGCAGCCGGGCCGCTCGAGGCAAGAGTGGGACCCTGCCGCCGCCCCGGGGAACTTTGCTGGCGTTCAGTTGTTCAAACAGCCCATGCCAGGCTGAATCCTGCAACCACGAACACCACAAGGAGTACCGACCGTGCAGAAGACCTTTACTTACGCCCTGCTGCTCGCTGCCGCCCTCGCCCTCGCCGCCTGCGAGGACAGCCCCGAAAGCAAGATGGAGAGCGCCAAGGAGTCGTTGTCCGACGCGGCCGAGTCCATGAGCGAGGCGGCCGAACAGAAGGCCGACGAAATCATGGGTACCGAGCCAACCACCGGCGAGAAAATCGAGGAAGCCGCCGATGATGCCGCCGAGGCGATGAAGGAGGCAGGCGAAGCCGCCAAGGAAGCGGTCGACGGCCAGTAAGCCGTTCGCCGTGACGCCACGCAAAGGCCCGCTATCTGCGGGCCTTTTTCGTGCTGGTGGCCTCAAAGTGCCGGGGTCAGCATCAGCATCAGGCTGCAGAGCAGTCCCACCGCCCATACCACGCTGCGCTGCCAGTGAAGATCGGCCCAGTAGCACAGCAGGTACAGGACCCGCGCGACCACGAAGGTCACCGCCAGGCCATCGACCAGAACGCCGTGGCTGCCGGTGACATGGGCCATGAGCACACCGACGGCAAACAGCGGAAACGCCTCGAAGCTGTTCAGGTGCGCGGCCAGGGCGCGCGCGCCGAATCCCTTGAGGCGCGCCTGCTGGCTGCGTGGGTGGCGGTTGTCATAGGTGCCGCTCTCCTGCTGCATGGCCCTGGCGACGGGCGCCTTGGCCAGGAAGATCAGCAGCGCACTGATGAAGACGCACCAGAAGGGCAAACTCATTCACTTTTCTCCTTGGCCGACTCGAGTGTCGGCGTCTGTGTGTAGACCATCACCTCCAGCACGTCAGAGTGAAACTCCCGACGATACAGCACCACTACTACCCCGCCGGTCACCAGCATGAAGAACCAGGGGTTGATGAACCAGGCGAGGATCGCCATGCCGAAGTAATAGGCGCGCAGTCCCTGGTTGAACTGGTTCGCTGCCATCGAAATCACCCGCGCAGTGCGCACGGCGAAGGCGTTGCGCTCCTGCTCGGTGACGTGACGCTCGCCGACCATCGGTGCCGAGCCCACCAACACCGCGCCGAAGTTGTACTGACGCATGCACCAGCTGAAGGTGAAGAAGGCATAGACGAACACCACGGCCAGGCACAGCAACTTGACCTCGGACATCTCCCGGCTGGGCGTTTGTACGAAAGGCAGATCGGCAAGCAGCGAAACCGCGCGGTCGGACGCACCGAGTACAGTCAGAATGCCGGCGAGAATGATCAGGGTGCTGGAAGCGAAGAACGAGGCATTGCGCTCCAGATTGCCGATCACATTGGCATCGGCGATGCGGTTGTCGCGTAGCAACATACGGCGCATCCAGTCCTCCCGGTACAGGTGCAGGACGCTCGCCAGGCAGGGTGTGGTCAGCCCTTTGGCCTGGGCATAACGGGTGTAGCCCCCCCAGCACAGCAAAAACCAGATGATCGCCAGGAACTGCTGCCAGGCGTTGTTATCGATAATGCTCATTAAGTCCCCCACTTGGAACCGCGATTATAGCCAGCCAATATTAGTATCGCCTCTTTATGCTTATTTCGAAGTAAGGTCTCTGCAACGGCACTCCCAGGCCGTCGAGCACGGCAGAAATGTGCGGCACGGTTTGCAAAGTCTCCATTCCTGAACAAGTCTCTAAGGGTCGTTGAACTGGCGAGATGCGCTTTTATTCCGCGACCAGCCCCGCTTCGTCCAGCGATATCAGCCTCGCTCTGACAGGAAGTCCAAGTCCTCGACTGCTAAGGAGAGCCGTCATGTCCGTACAGCGCCTGTTTTCCCTTATTTTCTCCGCCATCATCCTCTGCACAGGTCTGCTGGCGATTCTGGTGTACCTGATGATCAGCAATCAGGCGCGACTCACCGCGAGCCAGGCCAACCGCTATCAGTCCTACCTGCTGGCGGACGAGCTGAGGCAGAGTTCCGATGACCTTACCCGCCTGGCGCGTACCTATGCGGTAAGCGGCGATCCGGCCTACGAACGGCAGTACTGGCAGGTGCTGGACATTCGCAACGGCAAACTGCCCCGCCCGCAGCAATACGAGCGCCTGTACTGGGACTTCATCGCCGCCGGCCAGCCCGCGCCGAGGCCAGATGGCCAGCGGGTTCCGTTGCTCGAGCTGATGCAGCGCCAGGGTTTCACCGAGGCCGAACTGGACAAGCTGGAAGAAGCCCAGGCCAATTCGGACACCCTGGTACTGATCGAGACGCAAGCGATGAACGCGGTGAAGGGCCGCTTCGCCGATGGCCAGGGCGGCTTCACGCGGCAAGGTGAGCCCGATCTGGCACTGGCCAGTCGGCTGATGCACGACCCGGACTATCACCGGGAAAAGGCCAAGATCATGCAGCCGGTCGATGCCTTCTACGCCCTGCTCGACCGCCGCACCGGCGATGCCGTGGCGAAGTACAGTGATATCAGCGAGCGCTACATGATGGCCGTCAGCCTGGTCGTTGCCCTGCTGATCCTGATCTCCGCAGTCGGCATCCTGGCGATACGGCGCAAGGTCGGCGCGGCCCTGCAGCGCCTGAGCGACGAAGCCCGCAAAGTCGCCGCCGGCGAGCTGGGTACCGACCTCGAAGGCCAAGGCGGCGGAGAGTTCGGCGTTCTGTCGCATTCGTTCGGGCAGATGGTGAGCAAACTACGGGAGATCGTCAGCAATGTACTGAGCTCAAGCAGCCAGCTCAGCGTGTCCGCCTCGCAGCTGACCAGCACCACCGCCTCGACCCAGCACAACCTCAAGCAGCAGGAACTGCACACCATCGAAGTGGCCGCCGCCATGACCGAGATGGCGGCCACGGTGCAGGAAGTCGCCCGGCACTCGAGCCAGACCGCGGAAGCGGCGAAGCGCGCCGATCAGGCGGCCAATGTCGGCCATCAACTGGTCGGGCAGATGGTCGAGTCGAGCCAGACCCTGTCCCGGGATATCGGCGCCGCGGCGGCGGCCGTGCAGGCGCTGGCGCAGGACACGGCGGACATCGGTAGCATCCTCGATGTGATTCGCAGCATCGCCGATCAGACCAACCTGCTCGCCCTCAATGCCGCCATTGAGGCGGCGCGGGCCGGCGATCAGGGCCGCGGCTTCGCCGTGGTCGCCGACGAGGTGCGCTCGCTGGCCAAGCGCACCCAGGACTCCACCATGGAGATCCAGGAAATGATCGAACGCCTACAGCTCGGTGCCCAGAAGGCGGCGGGGGCGATGAGCCAGAGCCAGGGGCAGGCCGAATCCGGGGCGAATCGGGTACTAGCGGCCGGAGATGCCCTGGAAACCATCAGCGATGCCAATCGCGAGATCAACGAAATGGCCGTACAGATCGCCAGCGCAGCCGAGCAGCAGGCTGCGGTGGCCCAGGACATCAGCCAGCGCGTGCAGATGATCCGCGACCTGGCCAGCGGCAATGCCGAAGGCTCGACCCAGGTCACCGAAGCCAGCCAGAGCCTGGCGCAACTCGCCGAACAACTGAGCCAGCAGGTCCGCCACTTCAACCTCGGGGGAAGCGGCCGCTGACGGGGGACGACTTGGCAGACCCGGCGCAGTGGCCGGGTCTTTCATTCCTACCCAGGTCCGCAAGCGGCCCGCGACAGATCGGCGCCTGGCCTCAGGCCGGGACGCGCTGTGGCGCCCCCAGCGTGCGGTCGAGCACTGTGACCAGCAACAGCGTCACGAGGACTGGAACCAGCCAGCCCAGCCCGTGCTCGGCCAATGGCAGCTCGCCGATCAGCGCCGGCACCCACTGCTTGAAGCCTGCCGCGGCGATACCGTCGAACAGACCCAGTACCAGGGTCACCGACATGACCGGAACGAAGACCCGCCGCGACGACAACCACAGGCTATCGAGCAGGCTCAGGGCGACCAGGACGATGGCCAGCGGGTAGAGACCGACCAGCACCGGCACCGAGACGCTGATCAGCTGGGTCAGCCCCTGGTTGGCCACCACCAGGCTGAACAGCCCGAAGGTCACCACGACCACACGGTAGGAAACCGGCAGCAGCTCGCTGAAGAACTCGCCACAGGCCGCCAGCAGACCGACCGCCGTGGTCAGGCACGCCAGGGTGATAACCAGCGCGAGCAACAGACTGCCGGTGGTTCCGAATGTGTGCTGCACGTAGGCCGTGAGTATCTGCACGCCGTTCTGCGCCTCGCCGGCGATGCCCTGGCTGGTCGCACCGAGGTAGAACAGAGCCAGGTAAACCAGCGACAGCCCCAGGGCGGCAATCAGGCCGGCGATCACCGAGTAGCGGGTGATCAGCCCGCGCTCGCTCACGCCGCGGTCACGGATCGCCATGGCGATGACGATACCGAAGACCAGGGCGCCGAGGGTATCCATGGTCAGGTAACCCTGCAGGAAACCCTGGACGAAGGGCGCGGCCTGGTAGGCCTCGGTCGTTTCCCCCACAGCGCCGGCCGGGGCGAAGAGCGCCGCCCCGCCGAGCACCAACAGCCCCGCCAGCAGTACCGGGGTGATGAACTTGCCGATGCGGTCCACCAGGCGTCCGGGGTTCAGCGCGAGGAACAGCACGGCGGCGAAGTACGCCAGGGTGTAAAGCAGCAGCGGCGTGCCGTCGTTACCGGTGAACGGGGCTACGCCCATTTCGAACGACACCACGGCGGTGCGTGGCGTGGCGAACAGCGGGCCAATGGCCAGGTACACGGCAACGGCGAAGCAGGCGCCGGCGCGGCGGCCCAACGGTGCCGTCAGCTCGGCCATGCCCCCACCGACCCGGGCCAGGGCCACGATGGTCAGCAGTGGCAAGCCCACAGCGGTGAGGAGAAAGCCGAGGGCGGCCGAGTGGAGATTCTCTCCCGCGGCCATGCCGGCGCTGGGCGGGAAGATGATGTTGCCCGCGCCGAGGAACAGCGCAAAGGTCATGAAGCCGAGAGCGAGAATATCGGGTGTTTTCAACGCATTCATGGAAGAAGCAATACCAAAGCAGGAATTCTTGAGGGGGTGCAAAGGTTCCCCGTGGTGAAGGGAAGGATGCCTGTCTGGTCGACGTGGGCTGTGACGCGCCACCCGGCCCTTGTGAGGCCGGGGGGCGGCGCACCCTAATGCAACGGCCACGGGCACGCGACCGACGCCGATCGCGAAGTCGATCCGTCGCAAGCCAATGTCGCATTCCTATAAGGCTTTGGTCTTGGGTGCGCCAAGAGCAAGCACCCTGCCAGCGAGCAGCGTTGCCAGCGCTGGGGGGATCAGGTCTGGAACTGCTCGATCAGGCGGCTCAGTCGATTCTCCAGCGTGCGAATGCTCTGCGCCGCCGCGCGGGTCTGCTCCACCGTGGCATGGGTATCCTCGCTGATGCCGTTGGTACGCACCACGCCTGCGCCCACCTGCTCCGCCACGCTGGCCTGCTCGGTCGCCGCCTCGGCCATCTGCTGGATATTCTGGTCGATGGTGTCCACGGCCCCGGTGATACGCTGCAGCGAAGTGCTGGCCTGTTCGACACTGTCGCGGGCCAGGTCGACCGCATGTCGGCTCTCCCCCATCATCTCGATGGACGACTGGCTGCGACTCTGCAGGGACTGGATGATGACCTGAATCTCTTCGGTGGAGACCTGGGTGCGCTGCGCCAGGCTGCGCACCTCGTCGGCGACCACGGCGAAGCCGCGGCCCTGATCACCGGCCCGCGCGGCCTCGATGGCGGCGTTGAGGGCCAGCAGATTGGTCTGTTCGGCAATGGCGCGAATCACCGCGAGCACCGAGCCGATCCGCTCACTGTCGGTGCTCAGCGCCTCGATCACCTCGGCCAACCGCCCGACCTTGTCCGTCAGGCTGTGCATGGCCTGCCGATTGCCCTGCACCCGGTCGAGTCCCTCGTCGGCGGCGCGACGCGCTTCATCCGACAACCGTTGCCCGTGAGCGGCGCTGTGCGCCATCTGCTGGGCGCTTGCGGCCATCTCGGTCATGGCCGAGGCCACCTGGGCACTCTCCAGACGCTGCAGCTCGACGTTCTGATGGGCCCGCTGCGCCGCTACCTGCAGATCCTCGCCGGCGCCCTCCAGGGTACGGGCAGCCTGGGCGACCTCGGCCACGGTAGCGCGAATCTTCTCGACGAAGGTATTGAAGCTGACAGCCAGCTGACCGAGGTCATCCCTGCCGAGGACGGGCAGGCGCTTGGTCAGGTCGCCCTCGCCTTCCGCCATATCCTGCAGCATCAGGTTGATCTGGCGCAGCGTGCGCAGCAAAGCGGATGCCACGCCGTAGGCCACCAGCACCCCGAACATCACCGCCGCCAGTACCACCACCCAGAGCAGGCGGCTGACCTGCGACACGGTGCTGTCGGCGGCGCTACCCGCTTGCTGCATGGCATCCATCAGGCTTTGTTGCAAGCGCTTGGCCAGGTCGGCGATCTGCGGGTCGATACGGTCCATCTGCGCCAGGGTCGCGTTGCGCGCATCGATCAGCTCGACGACCTTGCCGGCGGCGGCCTTGTACAGCTCCAGGCTGGCCAGGGCCTGATTCAACTGCGCGGTCAGGCGCTCGCTGCCGCCGCGGTCACGCAGCACCCCAATCATGCTCTGCGCATTGGCCAGCTCGCGGGCGAAGGCCTTGGCCTGCTCGGCCTGATTCTCCTGGAGGAACTGGTACAGGTACTGGCTACCGAGCAGCAGGTTGCGCATGCCGGCGCTGGAATAGAACACTGCATCCAGATTGAAGCTCATCTGGGCATCGGCGAGTACCGCCGACAGGACCTTCTCGATCGCCGGCCCATGCTGACTCAGCTCGCCGCTGACCAGGGCCTGACGCTGCTGGCTGAGGGGAACCAGTTGCTCACGAAACAACCGGCTGTACTGCTCGCGCAGGCTTTCGATCTGCGCCAGCAATTGGCTCTGCGCCGGGTCCTGCAGACGCTCGCCGGCGTGCTGCAGAGCCTGCGCGAGGTGCGCATCGAGCTGGTTGAACTGCTGTGCGGCGCTTGCCTCGCCGCTGCGGGCATATTGGCTCAGCGCCAGTTGCAGGCGCGCCATGCTGTCGGTGACCTGAGCCACCTGGTCCATGCTTGGCCCCAGGTCGCGGGTGACCACCCCGACCCGATCGGCAATGCTGCGCAGCGACAGCGACGAAACGACGCCGAGCACAACCAGCAAGATGCAGAGCACGGCCGGCACTATGGCCATCTTGTAGGCAATCCGCAGATCGGCAAACCAACGCATAAGCAGGCATCCTCAGGCGACAGGAGTAGGGCCATGGGCGCCACATCCGCGCCTATGCGGCTTATCGGCTGCAGTAGCCCATCGCTTGAGTCTATAGCGCCTGCCGCCTGGCGGATTTCTGCAGAACGACCTGCAGGAGCCTAAAAAACAAAAGGCCACCCGAAGGTGGCCTTTTGTCGATCAAGTCAGCCTCAGGCCTTCTTGACTTCCCAACCGGTCAGCTCGGCCAGGGCCTTGCCGATATCGGCCAGCGAACGCACGGTCTTCACACCCGCGTCCTGCAGGGCGGCGAACTTCTCGTCCGCAGTGCCCTTGCCGCCGGAGATGATCGCACCGGCGTGGCCCATGCGCTTGCCCGCCGGAGCGGTAACACCAGCGATGTAGGACACCACCGGCTTGGTCACGTTGGCCTTGATGAAGGCCGCGGCTTCTTCCTCGGCCGAACCGCCGATTTCACCGATCATCACGATCGCTTCGGTCTTCGGGTCTTCCTGGAACAGCTTGAGGATATCGATGAAGTTCGAGCCCGGGATCGGGTCGCCACCGATGCCCACGCAGGTCGACTGGCCGAAGCCGGCGTCGGTGGTCTGCTTCACGGCTTCATAGGTCAGGGTGCCGGAACGCGAGACGATACCGACCTTGCCCGGCAGGTGGATGTGACCCGGCATGATGCCGATCTTGCACTCGCCCGGAGTGATCACGCCTGGGCAGTTCGGGCCGATCAGGACCACGCCCAGTTCGTCGCACTTGACCTTGGCTTCCAGCATGTCGATGGTCGCGATGCCTTCGGTGATGCAGACGATCAGCTTGATGCCGCCCATGGCCGCTTCGAGGATCGAGTCCTTGCAGAACGGAGCCGGTACGTAGATCACGCTGGCGGTGGCGCCAGTCTGGGCGACCGCTTCCTTGACGGTGTTGAACACCGGCAGGCCGAGGTGGGTGGTGCCGCCCTTGCCCGGAGTCACGCCGCCAACCATCTGGGTGCCGTAGGCGATGGCCTGTTCGGAGTGGAAAGTACCCTGCGAACCAGTGAAGCCCTGGCAGATTACTTTGGTGTCTTTATTGATCAGGACGCTCATTACTTGCCCTCCGCAGCTTTGACGACTTGCTGAGCAGCGTCGGTCAGGCTGGTTGCCGCGATGATGTTCAGGCCACTTTCCGCCAGGACCTTGGCGCCCAGCTCGGCGTTGTTGCCTTCGAGGCGAACCACTACCGGGATCTTGACGCCGACTTCTTTGACTGCACCGATGATGCCTTCGGCAATCATGTCGCAGCGCACGATGCCGCCGAAGATGTTCACCAGAACAGCTTTGACGTTGTCGTCGGAGAGGATGATCTTGAACGCTTCGGTCACGCGCTCTTTGGTCGCGCCGCCGCCTACGTCGAGGAAGTTGGCCGGCTGACCGCCGTGCAGGTTGACGATGTCCATGGTGCCCATGGCCAGGCCAGCGCCGTTGACCATGCAACCGATGTTGCCTTCCAGGGCCACGTAGTTCAGTTCGAACTTGGCGGCGTGGGCTTCACGCGGATCGTCCTGGGACGGATCGTGCATGGCGCGCAGCTTCGGCTGACGGTACATGGCGTTGCTGTCGATGTTGATCTTGGCGTCCAGGCAATGCAGGTTGCCATCGGCCTTGATCACCAGCGGGTTGACTTCCAGCAGGGCCAGGTCGTAGTCCTGGAACAGCTTGGCCAGGCCAACGAAGATGTGGGTGAACTGCTTGATCTGGTCGCCCTGCAGGCCCAGCTGGAAGGCCAGCTCGCGGCCCTGGAACGGCTGAGCGCCGACCAGCGGGTCGATGGTGGCCTTGAGGATCTTCTCAGGGGTGTCGTGGGCCACTTTCTCGATGTCCACGCCGCCTTCGGTGGAAGCCATGAACACGATACGACGGCTGGAGCGATCGACGACCGCGCCCAGGTATAGTTCCTTGGCGATGTCGGTGCAGGACTCGACCAGGATCTTGCTGACCGGCTGACCGTTGGCGTCAGTCTGGTAGGTCACCAGGCGCTTGCCCAGCCAGTTGGCGGCGAAGGCCTTGGCGTCTTCCTTGCTCTTGACCAGCTTCACGCCGCCCGCTTTACCGCGGCCACCGGCATGCACTTGAGCCTTAACGACCCACTCACTGCCACCAATTTTCTCGCAGGCTGCTGCCGCTTCTTCCGGGGTGTCTACGGCGAAGCCCTTGGATACGGGCAGGCCGTATTCAGCGAACAGCTGCTTACCCTGATACTCATGGAGATTCATGCTTGTCTACCGTCTTCGTTTGGGTATTGCGCATTCGGCGCTGCACTTATGGTGCCGCGCCACCTGTGACTGCCATCGAGAGCAGTCCGACGTACGTTCCGCGCCAAACCTGGGCCGACGCGGGCAGATCGCCGTGGTTCTTATTGTCCTGCTGTCGCCGGCGTCGACTGCCCACCCTTGAGGGGGCCAGCTGACGCGGCGACGATACGCCCGTGACTCAGCGCTTCTTGCGGTTGGCGATGTGAATGGCGCCGCCGTTCACTGCCAGGGCTGCTTCATGCAGCGCCTCGGACAGGGTCGGGTGCGAGAACACCATCATGCCCAGGTCTTCGGCACTGGTGCCGAACTCCATGCCGATCGCGCCCTGCTGAACCAGCTCGGCAGCGCTTGGGCCGATCACGTGGACGCCCAGCACGCGGTCGCTCTTGGCGTCGGCAATGACCTTGACCATACCGCCGGTGTCGTTGGCCGCCATGGCCCGGCCGCTGGCTGCGAACGGGAAGGTGCCGACCTTGACTTCAACACCCTCACCCTTGAGCTGCTGCTCGGTCTTGCCGACCCACGCGATCTCCGGGTGGGTATAGATGACCGACGGAATCAGATCATAGTTCATCTGCGCCTTGTGGCCGGCGATGCGCTCGGCGACCATCACGCCCTCTTCCGAGGCCTTGTGCGCCAGCATCGCGCCGCGCACCACGTCACCGATGGCGTAGACGCCCGGCACGCTGGTGGCGCACTGGTCGTCGACGTAGATGAAGCCACGCTCGTCCATGTCGACGCCGCTGTCGGCAGCCAACAGGTCGGTGGTCACCGGACGACGGCCGACCGCGACGATCAGCTTGTCGAAGGTCATCTGCTGCTCGCCGTCGGCGTCGGTGAAGGTCACGGTGACCTGCTTCTTCTTCACTTCGGAGCCAGTCACACGAGCGCCCAGGCGGATCTTCAGACCCTGCTTGGTCAGGGTCTTCATGGCTTCCTTGGCGATCTGCTCATCGGCCGCCGGGAGGAACTTGTCCAGCGCCTCGATCACGGTGACTTCCGCGCCCAGACGCGCCCATACCGAGCCCAGCTCCAGGCCGATCACGCCGGCGCCAATCACGCCCAGCTTCTTCGGTACGCTCTGGAATTCCAGGGCGCCGGTGGAGTCGACGATCACGTCCTGATCGACTGGGGCCGGCGGGATGTCTACCGGCTTGGAGCCGGAAGCCAGGATCACGTTCGCCGCCTCGACCACCTGGGTGGTGCCGTCCAGCGCGGTGACTTCGACCTGCTTGCCGGCCAGCAGCTTGCCGTGGCCTTCCAGCAGGGTCACACCGTTGGCCTTGAACAGGGTGCTGACGCCGCCGGTGAGATTCTTAACGATGTTGCTCTTACGACCGATCATCGCCGGTACGTCGATGCTCACGCCCTTGGCCTCGATGCCGTGGACGGCGAAGCCTTCCTTCGCCTCGTGGTACTTCCAGGAGCTGTCCAGCAGGGCCTTGGACGGAATGCAACCGACGTTCAGGCAAGTACCGCCGAGGGCGATCTTGCCCTCTTTATCCTGGTACTTCTCGATGCAGGCGGTCTTCAGACCGAGCTGGGCTGCTTTGATGGCTGCAACATAGCCACCAGGGCCGGCACCGATGACTACCACGTCGAATTTCTGGGTCATAACTCATTCCTTCTCGGATGAAGACAACGGCCCCTTGTGGGGGCCGTCGCGCTCAGGACAAACGGATTAGATATCCAACAACAGACGAGCCGGGTCTTCCAGCAGGTCTTTCATGGTAACCAGGAAGGTCACGGCTTCCTTACCATCGATCAGGCGGTGGTCGTAGGACAGCGCCAGGTACATCATCGGCAGGATCACCACCTGGCCATTGACCGCCATCGGCCGCTCCTGGATCTTGTGCATGCCCAGGATCGCGGTCTGTGGCGGGTTGACGATCGGCGTCGACAGCAGCGAGCCGAACACCCCACCGTTGGAAATGGTGAAGGTGCCGCCGGTCATGTCTTCGATGGTCAGCTTGCCGTCTTTGGCCTTCTTGCCGAACGCGGCGATGGTGCCTTCGATCTCGGCCAGGCTCATGTGCTCGGCGTTGCGCAGCACCGGAACCACCAGGCCACGGTCGCTGGACACGGCCACGCCGATATCCTGGTAGCCGTGGTAGACGATGTCGCTGCCGTCGATCGAGGCGTTCACGCCCGGCTGACGCTTCAGCGCCTCGGTGGCGGCCTTGACGAAGAAGGACATGAAGCCCAGGCGCACGCCGTCGTGCTTCTTCTCGAACAGGTCCTTGTACTTGGAGCGCAGCTCCATGATCGGCTTCATGTTGACTTCGTTGAACGTGGTCAGCATGGCCATGGAGGACTGCGCCTCGACCAGACGCTCGGCGACCTTGGCGCGCAGGCGAGTCATCGGCACGCGCTTCTCGACGCGGTCGCCGGCTTCCAGCTTCGGCGCGGCGGCCTGGGCGGCAGGCTTGGCGGCCGGCGCTGCAACCGGGGCCTTCTTCTTCGCTTCGACTGCGGCGACCACGTCTTCCTTGGTCACCCGGCCACCCTTGCCCGAACCGCTGATGCTGTTCGGGTCGATGCCGTTCTCTTCGGCCAGCTTGCGCGCGGCCGGGGACAGGATCTGCTCGTCGCCGCCGGCGGCCGGGGCGGACTCCTGGGCGGTCGGCGCTTCGGCGGCCGACTTGCTCGGGGCCGCGGCGGCAGCGCCTTCGTTCAATTTACCCAGCAGCTCACCGCTGAGCACGGTGTCGCCTTCGTTCTTGACGATTTCGGCGAGGACACCATCGGCCTCGGCCAGCACTTCCATCACAACCTTGTCGGTTTCGATGTCAACGATCAGCTCATCGCGCTTGACCGCGTCCCCAGGCTTCTTGTGCCAGGTCGCAACGGTGCCGTCGGCAACCGACTCCGGAAAGGTAGGCGCTTTGATCTCGATAGCCATTATGTGTGGTTCCTTTAATTCGGTTTCTTCAGCGAGGCGGCCGTGGTGGGCCGCCTCTTTCGGGCGAAGGCGTTAAACGGTAAAAGCGTCTTGCAGCAGTTTTGCCTGCTGCTCGGCGTGCATCGAGGCGTAACCGCAAGCCGGCGCAGCAGAGGCATCGCGACCGGCGTACTCAAGGAACAGCGTCTTCTTGTGCGCGGTGGCGACACGGCGCATGTGATGCTGACTGCAGTACCAAGCGCCCTGGTTCATCGGCTCTTCCTGACACCAGACGATGTGCTTGAGGTTCTTGTACGGCGCCAGCACCTCGGCCAGATCGTCTTCCGGGAACGGATAGAGCTGCTCGATACGCACGATGGCGATGTCCTGGCGCTCTTCGGCCCGGCGCTTCTCCAGCAAGTCGTAGTAGACCTTGCCGCTGCACAGGATCATGCGCTCGACTTTCTTCGGATCCAGCGTGTCGAGTTCCGGAATCACCGTCTGGAACGAACCTTCGGCCAGGTCTTCCAAGGTCGAGATGGCCAATTTGTGGCGCAGCAGCGACTTCGGCGTCAATACGACCAACGGCTTGCGCAGCGGGCGGATCACCTGACGGCGCAGCAGATGGTAGATCTGCGCCGGAGTGGTCGGCACGCAGACTTGCATGTTGTGCTCGGCGCTCAACTGCAGGAAGCGCTCCAGGCGCGCGGACGAGTGCTCCGGCCCCTGCCCTTCATAACCGTGCGGCAGCAGCATGGTCAGGCCGCAGAGTCGGCCCCACTTGTGCTCGCCACTGGAAATGAACTGGTCGAATACCACCTGGGCACCGTTGGCGAAATCGCCGAACTGCGCTTCCCAGATCACCAAGGCGTTGGGCTGGGTGGTGGCATAGCCGTATTCGAAGGCCAGCACCGCTTCTTCCGAGAGGAAGGAGTCGTACAGGTCGAAGCGCGGCTGACCCTGGTAGAGGTTCTGCAGCGGCAGGTAGGTGCTGGCGTCCTTCTGGTTGTGCAGCGCCGCGTGGCGGTGCGAGAAGGTGCCGCGACCGATGTCCTGGCCGGTCATGCGAATCGGATGGCCTTCGAACAACAGGGTGGCGTAAGCCATGGTTTCGGCGTAGCCCCAGTTGATCGGCAGCGCACCGGCGCCCATCTTCTGGCGATCCTCGAGAATCTTCGCGACCTGACGCTGGACCACGAAGCCTTCCGGGATTTCCAGCAGCTTGTTGGACAGGTCCTGCAGGGTCTTCAGGTCGAAGCGCGTGTCGTGACGCGCGGTCCAGGCATGGCCCAGGTACGGACGCCAGTCGACGAACAGCTCCTTGTTCGGCTCCTTGACCAGGCTCTTGACCACGTGCTGGCCATTGTCCAGCGCAGTACGGTAGTCATCGATCTTGGCCTGCACCTCGTCCGCGGAATGACTGACCGCGTTGGTCAGCGACTCGGCGTACAGCTCGCGGGTGGTCCGCTGCTTGGAGATCTGCTGGTACATCAGCGGCTGGGTGCCACTCGGCTCGTCGGCCTCGTTGTGGCCGCGGCGGCGGTAGCAGACCAGGTCGATGACCACGTCGCGCTTATACTGCATGCGATAGTCGACGGCCAGCTGGGTGACGAACAGCACGGCCTCCGGGTCATCGCCATTCACATGGAAGATCGGCGCCTGGATCATCTTCGCCACGTCGGTGCAGTACTCGGTGGAGCGCGAGTCTTCTGCACGGCTGGTGGTGAAGCCGACCTGGTTGTTGATCACGATATGGATGGTACCGCCCGTCTTGAAGCCGCGGGTCTGCGACATCTGGAAGGTTTCCATGACCACGCCCTGACCGGCGAACGCGGCGTCGCCGTGGATCGAGATCGGCAGTACCTTGTCGCCGGACACGTCGCTACGACGGTCCTGGCGCGCCCGCACCGAGCCCTCGACCACCGGGGAGACGATCTCCAGGTGCGACGGGTTGAACGCCAGCGCCAGGTGGACTTCGCCACCGGCGGTCATGACGTTGGAGGAGAAGCCCTGGTGGTACTTCACGTCGCCCGAGCTGAGACCCTCGACCTTCTTGCCTTCGAACTCGTCGAACAGTTCGCGCGGGTTCTTGCCAAAGGTATTGACCAGTACGTTCAGGCGGCCACGGTGGGCCATGCCGATGACGATTTCCTTGGTGCCATAGGAGCCGGAACGCTGGATCACTTCATCGAGCAACGGGATCAGGCTCTCGCCACCTTCCAGGCCGAAACGCTTGGTGCCCGGGTACTTGGTGCCCAGGTACTTCTCCAAACCTTCGGCCGCAGTCAGACGCTCGAGCAGGTGGCTCTGCACCTCGGCGGAGAACTGCGGACGGCCGCGCACGCTTTCCAGGCGCTGCTGGAACCAGCTGCGCTGCTCGGAATCGACGATGTGGGTGAACTCGGCGCCGATGGTGCGGCAATATGTCTGCTGCAAAGCATCGCGAATTTCGCGCAGAGTAGCCTCTTCCTTGCCGATGAACAGACCACCGGTGCGGAAGGTGGTGTCCAGGTCGGCGTCGGTCAGGCCATAGTGAGTGATCGCCAGATCAGCGGGTACCGGACGCTGCCAGAGCCCAAGCGGGTCCAGCTTGGCGGCCTGGTGGCCACGCATGCGGTAGGCCTGAATCATCCGCAGCACTTCGACCTGCTTCTTTTCGTGCTCGCTGCTCACGCTGCCGGCGGAAACCGGTTGGGCGCGACGCTGATTCTTGGCGAGCAGGACGAAATGGTCGCGAATCGTCGAGTGCGATACGTCTGTAGCGGCGCTGCCGTCGCTAGGCAACTTCTGGAAGTAGGTGCGCCACTCTTCTGGCACAGCGTTGGGATCGTGCAGGTAGAGCTCGTAGAGCTCTTCCACATAGGCAGCGTTGCCACCAGATAGGTGGGCACTGTCCCACATGCGCTGCATCACGCTTTCTTGCATGCTTGGTCACCCTCAGTAAGGGGACACCACCGGCGTGGAAACCGCATTGGCTTTTGAAGTCCTGAAGCAGCGACTTCGGTAAAGCCACCACGGATCCCGCAGATAGTCCGGGTACCAGCCCGGATGCCCCTGCTGGTCGTCATTTTTTCAAATAAGAACCACGGCTTTGTGAGCTGTGGCTCTGGCTCAAACTGCAGCGCCGGGTTGAGGCCGGCGCCGCAGGTGTAACGGGTCTTGCGAACAACTGAGAATCAGGTACCGCTCTGCAGCAGCATATTGCGTACGTGGCCGATCGCCTTGGTCGGGTTGAGACCCTTCGGGCAGACGTTCACGCAGTTCATGATGCCGCGGCAACGGAACACGCTGAACGGATCGTCCAGCGAAGCCAGACGCTCTTCGGTCTTGGTGTCGCGGCTGTCAGCCAGGAAGCGATAGGCTTGCAGCAGCGCGGCAGGGCCGAGGAACTTGTCCGGGTTCCACCAGAACGACGGGCAGCTGGTCGAGCAGCAGGCACAGAGGATGCACTCGTACAGACCATCGAGCTTCTCGCGCTCTTCCGGCGACTGCAGGCGCTCGATCGCCGGCGCCGGCGTGTCGTTCTGCAGGAACGGCTGCACCTTCTCGTACTGCTTGTAGAAGATGCTCATATCGACGACCAGGTCACGGATGACCGGCAGGCCAGGCAAGGGGCGAATCACCAGCTTGCCGCCCTTGAGGCCGGCGGCCGAAATCGGCGTGATACAGGCCAGACCGTTCTTGCCGTTGATGTTCATACCATCGGAGCCGCACACGCCCTCACGGCAGGAACGACGATAGGAAAAGCCCTCGTCCTGCTCCTTGATCAACGCCAACACGTCGAGGACCATGATGTCCTTGCCGCCGGTGTCGACCTGGAAGTCCTGCATGAACGGCGCAGCGTCCTGCTCCGGGTTGTAGCGATAAACACTGACTTGCAACATATCAGCCACCCTTAATAAGTCCGAACCTTGGGTTCAAACGCCGGCACGGTCTTCGGCGCGAAGTTGACGGCGCGCTTGCTCACGCGCTTCTCTCCCGGGAAGTACAGGGAGTGGCACAGCCAGTTCTCGTCATCGCGCTCTTCGAAGTCTTCGCGGGCATGGGCGCCACGAGATTCCTTACGGGTCTCGGCAGCCACCGCAGTCGCCTCGGCCACCTCGAGCAGGTTTTGCAGCTCCAGGGCCTCGATACGTGCAGTGTTGAACGCCTGGCTCTTGTCCGCGATCTTGACGTTGGCGATGCGCTCGCGCAGGTCGGCCAGCTGCTGGATGCCCTTCTGCATGTATTCGCCGGTACGGAATACACCGAAGTAGTTCTGCATGCAGTTCTGCAGCTCTTTACGCAGCGGGGCCACGTCTTCGCCGGTGGTACGCTCGTTGACCCCGGACAGACGCTTGAGCGATTGCTCGATGTCGGTCTGCGAGGCGCCACGAACTTCGACACCTTCTTTCAGCGCTTTCTCCAGGTGCAGGCCGGCGGCCCGACCAAACACCACCAGGTCGAGCAGCGAGTTGCCGCCCAGGCGGTTGGCGCCATGCACAGATACGCAAGCCACTTCGCCCACGGCGAACAGACCGTCGATGATCTTGTCGTTGCCGTTGGCATCCTGGGTGATGGCCTGACCATGAATATTGGTGGCCACGCCACCCATCATGTAGTGGCAGGTCGGCACGACCGGAACCGGCGCGACGACCGGATCGACATGGGCGAAGGTCTTCGACAGCTCACAGATACCCGGCAGGCGGCTGTGCAGCACCTCCTCGCCCAGGTGATCGAGCTTCAGCATCACATGATCGCCTTCCGGACCACAGCCGTTACCGGCGATGATTTCCTTGACCATCGAGCGCGCGACCACGTCGCGACCGGCGAGGTCCTTGGCGTTCGGTGCATAGCGCTCCATGAAGCGCTCGCCGTGCTTGTTGATCAGGTAGCCACCTTCACCACGGCAACCCTCGGTTACCAGCACGCCGGCGCCGGCGATACCGGTCGGGTGGAACTGCCACATCTCGATGTCCTGCACCGGTACACCGGCACGCAGGGCCATGCCGATACCGTCACCGGTGTTGATCAGGGCGTTGGTGGTCGAGGCGTAGATGCGACCGGCACCGCCAGTGGCCAGAACCACGGCCTTGGAGCGGATATAGACGGTTTCGCCGGTTTCCAGGCAGATGGCAATGACGCCAACCACGGCGCCATCCTGGTTCTTTACCAGGTCGACCGCGTACCACTCGTTGAGGAACGAGGTGCCAGCCTTAAGGTTGGCCTGGTACAGGGTGTGCAGCAGCGCATGACCGGTACGGTCGGCAGCAGCGCAGGTACGCGCAGCCTGGGTCGGATTGTCTGGACCCTTGGACTGACCGCCGAACGGGCGCTGATAGATGCGACCCTGCTCGGTACGGGAGAACGGCAGGCCCATGTGCTCCAGCTCGAACACGGCTTCCGGGCCGACGGAACACATGTACTCGATGGCGTCTTGGTCACCGATATAGTCGGAGCCCTTGACGGTGTCGTACATGTGCCAGCGCCAATCGTCATTCGGGTCGGCGGAGGCGATGGCGCAGGTGATGCCACCCTGGGCGGAGACGGTGTGCGAACGAGTCGGGAACACCTTGGTGACCACGGCGGTCTTGTGACCACCCTGGGCCAGCTGCAGGGCCGCGCGCATGCCCGCGCCGCCGCCACCTACGATGATGGCGTCATAAGAAAGAGTACGAATGCTAGTCATGAATCAGATACCCCAAAGAATCTGCACGCCCCAGGCGAGAAACACGAAGATGGCAATGCCACACGCGGCCTGGAAGAGAAAACGCACGGCAGTCGCCGACTTGCCCAGCGCCATCGGCGTCAGGTAGTCAGTGGAGATCGTCCACATGCCGACCCATGCATGGGCGCAGAGCGCAACCAGCGCCAGCAGACTGAAGATGCGTACAGCGTCATTGGAGAACAGGCCCTGCCATTCGGCGTAGCCCATGCCTGGGTTAAGCACTACATAACCCAGCAAAAACAGCGTGTAAGCCGCGAGAACGACCGCAGAAACTCGTTGAACCATCCAATCGGCAAGGCCCGAACGAGCAAAACTAGTGACATTAGTTACCATATCCACACCCCCAGCAGCAGGATCACGATCACCGAAACGGCGATGACGATTTGCGAGCCCAGCTTGCCGCCTTCCAGCGTCTCACCGATGCCCATGTCCATGATCAAGTGGCGTACGCCGGCCACCAGGTGGTACAGCAGAGCGGACAACAATCCCCAAATCACGAACTTGGCCAGCGGACTGGTCAGGCATTCCTTCACCTGGGCGAAGCCCTCTTCGGAAGCCAGCGACTTGTCGAGGCCGAACAGCAGTACGGCGATACCGACGAAGAGGATGACACCGGAGATACGGTGGAGAATGGACGTGTAAGCGGTGACTGGGAGTTTGATAGTCCTAAGGTCTAGGTTTACAGGTCGTTGGCTATTCACGGCTTTTTTATCACACTGAGAGCCCCTAACTAGCAGGGCAAAGTTGTCGGGAAGTGCACTGGTCAGGTACCCATCACCCAAGGAGTGACGACCACTTCAGACAGGGCGCGAAGCCCCCGGCGGTCGGGCGCAGAGTATAGACAGTTAGGTTACTAATGACAACGTGAAGGCCTTGAACGAAGAGCCGATTGCGAACCTTTTGCGCACCTTATATAGAGGATGCGAAGAGCCGCTCCCCGACCCAGAAAACCGCCGGAAAACCCTTCTGGCGCGTGGGTTTACCCAAATTGACTTTCGGATTTATCTCACTATAGTGGTGCGGGCCCTGCGTGGGGGGCTGTCAGATGATTTCAAGCATAACTAGGAGGCCACCCATGGCTGACAAAAAAGCGCAGTTGATCATCGAGGGCGCTGCCCCCGTCGAGCTGCCCGTTTTAACCGGCACCGTTGGTCCCGATGTAATTGACGTACGGGGCTTAACCGCCACGGGCCGTTTCACTTTTGATCCTGGCTTTATGTCCACCGCCTCGTGCGAGTCGAAGATCACCTATATCGACGGCGATCAGGGCGTTCTGCTGCACCGCGGCTACCCCATCGAGCAACTGGCCGACAACTCCGACTACCTGGAAACCTGCTACCTGCTGCTCAACGGCGAGCTGCCGAACGCCGAGCAGAAGGCCAGCTTCGTCAGCTCCATCAAGAACCACACCATGGTTCACGAGCAGCTGAAGACCTTCTTCAACGGTTTCCGTCGCGATGCTCACCCGATGGCCATCATGTGCGGCGTGGTGGGCGCGCTCTCGGCCTTCTACCACGACTCCCTGGACATCAATAACCCGCAGCATCGCGACATCTCCGCGATGCGCCTGATCGCCAAGATGCCGACCCTGGCGGCGATGGTCTACAAGTACTCCATGGGCCAGCCCATGATGTACCCGCGCAACGACCTGAACTATGCGGAAAACTTCCTGCACATGATGTTCAACACCCCGTGCGAGATCAAACCGATCAGCCCGGTGTTGGCCAAGGCGATGGACAAGATCTTCATCCTCCATGCCGACCATGAGCAGAACGCCTCGACCTCCACCGTTCGCCTCGCCGGCTCTTCCGGCGCCAACCCGTTCGCCTGTATCGCCGCCGGCATCGCCGCGCTGTGGGGCCCGGCACACGGCGGCGCCAACGAGGCGGTGCTGAGCATGCTGGACGAGATCGGCAGCGTGGAAAACATCGATGCCTATATCGCCAAGGCCAAGGATAAGAACGATCCGTTCAAGCTGATGGGCTTCGGCCATCGCGTGTACAAGAACTTCGACCCGCGCGCCAAGGTGATGAAGCAGACCTGCGACGAAGTCCTGGCCGAACTGGGGATCAACAATGATCCGCAGCTGGAGCTGGCGATGAAGCTGGAGGAAATTGCGCGTAACGATCCTTACTTCAAGGAGCGTAACCTCTACCCGAACGTCGACTTCTACTCGGGCATCATCCTCAAGGCCATCGGCATTCCGACCAGCATGTTCACCGTGATCTTCGCCCTGGCGCGGACCGTCGGCTGGATCTCGCACTGGAAGGAAATGCTCTCCAGCCCGTACAAGATCGGCCGCCCGCGCCAGCTGTACACCGGCCACCCGCAGCGCGACCTGCCGCGCTAAGCGCGTCGGCTCGTCCTACGAAAAAGGCTGCCACTGGCAGCCTTTTTTGCATTCCGCGTCCACGTACCGCGACCTGACCGCCTCGCTCCGATCAGCCGGCCAGGGCCGTGCTCTGCTCTAGCCAGCCAAGCAGCCGAATGGCCTCCTCGCGCGTCGCTCCGCAGACCTCGACATCCGCCTGGAACGCCGAGCACACGGCCGGTCGCTCCGGCTTGCCGAACAAACCGCAATAATTGTCGAGCGAGAGCTGCACGCAGCGCTCTCCAGCTGCCTTGCCTTTCGGCATGCCGGGTATGGGGGAACTGATCGAAGGGGCGATGCAACAGGCGCCACAGCCAGGACGGCAATTCATGACGACATGATCCTCGGTTAACTCAGGAAGTCGGAAAGGTCGCGGATTCTAGCCAATTCCCATCCGACTTAGCAGCACCCTCGAAGGGCATTGCGCCCGCTGCGCCGACCATCGGCAGCGGCGATCGGTCATGCGCCCGGCGTTCGGGCAGTCCCTGGGGGTAATGGCCGACACAGAAGAGAGCCGGCAAGCCGGCCACCAGGCTCACCGCGCAGCAGCCGGTCCCTGGCTCAAGGACGCTTGGGCGTCTGCAGGCGAGCGATCAGGCTGGAGGTGTCCCAGCGACCGCCACCCATCGCCTGGACGTCGGCGTAGAACTGATCGACCAGCGCAGTGACCGGCAGCTGCGCCCCATTGCGGCGGGCCTCTTCGAGCAGGATCGACAGGTCCTTGCGCATCCAGTCGACGGCGAAACCGAAGTCGAACTCGCCGGCCAGCATGGTCTTGTGCCGGTTTTCCAGTTGCCAGGATTGCGCGGCGCCCTTGCTGATCACCTCCATCGCGCCGTGCGCGTCGAGGCCGGCGCGCTGGGCGAAGTGCAGGGCTTCGGACAACCCCTGGACCAGCCCGCCGATGCAGATCTGGTTGACCATCTTGGTCAACTGGCCGCTACCGGCGGCGCCCATCAAGCGCACCATGCGCGCATAGGCCTGGAGCACAGGCTCGGCGCGCGCGTAGACCTGCTCGTCGCCACCGACCATCACCGTCAACACGCCGTTCTGCGCACCCGCCTGCCCCCCGGACACCGGCGCATCGAGGAAACCCAGCCCGCGCTCGAGCGCCTCAGCCGCCAGTTCACGGGCGACGTTGGCCGACGCGGTGGTGTGATCGACCAGCACGGCGCCTGCCGACATGCCGGCGAAGGCACCGTCGCCCCCTAGCGCCACGCCGCGCAGGTCATCGTCGTTGCCCACGCAAACCATCACGAAGTCCGCTCCCTGCGCCGCCTCACGCGGGGTCGCGGCGCTACTGCCGGTAAACTCGCTCAGCCACTGGGCCGCCTTGGCCGCGGTGCGGTTATACACGCACACCTGATGCCCAGCGCGCGCCAGATGTCCCGCCATCGGGTAGCCCATTACGCCCAAGCCGATAAAGGCAACCTTCGCCATAAACACCTCCGAAACACAGGAGCGGCAAGCCTATCACGGGGCTTGCCAGGCCAGGAAAGCCTTGCATACTGCCCCTAACGCAAAGGAGGGCTTATGGGACACTGGCTGGTAATCGACCTGGAGGCCACCACCGAAGAGGGTGGCTGGCCACTGGAAGAAATGGAAATCATCGAGATCGGCGCCAGCCTGGTCAGCGCCAGCGGCCATGAAGTGGACCATTTTCAACGTTTCGTGCGACCGCTGCGCCGCCCCCAGCTCACCGCCTTCTGTTGCGACCTCACCCATATCGATCAGGACAAGGTCAGTGCGGCCTCAACGCTGAGCGCCGTCTGGCCACAGTTCGAACGCTGGCTGAGCGGGCACCAGGCGCATCTTCGCGGCTGGGCCAGCTGGGGCGAGTACGACCGGCGCCAGCTGGAACAGGACTGGCAACGCCTGCAACTGACCAGCCTGCTGACCCAGATCCCCCACCTCAACCTCAAGCGCCACTTTGCCGAAGCCCGCCAGCTGCCCAGGCCGGTAGGGCTTAACCGCGCCCTGCAGCTGGCCGGCCTGCAGTTCAGCGGCCAGCAACATCGGGCCCTCAACGATGCGCGCAATACCGCCCGCCTGCTGCCGCTGATCCTGCCGTCGTAGACCGGCGCAAAGCGGGTGACGCCCCGCCGGGCGTTGGGCATACTGGCGGCCTTTTTTCCACCCCTTTACGAGGAACTGCAGATGTTCAAGGTCAACGAATACTTCGACGGCACCGTCAAATCCATCGCTTTCGACATGGCCGAAGGCCCTGCCTCGATTGGCGTGATGGCGCCGGGGGAGTACGAATTCGGCACCAACCAGCTGGAGGTCATGCACGTGATCAGCGGCGCCCTGACGGTCAAGCTTCCGGGCAGCGACAGCTGGGAAACCTTCGCCGCCGGTAGCCAGTTCACCGTGCCGGCCAACAGCAAGTTCCAGTTGCAGGTCGCTATTGAGACGGCCTACCTCTGCGAATATCGCTAAGCTCCGCGGCCCGAAAGAAACCGGCCCAGGTGGCCGGTTTTTTATTGCCATATAGTTCCCGCCAGGATGCTCGCAATGCCTCGCTCGTCTCACGCCGCCTCGGTCCTTCTGCCCATCGCGCTGCTACTGCTGGCGATGACTTCCCTGCAGAGTGGCGCCTCCCTGGCCAAGGGACTGTTTCCCCTGGTCGGCGCCGAAGGCACTACTGCACTTCGCCTCGGTTTTGCGGCGCTGATCCTCTGCCTGTTCATGCGTCCTTGGCGCGCACGCTTGACCTGGCGCTCGTGCCGCTCACTGCTGGCCTATGGGCTCTCGCTGGGTTGCATGAACCTGCTGTTCTATAAATCGCTGAACAGCATCCCCCTGGGCGTTGCAGTGGCGCTCGAGTTCACCGGCCCACTGGCTCTGGCCTTGCTGTCCTCGCGGCGCCTGCTCGATTTCGCCTGGGTCGCCCTGGCGATCTTCGGCCTCTGGCTACTCCTGCCAAGCCATCAGAGTGATTCGCGCCTGGACCCCATGGGGATGGCCCTGGCATTGGCGGCCGGGCTGTGCTGGGCCCTGTACATCGTCTTCGGCAAGAAAGCCGGCGCCGAGCACGGCTCACAAACCGTGGCCCTCGGCACCCTGATCGCTGCCTTGCTGATATTGCCCGTGGGTGTGTGGCAGGCCGGCAGCAGCCTGTTCTCCGTGCAGCTGCTGCCTCTGGCCCTTGCCGTGGCGGTGATGTCATCCGCCCTGCCCTACAGCCTGGAGATGTTCGCCCTGACCCGACTCCCGGTGCGCACCTTCAGCACCCTGATGAGCATGGAGCCGGCCATCGCCGCGCTCTCTGCGCTGTTGATCCTCAACGAGCAACTGACCACGACCCAGTGGCTGGCCGTCGGCGCCATCATCCTGGCCTCGGCTGGCGCCTCCGCGACGATCAAGCCCCACACCAAGCCCATCGAAAACCCGGCGCCTTGAGCCGGCTGGCCGGCGAGGAGACAGCGGAGCCTGTCGAGTCAGTGCGACTCGACACTACCCTCATTGAACTGCAGCGCCGCCAGCCGCGCATACAACGGGTCACTGGCCACCAGCTCCGCGTGCCGACCGACAGCCACCAGCCTGCCCTGGTCGATCACCGCGATGCGATCGGCACTCGTGACCGTCGCCAGGCGGTGGGCGATCACCAGGGTGGTACGCCCGGCCATCAGGCGCGGCAAGGCCTGCTGGACCAGGTGCTCGCTCTCGGCGTCGAGGGCGCTGGTGGCCTCATCCAGCAGCAGGATCGGTGCGTCGACCAATAGCGCCCTGGCGATCGCCAGGCGTTGGCGCTGGCCGCCAGACAACCCCAGACCCGCGTCGCCCAGATGGGTCTGGTAGCCGCCCGGCAGCTTCATGATGAATTCATGGGCATTGGCAGCCCGCGCAGCGGCCTCCACCTCGCCATGGCCGGCGTCGGCCTTGCCGTAGCGGATGTTGTCCTCGACCGTGCCGTAGAACAGCGCCGGATTCTGCGACACCAGGGCGAAGCAGCGGCGCAGCTCAGCGGGGTCGAGCCGCTCGATGGCCTGTCCGTCGATGAGGATGCGCCCCTCCTGGGGGTCGAAGAAACGCAGCAGCAGGTCGAACATGGTCGACTTGCCGGCACCGGACGGCCCGACCAGGGCCAGGGTCTCGCCAGGCGCAATACTCAGGCTGATGCCATCGACGGCAAAGCTGGCTGGCCGCGACGGGTAGGCGAAGCGCAGCCCCTGCAGCTCGATCCGCCCCTGCACGGGCTGCGTCAACGGCATGCCGCCGGTTGCCGGTGCGCTGATCTCGTTGCGGGCCTGCAGCAGCTCGGCGATGCGCTCGGCCGCCCCGGCTGCGCGCTGCAACTCACCGATCACCTCGCTGAGTGTGCCGAAGGCCGAGCCGACGATCAGGCTGTAGAAGACGAAGGCCGCCAGCTCGCCGCCGGAAATGCGCCCGGCGATCACGTCCATGCCGCCGACCCAGAGCATCACCCCGACGGCGCCGAGCACTAGCACTATGACCAGGGTCACCAGCCAGGCGCGCTGGGCGATGCGCCGGCGCGCCGTATCGAAGGCGGCCTCCGCCGCAATCGCGAAGCGGCGGCGATCCTCGGCCTGGTGGTTATAGGCCTGCACGGTCTTGATCTGCCCGAGCACCTCGCCGACATAGCTGCCGACATCGGCCACCCGGTCCTGGCTCTGGCGCGACAGCTGGCGCACGCGCCGACCGAAGATCAGGATGGGCGCCACCACCAGTGGCAGGGCCAGCAGGACGATGCCGCTGAGCTTGGGATTGGTGACGATCAGCAGGGCCACGCCGCCGACCAGCATGATCGCGTTGCGCAGGGCCATGGACAGGGAAGAACCGATCACCGACTGCAGCAGGGTGGTATCGGCAGTCAGGCGCGACTGGATCTCCGAGCTGCGGTTGCTTTCGTAGAAGCCTGGATGCAGGCCGATCAGGTGATTGAACACGCGCTTGCGGATATCGGCGACGAAGCGCTCGCCAATCCAGGACACCAGATAGAAGCGGGTGAAGGTGCCGATCGCCAGAGCCACCACCAGCACGAAGAACAAGCCGATCGAGCGCCCCAGGGCCTGCGGCGATTGAGTCGCCAGACCCTGGTCCACCAGCAGCTTGATGCCCTGCCCCATCGACAGGGTGATGGCGGCAGTGAACAGCAACGCCAGCAGCGCGCCCGCTACTCGCCAGCGATAGGGCGCGACGAAGCGCCAGGCCATGCGCAGGGCATCACGCTGGCGGGAAGAGAGGATCGCGATCATGACGGCTCGCACAAGGGCGCCAGGCCCGGGTCAATGGGATTGCATTCTACTGGGCGGCCTGACCTCGGCTGGCTTGGCTTCGGCCAGCCAGGCCGACAGGCACAGCGCCAGGGCGGCAAGGTTGGTAGAGACCGGGTTGAAGGCCTGCAACAGAAGATGGGGACTGAACAGCGCCACATCGACCAGCAGGCCGATCAATAGCAATCCGGCCAGGAGCAGCGGCCAGCGATGGCCCCGCAGCAGCACCAACAAGAGCCCTAGCAGAATCTCGGCCAGCCCTGCTGCCTGCGCCACCCATTCGGCAGCCGGCAGCCCGTGGGCCTGGATCATCGCCACCTCGTCCACGCTCAGCCAGAGGATTTTCGGCACCAGGCCATGCCAGATAAACACCAACCCCAGGGCCAGGCGCGACACCAGGGCGATCGACTGCAGCCGCCGCTCAACCATCGAGGAAGCGCCGCGCATGGTCGGGGTCTGGCAGCAGGCAGCTGTCGTAGCGGCCAAATAGGCGGTAGCGGTTCAGGGCGATGCGGTCGTACAACCAGTCGCGAACAGGTCGCGGACAGATACGCAGCAGGCCGAAGCCGCGCCAGGGCCAATCGAGCTGAGCCAGGATGCGCAATACCGCGCCGGAGCGCACGAACAACGCGTCGCCTTCGACATAGGCCATGGTGTCGAAGCGCTCAAGCGGCAGCGCGAACCAGGCGAGAATTGCCTGGCCCTCGGCCGACTGCACCGAGGCCAGGCGGAACAGCCGTCGCCGATCATGGCGAATCAGGAACTTCGCCCAGGCATTGCACAGCCTGCACACCCCATCGAACAGCACCACGCGTTCGCCCGGCTGAATAAAAGGAGGAAGCTTATCAACACCCATCGGAGCCCTCCGGCTGGCCATTCTTGCCCCGCATGCAGTTCAGCTTAAACCCCGCTGCTCAGCGGATACAGCAGCTCTTCCTTGTAGCCCGCCCAGACCCGCACCACGTCGGGAAAGGCATCGTCCAGCTCGACATCACCGGTGTCGACCAGCAACGGCCGCCCCTGCAGGGTGCCGAGCTTGCGCTTGGTCGCCACCACACGCAGGTGCTCCAGACCGACGGCGCGCAGCACCCGTGGGCTGATCTGCTGGTTGCCGCGGCCGAGGATATGCCCCTGGCCGCCGATGGCGGTGACCAGCAGGCGCGCCGGATGCCCGGCCACCAGCTCATGGAGCTGCGCCTCGCTGACATCCCGGGCCACCACCTGGCCATCCTCTATTACGTCGACGCCCAGCAGCGTGGTCTGCAAGCCCAGGTTCTGCGCCAGGCCGTGCAGGGTCGAGCCGGGGCCGAACACGTAGCGCACGCCGGGCTCCCAGCTGTCCTCCAGCCAGGCCGCCAGGTCGCTCAGGACCAGCTCCTCGGACTCCATCCCGGCTTGCTTGACCTGCTGCACGAAGCCACCCTCCTCCGGCACGCACAGCTCGCCATACCAGCGTGCCGCCACCCGCCCGTCGCGCAGCGCCGCCTCGTCGATATCGCGCACCTCGCCGCTGGCCAGGCGGACCAGGCCGCCCTCGACCAGGCGCCGGGTCAGTTCGCCGGCCGCCCGCGGGCTGATCGCATAGACCCCGGAGTGGATCTTCACCCCGGCCGGAATGCCCAGCACCGGTTGGCCTTCGCGCACCGCGGCGCAGACGTCGCGGGCCGTGCCGTCGCCTCCGGCGAAGAGGATCAAGGCAACCCCGGCATCCTGCAGGGCCGCGACCGCCCGCCGCGTGTCATCCGCGCTGGTCGCCCCGGCGCCCGGCTCGCCAAGTACATGATGGATGAAACCCATCTCGGCCAGCAGATCGGCGCCCATAGCGCCGGGAAAGGTCAGGAACTCCAGACGCTCGCGCACCGGCAACAGGAACTCCAGTGCCGTGCGCGTACGCTGCGCCGCCTTCGGCTCGCTGCCCAGGGCCAGGGCCTGTTCGGCGACGCCGTCGCTGCCCTTGAGCCCTGCGGGGCCGCCGAGTCCGGCCAGCGGGTTGATGATCAATCCCAGGTGAAACCGTGACATAACCACCTCGTTAGACCTTCGCTGCGGCGAAGGGGTAAACTGCTTATGTTTTTTCTGGCACAGCAGGTGCTTGCTCATTGCACAATTGTAACTCGCGACGGATTACCGTCGTCCCAGCCTGTCACTGCGCGTTCACGTTGATCGCTTAGACTGCATGCACCCACCGATGAGGAGACACGACATGAATTCGCCCAAGCAGAGCTCCGAGCACCCGAACGATCAGGCCGAAGCGCAACAGCCGGTCGGCGGTGCGATCATTGATGCCGAAGGCCATGAAGTACCGATCACCGAAGGCATGATCCAGCAGGCCTGCGAAGAGCTGGACAAGGAATTCGTGGTACCCGACGGCCCGGCGAAGTAATCCGCCCCTCTTCCAAAGCCCAGGCCCCGCCTGGGCTTTTTCTTTCCCGCGGATGGGCGGCCACTAGCACAAGGTGGCGCCCAGGGCCTTGACCAGTTGCACCAGACGCGGCGCCTCGCCCTGCACGGCGACCCGCAGGCCGTCGATCTCCCGACGCATCGGATAGTACTTGCGCAAGGCATCGAACGCCGCCCGCCGACTGGCTTGGTCGCCCTCCAGGCTGCGGCGAAAGTCGGCATCGTCGCGACGTGGGTCGTACACCGCACGACACAGGCTGGCCAACGCCCAGGCAGGTTCAGCCGCGCCGTCCAGATGCAATTCCGAGAGCCAGGGCGCCGGCATCAGCTCATCCAGCGCCTGTTCCGGCGCACGCCCCAGATACCGGCAGACGGCCTGATAGACCTGCGCAGTGCCGCGCAGCTTGCCGTCCAGGCTGTAGCCGGCAATGTGCGGAGTGGCGATCTGGCACAACGCGGCCAGCTCGACATCCACCTGCGGCTCCCCCTCCCAGACATCCAGCACCACCTGCAGATCGCCGCGCCCCGGCAGCAGTTGGCGCAGCGCCGCGTTGTCCACCACCGCCCCCCGACTGGCGTTGATCAACCAGCAGCCGGATTTGAGGTTCGCCAGCCGCGCTGCATCGAACAGGTGATGGGTCGGATGCTCACCCTCGCGCGCCAATGGCGTATGCAGGCTGATGACGTCGCACGCTTGGATCAGTTGGTCCAGGTCGACGTAGTCGCCGCCTTCGGCGGCCTGCCTTGGCGGGTCGCAGACCAGCACACGCCAGCCCAGCCCACGCAGCACCTCGATCAGGCGCGCGCCGACCTGGCCGGCGCCAACCACCCCATAGGTGCGCGCGGAGAGGTCCGCGCCCTGGCGCTCGGCCAACGCCAGCAGGCTGCCGAGCACGTAGTCGACCACCCCGCGCGCGTTGCAGCCCGGCGCGCTGGCCCAGCCGATACCGGCCTGCTGCAGGTAGTCCAGATCGAGGTGGTCGGTGCCGATGGTGCAGGTGCCGACGAAGCGCAACGCGCTGCCTTCGACCAGGGCCCGGTCGACCCGGGTAACCGAACGCACCAGCAGCAACTCGGCATCGGCCAGGGCGGCGCGGTCGATGGCGCGGCCAGGGAAGCGATGGATCTCGCCGAAACCGGCGAAGAACTCATCGAGCAGGGGAATGTTCTCGTCCGCGACAATTCGCATGGCAGGGCTCCACAGTTCAGGCCCTCATTCTAAGGCAGCCGGGCCGCCAGCGTCGCCCCGCGACTGTTCCGTCGAATCAGGCCGTCACTGCGTTTCCTGACCCAAGCGTCAACGGGTAGACTGCGCGGTTTTCCCAGCACCTCGATGGATCCCCCTATGCCTGCCCAATCGCGCCTGCGGCGCGTGCGCACCGAACTGCGCAGCCTGCTGTTGCTGGCCACGCCGATCATCATCGCCCAACTGGCGCATACCGCGATGGGCTTCGTCGATACCGTGATGGCCGGCCGGGTCGGCCCGCGCGACCTGGCCGCGGTGGCGCTGGGCAACTCGATCTGGGTACCGGTGTTCCTGCTGATGACCGGCATCCTCCTGGCCACCACGCCCAAGGTCGCCCAGCGCTTCGGCGCCGGTGAGCAGCCCAGCGTCGGCCCACTGGTACGCCAGGCGCTGTGGCTGGCGCTGGCCGTCGGGATGGGCGCCGCCGCGCTGCTGTGGAACGCCGAGGGCATTCTGCGGCTGATGGACATCGACCCGGACCTGATCGGCCCTTCGATGGGCTACCTGCGCGCAGTGGCCTGCGGCTTTCCCGCGGTGGCCCTGTTCCACGTGCTGCGCTGTTTCAGCGACGGCCTCGGCCATACCCGTCCGACCATGGTGCTGGGCCTCATCGGCCTGCTGCTGAACATCCCGCTGAACTACATCTTCATCTACGGCAAGCTGGGCCTGCCCGCCATGGGCGGCGTCGGCTGCGGCTGGGCCACCGCGCTGGTGATGGTCTTCATGCTGCTGGGCATGCTCTGGTGGGTGAAGTGGGCACCCTATTACCAGCCGAGCCTACTGTTCGAACGCTTCGAGCGCCCCAACTGGCCGGTGATCCGCGGCCTGTTGGCGCTCGGCCTGCCGATGGGCATCGCGGTGTTCGCCGAGTCGAGCATCTTCGCGGTGATCGCCCTGCTGATCGGTGGCCTCGGCGCCACCGTGGTGGCGGGCCACCAGATCGCCCTGAACTTCAGCTCCATGGTGTTCATGATCCCCTACTCCCTGGGCATGGCGGTCACGGTGCGAGTCGGCCAGGCCCTGGGCCGGCGCGACCCGCGCGACGCCCGTTTCGCCGCCGGCGTCGGCATGGCCAGCGCGCTGGCCTATGCCTGCCTGTCCGCCAGCCTGATCCTGCTGCTGCGCGAGCAGATCGTGCAGATCTACAGCCCCGACCCGGCGGTGATCGCCCTGGCCGCCACGCTGATCGTCTACGCCGCGCTGTTCCAGCTTTCCGACGCGGTGCAGGTCACCGCCGCCGGCGCTTTGCGCGGCTACCAGGACACCCGGGTGACCATGCTGCTGACCCTGTTCGCCTACTGGGGCATCGGCCTGCCGGTGGGCTACAGCCTGGGGCTGACCGACTGGCTCGGCGAGCCCAGCGGCCCGCACGGACTCTGGCAGGGCCTGGTGGTCGGCTTGACCTGCGCGGCGATCATGCTGGCGATCCGCCTGAGAAGCAGCGCGCGCAGACACATCCGCGCGACTAAGCTGGCGCAATGAGCCCCAACTACTTGGTCGTGCTGTCCGCACTGTTGCTTGCGGCCTGCGCCCCGGCCGACGATGGCCTGGCCCTGCAGGCCGACTACCTGCAACGCCTGAACAACGCCGTCGAGGGCGACGGCGGCGAAGACTTTCAGCACGAGCAACTGCTGCGTTACCGCATGCCGCCTCGGCGCGAACGACTGATCGACATCCCCGAGATTCGCATCGGCCTGCTCGACCTGCTGATCGACGTACGCCGTTGCCCCGCCCTGCAGCAGCAGATCAGCCTGCGCAACAGCAGTCTCGGCAAGCAGCTGCAGGCAAGCAGTCGCCTGGCCTACGAGGGCGACCTGCTGCGGGCCCTGGAGACCTGCAGCGACGCGCTACAGCGAGGCGCAGACGCCGAACTGCGCACCAACCTGGAGAGCCTGGCCGAGCAGAAACGTCGGCAACTGCCGGCGGTATTCTGGAACGCGCTGAACGCCAGTTCGGAGGTCGAGCGCTACCTGCGTTTTGCCGACCAGGCCTTGCCCACATCCCCCCAGGAGGACGACGCCGCGCTGGACGCCCTGACGCAGTTGGCCGCCATCGGCGAAGCGCTGCCGCAGCGCCTGCCGCCGCCGGCGGCGCAACTCGACCCGCTGTTCTTCGCCCTGCACAGCAGCGACCAGGGAGGCCAGTTGATCACCAGTCTGTCCAGTCTCACGCACACCCTGGACCAGGCCAGCGAGCTGCTGCAAAGCCGCCTACAGCGCCGACCGCCCTGCCCGCAGGAGAGGCCGACGCCGCGCGGACGCATCTTGCAGAACATCTTCGTCAAGTTCTATGCCGGTGGCCTGCAACCCTACCTGGCCCAGGTGCATCAGCGCGGCCAGCGCTGGAGCGAGAGCCTGCGCCGGCTGAGCGCAGCGCCCCAGGCGCCGCCGGCGACACGGCGTTATCTGCTCAGCCTGGCAGGCCCCGAAGCGTCACTCTGGGAGGGGTTCCAACAGGCCAACGAGCGCCATGTGCGCGCCTGGCAGCAGATACTGAAGAGCTGCGGCCTGGCCCCGGGTCAGGCCGGCTGGGATGGCCAGGCCGCGAGCAGCGACCAGTAGGACGCCGAAAGGTACTCACGGCCTGCCAGCAGGTGTTCCAGGTAATCCCTGGCCGGTAGCAGTCCGTCCTGGCGAAAGGCCGGATTGGCGATATACACCCAGGCCGGCTGCACGCCCCGGGCGGTGAGGATCGGCAGGCGTTCGCGGCTGTAGTAGATGGGCGTGCCCTCGAATGGCTCGAGCTTGGCGATCTCGTTCAGCTCGGCCAGGCGATAGAGCACACCCTCCACCACGCCGTCGCGCTGGTGACGGATGTTGGCATAGGCGCAACCGGGGCGGTCCACCGCGCGCTTGTTGAAGCACAGCGCATAGCCC
This sequence comes from Pseudomonas sp. LPB0260, assembly GCF_013388395.1. NCBI lineage: Bacteria > Pseudomonadati > Pseudomonadota > Gammaproteobacteria > Pseudomonadales > Pseudomonadaceae > Pseudomonas > Pseudomonas sp. LPB0260. Next base: position 144,183 of record NZ_CP058247.1, on the reverse strand, counting down.
GGCAGTCGCCCCGGCATGGCCTCGCGCACGCTCAGGCCACGTGCCTGCATGCGCGCCGGGTTCATGTTCGAGCCGTAGGCGAAGTACCAGCCCATCAGTCGACCTTCTTGCGAATCCAGTACAGGTAGGTGCCGGCGTCTTCGGCCTGTTCCAACAGCTCGTGGCCGAGGAACACGCAGAACTTGGGGATGTCGCGACGGGTCGAGGGGTCGGTGGCGATCACCTTGAGCAGGCCGCCGGCGGGCAGGTCGCGCACCTTGTTGTGCAGGAGCATGACCGGCTCCGGGCAATTCAGGCCCGTGGCGTCGAGAAGATCATCGTGCATGGCATCGGTTTGCAGGGACATCGGCAGACTCCAGAGACAGGCTGCTATTCTGGCGCAAAGCTGACCCCCAGGTCACCTTTGCCGTGCAAATCGACGCTAGCGGGGAGACGCGCAGCAGGTGACATGGGCGATCGGCTCCGCCCCTTCACCCGAGCCGCCGCGCAGGTCACGAACATGCCCACGCCTGAGCTTCAGCACATCTGGTGCCTGATACGCCTGGACGACAACGGCAACGAGTTCGTCGTGCGCCGCAGCCTGACCCGCGCCGAAGCCGAGGCCTTGGCCCGCGAGTTCGAGGCCCACGGCCACAAGCAGAGCTACTGGGTCAGGCGACAGCCAAGCGAACCAGAGAGCCGCTGAAGCGGCGGCGGAGCAAAATCCTCTACTTGCCCAGACGGCGCAGGTGGCAGGTCACTTCCTCGCGGTCGTGGTAGAGCTGCTTGCAGGCGATCGACACCTTGATCTTGCGTGCGGCGAAGGCGTCCTCGAGGCGCTGCAGCAGGCGACGCACCTCGGCATAGCGCTGCTTCATCGGCAGCTTGAGGTTGACCACCGCCTCGCGGCACAGCCCTTCGCCTACCCAGGTCTCCAGCAAGGCGGCGCTACGCGCGGGCTTCTCGACGATGTCGCAGACCATCCAGTCCACGGTCTGGCGCGGCTTGTAGGTGAAGCCGTCGACCATCAGGTGCTGGACCAGGCCGGTGTCCATCAGGCTCTCGGCCATCGGGCCGTTGTCGATGGCGGTCACCAGCATGCCGCGCCGGACCAGCTGATAGGTCCAGCCCCCCGGGGCGGCGCCGAGGTCGACGCCGGTCATGTCGCCGGACAGGCGCTCGTCCCACTGCTCACGGGGAATAAAGGTGTGCCAGGCCTCCTCCAGCTTGAGCGTCGAACGGCTCGGCGCCTCGCGGGGGAATTTCAGCCGTGGAATGCCCATGGGCCACTGCGCCGAGTTGCGCGCCTCGGCCAGGCCGAGGAACACCTGGCGACCGCTGAGAAAGGTCAGCAGCAAGCGCGGTTTGTGCGGGTCTTCGACCAGCTTGCCGGCCTTGCCCAGGGCCTTGCGCAGCGGCGCCTCGAACTTCTTGCAGAAATTCGACAGCTCCTTGCCCTCGTTGGTATCCAGCACTTCCAGCCACAGGCTGCCAAACACCGAGGCCTCGCTCAGATGGTCCAGCAGGACACTGATGCGGTCGGTCTCCGGCAACTCGACGAAGGCCCCGCGCGCCCACTGGCGCGGGAAGATCAACTGATTGAAGCGCACCCCGCGCATCAGCCTCTCGGCCCCTTCGGCGTCATTGCAGATGAACTCGGCATAGGCCGAGCTGGGCCTGGCCTTGGCGTAGCCGGCCACCTGCAGGCCGGCGGCCTGCTCGGAAATTTCCGCGCAGACCTCGCTCTCGAAACCGGGACGGCAGTGCAGTAACAAAGTATTCATTGGGGTTCTCCTCGAGGCGCGCATTCTAACGGAGTCGGGAACCCCAGGTGGCAACGGTCTGTCCTGATAGATGGCAAGACCCGCCAAGCAGAGCTAGTTTGAAGACTCTGTTGCGTTAAATCCGGCTCGCGCCGTGCGAGTCCCAAGGAGATGCACAATGCCTTCCCTAGATAGTCTGAACAGTCGCCGCAGCCTCGTAGTCGGCAGCGAGACCTACCAGTACTTCAGCCTGCCGGAGGCCGCCAAGTCCCTCGGCAACATCGACAAACTGCCGATGTCGCTGAAGGTGCTGCTGGAGAACCTGTTGCGCTGGGAGGACGGCACTACCGTGTGCGGCGACGACCTGCAGGCCATGAGCGACTGGCTCAAGCGCCGCGGCTCGGAGCGCGAAATCCAGTACCGCCCGGCGCGCGTGCTGATGCAGGACTTCACCGGCGTGCCGGCGGTGGTCGATCTGGCCGCCATGCGCGATGCCATGGCCAAGGCCGGCGGCGACCCGCAGAAGATCAACCCGCTGTCGCCGGTCGACCTGGTCATCGACCACTCGGTGATGGTCGACAAGTTCGCCACCAAGGCCGCCTTCGAGCAGAACGTGGCCATCGAGATGCAGCGCAATGGCGAGCGCTACGCCTTCCTGCGCTGGGGCCAGCACGCCTTCGATAATTTCAGCGTGGTACCGCCGGGCACCGGCATCTGCCACCAGGTCAACCTGGAATACCTCGGCCGCACCGTGTGGACCAGGGAAGAGGACGGCCAGGTCTTCGCCTACCCGGACACCCTGGTCGGCACCGACTCGCACACCACCATGATCAACGGCCTCGGCGTGCTCGGCTGGGGCGTCGGCGGCATCGAGGCGGAAGCGGCGATGCTCGGCCAGCCGGTGTCGATGCTGATCCCGGAGGTCATAGGCTTCAAGCTCACCGGCAAGCTAAAGGAAGGCATTACCGCCACCGACCTGGTGCTCACCGTCACCCAGATGCTGCGCAGCAAGGGCGTGGTCGGCAAATTCGTCGAGTTCTACGGCGACGGCCTGGCCGACCTGCCGCTGGCCGACCGCGCGACCATCGCCAACATGGCGCCGGAATACGGCGCGACCTGCGGATTCTTCCCGGTCGATGAGATCACCCTGGGCTATCTGCGCCTATCGGGGCGGCCGGAGCAGAGCGTCAAACTGGTCGAGGCCTATTGCAAGGCCCAGGGACTGTGGCGCGAGGCCGGTCACGAGCCGGTATTCAGCGACACCATGGCCCTCGAACTCGATAGCGTCGAGGCTTGCCTGGCCGGGCCCAAGCGTCCCCAGGACCGGGTCGCCTTGTCCCAGGTCAGCCGGGCCTTCGATGAGTTCATGGGCCTGCAGATGAAACCCAGCCCCAAGGAAGAAAACCGCCTGCTCAACGAGGGCGGCGGCGGTACCGCGGTCGGCGCCGCGGAGCAGGCCGGCGAGGCCGACTACCAGCACGATGGCCAGACCCACAAGCTCAAGGACGGCGCCGTGGTGATCGCGGCAATCACCTCCTGCACCAATACCTCCAACCCCAGCGTGATGATGGCCGCCGGCCTGCTGGCCAAGAAAGCCGTGGAGAAAGGCCTCAAACGCAAGCCTTGGGTCAAAAGCTCGCTGGCCCCTGGCTCCAAGGTGGTGACCGATTACTTCAAGGCAGCGGGCCTCACCCGCTACCTGGATGAACTGGGCTTCGACCTCGTTGGCTATGGCTGCACCACCTGCATCGGCAACTCCGGTCCGCTGCTCGAACCCATCGAGAAGGCCATCCAGGAAAATGACCTGACTGTGGCGTCGGTGCTCTCCGGCAACCGCAACTTCGAGGGCCGCGTGCATCCGCTGGTGAAGACCAACTGGCTGGCCTCGCCACCGCTGGTGGTGGCCTATGCCCTGGCCGGCAGCGTGCGCATGCACATCGGCGAGGAGCCGCTGGGCCACGGCAAGGACGGCAAGCCGGTGTACCTGAAAGACATCTGGCCGAGCCAGAAGGAAATCGCCGAGGCCATCCAGAAGGTCGATACGGCCATGTTTCACAAGGAGTACGCCGAAGTCTTCGCCGGTGATGAGCAGTGGCAGGCCATCCAGGTGCCCGACGCCGACACCTACGCCTGGAAGGCCGACTCCACCTATATCCAGCATCCGCCCTTCTTCGAGAACATCGCCGGCTCCCCGCCCCATATCGGTGACATCCATCAGGCGCGGATTCTCGCCCTGCTGGGCGACTCGGTGACCACCGACCACATCTCCCCGGCCGGCAACATCAAGGCCGACAGCCCGGCCGGGCACTACCTGCGCGAGCAGGGCGTCGAACCCAGGGACTTCAACTCCTACGGTTCGCGGCGCGGGAATCATGAGGTGATGATGCGCGGCACCTTCGCCAACATCCGCATCAGGAACGAGATGCTCGGCGGCGAGGAAGGTGGCAACACTCTGCATGTGCCAAGTGGCGAAAAGCTGGCGATCTTCGACGCGGCGATGCGCTACCAGGAAGCCGGTACGCCGCTTCTGGTGGTCGCCGGCAAGGAGTACGGTACCGGTTCTTCCCGCGACTGGGCGGCCAAGGGCACCAACCTGCTCGGGGTCAAGGCGGTGATTGCCGAGAGCTTCGAGCGCATTCACCGCTCCAACCTGGTCGGCATGGGCGTGCTGCCCCTGCAGTTCAAGGCCGGCCAGGACCGCAAGACGCTGCAACTGAGCGGCAAGGAGACCCTAAGTATCTGTGGCCTGGACGGGGTGGAGCTGCACCCGCACATGAACCTCACGGTGGAAATAAAGCGCGAGGATGGATCGGCCGAACGCTTCGAGGTGCTGTGCCGCATCGACACGGTCAACGAGGTCGAGTATTTCAAGGCCGGCGGCATTCTGCACTACGTGCTGCGTCAACTCATCGCCGCTAGCTGAGGCCTCTGTGGCAGGGCACCCGCCCTGCCACAGCGCGGGCGCCAGATGGCTGATCCAGGTCAAAACGGTGTGCCGCGCAGCCAGTATCCTTGCCCTCAACTTTCGCTCGCGGCAGCCGACAATTCGGTATCGCCCCCAGGGACTCATCAGCCATGCGCAACAATCAACCGATCACCCAGCGTGAACGCAGCTTTCCGGCCCAGCAACGGCTGATTTCCACCACTGACCTCAAGGGCCAGATCACCTACTGCAACGACGCCTTCGTCGAGATCAGCGGCTTCAGCCGTGACGAGCTGCTGCGCGCGCCGCACAACCTGGTGCGCCACCCCGATGTACCGGCGGCCGTGTTCGAGCACATGTGGAACACCCTGAAGCAGGGGCGGCCGTGGATGGGCATCGTCAAGAACCGCTGCAAGAACGGCGACCACTACTGGGTCAACGCCTACGTCACGCCGGTCCTGGAGAACGGCAAGGTAAGCGGCTACGAGTCGGTGCGGGTCAAGCCGAGCAGCGAGCAGGTGCGCCGCGCCGAGGCCCTGTACCAGCGGCTCAATGCCGGCAAGTCGGCGGTGTCGGGCAGCGACAGCTGGCTGCCGGTGCTGCAGGACTGGCTGCCGTTCATTCTGATCAGCCAGCTCGGCTTTCTGCTCGGCGCCTGGCTCGACTCCGGCTGGGGCTTTCTGCTCGCCGCCCTGCTCGCCGTACCACTCGGCCTGGCTGGCCTCAGCTGGCAGCGGCGCGGCCTGAAGCGCCTGCTGCAACAAGCCGAACAGACCACCAACGACCCGCTGATCGCGCAGATGTACACCGACAGCCGCGGCGTCCAAGGCCGCCTGGAGATGTCCATTCTCAGCCAGGAGGCCAGGCTGAAGACCTGCCTGACCCGCCTGCAGGACAGCGCCGAGTACCTGACCCAACAGGCCAGGCGCGCCGACACCCTCGCGCGCAACAGCTCCTCCGGGCTCGATCGCCAGCGCCAGGAGACCGAGCAGGTCGCCACCGCGATCAACGAAATGGCCGCCACCACCCTGGAAGTGGCGAGCAACGTGGCACGCACCGCGATCGCCACCCAGGAAGCCAACCGCCTGACCAGCGAGGGACGCAACATTGCCGCGGAAACCCGCGAAGCCATCCAGCGCCTCTCGGTGTCCGTCGGCGAGACCGGCGAGACCGTCACCCGCCTGGCCCAGGACAGCAACGAGATCGGTGGCGTGGTCGACGTGATCAAGGGCATCGCCGACCAGACCAACCTGCTCGCCCTCAACGCCGCCATCGAGGCGGCGCGTGCCGGCGAGATGGGCCGCGGCTTCGCCGTGGTGGCGGACGAGGTGCGCTCGCTGGCCCAGCGTACCGCCGAGTCCACCGGGCAGATCCATCAGTTGATCGCCAAGCTGCAGCGCACCGCCGAAGAAGCGGTGATGACCATGGAGATCGGCCGCAAGCAGGCCGACGATGGCGTCGAGCGCGTGCGACAGGCCGACCAGGCACTCGCCGGGATCAGCGATGCCGTGGCCAATATCGCCGACATGGCCAACCAGATCGCCGCGGCGGCCGAGGAGCAGAGCGCCGTGGCCGACGAAATCAACCAGAACATCACCACCATCGCCCAGCTAGCCGACCAGACCGCCGGCGAAGCCCAGAGCACCGTGCAGCTCAGCGGCGAACTGACGGCCACGGCGCAGGGCCAGTACTCCCTGGTGGAGCGCTTCAACCGCTGAGCACGGGGTGCGCCGGTTCCCGCCGGCGCGCCCATTGCGAATCGGGCCCACCCGCTCCCCGCGCGTGGTGACTGACCTGCCTACGCAGCCCGAGCAATCGGGCTGTTTCCCTGGAGCATTACACAGGTATAACTTCGCCCTGCCCGCTGCCGAGGACTGAGCCGCTGCCTGCACGCCGGGCATGACCGGCCAGGAGGCTGACTGATCCGCGCACCGAGAGGAATGGACGCCAATGAGCCTGCAACAGCACTTCGATCTGCTCGCCCGTTACAACCAGTGGATGAATGGCCAACTCTATGCAGCTGCCGAGAAACTCTCGCCCGAGGCGTTGGCGCAGGACAGAGGCGCGTTCTTCCGCTCCATTCTGGGCACGCTGAATCACCTCGTCGTGGCCGACACGGTCTGGTTGCAACGCTTCGCCTGCCATCCCGAATCAGCGCGCAGCCTACAACCTGCCTGCGAGCTGCCGCGGCCCGCCTCCCTCGAGCAACTGCTGTTCAACGACTTCGACCAGCTCTGTGCGCATCGCCAATGGCTGGACGCGCTGATCTGCCAGTGGGTCTCGTCCCTGCAGGAGCGCGACCTGGACCATGTGCTGAGCTACCAGAACATGAAGGGACAACCGGCGCAGCGACGGCTCTCCAGCTTGCTGCTGCATTTCTTCAACCATCAGACCCATCATCGCGGCCAGGCGACGACCCTGCTGTTCCAGGCTGGGCTCGACGTCGGGGTTACCGACCTTCTGGCCCTGATACCCGACGAAGCCGAGGCCTAGCGGCTCAGCGCCTTGTGCAACCTGTCCCATGGTGCCTTGATGAATCTTCGGCTATCGCCGGCTAGCCCCCAGGACGCCGAAAACGCCGAGCGCCTGGCAAGCTTCAATATGCAGGGCTACTACCGGCGTTACGCCCTTCAGTGGAGTCAGCCGGGGTTCCTCCAATCCTGGCCAACGCTGGAGAGCTACCTGATTGTCGAGGCGGACCAGAGCATCGGCTTTCTGAGCCTGAGTCGCGACGGCCCGCACCTGTACATTCGCGATATCCAGCTAGCCGCGCAGTCCACGGGCAGAGGTATCGGCACCTGGACCCTGGCACAGGTGCTGGCGATCGCGCGTGCTCGCGCGCTGTGCACGGTCCGTTTGAAGGTGTTCATGGATAACCCGGCAAGAACCTTGTACGAACGACTGGGTTTCACCGTCGTCGGCAGCGACGGCCATCTGCTCAAGATGGAACGCCCGTTGGCCTCGCCTACGCCTTGACCCTCTGCGTCTGCATCCCGGCCAGGGGCGAGCCGCTGCAGGCCTCAAGGCAGCAGAAACTTCGCCACCGCGTCCGCCGCCGCCTGTAGATGCTGCTCATGACTGAAGCCCGAGCGCTTCAGCGGCTTGAGGTCGTGATCGGCCGACTCCAGCCAGTGGACGCCGATCGCATCGGCCAATCGATAGCCGGCCACGGTTGGCGCGTCACCCATTGGGTCGCGCTCGCCCTGGACGATCAGGGTCGGCGTCCGCAGCTCGGCGAGATGGGCGACCCGCGGCTTGTCGGCCTTGCCGATGGCATGGAAGGGATAGCCCAGGCATACCAGGGCGTCGGCGCCGAGTTCGTCGGCCAACAGGCTGGCCATGCGCCCGCCCATGGACTTGCCGCCGATCGCCAAGGGACCCGCGAGCTGTTGCCGCACCTCGGCGTATACCGCCCGCCACTGTTCCAGCAGCTTGGCCTGGGGATTGGGCGGTCGCCGCTTGCCATCGACCCGGCGCGCCGCCATGTAGGCGAACTCGAAGCGCAGCACCGCGACACCCCGTTGCGCCAGCAGCTCGGCCATAGTCGCCATGAAGGCACTGTCCATCGGCGCACCGGCGCCATGGGCGAGAATCAGGGTCGCCCTGCTCGGCCCGGCCGGCCGGTTCCACAGCCACTGCTGTCGATCCATTTGCCCAGCCAGTTGATCCGCGTCAATACCCGTTCCCTGCCCAATGCCCATGCTTGCCTCGCTTCGCTATCCGCCGGTCCGAGCCTCAGCTGCGGTCCGGCGTAATGTCCCAAGAGTGAATGAACGCCCAGCCATGAGCGCCACGATTTATTGCAGCAATCACCTTCGGATCGCCGATCTGCCGACCATTATGCCCGCCGCGCCCGCTTCGGTCGGCCCGCGTCACCGGCGAATAGTTGGCGCGACAGCACAGCGACCCAGCGCAGGCTCGAATCGCCCCGTGCCGGCGGCCGCAGCGCGACAAAACCGCCAATGCGACGCTGTGTCGCACCGCGCGTCAGATGGGCTCGCCAAGGCGCCACCCTGAACTAACCTTGCACCGGTCGCCAGCAGCCATGGGCCTAGGCGACCCCCTTCCAAGCGCCTTGCCTTGACAGGCGCTCAAAGCCCAAGCAAGGCACCGGCAGACGGCATCCGAATGCCGCCAGAAAGCCCGAAATGCCCATTTCTCAAAGGTTTGCGTCGTTGCAATGGCTACCTGCTTTCTCCATACTTGCCGCCGATTTTTGTCCCCTAAAAACTCCATTAACCGTGGAACCCCAGCATGAGCACAGCAATCAGTCAGACTGCTTATAACTACAAGGTGGTCCGCCAGTTCGCCGTTATGACGGTGATCTGGGGGGTCATCGGCATGGGTCTAGGCGTGTTCATTGCCGCACAACTCGTGTGGCCGGAACTCAACCTGGGCATGGAATGGACGAGCTTCGGCCGTCTGCGTCCCCTGCACACCAACGCGGTGATCTTCGCCTTCGGCGGTTGCGCCCTGTTCGCCACGTCCTACTACGTGGTGCAGCGTACCTGCCAAGTGCGCCTGGTCTCGGACGGTCTGGCCGCATTCACCTTCTGGGGCTGGCAAGCGGTGATCGTGCTGGCGGTCATCACCCTGCCCATGGGTTACACCAGCTCCAAGGAATACGCTGAGCTGGAGTGGCCGATCGACATCCTCCTGGGTGTGGTATGGCTGTGCTACGTGGCGGTGTTCTTCGGCACCATCATCAAGCGCAAGACCAAGCACATCTACGTCGGCAACTGGTTCTTCGGCGCGTTCATCCTGGTGACCGCCATGCTGCACATCGTCAACAGCATGGAAATGCCGGTCAGCCTGTTCAAGTCCTACTCGATGTACTCGGGTGCGACCGACGCGATGATCCAGTGGTGGTACGGCCACAACGCCGTTGGTTTCTTCCTGACCACCGGCTTCCTGGGAATGATGTACTACTTCGTGCCGAAGCAGGCCGAGCGTCCGATCTACTCCTATCGCCTGTCCATCGTGCACTTCTGGGCGCTGATCACCCTGTACATCTGGGCCGGCCCGCACCACCTGCACTACACCGCCCTGCCGGACTGGGCGCAGTCCCTCGGCATGGCCATGTCGATCATCCTCCTGGCCCCGAGCTGGGGCGGCATGATCAACGGCATGATGAGCCTGTCCGGCGCCTGGCATAAGCTGCGCACCGACCCGATCCTGCGCTTTTTGGTGGTGTCCCTGGCGTTCTACGGCATGTCCACCTTCGAAGGCCCGATGATGGCGATCAAGACCGTCAACGCGCTGTCCCACTACACCGACTGGACCATCGGCCACGTACACGCCGGCGCCCTCGGCTGGGTGGCGATGATCTCCATCGGCTCGCTGTATCACCTGATCCCGAAGGTCTTCGGTCGCGAACAGATGCACAGCGTCGCCCTGATCAACGCGCACTTCTGGCTGGCCACCATCGGCACCGTGCTGTACATCGCCTCGATGTGGGTCAACGGCATCACCCAGGGCCTGATGTGGCGTGCGGTCAACGAAGACGGCACCCTCACCTATTCCTTCGTCGAGTCCGTGGTTGCCAGCCACGATGGCTACGTGGTTCGCATGATCGGCGGCGCCTTCTTCGTCACCGGCATGCTGTTGATGGCCTACAACACCTACCGCACCGTGCGTGCCGCCAAGCCGGCTGAATACGAAGCGGCCGCGCAGATTCCCGCCGGAGTAGCTCACTGATGAAACACGAAATCATCGAGAAGAATATCGGTCTGATGGCGCTGCTGATGGTCATCGCCGTCAGCATCGGTGGCCTGACCCAGATCGTCCCGCTGTTTTTCCAGGACGTCACCAACGAGCCGGTCGAGGGCCTCAAGCCCTACACCGCGCTGCAGCTGGAAGGTCGCGATGTGTACATCTCCAACGGCTGCGTCGGCTGCCACTCGCAGATGATCCGTCCGTTCCGCGCCGAGACCGAGCGCTACGGCCACTACTCGGTGGCCGGTGAGAGCGTCTGGGACCACCCCTTCCTGTGGGGCTCCAAGCGTACCGGCCCGGACCTTGCCCGAGTCGGCGGCCGCTACTCCGACGAATGGCACCGCGCGCACCTGTACAACCCGCGCAACGTCGTGCCTGAGTCGAAGATGCCGTCCTACCCCTGGCTGGTCGAGCACAAGCTCGATGGCAAGGACACCGCCAAGAAGATGGAAGTCATGCGTGGCTTCGGCATCCCCTACACCGACGAAGACATCGCCGGTGCCAAGGACGCGGTGAAGGGCAAGACCGAGATGGACGCGCTGATCGCGTACCTGCAGGTTCTCGGCACTTCGATCAGCAGCAAGCGGTAACTCACGATGCCCTCTTTTCTCACGGACATCGGGACCATCCGCGGCATAGGCACAGCAGTGGTGTTCATCGCCTTCATCGGCGTGGTGCTCTGGGCTTACAGCAGCAAGCGCAAGTCGAGTTTCGACGAAGCCGCCAACCTGCCCTTTGCCGACGACCCGAAACCCGACGAACGTGACGAGCAATCTTCCAGGAGCAATAACCAATGACCACGTTCTGGAATTGGTACGTAACAATTCTCGTACTCGGCACCATCTTGGCCATGACCTTGCTGATCTTCGGCACCCGCAAGGGCCAGCGCAAGGAATCCACCGATCAAACCGTCGGCCATGTGTTCGACGGCGTCGAGGAGTTCGACAACCCGATGCCCAAGTGGTGGTTCATGCTGTTCGTGGCCACCATCATCTTCGCCGTCGGCTATCTGGTGCTCTACCCGGGCCTGGGCAACTGGAAGGGCCTGCTGCCGGGTTACGACTACCTCGACAACGAGGCCAAGACCCCGTTCGCCGCCAACGTGCAGATCGCCGACGGCGAGCGCAACGGCGGCTGGACTGGCGTGCACCAGTGGGAGAAGGAAATGGCCAAGGCCGACGCCCAGTACGGGCCGATCTTCGCCAAGTACGCGGCCATGCCGATCGAACAGGTCGCCCAGGATGAGCAGGCCCTGAAGATGGGTGGCCGCCTGTTCGCCTCCAACTGCTCGGTCTGCCACGGTTCTGACGCCAAGGGTGCCTACGGTTTCCCCAACCTGACCGACAGCGACTGGCTGTACGGCGGTGAGCCGGAAACCATCAAGACCACCATCATGGAAGGTCGCCAGGCGGCGATGCCCGCGTGGAAGGACAGCCTCGGCGAGGAAGGCATCAAGCACGTCACGGCGTATGTACGCAGCCTGTCCGGCCTGAAGACCCCTGAAGGCATAGAGGCCGACCCGGTTGCCGGCAAGGAAATCTTTGCTGCCAGCTGCGCGGTTTGCCACGGCGCCGAGGGCAAGGGCCAGCAGGCCATGGGCGCGCCGAACCTGACCGACAAGACCTGGCTCTACGGCTCCAGCTTCGCCCAGGTGCAGCAGACCCTGCGTTACGGCCGCAATGGCCGCATGCCAGCCCAGAAGGACTTCCTCGGCAACGACAAGGTCCACCTGCTGGCGGCCTATGTGTACAGCCTGTCGCAGAAGCCTGCGCAGGAGTAAAGCCGATCCCTGCAAGCCCTGTTTGAGCGCGACGCCCCGTCGCACCCAAACAGGGCCTTGTCAGGCGTACCATGGCGTATGAGTGAAATGACCCCAGCTGGCGTCAGCCGCCCGGGGCAGCCAATCCACCGCTGTGGTAGCAACCGATGAGTTCACAGATCCCGCTCAAAGACGTCACCCCTACCCCGGCCAAGGTCGAATCCGTCGATCTGTACGCCAGTCGCGAGAAAATCTACACCCGCGCCTTCACCGGCCTCTTCCGCAATCTGCGCATGCTCGGTGGCGCCCTGCTGTTCATCCTCTATTTCGGCACCGTCTGGCTCAGCTGGGACGGCCGCCAAGCCGTCTGGTGGGACCTGCCGGCGCGCAAGTTCCATATCTTCGGCGCCACCTACTGGCCGCAGGACTTCATTCTGCTCTCGGCGCTGCTGATCATCGCCGCCTTCGGCCTGTTCTTCATCACCGTGTTCGCCGGCCGGGTCTGGTGTGGCTACACCTGCCCGCAGAGCGTGTTCACCTGGGTGTTCATGTGGGCGGAAAAGATCACCGAAGGTGATCGCAACCAACGCATGAAGCTGGACAAGGCGCCCATGAGCGGCCAGAAGCTCCTGCGCAAGGCCGCCAAGCATGGCATCTGGGTCGCAGTATCGCTGGCCACCGCGCTGACCTTTGTCGGCTACTTCTCGCCGATCCGCGAGCTGATTCCCGAACTGCTGACCCTGCAGGCCGGCGGCTGGGCGGTGTTCTGGGTCGGTTTCTTCACCCTCGCCACCTATGGCAACGCCGGCTGGCTGCGCGAGCAGGTGTGCATCTACATGTGCCCCTATGCGCGCTTCCAGAGCGTGATGTTCGACCAGGACACCCTGATCGTCTCCTACGACCCACGCCGTGGCGAACACCGCGGCCCGCGCAAGAAGGACGCCGACTACAGGGCCGAGGGCCTCGGCGACTGCATCGACTGCAAGATGTGCGTGCAGGTCTGCCCCACCGGCATCGACATCCGCGACGGCCTGCAGATCGAATGCATCGGCTGCGCCGCCTGCATCGACGCCTGCGACAGCATCATGGACAAGATGAACTACCCCAAGGGGCTGATCAGCTACACCACCGAACATAACCTGTCCGGCCAGCAGACCCAGCTGGCCCGACCGCGCCTGATCGGCTACGCCGTCGCCCTGCTGGCGATGATTGGCCTGTTCGCCTGGGCCGTGTCCAGCCGCCCGCTGGTGGAGCTGGACGTGATCAAGGATCGCGTGCTGTACCGCGAGAACGAGGCCGGGCGCATCGAGAACGTCTACACCCTGAAGATCATGAACAAATCCCAACACGACATGACCTACCTGATCGAAGCCGATGGTCTCGACGGCCTGGTCTACGAAGGCAAGCGCGAGGTCAAGGCGCTGGCCGGGGAAGTGCTGTCGCTGCCGATCGAGCTGTCGATCGAACCGGAGAAACTGCCGTCCAGCGCCAACGAGATCCGCTTCCGCATCCAGTCCGCCGACGAGCCAAGCATTCACAATGACGCCGACAGCCGCTTCATCGGCCCGAGCGTCCGCTGACCCATGAGCAAACCACCCATGCCCGAACAAACCCCGGCCAAACCCTGGTACAAGCATTTCTGGCCCTGGTTCATCCTCGCCCTGCTGGGCTACTCGGTGATCCAGGGGTTCGCCCTGCTGACCATCGCCACGCAGAATCCCCCGGGCCTTATTTCCGACGATTACTACGACGTCGGCAAAGGCATCAATCAGTCCCTGGAGCGCGAGCAGTTCGCCCAGCGCCTGCAGCTGAGCGCCCACCTCGAAATCGACGAGGACGCAGGCGTCGCCTCGCTGCAACTGCAGGGCAACAGCGGCCCCGCGCAACTGGTGCTCAACCTGATCTCGCCGACGCAACCCGAGCGCGACCGCCGCATCGTCCTGCAGCCGCGAGGCCAAGGCCTGTACACCGGGCAGATGCAGGACGTGGTGCAGGGCCGACGCTTCGTCGAGCTGATCGGTCAGGAGGGGGGCCGGGAGTGGCGCCTGTTCGAGGAAGAGACCCTGGAAAGCGGCAAGACCATTCGTCTCGGCGACGCACGCTAATAACAGGCCCGTCCCTCTTCGATGGCGAACCCGATCCCCTGCTTCCACTGTGGCCTGCCGGTACCGGCAGGCAGTCGCTTCCATGCCCAGGTACTGGGCGAAGCCCGTGAGCTGTGCTGCCCCGGCTGCCAGGCGGTGGCCGAGGCCATAGTCGCCGGCGGCCTGGAGCACTACTACAAGCACCGCAGCGAGACGGCCGCCAATCCCCAGGCGCTGCCCCAGGCCCTGCCGGATGAGCTGGCGCTGTACGACCGCGCCGAGGTGCAGGCGCCCTTCGTCGAGCATCAAGGCGAACTCAGCGAAACCTGCCTGCTGATCGAAGGCATCAGCTGCGCGGCCTGCGGCTGGCTGATCGAAAAGCACCTGCGCGCCCTGCCCGCGGTCGCCGAGGCGCACCTCAATCTGTCCAATCAGCGCCTGCAGGTGCGCTGGGCCGACAGCCAGCTGCCGCTCAGTGCGCTGCTCAAGGAGCTGCGCAAGATCGGCTATGCCGGGCATCCCTGGCAGGCCGACGCGGCCACCGCGCAGCTGACCCGCGACAACCGCCGGGCCATGCGTCAACTGGGTGTCGCCGGGTTGCTGTGGATTCAGGTGATGATGGCCACCATGGCCACCTGGCCGGAGTTCAACATCGACCTGAGCCCGGAACTGGACAAGATCCTGCGCTGGGTCAGCCTGTTCCTCACCACGCCGATCGTCTTCTATTGCTGCGGCCAGTTTTTCCGCGGCGCCCTGCGCGACCTGCGCACCCGCCACCTGACCATGGATGTCTCGGTATCCCTGGCCATTGGCGGCGCCTATGTCGCCGGCATCTGGTCGACGGTGACCGGCCAGGGCGAGCTTTACTTCGATGCGGTGGGCATGTTCGCCCTGTTCCTGCTGGCCGGCCGCTACCTGGAGCGGCGCGCCCGCGAGCGCACGGCGGCGGCCACCGCGCAGCTGGTCAACCTGCTGCCGGCCTCCTGCCTGCGCCTGGACGCCGAGGGCCACGGCCAGCGCATCCTGCTCAGCGAGCTGCGCACCGGCGAGCGGGTTCTGGTACCGCCCGGCGCCCTGCTGCCGGCCGATGGCACCATCATCAGCGGCCAGTCCAGCGTCGACGAGTCGCTGCTGACCGGCGAGTACCTGCCGCAACCACGACGCGAGGGCGACAGCGTCACCGCCGGCACCCTCAATGTCGAGGGGCCGCTGACCGTCGAGGTCGAGGCGCTCGGCGACGCCACCCGGCTGTCGGCCATCGTCCGCCTGCTGGAGCGCGCCCAGAGCGAGAAGCCGCGCCTGGCAGAGGTCGCCGATCGGGTGGCGCAGTGGTTCCTGCTGATCGTCCTGGTCGTCGCCGCTGTCGTTGGTTTGGCCTGGTGGCAGATCGACCCGTCGCGCGCCTTCTGGGTGGTGCTGGCCCTGCTGGTCGCCACCTGCCCCTGCGCCCTGGCCCTGGCCACCCCGACCGCACTGACCACGGCCACCGGCAGCCTGCACAGGCTCGGCCTGCTGCTCACCCGTGGCCACGTGCTCGAAGGCCTGAAGCAGATCGACACGGTGATCTTCGACAAGACCGGCACCCTCACCGAAGGCCGCCTGACGCTCAGCGCCATCCATCCGCTCGGCACGCTGGACAGCGACGCCTGCCTGGCCCTGGCGGCCGCCCTGGAAAACCGCTCAGAACACCCCATCGCCCGCGCCTTCGGCCGCGCCCCGCAGGCTGCCGAACGGGTCGACAGCGTTCCCGGCCAGGGCCTGCAGGGCTGGGTTGGCGGGCGCCAGCTGCGCATCGGCCAGCCGGACTTCGTCAGCGCCCTGAGCGGCCAGAACGCGCCGGCCATTCCTGGCCGACATGGGCAATGGCTGCTGCTCGGCGACGAACAGGGTCCACTGGCCTGGCTGGTACTCGACGACCGCCTGCGCGACGACTCGCCGGCACTCATCGCAGCCTGCCGCGCCCAAGGCTGGCAGGTGCTGCTGCTGTCCGGCGACAGCTCGCCAATGGTCGGCGAAGTGGCGCGGCAGCTGGGCATCGAACAGGCCAGAGGCGGCCTGACGCCGGACGCCAAGCTGGCCGAGCTGAAGCAGTTGCATCAGCAGGGTCGCCGCGTGCTGATGCTCGGCGACGGCGTCAACGACGTGCCGGTACTGGCCGGCGCCGACATCAGCATCGCCATGGGCAGCGCCACCGACCTGGCCAAGACCAGCGCCGACGCCGTGCTGTTGTCCAATCGCCTGACCAGCCTGGTCCAGGCCTTCGCCCTGGCCCGGCGCACCCGCCGGATCATCATCGAGAACCTGGCCTGGGCCAGCCTGTACAATGGCCTGGTGCTGCCGTTCGCCGCCGTAGGCTGGATCACCCCGATCTGGGCGGCCCTCGGCATGTCGCTGAGCTCGCTGCTGGTGGTGCTCAACGCCCTGCGCCTCACCCGCATGCCCAATCCGTAGGCTGGAGTTCTCATGTCCGCGCTGTACATCCTCATCCCCGTCGCCCTGCTGCTGGTGGCGTTCGCCATCTGGCTGTTCTTCTGGGCGGTCGACAGCGGCCAGTACGACGACCTCGACGGCCCGGCACACAGCATCCTGTTCGACGACGAGGACCCGAAGCACCAGGCCGGTGTGCAGGAGGCAGGCGAACAAGCGCCGGAGGCCAAGCAGGACCCGGTAGACAAACCCGATGCTTGAACTGGTGCCCCTGCTGCTCTCGGCCCTGATCCTCGGTCTGCTCGGCGGCGGTCATTGCCTGGGCATGTGCGGCGGCCTGATGGGCGCATTGACCCTGGCCATTCCGCCGGAGCGGCGGGCGCAGCGATTTCGCCTGCTGCTGAGCTACAACCTCGGACGAATTCTCAGCTATGGCGTCGCCGGCCTGCTGCTCGGCCTGGCCGGCTGGGCCCTGGCCAGCAGCCCGGCAGCCATCGCCCTGCGCGTGCTGGCGGCGCTGCTGCTGATCGCCATGGGCCTGTACCTGGCGGGCTGGTGGAGCGGATTGACCCGTATCGAAGCCGTGGGCCGGGGCCTGTGGCGGCATATCCAGCCGCTGACCCGACGCTTCATGCCGGTCGACAGCACGGCCAAGGCCGTGGTGCTGGGGTCGCTGTGGGGCTGGCTGCCCTGCGGCCTGGTCTACAGCACCCTGCTGTGGGCCTCGAGCCAGGGCAACGCCCTGGACAGCGCGGCGCTGATGCTGACCTTCGGCCTCGGCACCCTGCCGGTGCTGCTGGCCACCGGCATGGCAGCGGAGCGCCTCACTGCCCTGCTGCGCAAACAGGGTGTGCGCACCACCGGCGGCGTGCTGGTGATCCTCTTCGGCCTGTGGACCCTGCCCGGCCCGCACCAGCACTGGCTGATGGGGCACTGAATCGAATCGCTGCCCTGCGCACCACAACAGCGCTTGGATAGCGGCTCCCCTTCAGTATCGGCAAGGTCCTGGGAATCGCCGGCGCCTGTCTATGCTCCTTTAGAGGCGCGGCACACCACCCCCTCAACTGGCAGGCCAGAACACGCCACTGCTGGCTGAATCGCCGCCCGCTGCGTTACCCTCACATA
The DNA here is from genome assembly GCF_013388395.1 of Pseudomonas sp. LPB0260. Lineage (NCBI taxonomy): Bacteria > Pseudomonadati > Pseudomonadota > Gammaproteobacteria > Pseudomonadales > Pseudomonadaceae > Pseudomonas > Pseudomonas sp. LPB0260. The sequence goes on along the minus strand of NZ_CP058247.1, from coordinate 126,408 downwards.
GAGTATGTGTTTAATCAGGGACCACCTCGATGTCGCAATGTGCCACACCCCGTGCAGCTCATCAGGCCCACTGCAAGGACTGCAGTCTGGCGCCCCTCTGCCTGCCTCTGTCACTGGACCTGGAAGACCTCGACGCACTGGATGAGATCGTTAAGCGCGGGCGACCTCTGAAGAAGGGCGAGTTCCTGTTCCGCCAGGGCGATGCCTTCGACTCGGTGTTCGCCGTACGCTCCGGCGCCCTCAAGACCTTCAGCCTGAGCAATAGCGGCGAAGAGCAGATAACCGGCTTTCACCTGCCCAGTGAGCTGGTCGGCCTGTCCGGCATGGACACCGGAAGCTTCCCGGTTTCCGCCCAGGCACTGGAAACCACCTCGGTCTGCGAGATCCCCTTCGAACGCCTCGATGAACTGGCCGCACAACTGCCCCAACTCAGGCGCCAGTTGATGAGGGTGATGAGCCGGGAGATTCGCGAAGATCAGCAGATGATGCTCCTGCTGTCGAAGAAGACCGCTGACGAGCGCATCGCCTCTTTCCTGGTCAATCTGTCAGCGCGCTTTCGCGCCCGCGGTTTTTCCGCCCAGCAGTTCCGCCTAGCCATGTCGCGCAACGAGATTGGCAACTACCTGGGTCTGGCGGTGGAGACCGTGTCGCGGGTATTCACTCGCTTCCAGCGCAATAAGCTGCTCGAAGCCGACGGCAAGGAAGTGCATATTCTCGACCCCATCGAACTGTGTGCTCTTGCCGGCGGTAATCTCGACGGCTGAGTGTTCATTTACACTTCAAGTCAGGCCGCCATACAACGCCACAGGAGTGCCACGATGATCTTCGACGAGTTCAGCATCAAGACCCTGATCCGCCCCGTTGCCGACTTTCCAAAACCGGGGGTGACGTTTCGCGACATCACCCCGCTGTTCCAGTCGCCACGCGCCTTGCGCATGGTCGCCGACAGCTTCATCCAGCGCTATGTCGAAGCCGAGTTCAGCCATATCGCCGCCATGGATGCCCGTGGTTTCCTGATCGGTTCGATCATCGCCTATGAGCTCAACAAACCGCTGATCCTGTTCCGCAAGCACGGCAAACTGCCGGGCGAAGTGCTGCGCGAAGCCTACAAGACCGAGTACGGCGAGGCCTTTCTCGAGGTGCAGGCCGACAGCCTGTGCGAGGGCGACAACATCCTGATATTCGACGACCTGATCGCCACCGGTGGCACCCTGCTGGCCGCCGCGCAACTGGTGCGCAGGATGGGCGCCAGGATCCATGAGGCGGCCGCGATCATCGACTTGCCGGAGCTGGGCGGCTCGCAGAAGCTGCAGGATATCGGCATCCCGACCTTCACCCTGACCGCGTTCGCCCTGAACGAGCGCTGAGGCCCATGGGGCCTGTTGCGGGCCCTTCAGGGTTACTCGAAATAGGCCGAGAAGAAGCGATCCAGCTCGCCATCATACTGGTCCAGCGAATACAGGGTGTCGGCCGCCAACAGGTCCAACAGGATCATCCCGTTGGGCCCCGAGTCCTCGACTGCGGCAGCGCGCAGCCGTTCGGTCATACCCAGATTGACCTGGCGTAGCTTGCGATAGACCTCACGCAACTGGCTCATCGACCAATCCGCGCTCAATCCACGCTGCTGCCGCAGGTACTGACCGAGCAGGTAGGTACCAAACACGCGATAAAGCGTTTCGTCCGTGCCACTGAACGGCTGATGGAACCAGGCCATCGCCTTGAGGATGCGCGTATGCGGGCATCCGGAGGTCGCCCCCAAGGCCCCGAGCAGCGATCCCAAGGCACGCTGCAGGCTGGTGCGCTGGCGAATTTCCCGGCCGCGCCAGTGCACTTCGACCTCGACCCGCTCATAGGACGGCGACTGGGCCAGCAGCTCTACCGGAGCGACCAACGCCAGCGCGAATGGACAGTGTGGCGTCTCCTCGGGGCGCAGCGGGCAATGTCTGCACTGATGGAATTCCAGCTTGGTCCATGCAGGCGCCTGCTCGACCTGGGCCTGACTGTCATCTGGCCGCAGGACAACCTGGTGCGACCAGGTACGGCCGTCGGCGAAGCGGAACTGGTAGTGGATGACGGAGTCATCCGCGGCCTCTAAATCCATGGTCTAACCTGATCGTCGGGGAGCATGAAAAAGGTATGGTGGTCTTCCGTTCGAGCCGCCATAATCTAGGCGCCAATTATATGTCAAGTCATCCCCTCCCTACCGATACCTAGATAACAATCAGTGATCAATCGACATCAACTCAACCAAGATCGGGAGTCTGCGATGGACGGCAGGCAACGGTACCTCGCCAGCGTATTGGTCGAACACATCGGGATCGGGGTGATCATCCTCGATTCGAAGCTGCGTATTCAGTACTGGAACGCATTTATCAGCCAGTGTAGCGGCAAGCAGCTCGAACAGGGACTCAATCAGCCGCTGACCGCAGTGTTCCCCGAGGCCAACACGCCTCATCTGGACCAGATGGTGGTGCAGGCACGGGACCATGGACAGCACGTCTACACCCAGTGGCGCGACAACCCCTACCTGATCAAGCTGCCGTACAAGCCCGCCACGGAGGCGGAGGTGCTCATGCTGCAGAGCACGCTGCTGTTCCCGTTCCGCGACTCGGACGAACAGCTGTGCTTTGGCCTGCTGCTTTACGACACCACCGAGTTCGCGCGCACCAACAAACAGCTGGACGCAGCCCTGGACGCCCTTAGCAGCAAGCAGGTCGAGCAGGAACGCCTGATCAAGAAGCTGGAAAAAGCCAACGCACAGCTGCTGCAATCGGAGAAACTCGCCGCCATCGGCCAGCTTGCCGCCGGTGTGGCCCATGAAATCAATAACCCGATCGGCTACGTATTCTCCAACCTCAAGACCCTCGCCGGCTACGTCCAGGACTTGCTGCGTATCAGCGACGCCGTCGATGGGGCGGCCAGCCTCGATGAACTGCGCCAACTCAAGCGCAGCCTGGAATACGACTACATCCGCAGCGATATCGAGGCGTTGATCACCGAGTCGGAAGATGGCATCGACAGGGTCAAGAAGATCATCACCGCGCTCAAGGATTTCTCCCATATCGAGGAGGACGAGTTCCAGCTCGCCGACTTGCACCGCGGCCTGGACACCACGCTCAACGTGGTCAACAACGAGCTGAAGTACAAGGCGGACATCGTCAGGGAATACGGCGAGTTGCCACAGGTCGAATGCATCCCCTCGCAGATCAATCAGGTGCTGATGAACCTGTTGGTCAACGCTGCCCACGCCATCGAACAGTTCGGCCGTATCACCCTGCGCAGTCAGCAGGAAGGCGACTGGGTCTGGCTGGAGGTGGAGGACACCGGCAAGGGCATCGAGCCCCATCTGCTCAATCGCATCTATGAGCCATTCTTCACCACCAAGCCGGTGGGCAAAGGCACTGGCCTGGGCTTGTCGCTGTCCTATAACATCCTGCAGAAACACAACGGGCGCATCGAGGTCAGCAGCGAACCGGGCCAGGGTACTCGGTTCCGCATCTGGCTCCCCATCCGTCAACCCGAAGCAGGCAGTTCCGGTAATCCAAGCCTATGACCGACCCACTACCGCCGCGCAGTGCCACCCTGCTCCTCGTCGATGACGAGGAAAACATCCTCAAGAGCCTGCGCCGCCTGCTGCGTCAGGAACCCTATGAAGTGCTGCTCGCCAACGGCGGCGAACAGGCGCTGGAGATACTCGCCCAGCACCCCGTCGACCTGGTGATATCCGACGCGCGCATGCCAGGCATGGATGGTGCCACCCTGCTGACCGAGGTGCAGAAGCGCTGGCCAGGCTGCCAGCGCATCCTGCTGACCGGACACGCCGACATCGCCACCACGATCAAGGCGATCAACGAGGGGCAGATCTACCGCTACATCAGCAAGCCCTGGGATGACGATGAGCTGCGCATGATCATCCGCCAGGCGCTGGCCTTCCAGCACTCCGAACGCGAGCGTGAGCGCCTGGAGCGACTGACCCACGAACAGAACCAGCACCTGCAGGAACTCAATGCCAGCCTGGAGCAGCGGGTCAAGAACCGCACCGCGGAACTACAGCAGACCGCCGACATGCTCGACATGGCCTACGAGGAACTCAAGCGTAGCTACGTGACCGCTACCGAGGTCTTCTCCAGCCTGGTGACCCAGCGCATTCCCCGCGACAAGCAGTCCAACTGCCAGGTCATCGCCCTGGTCCGCGCCTACGCCGAGCAGTACTCCCTGGGCGATGTACTCAGCCGTGACCTGACCATGGCCGCGGCCCTCTACAACGTCGGCAAGCTGACCTGGAGCGACAGCCTGCTCAACAGCCCCGCCGACCTGCTCTACAAGAACGAGCGCGAGCGCTATCGGCAGTATCCCGCCCTCGGCGAAAGCCTGCTGATGAGCCTCGAGCCGCTGCAGGACGCCGCCAAGCTGATTCGCCATCATCAGGAGCGCTGGGACGGCGGCGGCTTCCCCGATCGCCTCAAGGGCAAGGACATCCCCTTCGGCTCGCGTCTGATCAAACTGGCCGTGGACTTCATCGAACTGCAATGCGGCCTGATGCTGGAACGCCGCCTGAGCCGCGATGACGCGCTGTTGTTGATCCAGAAGTACAGTGGCAAGCTCTACGATCCGCAGCTGTGCGAGGAATTCATTCGCCTGTGCACCGAGCTGGCGCCCGATCTGGTGCTGGCCGACCCCAGCATCCTGATCCTCGACACCCGGCGCCTGGAGCCAGGCATGACCCTGGCACGCAACCTCAATTCGGAAAACGGCACCCTCCTGCTCAACGAAGGCAAGCAACTCACCCGCCCGTTGATCAGCAAACTCATCGCCTTCGAGGAAAGCGAAGGCGCGCGCTATACCCTGTTCGTCCGACCCGCCCCAGAAGCCAGCGCCACTGCATAGGAAACACATAGTGATAAAAATCCAACTGGTGGACGATGAACCTCAGATTCTGAAGTCGCTGCAACGCCTGCTGAATCCGCAGGGCTGGGAACTGCACCCGTTCAGCGACGTATACGAGGCCCTGGATGCCCTCACCGAACACGATTACGCGGTGATCGTTTCCGACTTCAAGATGCCGAATCTGGACGGCATTACCTACCTGAAGTTCGCCAAGCAGCGTCAGCCCCACGCCGTGCGTCTGATGCTGACCGGCTTCGGCGACCGCCAGTCGATGATGCAGGCAATCAACGAGGCGGAGGTCTTCCGCTTCATTTCCAAGCCCTGGGAGGATTTCGAAGTCGAGGTGGCACTGCGCAGCGCCATCGATCTCCACCTGCTGCGTGAGGAAAACCAGCGCCTGCTGGAGCAGGTGCGCCAGCAGCAGAGCTCCCTGGACCTGCAGCGACAGGAACTGTGGCGACTGGAAACGGAGAACCCGGGCCTTACCCGAGTCGTGCGCGATGCCGACGGTTCGATAATCATCGACGACCAGGACCTGTGATCAGGCCCCATCCGGCGATGGGCACTTCCTCCCAGCAGATCGGCACGGCGCGACCGCCTGGCGATCAGTGTGGGTATTGCGCGGGCACCCCAGCCACTGGCTCTCGGACGTAACGTTCATGCAGACGCGCCATGTGTTCATCCAGGCTTTCCTGCATACCCTGGCCATCGCCCTCTTGCTCCTTGGAGCCGGCGGTGCCCTGGATTATCTGAGCCAACAGCGGCTCAACATCTATAGCCTCGTGCTACTGCCAGACCGCGCCCTGCCAATGGCGCTAGTAGGCCTGGGCCTGCTCGCTGCGACCCACGGGCACTTTCGCCTTGTCCTGGGCGCATCGACCCTGGTGATCGCGGTCAGCCTCTATTTTTATTCGCACACTCTGCTACCAGAGCCCGCGTATACCGAACTCGCCGCGCTGAACACACAAACGGCGTTGCCCTTGATTTTCGTGCTTGCAGCGCTGGCACTGCCGCTGAGCCTCAAAGGTGGCCAGGTAGGACTCTGGCTCAGCCGCGCGGTCGGCCTGGGCACTATGCTGCTGGCAATCGCCGCACAGCTCTCCGAGTGGTGGCCACAGCTGGAGGGGCCGCGGCTCGGCCACAAACCGGACACCAACACCCTCTACTGCCTACTGTGCCTCTTGCTGGGCCTGGACCTGCTGCTGCTGCCCCTGCTGCCCGACGAGCGCAAACAACTGCTGGACAATCGCAGCCTGGTCGCAGGCAGCGTCGGCATTCTGCTCACGTGCCTGATGTGGTTTCTTCTCAGCGCGGAAATCCTCCGAGACCTCAGGCAGAAAAGTGACCAGGCGCTCAATGACCTGCAGCTCAGCGTCAGTAACGAGTTCGAAGACTACCGGACCATGCTGCAGCGCTTTGCCGACCGCTGGAAGGAGCCCTCCTGGTCGCCGGGCCGCGCCGAGCTGGATCGAGAGGGTCGCCGATATCTGCGTGATTTCCCCTATCTGGTTTTGCTCGGCACGCTCAACGACCAGCTGCAACCGCAATGGCTGTTCGAGCGCAATCTTGCATCCCTTGGCCAACTGGCCGGGCTACTGGCAAACCCTGAGCATCGAGCCTGGCTGCACAAGCATCGCCTCGGTGTCAATGCCGCGCAGCTCGTGTCCCTAGGAACCACCGTATTTCTGGTAAGACCTCTACCGGTTCAGGGACAGCCGAACTCGCTGCTGATTGCCGAGTTGCAGCTCGACGCCCTGCTAGGCGCAGGCACCCAGGAACTCAACTTTCGCATTACGGAAGCCGGTCAGCGCCTGGCGCGCTCGGCACCTGATGGCGCAAACCCGCTAGCACTCGGCTCCCGCATCGTCACCTTGCCCTCCGGTGTGCAATGGCAGCTGAGCAGCTACCTGAACAACCCGAGGCGCAGCCTGTCGCTCAGTCAATGGCTGACCCTCTCGATCATCTCTTTCGGCCTGTGCATCAGTTTTTTTCTGATGTACAGCCTGCGCCTGGCCAGCCTGAGCAGTGAGCGCAACAAGGAACTGCGGCAGATCAACCAGGCGCTCGGCAAGAGCCTGCAGCGCCAGGAATCCCTGCAGAGCCTCAACCAGCGCATCATGCAGCACTCCACCGACCTGCTCTGCTCCCACGATGCCCAGGGCTACTTCACCGAGGTCAACCCAGCCTGGTTCTCCCTGCTGGGTTACACGCGCGAAGAGCTGATAGGCCGGAACTACCTGGACTTGGTGCTGCCGGAAGATCGCCCGCTGTCCAGGCAGAACACTGCCGACTCTTTGGAAGACGAGAGTATTCACCGCATTCGCAACAGGTACCGGCACAAGGATGGCCATACCGTCTATATCGACTGGTCCCACAGCTGGTCGGCTGGCGCCGACAGCTTCTTCTGCGTGGGCCACGACATCACTCACCTGGTGCAGGCAGAGGCCTACCTGGAGGACCAGCGCGACATTCTCGGCATGATCTCCACCAACCAGCCGCTGCCCGAGATTTTCGACGCCATCTGCCGCATGAGCGAAAGCCGCGACCCGACGGCCCTGTGCTCGGTGCAACGCTTCGACCCGGATAGCGGCCAGTTGCTCATGAATATCGCCCCGAGCCTGCCTACGAGCTATATGGAGGGCACCGCTGGCGTCACGGTAGGCCCAACCTGCGGCTCCTGCGGTACGGCGATGTTTCGCAAGCAGATGGTGGTGGTCGAGGACATCGCCAACGACCCGCTCTGGCAGGACTACCGCGAGCTCGCCCTCGGCCACGGTTTGCGCGCCTGCTGGTCCATTCCGCTGATCGGCGACAACGGCCAGGTCTTCGGCAGCCTGGCGCTATACCACCGTCAGCCCATGGCCCCCGATGACCAACACCTTCAGCTGATCTCGACAGCAGCGCAACTCGCTACCATCGCCTGCGAACGATCGGCAGACCGCAAGAGCCTGGAGCGCAGTGAGCAGAGGTTTCGCTCCCTGTACGATCTCACACCGAGCGCGGTTTTCTCGATCGATCGCCAAGGCCAGATCGAGAGCGTAAACGACGCCGGTTGTCAGCTATTTGGCACGCAGGAAGCGGAATTGCTCGGCACGCCTGCCGCAGCCTTTCTGCAGCCCGACGATGCGAACCGGGTGAACGAGCATTTCCGCACCGCACGCAATGGCGAGGCACAGCGTTTCGAAGCCAAGTTTCGCACCCCCAGCGGTCTTCCGTTGGAGCTGGAATGCACCTACCTGCCGATCCGGGTGGATGAACAGATTGTCGGCGTATTCGCCGTTGCCAAGGATGTCCGCGCGCGCAACCAGCTGGAGCGCGACCTGCGCACGGCGTTGCTGCATTCCCAACGCCGCGGCATGCTGTTGCGCGGGCTCAGCGACATCGCTGTACAGATCAACGGCATGTTCGACAATCCAAAGCTGCTCGACCTGCTCTGTGAACGCCTGCGCAGCCTGATCGGCGCTCATCAGGCGCTGTTCAACCTGGGCGCGGACACCGTATCGCCAGCGCAGACCATCCTTGCCGTCTCATCCAAGTACGCCGAGTGGGCCGACCGGCCGATCGTGCCCGGGTCCCTTATCCAGGGGCGCGACTTCATCGAGTTCGCTCACGCCCTCAAGCTCAGCCACGCGCAACTGCTGGCCGATCCCCGCTGGAGCGAACGACCTGCCGAGACACTGGCTCACCCACCGCTTCGCGGGCTGCTGGCGGTGTCGCTGCAGAGTGCCAGCGGCCAGCAGCTGGGCTTTATCCAGTTGTCGGACAAGTACCACGGCGAGTTCGATACCGACGACCTGGCCATCGCCGAGCAGTTCGCCCAGATGGCCGTTGTCGCCCTCGAGAACAAGCGGCTGATGGGCGAGATAATCGCAGGCGAACAGCGCCTGAAAGAGCAGCTGAACTTTACCGCAACCATTACCGACAGCATCGGCGAAGGCCTGCTGGCCTTCGACGCCCGCGGACTGCTCACCTATGCCAATCCTACGGCGGCGACCTTGCTGGGTCGCGCCAACGCTGACCTGCGCGGACAAGCGCTCACCACCCTGCTGCCCATCGACCCGAACGCACTGAGCGAAGTGAACGTTTCAAGTGCAGCCCGGCACGGCGAATTCATGCTCCCGGGCAAAGGCAATAGCGCCGCGCATATGCGCTACGACTGCGCGCCGCTGACCGATGGCGCCAACGTCACCGGCTGGGTCATGGCGTTCCGCGATATCAGCGCCCAGGCCCTGGCGGAAAAGGCCATGCGCGAGCGCGACCAGTTCTTCCACCTGTCGCCTGAGCTCTACTGCATGCTCGACCAGCAGGGGCGGATCATCCAGCTGAACCCGGCATTCGTCGCCATGCTCGGCTATCCGGAAGAGAGCCTGATCGGGCATTCCTGCCTGGAGGTGATAGTCACCGAGGATCGCGAAGCGGCTTTGCAATCACTGCGCCAGGTGACGCGCGGCGAACCGCTGCAGAATCAGGAGGTGCGCGTGCAGGACCTGCAGGGTGAGCGGCATTGGCTGCAGTTCAGCGCCGCCCTGGGCGATGATCGACTGGTCTACTTCGCCGGCCGCAACATCAACGCGCGCAAGGCCGCGGAGAAGAAGCTCAAGGCCACGCTGAAGGAGCTCGAACGCAGCAACGGTGAGCTGCAGGAATTCGCCTTCGTCGCCTCGCACGACCTGCAGGAACCGCTGCGCAAGATTCAGGCATTCTCCGAGCGCCTCGAGGCGCGGGCGACCAATCTCGAGCCCGAGTGCCTGGACTACCTGCACCGCATGAGTTCAGCCGCCGGGCGCATGCAGGCGCTGATCAAGGACCTGCTGAGCTATTCGCGGGTAACCTCGCGGGCCCAGCCTTTCGTCCGGCTCGATGTCGACAAGATCCTCGATGAAGTGCTGCAGGACATGGAGGTGACCCTGAGCAGCGCCTGCGCCCAGGTCGAACGCAAACCGCTTCCCGCCCTGATCGGCGAGCCCACCCACATTCGCCAGTTGCTGCAGAATCTGCTGAGCAACGCCGCCAAGTTTCACGCCCCCGGTCAGCCTCCAAAAATTCGTATATATTCCGAGGCATCGGGCAAAAACGAGTGGACCCTCTGCGTGGAAGACCAAGGAATCGGTTTCGACGAGAAGTACCTGGACCGGATCTTCAATCCGTTCCAGCGCCTGCATGACCGGCAATCCTACGCAGGCACGGGAATCGGCCTGGCGATCGTCAAGAAGATCGTCGACCACCATCGCGCCACAGTCACCGCCAGCAGCAGGCCCGGTCACGGCACAACGTTCCGCATCACCTTTGCGTCAACCGAATAGGCACTTATGACCCACAAGACCTCGCAGCCCATCCACATCCTGATCGCCGACGACGACCCGGATGATTGCCTGCTCCTCACCGAGGCGCTGCGCGAGTGCAGTGTGAACAATCAGGTGCATTTCGTTCACGATGGCGAACAGCTGATGGATTACCTGCATCATCGCCCGCCCTATGAGGACGCACAGAAATATCCCTTGCCGGGCTTCCTCCTGCTCGACCTGAACATGCCACGCAAGGACGGTCGCGAGGCCCTCGCGGAGATCAAGTCGGACCAACGCCTGCACAGCATACCGGTGGTGGTGTTGAGCACCTCCAGCAGCAGGGAGGATGTTCTGGAAAGCTACGAAAGTGGCGCCAACGCCTACCTCACCAAGCCCACCAGCTTTTCCGGCCTGCGCGATGTCGCCCAGACCCTGGGCCGTTACTGGCTGGAGCTCGCGGAATTGCCGGTGGTGCATCAGAACCGATGACGAATCAACGCTCCCTGCGCCTGTTGCTGATCGAGGATGATGAGGACGACTACCTGATCACCCGCGACCTGCTCGGCGATGCCAAGCAGCTGCGCTGCCAGTTGGACTGGGTCAGCCACTATGAGCAGGCGCTGGACACCATCCGGCGCCAGGAGCACGACCTCTACCTGGTTGATTACCGCCTCGGCGCCGAGAGCGGCCTGGACCTGATTGCCGCGGCCCAGGCGGAGAACGTGCAGACGCCCTTCATTCTCCTCACCGGCCAGGGCGATGATGAGCTCGATGCCTATGCCATCGACATGGGCGCCTCGGATTATCTGGTCAAGGGCCAGTTCGATGGCCGTAGCCTGGCCCGCAGCATTCGCTATGCCCTGAGCCGGGCGCAATCGCGCAGCGCGCTCAGCGACAGCCAATCACGTTATCGGCTGCTGTTCGATGCCAACCCCCAGCCCATGTACGTGTTCCACCGGGAAAGCCTGGCGTTTCTGGCGGTCAACCAGAAGATGCTCGATGTCTATGGCTATTCGCAGGAGGAGTTTGCCGGCATGACCGTGCTGGACATACGCCCTGCGGATGAGCGCAGCCGCCTGCTCACCGGCTCTGGACAGCTCATAGAGGCTTCACCGCTGGCCGAAGACAGACCCTGGGTCCATAGCCTCAAGGGCGGCAGGCAGATACTGGTGGAAGTCACCTGGAGCGAGATCGACTTCAATGGCCTGCCGGCCTACCTGGCGCTGGTGAAGGATGTTACCGAGCAGGTCCGTTCGCAAGAGCAGGCCCAGCGCAAGGACCAGGCATTCCGCCAACTGCTGACCGACAGCCGCGATGCCATGCTGGTGGTGGATGCTGGAAACATCGTGCGCTACGCCAATCCGGCCGCCGAGCAACTCCTCGGAGAGAGTTTCGCCCAACTACAGGAACACCATCTCGATCTCGCCGTGACACCCGGCCAGCTCCGCGAGTGCCGCGTGCCGCTGGCAGACGGCAGGACCCTGGACGCCGAAGTGCAGTGCTCGCAATCGGAATGGGACGGTCAGCAGATGCGTCTGCTTTCGCTGCGCGACATCGGCGCGCGGATCGAGTCGGAAAAACAGTTGCGGGTCCTGCGACGCAGCCTGGAGGCCACCTACAACGGCGCACTGATCTGCGATGCCCAGGCCAGCGATCTTCCGATCATCTATGCCAACCCGGCGTTCGAACGCATCACCGGCTATAGCGCAGCCGAGGTGATTGGCCAGAACTGCCGTTTCCTGCAAGGCAGCGAGCGAGATCAGCCTGTCATCGATGATATCCGCCAGGGCCTCAAGGAAATCCGTGAAACCCACGTGGTGCTGCGCAACTTCCGCAAGGACGGCACGCCGTTCTGGAACGCCTTGTACATAGCGCCGGTTCCGGATGAACAGGGCAGAATCACCCACTTTATCGGCATCCAGAACGACATTTCCGAGCAGAAGAACTTCGAGTCCCAGCTGGCCTACAACGCCAGCCACGACGTGCTCACCGGCCTGCCCAACCGCTCGCTGCTGGAGGATCGCCTGGTCCAGGGCTGTCAGATCAGCCGGCGCTACCAGCGCAGCCTGGCGGTCATGTTTATCGACCTGGATGGCTTCAAGCCGATCAACGACAGCATGGGCCACAGCGCCGGCGACCAGATTCTGGTCGAAGTGGCCAGGCGCATGAACCAGCAGGTGCGCCCCGGCGACACCGTGGCGCGCCTGGGAGGCGACGAGTTCATCGTCATCCTGCCGGATCTGGCCCGCGAAGAGGATACCCTGCTGGTCGCCGACCGGATCATCGCCAGCATCGCCCAGCCGTACAAGGTGGCCGGTATCGAGATGCACATCACCGCCAGCATCGGCATCACCCTGAGCGACGGCACCACCGAGCCGCCGATGGCCCTGATCCAGCAAGCCGATCTGGCGATGTACAAGGCCAAGCAGCAGGGCCGCAACAACTACCAGTGGTACACCCAGGACCTCAACCAGCGGGTCAACGAGCGGGTCACCCTGCGCAACGAGCTGCAAAAAGCCATCGAGGCCGAAGCCTTTCAGCTGTACTACCAACCACAGATCGATGGCCGCAGCGGCCGCGTCGTGGGTTACGAGGCCCTGCTGCGCTGGCAGCACAGTGAACTCGGCTTCATCTCCCCGGCCGAGTTCGTGCCGGTGGCCGAAGATACCGGGCAGATCATCCCGCTCAGCGAGTGGGTCCTGCACACCGCCTGCCGAGAGGCCCGCGCCCTGCTCGATAAGGGCTGGAGCGGCCGGGTGATGGCGGTGAACATCTCGCCCATCCAGTTCCAGCGCTCCGGTTTCGTCGACACCGTGCGCGCCGTGCTGGAGGAAACCGGCCTGCCGCCCGAGCTGCTGGAACTGGAGCTTACCGAGTCCGTCCTGCTGGACAACGCCGAGCGGGCGATCTTTGTCCTCCATGCCCTGAAGGACCTTGGCGTGAGCCTGGCGATCGACGACTTCGGCACGGGCTTCTCCAGCCTGAACTACCTCAAGCGTCTGCCGATCGACAAGATCAAGATCGATCGTTCCTTCGTCCAGGAGGTCATCAGCGACAGCACCGACGCGGCGATCTCTCTAGGCATCATTTCCATGGCCCACCACCTCAAGCTCAAGGTGGTCGCCGAAGGGGTGGAGACCGAACCCCAGTACGCCTTCCTGAAGAAGAACCACTGCAACGAGTTCCAGGGTTTCTACTTCGCCAAACCCATGCCGCTGCCACTGCTGGAGGAGTTTCTCCGAGCGCAGCGAGACGGAGTGCCGGGGCGCTTGCCCTTGGCCGCGGAGGACAGCAATGAGCAAACCCTGCTATTGCTCGATGACGAAGAAAACATCCTGCGCGCCCTGACTCGCGTCCTGCGCCGCGATGGCTACCGCATTCTGACCGCCAACCGCGCCCAGGACGCCTTCGCCCTGCTGGCCAAGCACGAAGTCCAAGTGATCCTCTCGGACCAGCGCATGCCGGAAATGAACGGCACCGAGTTCCTGAGCCGGGTCAAGGACCTCTATCCGCATACCATCCGCATCGTCCTGTCCGGCTATACCGATCTGAAGTCGGTGACCGACGCGATCAACCAGGGCGCGATCTACAAGTTCCTCACCAAGCCCTGGGATGACGAGCAGCTGCGCGCCACCGTAACCCAGGCGTTTCAGCACCACAGGCTCGGCCAGGAGAAGGAGCACAGCGTGGCGCCTCCGGATGAACAGCCGTCCTAGAACAATCGGCGCACCGGTGCGTCGTCACCAAGAGTTCGCTTGGCATCGCGTCCTTTAGCGCGATAAATTGTTCGCCTTATCCCTCGCCTCCGGAGTGCCGCATGGCCTCGCCAGACACCTGCGCCGAGCTGCAGCTGGACAATCAGCTGTGCTTCGCCCTCTATTCCACATCCCTGCTGATGACCAAGGTGTACAAGCCGCTGCTGCAGGAACTCGGCCTGACCTACCCGCAATACCTGGCGATGATGGTGCTGTGGGAAGGCGACGGCCTCACCGTTAGCGAGATGAGCGCGCGCCTGCTGACCGACCCGGGCTCGGTCACGCCCCTGCTCAAGCGCCTCGAGGCCGACGGCCTGCTCGATCGCGTTCGCAGCAGCGCCGACGAGCGCGTGGTCGAGCTGCACCTGACCGACAAGGGCCGCGCCCTGCGCGAGCGAGCCAAGCGCATCCCCGGCTGCATCGTCCAGGCCAGTCGTCGCTCTGCCGCACAACTGACGGCGCTCAAGGAAGAATTGACTGCGCTGCGTAGCAGCCTGCAGGAGATGCTCTAAAGCCGCGGCAGGCGGTCGATGCACGCGGCTGCGCCTCCACACCGCTCCCAACGGCGAGCGACACCGCACTCCGCCTTCTCGGACGGAACGCCCCCCCAGCGTAGAGCCCGCTAACGCCGCCTCCCCTGCAGCGCAAAAACCCGCGCTCAAGCGGCACTCCGAGAGATCGCTTATTCCATAAGCGCCTGGTGTTATAGCAAAAAAGACCGGCAATTATCTTGCGCACAATATTTATTCGAGCTAACTTTCTTTCCGTGATTTTTGCTTGCGCACAATCCTTTAGTCAGCAAGGCAATCTGAGGAACAAGTCTACGCCAAGCGCCCCGCCAACCGGAGAGCCGGATACCCCCATGAAGAGCATGACTACAGAAGCCAGCCACTGCGCACGCTCAGTCGCGGCAAGCCTCGCCAGCAGTCAACCGCGCTTGCAGGACATCCGTGGGGCCGGAGTTAGCGCGAAGGTTATTCGTCACACCACAGCAGAACCCGCTCAGCCAGTAGATCCACCTACCCCAGCACAGAGGAACAACCACATGTCGATCGAAACCATTGCTTACCGCGCCTACGCAGAAGCCACCGGCGGCCGTGACGGCCGCGCCATTTCATCCGACGGCGTACTCGACGTCGCCTTGTCCACCCCGAAAGAACTCGGCGGCGCCGGCGGTGCGGGCACCAACCCTGAGCAATTGTTCGCCGCCGGCTATTCGGCCTGTTTCATCGGCGCGATGAAGTTCGTCGCCGCCCGCGACAAGCTGGCGATCCCCGCCGATGCCTCCATCGAAGGGGTGGTCGGTATCGGTGCGATACCCAACGGCTTCGGCATCGAGGTCGAGCTGCGCATCAGCCTTCCCGGTCTGGATCGCGCGCAGGCACGCACGCTGATCGAACGAGCGCACATCGTCTGCCCCTACTCCAATGCCACCCGCGGCAACATCGATGTCACCCTGACCCTGGTCGACTGAACCAGGTAACGCAGTGGGGCGCTCGTCCGCGAGCCCCCACCCATCCAAAGCATCCGCTTTTGCCGCCGCGCCGGCGCATAGCGCCAGGGTCTCGTCGTCCGACGGACCACCTCCACTCACAACAACTGCGGCTAGAGCCCCATCTGCTTGGCGATGATCTCGTTCATGATCTCCCGCGTGCCGCCGCCGATGGAGAGGATGCGACTGTCGCGGTACAGCCGCTCGACCAGACTTTCACGCATGTAGCCCATCCCCCCCAGCATCTGCACGGCATCATGGGTCACGCGATCGGCGATATCGGTGGCGAAGTTCTTGGCCATGGAGATTTCCTTGATGACGCTCTGCCCCGCCGCCATTTTCGCCGCCTGGCGATAGGTGAACTCGCGGGACACCTCCAGCTGGGTGGCCATCTCCGCCAGGCGGTGCTTGAGCACCTGGAACCTGCCAATCGGCTTGCCGAAGGCCTCGCGTGACCTTGCCCAGCTCAGGGATTGTTCCAGCGCGAGCTGCGCGGTCATGTTGGCCATGATCGCCAGCGCCAGTCGCTCGCTCTGGAAGTTGGCCATGATGCAGGCGAAGCCGGCATTCTCCGCGCCGATCAGATTGCCCAAGGGAACCCCGCAGTCGTCGAAGAACAGCTCGGCAGTGTCCGAGGCCCACCAGCCCATTTTCTTCAGCTTGCGCCCCACGCTGAAGCCGGCAGTGCCCTTCTCGATCAGCAACAGGCTGATTCCGCCGAAGCCATCGCCGCCGGTGCGCACCGCCACCGTGTAGTAATCGGCACGCACGCCGCTGGTAATGAAGGTCTTGCTGCCGCTGACCCGGTAACAGTCGCCGTCGCGCACCGCACGGGTCTTGAGATTGGCCACGTCGGAGCCGCCGGATGGCTCGCTAACCGCCAACGCCATGATCTTTTCCCCAGCCAGCACCTGGGGCGCCACCCGGTCGCGCAGCGCCGGCTGGGCCCACTTGAGCAGCGGCGGTAGGCCGATATCCAGCGAGCCCAGTCCCGCCACCAGCCCGCCCGAGCCACAACGCATCAGCTCCTCGCTGGCCGCCACCTTGGCGAAGATGTCGCCCTCGTGGCTGCCGCCGAAGCGCTCCGGATAGCCAATGCCCAGAATACCGGCCGCACCGGCCTTGAGATAAAGCTCACGGGGAAACTCCTCCGCCTCCTCCCAGTCGTCTACGTGAGGCAATATCTCGCGCTCGACGAAGCGTCGCACCGAATCGCGGATCAGCTGATGGGACGGATCGAAGTAATCGGGCAAGGCAGGCATGGTCGGCTCCGTGGACAGGCACCCTCGCAACCTAACCGAGCGCTTGCTTGGTTATCAAGCCGGGATATCGGCCATAACGGCGGGCGATTCGTCCGGTCGCCGACCAACGCACGGCCGATGCACCTTCACGCGTCGCCAAGCGCCGCGGTATCCAAGGCTAGCAAGGCAGCCTCCTGACTCGCGCCGAAGCGTTCACGGTAGGCACTCGGCGCCAGGCCCACACTGCTACGGAAGGCGCTCCGGAAGCTCTCCACCGTGCGAAAGCCGCATTGCTCGGCAATCCACTCGATGCTCTGCCTGCCACCCTCCAGCAAGGCCCGGGCACGGATCATCCGCTCGTGTTGCAACCAGGCCTTGGGCGTCAGCCCGGTGGCCTGACGAAAACGGCGCAGGAAGGTGCGCTCGCTCATCGCCGCGCGCTGCGCCAACTCGCTTACCGCCAGTGGTGCCTCCAGGCGCTGCCGTGCCCAGTCGAGCAGCCCGGACAGATCGTGACGCGCGAGTTTTGCAACCGGTGCGGGAATGAACTGCGCCTGCCCACCGGAGCGCTGGGGCGCCATGACCAGGCGCTGAGCCACACGGTTGGCCACCTGGCTGCCAAAATCGCGCGCCACCAGGTGCAGGCAGGCGTCGATGCCCGCCGCGCTGCCGGCCGAAGTGATCAGTTGCCCGGCATCGACATAGAGCACCTGGGGGTCGACCTCGATCCGCGGGTAGCGCTGCGCCAGCTCCTCGGTATAGCGCCAATGGGTCGTGGCACTGCGGTCATCCAGCAGACCGCTGGCGGCCAACACGAACACCCCTGAGCAGATCGACAGCAACCGGGCACCGCGCCCGTGGGCCTCGCGCAGCGCCTGAAGCAGCTCCACCGGCGGCAACTCGGCGCGATCTCGCCAGCCGGGAATGACGATGGTGCGCGCCTCGGTCAGGGCTTCCAGGCCGGCATCCGCCAGCACCTGGATGCCGCCCATGGCGCGCATGGGGCCGACCTCCAGGCCGACGATACGGTGGCGATACCAGGGAAAATCGAACTCCGGGCGCGGCAGCCCGAATATCTCCACGGCGATGCCGAATTCGAAGGTGCACAGGCCATCGTAGGCGAGGATGGCCACCAGGCCGGGGTCGTTGCGCATTGGCGGAAAACTTCCGATCACTGTCCGAGACGCCACTGTAGCCGAGTCCAGACGCTGGATACAGTGGCCGCACACACCACCCAAGGAGCCACATCATGAGCCCGGTCAGCCAACACCCAGCCGCCTCCGCCGCCGTCGCGCTGATGCACTTCAGTCAGCGCCTGAGTTTCGAGACCGACTGTTCGGACGTCCATCACAGTCTGCAGAGCGGCGCAGCCGACTTCGTGCTGCTCGACGTGCGCAACGAAGCAGCCTACGGTGCCGGCCATCTGCCGGGCGCAATCTGCCTGCCCCATCGGCAGATCGACGCCGATCGCCTGGCCGCCTACCCGCGCGACACCCTGTTCATCGTTTACTGCGCCGGACCGCACTGCAACGGGGTGCACCGTGCGGCGGTACGCATTGCCAGCCTGGGTTATGCCGTGAAGGAAATGCTCGGCGGGGTGACCGGCTGGCTCGACGAAGGCCTGAGCCTGGTCGTGGACGACGAAGGCGTTGTCGCGACAACTGCAACCGGCGTCGCCTGCGCATGTTGAGGCACGCCTTGGTGCGCCGTGCCAGGCCAGCGGATGCACCGCAGTTGCTGGGGCTGATGCGGGAGCTGGCGGCGTTCGAGGACTACCTGACGAGCTTCGCCGTCGACGAACCGGCACTGAAACGGCGGGCCTTCGGCGACGAGGCACAGTGCCAGATATTCGTTGTCGAACGCGAGGCTGCACTGCTCGGCTACGCCGTGGCGCTGACGATCCCGTTCACCCACGACCTCCGCCCCACCGTGCGCCTCAAGGAACTCTATGTAAAGGAGGGCCAGCGAGCCCAAGGGCTGGGCAGGAAACTGCTGGGCGCCGTGGCGAACTGGTCACTGACCGAGGGCGCCGGGCGCCTGCACTGGGACGTACTGGCCGGCAACCGGCGCGCGCAAGCGTTCTACCGACGCCAGGGCGGTCGTCCGGTGAGCAAATGGCTTGCCTACGAAATGGATGACGCGGCGCTGCGGCTACTGCAGCAGGACTGATCAGAGATTGATCGGACGCCGTCCGGCCAGGGCGTGGGCCAGGGTCCCGCCATCGACCAGCTCCAGCTCCCCGCCGAGCGGCATGCCATGGGCGATGCGCGAGGCGACCAGGCCTTTGCCAGCCAGCAACTGCGCGATGTAGTGGGCGGTGGCCTCGCCTTCCACGGTCGGATTGGTCGCGAGTATCACTTCGCTGAAGCTCCCCGCCTCGACACGCGCCAGCAGCTCGGGGATACCGATGGCCTCGGGACCAAGACCATCGAGTGGTGACAGATGGCCCTTGAGCACGAAATAGCGCCCACGGAAACCGGTCTGCTCCACCGCGTAGACATCCATCGGACCTTCCACCACGCACAGCAGGCTGTCGTCGCGCCGCGGATCCAGACACAGGTGGCACAGCTCGTCTTCACTGAGCGTGCGGCACTGCCGGCAATGGCCCACGCCGTCCATTGCCTGGGTCAAGGCCTGGGCCAGGCGCACCGCGCCACTGCGGTCGCGCTCGAGCAGGTGCAGGGCCATGCGCTGGGCCGTCTTTTGCCCGACACCCGGCAGAATGCGCAAGGAGTCGATCAGGTGGCGAATCAGTGGGCTGAAGCTCATGGCGAAACTCGACTACTACGGGTGGGTTGATCAGCTGGCGCTGCGCAATGAACCGCGCAGGCGGGAGGCTCGGCTTCCACGAGCCGGGCATCCATGCCCAGCGCACACCGGGGAATTCCCCCCAGGTGCACTGGCGGGAGGCGGCGAATCAGAATGGCATCTTGAAGCCCGGCGGCAGCTGCATACCGGCGGTCATGCCGGCCATCTTGTCCTGGCTGTTCTGCTCGACCTTGCGCACGGCATCGTTCACCGCGGCGGCGATCAGGTCTTCGAGGATTTCCTTGTCTTCCTGCATCAGGCTGTCGTCCAGGCTGACGCGCTTGACGTCGTGGCGACCAGTCATCACCACGCTCACCAGGCCGGCGCCGGATTGACCGGTCACCTCGGCGTTCGCCAGCTCTTCCTGCATCTTCTGCATTTTTTCCTGCATCTGCTGGGCCTGCTTCATCAGGCCGGCCATGCCACCTTTCATCATGGTGCTAGTCCTCGTAATCGGGGTTTGAGTTCGACATGCTCACGCCAGAGGGTACTTTACGCCCTGGCCGCAGCAGGTCCTAGGTATCTATGGGTTCGATGCTGTCCGCACGGATGCTGGCGGCGAACTGCTGAATCATCTGTTGGACCAGGGGGTCGTTATGGATCGACGCCTCGGCTTCGCGCTGACGATTGGCACGCTTGCGCGCCGCGGCCTGCGCGGGGGTCTCCTGCTCGGGCTGGCGTAGCTCGATCTGCAGCTTCAACTCGCGCCCATGAAACTGGTTCAGGGCATCGTTCAGGCGACGCTGCTGGGTGGCGTTAAACAACGCGCTGTGCCCGGGATCCAGATGCAACAACCAGTTGTCGCCCTCTACCGCGATCAGCGTGCAGTTGGCGCCAATGCTGCCGGTCATCCCGGACAGACCGAGCTTGGGAAACAGCTCCAGCCATTCGGCAGCCAGGCCGGTGGCCGGCTGCGCGGCCGGTGATGGTTCTACCTCCGCAGGAAGCGTTGGCGCCACCGACTCGAAGTCGTAGTCGAAGGACTCGGCATCCATCTCGACATAGTCGTAGTCCCCTGGCGGCGGCTCATCGTCGCGCTCGGCGGCGAACGGTGGACGATCGTCAGTCGGCGGCGAACCGGCCGCCTCGATCACTGGCTCCGGCTCGGTCTGTTGAGCTTCAGGCTGCTCTGCCTCCGCTTCTGCCTTCACCTCTGCCTCTGAAGCTGCAGGCGACGAGACGGTAGCGGACTGCGTCTGCGGCTCCTCCCAAGGCAGATCTATGACCGGCTCCGGCACTGCCGTCGGCGCGGCCAAGGCCGGCTCCGTAACAGGTGCAGGCGCTGGTTCGACTGGAGCGGGTGCGGCAGCAACGGCAGCGGCGGCTGGCGCAGGCGCAAGCACCGGTGTCGGCACTGCGACCGGGGCAACCGACGCGGCTGAGGGTGCGGCGACCGTCTCCGGAGCGGATTCGACGACAGGTGTCGGCTCGACACTGACAGGCTGCACGCCGGCAACCGGCGCAGGCATGCCGGCGCCGGCCACTGGGTTGTTTCGGGGATCAGCAGTGGCCTGGCTAATCCCTAGCGGCTTTAGCGGCACCCTCGGCGCGTCACCGCCGTCCGCCGGGCGGAATGCCAGCATGCGCAGCAGCACCATCTCGAAGCCGCTGCGTGGGTCCGGCGCCAGCGGCAAGTCGCGCCGGCCGATCAACCCCATCTGGTAATAGAACTGCACGTCCTCGGCAGGCAATGCCTGGGCCAGGGCCAGCACCCGGTCGCGATCGCCCTGCCCATTGTCCACCGCCTCAGGCAGTGCCTGGGCGATGGCCACGCGGTGCAGGACATTGAGCATCTCCGCCAGCACGCCGTTCCAGTCCGGCCCCTGCTCGGCGAGGTGGCGCACGGCATCGATCACTCCACGGGCATCGCCCTCCAGCAGCGCATGCAGCACGCCATACACCTGCCCGTGATCCAGGGTGCCGAGCATGGCCCGCACATCGGCAGCCAGCACCTTGCCTTCACCGAAGGCGATGGCCTGGTCGGTCAGGCTCATGGCGTCGCGCATCGAGCCATCGGCCGCGCGGCCGAGCAGCCAAAGGGCGTCCTCCTCGAAGGGGATGCTCTCGGCGCCAAGCACGTGAGTAAGGTGCTCGACCACCCGCTCCGGCGGCATGTTCTTCAGGGAGAACTGCAAGCAGCGCGAGAGGATGGTCACCGGCAGCTTCTGCGGATCGGTGGTGGCCAGGAGGAATTTGACGTGAGGCGGCGGCTCCTCCAGGGTCTTGAGCAGCGCGTTGAACGAGTGCGAGGAGAGCATGTGCACTTCGTCGATCAGGTAGACCTTGAAGCGCCCGCGGCTCGGCGAATACTGCACGTTGTCCAGCAGCTCGCGGGTATCTTCGACCTTGGTGCGGCTGGCGGCGTCGACTTCGATCAGATCGACGAAGCGGCCTTCGTCGATTTCCTTGCACACCGAGCAGACGCCGCAAGGCGTCGAGCTGATGCCGGTTTCACAGTTCAGGCACTTGGCAATGATCCGCGCGATGGTGGTCTTGCCCACCCCGCGGGTACCGGTGAACAGATAGGCGTGGTGCAGACGCTGGCTGTCGAGGGCGTTGATCAGCGCCTTGAGCACATGGGTCTGGCCGACCATTTCGCGAAACGAGCGCGGACGCCACTTGCGTGCAAGAACCTGATAACTCATCGAAACCCGTCACGAGAGGAAAGCATTGAAGTGGGCTAATGCTAACGGAGCATGGGGCAAATTGCATCCGATGGACAGACCCGAAGCGGCCTCGTGGCCGATCGAGCCCAGATATAACTGGAATAAAATTGACCAGGCGGTTAACATCCACGCCGTTCGTACCACGCTGCAAGTCAATCGGGCCTCCCTGCCCCACGATGGTTCCCAGGTGAAAGCGTGCATCCGCCTATCAAGCGGTACCGCACAGATACCCTCCCCGACCCACCCTGCTGACTGATCAGGCCGTCTCGCCCAAGCGCAGACTGTCGCCTGCCTCCGAAGTACCGACCCGTTCAGGCGCCGAAAAAGCGGAGCCTGCTCGTGCAACTTCGCTCCTACCGGAATCTTCCTGCCTGCCCGACGGGCCGGCGCCTGGAGCTTTATCTGCGCAGTGACGCGCTCGCTAGTTTTTAGGAATTACCCAGAATTATGAACACTCAACACCAGATGCAGGCTGCCGTTCGCACCCTGTCCCAGGCTTTTGCCCCGCTCGACTGCCGCATCCTGGCAACGCGCAAAGGCAGCTTCAGCTTTACCGTCGTCAACCAGGCAGGCATCGCCCGGCACAGCCAGCGCCTCTACCCGGGGCAATACAGCGACGAATCCCTGCAACAAGTGATACACCGCGCACGGCAATCGCTGCAGGCCTGATGCCCGATTGGCATTGAACTTAGCCGCAATGCTATGGTCAGAGCTTGTCACCCTCAGGATGGAGTATTGGTCATGGACAACCCCAATCAACAATTCGTCGATCAGCTGTTCGCCCCCCTGCGGGCCAACTTCGGCGCGCCACGACCGGACGGCAGCATCGTCTTGTCCCTGCTCGACGAAAGCGACGCCACCGCATACAGCCGCGTACTCAACACCGCGCAATTGACCGATCCACAGGCCTTCGCCCAAAGCCTGGAGGACATCCGCCTGGAACTCGCCGTGCGCTCCGGCAGCATCCCGGCGGAAATGCGCAAAGCCCTGAAGGAACAGGACAGCGTGCTCAGCTACCAAACACCCTGAGGCACCACGACCGTAAAAAGCCCCGCCTAACGCGGGGCTTTTTATTGTGCGCAGAAAGGCGCAGCCAACTGGCCACTTGCTTACCACCAGCCTCCTAGGCACCGCGCAAGGAATCTAGCCCTGGAATGCCTGGGTATATCGCTGCTGAACCTGCAAGAGTAACTCCCGCCCACGGATCAACACTTGGCGCTTGCAGCGTGCCTGCAGCGAACGACGGATCTCAGAACAGGGGAAAAACGGGCGCAGAGCTCCAGGCACCACGATCCTGAAATAGAAGATCGAGTGGCGGGATAACCAGATGCAAGAAGGGACATAAGACACGGTGGATCACCCTATGGATCACTGGCGTGATCAGAGCGAAAAACCGTTAGGAATCAAGGATATACGATATGGAGGTGGACCCCACCAGCCACACCCCGGCACACAATGTCACCGCTGCGGCTGCTCCCTTCCGGGCCTGACCGGGTTCACGGCTGATCGTTGCGGGGGGACCGGCAGGGCCACCATAACGTTGCCCACCAGGCGGCGGGCCGCGCCATTGTACCGGCTTGTCTCGAACTTACAACTGCTTCAAGCACTTACGATACAAAACTGGCCTGCTGCCGGCGAAACCATGGCACCGGCAGGCAGCTTGCGGAGTATCGGGTGAATACAGGTTCGCGAGAGCGGCCAACGCTGGAATGACCACCTTGGCGCCCGCCCACAAGGCGGGATGCGATTCACCACGGCGCATATCCGGCGGTGCCAGCGAGGCGAAATCGCAGTACCCTGCGCGGGGCATTTCAGCGCCACACCTCAATCAAGGAGCAACAATATGGCCATGACCAAAGACCAACTGATCAGCGACATCGCGGAAGCCATCGACACGCCGAAGGCCACAGTGCGCGCCGCGCTGGAGCAACTCAGCGAGATCGTCAGCGATGCCCTGGAAAACGGCGACGAGATCACCCTGCCCGGCATCGGCAAGCTGAAGGTCAGCGAGCGCCCGGCCCGCACCGGACGCAATCCGCAAACTGGCAAGGCGATCGAGATCGCGGCGAAGAAGGTCGTCAAATACGTCCCGGCCAAGGCGCTGACCGACGCAATCAACTGAGTTGACGGGATCGCGCAGGCCGAGGGTTCAGCCTGCGCCACTTCACGAATACAGGGTCGCTCAGGGCGTAGCCACTACCGTGACGGCTGCGCCCGGCGCGCCCACCGCCGGCTCGACAGCCGACTGGGCACCGCCCATCTGGCGAATGCGCCTGACCTGCTGGATTCGATTCAAGTTCTCCCAGGCACTGGCATAGTGCGCAGGCGACTGTTCGATGGCGCTGCGAAAGAACTGCTCGGCCAGATCCAGCTTGCCCTCCACCAGGCATATATAGCCAACATCGTTGCTCGCCTGTGCCCGACTGCCGACCTGCTCCAGGGCGGAGATGGCCTCCTCGTAGCGCTCCATCCGCGCCAGTAGCAGGCCATAGTTGCGCCACAGGGGTTTGTAGGCGGCGTCGAAGTTGATGCCACGCTGATAGAGCTGCTCCGCTTCCGGCCATTGCCCCGCCAAGTAATGGGAATAGCCCAGGCTGTTCTGCACCAGCGCCGAACGCGGCTCGATAAGCATGGCCAGACGATAGTAGGCCCCGGAAAGCTGGAAGTCGTTACGCAGATCAGCGAGCAC
Organism: Pseudomonas sp. LPB0260; assembly: GCF_013388395.1. NCBI lineage: Bacteria > Pseudomonadati > Pseudomonadota > Gammaproteobacteria > Pseudomonadales > Pseudomonadaceae > Pseudomonas > Pseudomonas sp. LPB0260. Next base: position 101,585 of record NZ_CP058247.1, on the reverse strand, counting down.
CCCCAGGCCGTTGTAGAGCTTCAACGGCGACTGACTGTCAACTTTGAGTGCGTCCGCATCCGGCATAGCGGTGTCCCGGTCCAGCCCCAGACGATACTGGTCCAGCAGGAGCGCCTTGGACAGCAACTCCTGCGCTTCTGCCTGACGGCCCTTGGCCAGTTGCAACAGGCCCATCTCGGTCAGGGCGTCTATGTTTTCAGGCGCGTTGGCCAGCACATCCTTGAAAGCCATGGCGGCCAGCTCGGTATTGCCGCGCTCGCGGTGGATGCGGCCAATCCAGACCAGTGCCGGATAGTGTTGCGGGTCCAGTTCGATGGCGCGCAGGTAGAGGAACAACGCCTGGTCCAGATCGCCGGCCTGGTAGGCCATGGCAGCTATCTGCATGGCCTGCTCGGCGGTGGTCGCCTGTTTCTGCACCTGGTACAGCACTGAATTGCCGCCGGAGTAGACTGAGCGGGTGTTTACCGCCGACTCCGGCCCCATGGTCTGGCATCCCGACAACACGGCCGTCATGGCCAGCAGCAGACTGATCCTGTTCATCTCATACCTTCCCGAAGACTTTGAGCACCCCAATGATTGCAGGGCCGATGGCGACCAGAAAAAAACTCGGCCACAGGCACAAGATTAGTGGGAATACCAGCTTGGTGCCGATTTTCGCCGCGGTCTCCTCGGCTTTCTGGGTGCGCCGGTCGCGAAACTCCTCCGCATATATACGCAGCGTAGCGGCTACACTGGTGCCGAAACGGATGCTCTGCGCCAGCAGGCTGACCAACCCCTGGATGTCCTCCAAACCCGTGCGGTCGGCCAGGTGCTTGAGTGCCTCGGTGCTGGTAATACCAGCCCGGATTTCCGCATTGACCAGGGCCAGTTCCACCGCCAGCTCTGGCTGGCTCACCGCCATCTCGTCGGCAACCCGCTCAATGGCCTGGGGCAAGGCCAACCCCGATTCCACACAGACCACCATCAGGTCCAGAGCATCGGGAAAGGCCACCAACAATCGGGTCATACGTGCCTGTTTGCGTTTTTCGACATAGATAGCTGGCACGAGCCAGCCGGCCGCGACGGCCGATGCCACCAAGCCAAAGCCCATAGCCAAGGACAACTCGGGAACCAGCGGCAGAGCCATTAGCGTCAGGGCCAGTAGCACCAGCGGTAACAGCAGGCGGACTGCCCAGTAGGTCTGCACTGCAGCGGGTGAGCGATAACCGGCATGTGTCAACAGGGTACGGGTCGCAGAGTCCTGCCCCTGCTCATCGGGGGTGAACCGCTGGCCCACCTGCTCCAGCATCAATTGCAGGTTGCTCGGTGCCCCGTGCCCTGCGCTCTCCCCGCCATGCCCGCGCTTGATCAAGGCCAAGCGACGCTGAACCGGATCCTGTAAACCCATCACCAGTAAACTCACCGTGACCAGGACGAGCACCACGCTGAGGCCGATGGCACCGACGAACAGCAGGCGCGCCGCTTCTTCGTTCTCCACCACTCGGTTAAGCAGACTAAGCAGATAGTCCATGACTAGTTCCTCCCCGGCGACCGCCGCTGGCTAGACCTGAATCCTGATGATCTTGCGGATCCAGAAAATCCCGACCAGCATGGCGGCGAAGGCCGCCATCACCAGTTTCTGACCAATCGGCTCCTTGATCAGCAAGGGTAGATAGGTCGGGCTCGAAACCACGATCGCCGCAGCCAACACGAACGGCACGGCCACCAGCACCCAGGCGGACATGCGCCCTTCGGCCGACAAGGTTTTGACTTTTCGTTGAAAACGGAACCGCCCGCGGATCAGGCTGCTCAAGCGTTCCAACACCTCGGTCAAGTTGCCGCCGGTATCCCGGTGGATGAGCACTGAGGTCACCAGCATCATCACCGTCATACTTGGCATGCGTTCGAGCAGACCCAGCATGGCCCTACGCACGTCGTTGCCATAGTTGATATCGGAGAAGGTCAGGCCGAACTCGTGCGCTACGGGGCCTTTGTGCTCCTCGGCCACCAGTTGCAGGGTTTCGTTGAACGGGTGGCCGGCGCGCAGCGCTCGGCATATGGCGTCCAAAGCATCCGGCAGGCCCTCCTCGAACTGGGCGAAACGCTTGGCACGATCACTGGCGATCTTTAGCACCGGCATCCAGCAGACGATCAGGGCAGCCGGCAGTGCCAGCCACCAGAGTCGGGTGAACAACCACAGCAGCACTCCCGCTGCCACGCCCAGCAGCAGCCCAAGCAACAGCACGCGATAAGCACGATAACCATGACCGGCCTGCTCGATCATCTGCGCCAGGGCCTCCATGGCCGGCAACTGTTCCAGCTTGGCCTCCAGCGGTGACAGGCGCCGCAGATACTTCTGTCGCAACACTGTCTGCATATTAGGCAGATCGCTAGCTTGCTCCAGTACATGCAGGCGAGAACGGATGCGTTTGCGTACCTTTCCCGCCTCGCCGAACACTGGCACTACCAGCCCCTGACTGAGCAGAAAGACCGCGGCGAACACCATACCGAGGAAAGCCAGAATGAATTCACTGGGAATCTGGTTCATGACTGTTCCTCCATCCATTCCGGGCGGAACAAGGTCAGCGGCAACTCGATGCCGCGCTTGGACAATACGTCGCGAAATGCCGGCACCATGCCGGTCGGGCGATAGTCGCCGAGCACTTCGCCCTGCTCGCCCATGCCACGGCGGACGAAACCGAATATCTCGGTCATGGTGATGATATCGCCTTCCATGCCGTTGATTTCCTGCACACTGACCAGGCGGCGCTTGCCGTCCTCCTGACGCTCCAATTGGATCACCACATCGATCGCCGAGGCGATCTGTTGGCGCAATGCTTTCATCGGGAAGGTGGCGCCGGTCATCGACACCATGTTCTCGATGCGGCCCAGGGCGTCACGCGCGGTGTTGGCGTGGACGGTGGTCAGGGAGCCGTCGTGACCGGTATTCATGGCCGTCAACATGTCCAGGGCCTCGGCGCCGCGCACCTCGCCGATGACGATACGGTCCGGGCGCATGCGCAGGCTGTTGCGCACCAACTCGCGCTGGTTGACCTCGCCGCGACCCTCGATATTCGACGGGCGGGTTTCCAGGCGCACCACATGGGGCTGCTGCAGCTGCAGTTCGGCGGAGTCCTCGATCGTGACGATCCGTTCGTTGTGCGGAATGAAGCTGGACAACACATTGAGCATGGTGGTCTTGCCGGTACCGGTACCGCCGGACACCAGCACATTCATCCGCCCCCGCACTATGGCCTTGAGCACCAGGGCGATGGCCGGGGTCAGGGTCCCCATCTCCACCAGGCTATCGGTATTGAGCAGGTCCACCGCGAAGCGGCGGATCGACATGCTCGGCCCATCGATGGCCAGCGGCGGGATGATCGCGTTGACCCGCGAGCCGTCTTTCAAACGTGCATCGACCAACGGCGAGGACTCATCGATGCGGCGCCCCAGGCTGGAGACGATGCGGTCGATGATGTTGAGCAGGTGCTGATCGTCGCGAAAGCGCACATCGGTGCGCTGCAGCTTGCCGTGTCGTTCGACATAGACAGAGGCATGCCCGTTGACCAGGATGTCCGAGACGCTGTGATCGGCCAGCAACGGCTCGAGTGGGCCGAGGCCGAGCACCTCATCGGTGATCTGCTTGATGATCACTTGCCGGCTGCTGCTGGTCACAGGAGCCGAGTGCTCCTCTAGGAGCCGCTGGCTGAGCTCGCGAATCTGCCGTCCGGCCTCCGCCGGCTCCAGCGAGTCGAGCAGCGACAGGTCCATGACCTTGAGCAGCTGTTGATAGATGCGCTCGCGCCATTGGACTTCCATCGGGTTGAGCTGGGTGCGGGTTTCGTAGATGGCATCCGGCACACTAGCCTCCCAGGCCATCGCCGCGCCCAACTCACCAATCACTTGCTCTTCCTGGGGCGCAGCTTGGGCATTTTTGCCGGCCTGCTGGCGCAGCCGATTACGAAATTCACTGAGCATGGTCTACCCCCTGAACAGTCGGTCGAAGGTACGTTTCAGCAAGCCCTGCTCAGCTGCTTCGGTGCCAAGCAATTCCTGAGTCAACTCGCGTATCCCCAGGGTCACCGGAGCCCTGGGCGCATGGAGGTCGAGCGGTACGCCGGTATTCTGGCTTTCGCTGACCACGGCAAAGTCATTGGGCAGTTTCTGCAATTCCGAACAGCGCAACGACTCGGCCACATCCCTGAGGCTGACCGGCGCTGCCTTGTCGTAGCGATTGACTACCACCTGAAAACGGTTGTTCTGCACACCGAGGTCGTCGCGCATGATGCGCATCAGGCGGGTCGCGTCCTTTAGATGGCTTAGACTTTGCTGCACCAGGATGTAGACGTGATCGGACTGTTCCAGTGTGATACCGGTGAGATGGTCGATCTGCCGCGGCAGGTCGACCACGACCCAGTCGTAGGTACTGCGTGCGAGACGCAGCAGCGCCTCGAGCTGCTCCAGCCGTACATCCTGAGGCAAGCAAAACTCCCCTGCACGCCCACCCAGCACATGCAAGGTGTGGCTGAAATGGCTGCAGAAGCCGCGCAAGGCGACGCTGTCCATTTCCTCGATCTGTTGCAGCACCTCAACATGACTGTGCGCCGGCACCACATCCAGGCAATGGGCAACGCTGCCAAACTGCAAGTCCAGATCCAACAACAGTGTGCTGCCACCTCGTACGCTGAGTTGCTGGGCCAGATTGCAAGCCAGCAGGGTGGCACCCGAGCCGCCCTTGGCATTCATCACCGCGACCAACTTGCCGTTGGCAGCCTGCCCGGCTGGCGTCTCCTGAATCATCCGACCCAAGGCAGCAAGGAGATCATCGGCGGCCAACGGCTCGGGCAAGAAATCCCGGGCGCCAGCCTGCATCGCCAGCCGTATTCCTTCGTGCTCCTCCAGCGGACCACAGATCAGGAACGGCGGTCGTTCATGGGCTGGCCTCTGCAGCAGGGCCGCCAACTCCTCGCGCCACAGATGACTGACCCGCAGCAGCAGAAAATCTGGCATGCGTTCCAGGCCGTACAACGGATCGGCATGGCCGTTACTCACCAGGCGCGTGGTCACCTGCAGGCTGGAAATACGCTCACTCAGGGTTTTCAGGTGATTCAGAGCCGTGGCATCACGGCTGCTGATCAAGAGCTGCAACCGCTGCTTACTGGAAGCACGGCGCACTGGCATAACCTCTTTGGATGTCAACATGATGTGTTACCCCCGTCGCCATCGGAACCAAGGCTTTCACGAGGCAAAATCGCCCTAAACACCGGCAAAGTGATGGCCCCGCCCAGCGGTGGCGGTATCAACAGGGTGAAGGGAAAATCTTCCACGCTGAGTTGGACGAAGCGGATAGAACTCAGGTTCGCAGGATCACCGGGATTGGCCACCACGGCACCGTTCTCATCCAGATAGGTCAGGCTCAGGTCACTGGTTCGCAGGCTGGCGATCAGCGGGCTCGCACTGCTGTCCCCTGCGTCATTGAAGATCGCCCGCTGCTTCACTGTAGACTCATCGCTTATGGCACATACCGCTGCGAGCCGCGCGCCTCGGCGCACCACCTCGTCCAGTGCATTGACGGTAAATAACAGCCGCCCCATTTCCAGCACGCCGAACAACAGTGTGAAAAGAAGCAAGCCGATGATGGCGAACTCCACCACGTAGACACCCTGCATGCGCTTCTTATTCATCACAGAGCCCTCATGACAACGGTGGAGTTCAGCGCAATATTCAAAGGGATCGACGAGCCGAAAAATGTTGGCAACGCATTGCCGATAACCGGGCGAAAGGTATAGGTGATGCTAACGCGCACGTGCTCGGCACCCACTGAGCTGACCTGCACGTCGCCTGTACTTAGATCTGGCACCACGGACGCATAGCCGCTCGGGTTGGCCGGCACACCGTAAACGGCGACGTTCTTGGTTCTGGTTTGCAAATCGCCACTCAGTTCGATCTGCCCAAGTGTGGCGTTCCAGGCCTGTCCGGCGACGTAGCGGCCGGCGTCGCGGCTGGCCTGCTGCAGGTTGTTGTAGTGGTAGAGCAAGCGTCCGAACTCGCCGATGGCCAGCAACAGCAACAGCAACAACGGCAAGGCGATGGCGAACTCCACCATGGCTACGCCTCGTTGCGTATGAAGCGGCTTGAATGCACTAGTGCTCATCGCTCACCTCTATTCAAAAAAATTGGCCCACTGACCGGCTTGCCCTGCATTACCGTCAGCAGCCCCAGTTGCTCGGGTTGCTTCCTGCCGTCAACAGGCGCCAGCGACAATCCCTACGAGTCGGGGCTCGGCGTCGTGGGCGTTAGATAGGTCTTGTATAGCTGGATGATCTTCGGCCCTACGTCATCCACCACCGGTCCCGGCACGCTATCCCCTGCGCAATCCATCACGAACTGGCCGAAGATCTGCGCCTGGTTGCCCTGCTGGCTGACCGTCTGGAGCAGGAAGAAACAGCCGTAGCCCAATACCGGTACCGAGGTCTGCCCACCGGAAACACCGTTGCAGTTGCCGACCACAATCTTCAGCAAACGCCTCTCTGCTACGCCATTGGCTTCGCAGCCATCTGGGCAGTCGGCCACGCTCCTCATCCAGTCGTTGTAGCCGCGCACACTCCAGTTGCCCGCAGTCAGATCACCGTTATTCGATGTGACCGGCTGGTTCCGGTGCTCCACCCGAGGCGGTGACGCGCGATCGTTGTAGGTCATCCGGGGCGTGGTGAAACTGATCACCTTATCCGGCGGATAGTCGCCCGGACTGATCGGCCCGGAGTACTGACCAAGACGGGTGTTCAATCCCTGGGCCACCGGCCCCACTGTATTGCCCGGCTCTGTTTCCACGGGCTCACCCGGGGTCAGGCAGTGATTGATGCCCCCAGCCAGGGCCTCGCGGACATCCCTGGCGCCGCTCATTTCGTCCAGGCGAAGCAACTGGAAGTTGCCGGGACCAATTGCTGGGGCATCGCCCGCTGCACTCTTCAGCACCTCCAGATCGCCAAACCGATAGCCCCAGAACATGTCGTCTTCTGGCCGATACTGGTTCGGGTCGCCACACACAAGTAGTGGGGTGAGCTCGCAGGGCGCGGTCTGGCTTGGTCCGGCAGTGGCGATAGCCGCCACTGCCTTGTCGGCTAAATTGCCAGCGCCAAACGCCTGGGCGAAACCCCAGAAGAAACCGGGCAGCGAGTAGTCCGCTACCGTGACCCGAACGAAGCGAGCATCCACCGGCCCTGGAAAGATGAACGGTCCTTCGACATTGGTAGCCAACTCCACCTGCGCGAATGCACCGATGCCGCCGGCTGCCGCGATCGCCGCCGCCAGTTCACCATTGCCACTGGCGTTGGCATTGAGCGACAGGGTGTTCAATGCGGCATCGCGCGCCTGGCTGGAAGCGTTGCCGCTGCCCATGACCTGACTCAGGGTCTTGGCACCACTGAGGGCGGCGGCATCCACGGCATTCTGCAGGCGCGCCTTGTTAAGCATCATGTGCCCACCGTCCAGCGCCAGGGCGGACATGAGCAACATGGATGCCAAGGCCACCACGATCAGCACCATCACCGCTCCTCGCTGACGCAGCGGCAAGCTGGTGAACGGCCGTTGCATGCAGGGTTTCATCATCCAACCCTCAATTGCTGATATTGATCTGGATTGGCTGGCCGACCTGCTGCGCGTCGCCGGTCACCCCGCGGTAGCCGTCCATCACCTGTTCGGTGAGGGGGCCATCGGTGCCGGCCTGGGCGACGTCGGTACCCGGGTTGGCCGCCCGCTCCTTGTCGGCGATCTGCTGGTACTGGGTCTGGTAGACGCTGTAACCCAACGTACCGACCCGGCCTTCTTCGTAGCTCATGCAGCCAGCCAGCGCAGCGAGCAGCAGGCTTAACGGAATCATGCTTTTCATGGTTACTGTCTCCTGCTAGTTGAGGTCATGGCCGAAACTGCCTTCGCTGACGCCAAGGCTGACGGGCACCGGACGATGCAATTGGCGCCCCTTGGTCTTGCCCATCAGGTAGAAATCCATGTCGCCCGGCTCGACGAATTTTTCGGTCGGCAGGCGCACGCTCCTGGCATCCACCGGCTTGGCCAGGTGCGGAGTGACCAGGATCACCAGCTCGGTTTCACCGTTGATGAACTCCTGGCTGCGGAACAGGTGGCCGATCACCGCGATATCGCCCAGACCGGGGAAGCGGCTGACGAAGTCACGGGTGTTCTCGCTGATCAGGCCGGCGATGGCGATGGTCTGGCCGTTGCCCAGCTCCACCGTGGACTGCGCACTGCGCTTGGTCAGCGCCGGTACCAGCAACGAGGCGCCGGCCTCCGCCGCGGTATCCACCACCAGGCTGTTGGCGGCCACCAGTTCGCTCACCGAGACGTTCAGCTTGAGGTTGATGCGTTCGGCATCGAGCACCACCGGAAGAAACTTCACGCCGACGCCGAATTCCTTGTACTCGATGGTGATGCCATCGTCGTCGGAGACCGGGATGGGAAACTCGCCGCCAGAGATGAACTCGGCCTGCTGCCCGGTCAGGGTGGTCAGGGTCGGTTCTGCCAGCACCTTGGCCGAACCGTTCTCCTTGGCCGCCTCGAGCACCGCATCGAGGAGGAAGCTCGCCGAAGTGAATTGGGCCAGGAAGCCCTTGTCCGGGCTCAGCAGACCGTCGACCAGGGAGGCGCTGTTGTTGAAGCCGCCCAGGCTCCAGTTGCCTGAATCACCGACGGCCAGGAAGCGCACGCCAAGGCGCTTGACCAGGCTGCGCTGCATCTCGGCCACCTTGACCTCGAGCATCACCTGCTGGGTGCCACCGACGCTGAGCAGGTTGATGACCTCCAGCGACTGGGTCGGCGCGGCCGCCGCGGCCTCGCCCTCGCCCTGCACCACACTGGCGGTCTGCGCGGTATAGGTCTTGGCCAGCTTGACCGCCGTGTCCATGGCCACGGCACTGCTGACCTGCCCACGCAGAACCAGCGCGCCTTGGGCGCTGAACACCTCGATGCGCTCGTTGGGCATCAACTGATGAAGCTTGCTCTTGAGCCCACCGAGGTCGTGAACCACCTCCAGATCCAGGCTGTCGATCAGGCGGTTGCGTCCATCCCACAGCAGCACGTTGGTGCTGCCCAGGGAACGACCGAGCAGATACAGCTGGGTCGGGCTGGTGATCAGAATGTCGGCGATCTCCGGATTACCTACCGAAACCTTCTTGACTGCCGCCCGGGTGGACAGGATCCGTGACTTGTAGATCGGCACCTGGATATTGCTGGTGTTGGCGGCCGGCATGGCCGTCACCTCCGCCGCCTCGACCTGGGCGAGCGGTATCAGCCAGGCGCCCAGCAGTGCGGCCATGGACGCTATTTTTAGAATGCTTTGCATATCCCTCTCCTTGCCTGACAGGTCGCTTGCCCGATCGCAGTAAGCTGGGCTTGAGCAGTCCGAGACTAGATCTGTACTTTCGTCACCTTGACGTCGGTACCGCGGATGATGGTGACGCCACCACCCTCCGCACGACGCCGCAGCACCCGCTTCACCGGAGCCGGGGCCGGCGCGGGAGCCGCGACCGGCTCCACTGCGGCGACGGTGGGTTCCGGCTTCTTCTGGTTGTCCAGCGGATTGCGCAAGGCCAGTTGCAGCTTGCCTTCGCTCTGCGCCTTGACCAGCACTTCGGCCTCTTCTCCAGTCATTTCCAGGGTGACTGCGCGTACCACCACCGGCTGGGTCTTGTCGGTACTGGCGGTCTGATCGACCGCCAGCACGCGCAAGTCTTCGAGAATGGTCTTGGATTCGGAGTCGTTGCCGTTGCCCACGCGCTTGGTGGCCAGCACATCGACCCGGTTGCCCGGCAGGAGGAAACCACCGACGCCGACCACATCGTCGACCCGAACGGTGACGGCGCGCTTGTCCGTTTCGATCAGCGAAGCCAGGGTGCTGCCGCCCAGGTGTTCGGCCAGCCGCGCTTCGCGCAGGATGTCGCCGCGCAGCATGCTGAAGGTGGCGATCTTGCCCACCACCATCTCAGGCTCGGCGAAGGAGTCGTCCGGTACCGTGCCCTTGGGCATGCGCACCACGGTGACCTGCTGGGGCTCGACCATCTGCCCGAACGGGATCTCGGTGGTGGCGACCACCACGTTCTGCAGGTTGTCATCGGGGCTGGCGTTGAGCCGGGCATCCAGCCAGTTGTTGGCCATCCAGGCGGCGCCCAGGCCGAGAACCAGGGAAAGCGTTACCAAGCCGAGAGTACGAGAGCTCATGTCTGTATCTCCTTATCCAAGAAAGTCGAGCTGAACGAAGTAGTTCTGCCAGGCCCACTCCAGCTCGCGTGGGGAAAGCGGGTCGGAACTGTCCAGGTAGCGCTGACGGTCCAGCGCCATACCCAACAGATCACGCGGATGGCACGGCACCAACGGCACGCCCTCGGTCTCGTACAAGCCTTGCAGGACATAGCGCAGCAGCAGCGGGTCATAGTCGATGCCCAGGCGCTCGGTTTCCTGGCGCCAGATGCGCTCGTATTCCTGCGGCTTGAGGTAGTCGAAGTGCAGCTTGTAGCCGATGCGCCGCAGGAAGGCCTCGTCGGCCAGCTCCAGCGGGTTGAGATTGGTGGAGAACAGCAGGATGAGGTCGAACGGCAGCTCGCAGTGACGGCCACCGCCGAGGTTGAGAAAGTCGCGCTTCTCCTCCATCGGCACGATCCAGCGGTTGAACAACTCGGCCGGCGCCATGCGCTGACGGCCCATGTCGTCGATGATGAACAGGCCGTTGCTGGCCTTTAGCTGCAAGGGTGCCTGGTACTGACGGCTGAACGGGTCGTAGCGAATGTCCAGCTGCTCCATGGTCAGCTCGCCGCCGGTGATCACCACCGGGCGCTTGCAGCACAGCAAGCGCCGGTCGATGCCTTCATTGAGCATCAGGCTGCCCTGCTGCTCTTTGTCATCGAGCAGTTGGTGCACCTGGGGATCGTAGATCTCGACCACCGCTTCGTTGATCGCAATGGCGTGAGGCACCCAGATGGCTTCGGCAAACAGCCGGATCAGGCGGCTGCTGATGTAGGTCTTGCCGGTACCGGCCGGCCCGTAAACCATGATGGCGCGGCCGGAGTTCATGGCCGCGCCCAGTTGATCGAGCATGGCCTCCGAGAGCACGACCCCGGCAAAGGCCTTGTGCATGTCGCGGGAGGTAATGCGGCCATGGTGAATGGTCTGCAGCTTGATCAAGGAGCGATAGGCGCTTACCGGAAAGGGCGCCGCGCCTATGTAGCCACTGCGCGCCAGGGCGTCGCGAGCGGCGCTGCGGCCACGCTCGGTCAGGCCATAGCGCAGCGTCTGGCCCCCTGTCTGCCCGAGCACCTCGACGCGCCCGTCCTTGCGCAGAAAGCCGAGCACTTCCTCCAGCACGGCGCCGGTCAGCGCCAGGCGCTTGACCAGTTGCGCCAGGTCCAGCACGCCGGCGTCGTGCAAGTGCTTGCACAGCAGATCGCCGAGAAAGTTGTCCGCCAGACCGGTGTCGCGAACCGTACGCGGTTGCGGCGCCAATCGTTGCACCGCCTCGCGTTGACTGGGATAGGCGCCGCTGTCGCTGATGGCATACATGACGGGCCTCCTAGGGCTATTGTCCTGTAGACAGCCAAAGCAGGCTGACCAGGGTTCCAATAAGTATCGCGATCGCATAGGGAAAGGGTTTACCGGCCACTTCCCCTTCAGCCGGAGGAAAGTAACTGCGAGCCCTCAACATCAATACATAACGCGAATAAGTTCTCAGTAACTCGCCACGCACCAGCACGATCAGGAGGCCACATATGCCGCCAGCCACCAGGCTGAACAGGGCTGCCCAAAGTGCGTCTAGCGGGCTTAGAAAGGCGCCGACCATGGCCATCAGTTTGACGTCGCCGGCGGCCATGGCGCCCAGAGCGTAGAGCGGTAAAAACATGCCTAATCCGACCAGCATGCCCAAGACACCATCGCCCAAGGCGCCCCCTCCCCCCCATAAAAACTGGCCGACCAGCCCTGTCACCAGACCAGACAGCACAAGTAAGTTGGGGATGCGGTGGCGGCGTAAGTCACTCGCCACCGCAATACTCAGCAGCCCAATTAGCAAGATAGCTGGTAACATCTGTTCCATAAGCATCGTTGCATTCCTTAGCCCCTTAGAAGTCACCAAGCACGGGAGTGACCGCACCTATAATGCTTGTTCTATATTGTTAATAACGCCTTCTACGGTTGTTCCCAACGTAGTAAAGGCTGTAACCACCGCCAGCGAAATAAGCCCACCGGCTACTGCATATTCCACAACGGTCAGGCCGTCCTCATCTTTCACGAACTTCATCACCGAAGTTTTGATATCTGCAAAAGTCATTTCGCCCACCTCACTAGAAAGTTGATCTTCCAGGAAACGGCGGCACTTTTTTGCCCCGCCTGTTTGCAACCCTAGTCAGGCAGCTAATTTGCAGTTAGGAGATTTTTGCTAATCCCTAGGACATTTTTGCGCGGGTTGCGCAACGCTCTTCTATTTCTGTCGACTGCCAGCTTGCCTGGCGGAGGAACGGCGCAAACGAAGAAACACGCTTTAGATGATTGCGAAACTGATTCGCATGCGACGGACGGCAATAGGTTATTAGCAGGCCGCGACCAGCAGCAAAGCCGCGCCAAACAACGATGCAGTCGTCAATTAGATTTAAGAGGAATATAAGAATGAACTATTTATTATGTTTTGATCTTTACAGTACTGGCATACTGACAATACTTCAGCAGAAGTACGCAAGAAAATTTCAGGCGCAGAGCTAAGAAAATGATGTCTAACTCGGCGACAAAACCACTGCTGTTATGGCTCGATCTGACTCATGACCGATCGGTTGAGGAGCTTATCGACCAGTTTCGTGCTGCCTGCGAGTGCCGCCTGGCGAAGTCCGCCAGCCTGTCCGAGCGGGCCAGCGAACAGCAGCCGGACATGATCTGCATGCACTTCGACCATCCCGATGCCCTGGGCCTGAACCTGCTGCTGGAGGTCAAGCGCAGCGTGCCGTCGATCCCCATCACCATGTTCACCGTGCAGCACTCGGAAGAGCTGGCCGTATGGGCGATGCGTTCGCGCGTCTGGGAATACATGGTGCTGCCCCTTACCTCAGCGGAGAAGAACCGCTACCTGCGCTCCCTGGCCCAGCTTTGCGAGGCTCGCCGTGGCGCCAATGGCCGTACCAGGAAGCCATCGGTAGAGCGCTACCCGACCTTTCCGGACAGCATCCGCCTGACCGCCAAGCACCAGAAGCACCAGGCGCTGAACCAGGTGCTGCAGCATATCGATCAACATTTCCGCGAAAGCATCGACCAGAAGGACCTGGCGCAACGCTGTGGCATGACGCCCTTCCGCTTCAGCCGCCTGTTCAAGGAAGTCATCGGCATGGGCTTTATGGACTACATCCTCAACAAGCGCATGGACCTGGCCAAGGAGCTGCTCGATAACAGCCAGATGCCCATTACCAGCATCGGCTACGAGGCCGGCTTCAAGGACCCCTCCTACTTCGCCCGGGCCTTCAAACAGGCCAATGGCTGCACGCCCAGCGAGTATCGCCAGGCGGCCCATCCCCACAAGGTCGAAGATGAAGTGGAGCTGGACGAGACCACCGCCGCCGCCTTGGAAAGTCTGATTCCCGGAATCCGCGCCTGAACCTGGCCAGGGCGAAACGCCCCGGCGCACTGCTTATTCCCAGCCATCATTGCCCGCCGGCATACTCCTCGAGCAGCGTCAAGAACGCCTGCTCGTCCATGACCCTGAGCCCGAGCTCGCTGGCCTTGGCCAGCTTCGAGCCGGCGCCGGGCCCCGCGACCACGCAACTGGTCTTGGCCGACACCGAACCGGCCACCTTGGCGCCCAGGCTCTCCAGCTTCTCCTTGGCCACATCGCGGCTCATGACTTCCAGGGTGCCAGTCAGCACCCAGGTCTGTCCCGCCAGGGGCAGTCCTGCGACGCTCTTGCGCTCGCTCTGCCAGTGCATGCCGAATTCGCGCAACTGGGCTTCGATCGCCCGGGCGTGCTCGACATTGGCCGGTACCGCGAAGTATTCGCGCAGCGCCTGCTTGGCCTTCTCGTTGAGGCCCTTCATCACGCTCAGTTCCAGCCAGTCCTGGCTCAGGGCGATCACCCCATCGAGACTGCCAGCCTTCTCGGCCAGTTTCTTCGCCCCGGTAGCGGCGATGCCGGCGATATTCAGTTTGTCGATGAACCCGTCCAGGGTCGCGCAGGCGGCGAACTCGGCGCTTAGCCCACCCTCCTCCTGCGGCGCCACACCCCGGGCCAGCAGATCGCGGATAACCTGCTGGTTGTGGCTGTCGTCGAAGAAGTTGCGGATCTCGTGGGCGACCTCCAAGCCGACATCCGGCAGGTAGGTCAGCACCTCGGGCAGCGCCTGCTGAATGCGCTCCAGCGATCCGAGGGCGCGGGCCAGCAGCTTGGCGGTCTCCTCGCCGACATCGGGAATGCCCAGGGCATAGACGAAGCGCGCCAGGCTCGGCGCGCGACTGTCGGCGATGGCCGCCAGCAGGTTGTTGCTCGACAGCTCGGCGAAGCCTTCCAGGCCGACGATCTGCTCGAACGACAGGTTGTACAGGTCGGCCGGTGAGCGCACCAGACCCTCGTCCACCAGCTGCTCGACGCTCTTCTCGCCGAGGCCCTCGATATCCATGGCGCGGCGCGAGACGAAATGGATGATCGCCTGCTTGAGCTGGGCGCCACAGGCCAGGCGCCCGACGCAGCGGTACACCGAGCCTTCGCTGACGGTCTCACGCCCCTTGCTGCGCTTGATCAGCTGAGTGCGCTCGACCTGGGAGCCGCAGACCGGGCACTGCGCCGGAACCTGCACCGGTTGCGCGCCGGCCGGACGGCGCTCGGCCACCACCTGCACCACCTGCGGGATCACATCGCCAGCGCGGCGGATGATCACCGTATCGCCGACCATCACCCCCAGGCGCGCCACCTCATCCATGTTGTGCAAGGTGGCGTTGGACACGGTGACGCCGGCCACCTTCACCGGCTTCAGCCGCGCCACCGGGGTGACCGCGCCGGTGCGCCCGACCTGGAACTCGACGGCGAGCAGCTCGGTCAGCTCCTCCATCGCCGGGAATTTATGCGCGATAGCCCAGCGTGGCTCGCGAGCACGGAAGCCCAGCTCGCGCTGGTAGGCCAGGCTGTTGACCTTGAACACCACGCCGTCGATTTCATAGGGCAGCGACTCGCGGCGTTCGCCGATATCGCGGTAGTAGTCCAGGCACTGCTGCGCGCCCCTGGCCAGTTTCAGCTCGCGGCTGATCGGCAGGCCCCAGCCCTTCAGCGCCTCGAGAATGCCGATATGGGTCTGCGCCAGCTCCCCCTCGACCCGGCCGACGCCGTAGGCGCACAGCTCCAGCGGGCGGCTGGCGGTGATCTTCGGGTCGAGCTGGCGCAGGCTGCCCGCCGCGGCGTTGCGCGGGTTGGCGAAGGTCTTGCCGCCACTTTCCAGCTGGCGCGCGTTAAGCGCCTCGAAGCCGGCCTTGGACATGAACACCTCGCCGCGCACCTCCAGCACCGCGGGCCAGCCGCTGCCGTGCAGGCGCAGCGGGATGTTGCGCACGGTGCGCACGTTGACGCTGATGTCCTCGCCGGTGCTGCCGTCGCCGCGGGTGGCGCCGCGCACCAGCAGGCCGTTCTCGTACAGCAGGCTGACGGCCAGGCCATCGAGCTTGGGCTCGCAGCTGTACTCGATGTCCACGCCGCCACCGAACAGGTCCCCGGTATGCTCGCCGGCCGGCAAGTCCAGGCCCTCACGCACGCGGCGGTCGAAGTCGAGCAGGTCGGCTTCCTCGAAGGCGTTGCCGAGACTGAGCATCGGCACCTCGTGCCTGACCTCGCCGAAGGCGCTCAGCGCCAGGCTGCCGACCCGCTGCGTCGGCGAATCAGGCGTGACCAGCTGCGGATGCTCGCTCTCCAGGGCCTTGAGCTGATGGTAAAGGCGGTCGTACTCGGCGTCCGGAATGCTCGGCTCGTCGAGCACGTGGTAGCGGTAGTTGTGCTCATCCAGTTCGCTGCGCAACTGGGCGATGCGTTCGGCGGCACTCTTGGCGGATGGGGTGGTGTCGGTCATGGATTCATCTCTCAAACGAAAAGAGCAGCCTGGGCTGCTCTTCTTCGCGAAACCATTGGTACTTAGCGTTTGCTGGTCAACTGCTTGCGCTCGAACTCGACGATGCGCTGGCGGTAATGCTCGATGGTCTGCGAGGTCATCACGCTGCGCTGGTCGTCCTTAAGTTCGCCGTTCAGCTCATGGGCCAGCTTGCGCGCGGCGGCGACCATCACGTCGAACGCCTGTTTCGGGTGACGCGGCCCCGGCAGGCCGAGGAAGAAGCTCACCGCGCGGGTGCTGAAGCCCTCGATATCGTCCAGGTCGAACGTGCCCGGCTTGAGCGCGTTGGCCATGGAGAACAGCACCTCGCCGTTGCCGGCCATGCTCTCGTGGCGATGAAAGATGTCCATTTCGCCGAAACGCAGGCCGCTCTCGAGAATGTTCTGCAGCAGGGCCGGCCCCTTGAAGCCCTCGCCATCGCGGGCCACCACGTTGATCACCAGCACCTCTTCCACCGCGGCCGGCTCTTTGGCCACCGCTTTCTTGGCGCCGTTATGAGTTTCGGCGGCGTCCTGTTCGACCGGATTGAGCAGGGTCGGAACCGGTTCCTCCAGCCCCAGGTTCAGGTCGCCCTGGCGTGGCTCGGCGGAGCGGCGGCGATTCGACTCGCGGGCGCTCATGGCCGGCAGATCGTGCTCGTCCAGGGAAGGCTCCTGGTGGCGCTCGACCACGCGCGGCGGGCCGAGCAGGTCGGGATCGCCATCGTCATCCACGCCACCGACCAGGCTCCGATCGAGCTTGAACTTCAACTTGCCCTTGCCACCGCGCATGCGTCGCCAGCCATCGAACAAGATGCCAGCGATGACGATGATACCGATGACGATCAGCCACTCGCGCAGACCGAATTCCATGAAATACCCTGACCCCTAATGAATTTGCGATGAATAAAGGGCATCCGGCCCTTACTTCGATGACCTTAAACGTGGCGCCAACTCCATGTTCTGACAGGCGTTTTCCACGAACAATAAAAGTGCGCATTAAGCTAGCACGACGAAAGGCAACTTTACACAGCCAGAAGGCCGTTATAAACGCCCTCAGCCCATGCCGGCACTGCATTTCACCCCTGTGACCGACGGTATCGACCCTGACTGGCGAGTACCGGCTTAATCAGGCGTCCACCATGGCCAGCGCCTCCTCCACATCCACCGCGACCAGGCGCGAGCAGCCCGGCTCGTGCATGGTGACGCCCATCAGTTGATCGGCCATTTCCATGGCGATCTTGTTGTGGGTGATATAGATGAACTGCACTTTCTCCGACATTTCCTTGACCAGGCGGGCGTAGCGTCCGACGTTGGCGTCGTCCAGCGGTGCATCCACCTCGTCGAGCATGCAGAACGGCGCCGGGTTGAGCTGGAAGATCGCGAACACCAGGGCCAGCGCGGTCAGCGCCTTCTCGCCCCCCGACAGCAGGTGAATGGTGCTGTTCTTCTTGCCCGGCGGCCGCGCCATGATGGTCACACCGGTATCCAGCAGGTCGTCCCCAGTGAGCTCCAGGTAGGCGTTGCCGCCACCGAACACCTTGGGGAACAGCGCCTGCAGGCCGCCATTGATCTGATCGAAGGTCTCCTTGAAGCGGTTGCGGGTTTCCTTGTCGATCTTACGAATGACGTTCTCCAGGGTGTCCAGCGCCTCCACCAGGTCGGCGTCCTGGGCGTCCAGATAGCGCTTGCGCTCGGACTGCTGCTGGTACTCGTCGATGGCCGCCAGGTTGATCGGCCCCAGACGCTGGATGCGCGCCGCCAGCCGTTCGAGTTCTTCCTCCCAGGCCTGCTCGCTGGCCTCCGGCGGCAGGCTGGCGAGCACACCATGCAGGTCGTACTGGTCTTCGGCCAATTGATCCTGCAGGGCCTTGCGGCGCACGTTCAGCGACTGCCACTCCATCCGCTGCTGCTCGAGCTGGCCGCGCAGCAGCTGCGACTGTTGCTCGGCCTGGCTGCGGCGCTTCTCGGCATCACGCAACTCGCGGTCGGCGTCTTCCAAGGCCAGGCGGGCGTGCTTGAGCTCTTCCTCCACGCCCATGCGCCTGTCGAGCAGCTCCTCGAGCTTCAGGCGCAGTTCCTCCAGCGGCGCCTCGCCCTCCTCCAGGTTGAGGCTGAGCTGCTCGCGCTTCTCATGCAGGCGCTCGGCCTGCAACTCCAGGCGTTCCAGGGCCTGACGGGTGGAGTCGTGCTGGGCCCGCAGCGAACCGAGGCGCACCGCCAACTGGTGGGCGTGATCCTTGTGCGCCCTCGCCTCCTGACGCACGCGATCGAGTCGCTCGCGCAGGGCATCGCGACTGGCCAGCAGGCCCTCGCGCTGCTCGTTGTCCAGGGCCATGGCCTCCAGGGCCTCCTGCAACTGCAGGCGCGCCTCGCCCAGCTGCTCCTGCTCCAGCTCGCGCTGTTCGGCCTGCTCGGCCTGCTCGCCATCGAGTCGACGCCGACGCAGGGTCAACTGCTCGGCCTTGGCCTGGCTGGCGGACAGCCGCGCCTTCAGCTCGCCAAGGGTGCGGGTGCGGTCCTGCAACTGGCGGCGCTGCTGCTCGCGCTGCTCCTCCTGCTGGCGCTGCGCCGCGCGCAGGCCCTGCAGGCGCTCGTCGAGCAGCTCCAGGGCCGCTTCGCGCTCTTCGCGCTCCAATGCCAGGCGCTCCAGCTCCTGGCCGCGGGCCAGCACCCCGCTGTCCGCCTCGCCTGCGCGGCGCACTCGCAGAAAATGCCGCGCGACCCAATAACCGTCGCGACTGATCAGGCTTTCGCCCTCGCCCAGCGCCGCGCGGCCGGCCAGGGCCTCCTCGAGGGACTCCACCGGACGCACCCGAGCCAGCCAGGGCGCCAGGTCGACGCTCGCCTCGACCTTGTCCAGCAGGCTGCCGGCAGTCCTTGGTGCGCCAGCGCCCGGACTGAGCAGGCGCAGCTCGCCCTGACTCAGGCCGGTGAAATCCAGCCCCTCGAAATCGTCCAGCAGCACGGCCTGCAGGTCAGCGCCGAGCACGGTCTCCACCGCCAGCTCCCAGCCTGCCTCGACCCGCAGCCCCTCGGCCAGTCGCGGACGCTCGCTCAACTGCTGCTCGCGCAACCATTCGCCGGCGCCCTGCCCCGGGTCGAGCGCCGCCTGCTGCAAGGCCTCCAGCGAGGCCAGGCGACCATTCAGGCGTTGCAACTCGCCCTGGGCCTGCTGCTGCGCCTGGCCGGCTTGCAGCAGTTCGTCGCGCAGCTGCTGCAGGCGCTCGGCCAGTTGCTGTTCGTCAGCCTGCAGCTGCTCCTGATCCAGCTCGGCGGCGCCGATCTGCTCGCCCAACTCCATAATCGCCGCATCTTCCGGATCGGCGGCCAGCTGCTGCAGCTCCTCGGCCAGGCGCCGCTGGCGTTCGGCCAGACGCTCAAGGCTCTGTTCCAGCTGCTGGATGCGCGACTGTTGTACCTCGGCCTGGCGGCGTGGCTCGGCGCTGCGCTGGTTGAAGCCATCCCACTGCTCCTGCCAGCCATGCATGGCGCTCTCGGCCTCCTCCAGCGCGGCGGCGGCTTCCTCGGCGGCGGCGGCGGTCAGCTCCTGTTCCGGCTCGAGCATCGCCAGCTCTTCGCCCAGGGTGGCCAGCAGGGTGCGGTCGTGGCCCAGGTGCGATTCGGTTTCCTGGCGTGCCCGCTCGGCCTCGCGCAGGTCGTCCTGCAACTGGCGCAGGCGCTGCTGGCCGTGCTGGATGCTCTGCTCGACCCGGGCGATATCGCCGCCGACCGAGTAGAAGCGCCCCTGCACCAGATTGAAGCGTTCGCTCAACTCATGGTGACCGTCACGCAGCCGTTCGATGCTGGCGTCGGCGTTGCGCTGCTCGGCCACCAGCGCTTCGAAGCTGACCTCCTGGCTGCCGATCACTGCCTCGCGCTGGCCGACCTGCTCGTTCAAGGCCTGCCAGCGCAGAGCCGTGAGCTGGGCCTTGAGCTGGCGCTCCTCGCCCTTGTATTGCTGATACTTCTCCGCGGCCTGGGCCTGGCGATGCAGGCGCTCGAGCTGGCGCTCCAGCTCCTCGCGCAGGTCGGTCAGGCGCGCCAGGTTCTCGTGGGTGCGGCGAATGCGGTTCTCGGTCTCGCGGCGGCGCTCCTTGTATTTGGAGATGCCGGCGGCCTCCTCGATGAAGTTGCGCAGCTCCTCGGGCTTGGCCTCGATCAGCTTGGAGATCATGCCCTGCTCGATGATCGAATAGCTGCGCGGCCCCAGACCGGTGCCGAGGAAGATATCGGTGATGTCGCGGCGCCGGCACTTGGTGCCGTTGAGGAAGTAGGTGTTCTGGCTGTCGCGGGTCACCCGGCGGCGGATGGAAATCTCGTTGTAGCCGGCGTATTCGCCGACCAGGGTGCCATCCGAGTTGTCGAAGATCAGCTCGATGCTGGCCTGGGTCACCGGCTTGCGCGTGTTGGAGCCGTTGAAGATGACGTCGGTCATCGATTCGCCGCGCAGGTTCTTCGCCGAGCTTTCACCCATCACCCAGCGCACCGCATCGATGATATTGGACTTGCCGCAGCCGTTGGGGCCCACCACCGCCGCCATGTTGCTCGGGAAGCTGACCGTGGTCGGATCGACGAACGACTTGAAGCCCGCCAGCTTGATGCATTTCAGGCGCATGGCTCAGCGCTCTCCCAGGGTCGCCAGGACCAACTGGCAGTTGTGCTCGCCGTAGCGGACCAGCAGCTCCCGGGCACGCGCATGATCGCGCTCGCTGATCGCCTGCAGCAGCTGGGCGAAGGTCTCCAGGTACTGGGTCATCTCGCCCCTGCGCCGTTCCAGCACCAGATGATAGGTGCGGCTGATCGCCGGCAGCAGATTCTCCACGGTTTCCTGCAGGTAGGGATTGTCCGCGAACGGATAGGCCGCACGCATTACGTCGAAACTTTGCTCGACGAAGGCGTCGATATCCTCGCGCTGCTGGCTGTCCAGCAGGCGCTGCTGAATGGCCACGAAGGGGGCCAGGTCCGCTTTCACACGCCAGCCATCGGCCACTGCGCGGGCCAGCAGGGCGTACAGCTCGATGACCAGGGCATAGAGGCTCACCACCCTGTGCGGAGTCAGCTCGCTGACCTGGGCGCCGCGGCGCGGCAGAATCACCACCAGGTGACGACGCTCGAGAATCAACAAGGCCTCGCGCACCGAGCCGCGACTGACGTTGAGCGACTGCGTGACCTTTTGCTCCTGAATGCGCTCGTTCGCCTGCATTTCACCGCGAATGATGCGTTCTGCCAGGTATTGGGCGATCTGCTCGGCGAGGCTGTCCGGTGCCTTGAACGTCATGATTTTCCTTAGGCTCTGTTGACCTATTGGGACAGGCGGCATTGTGGCTGCGGGCCCGCTCGACAGGCGCTGGTCTGGCGGGCGCGGGGCGCGAGTGTAACACAGGGTGTTACCGGGCCAACGGCAGCACCGGCAAGCATTTCAGGCCCCTCAGACGCTTCTGGAGTCGCCTATCCTGCGGCGTATGTATGGGCGTGAGACGTCCCTGGCAGGCTCATAACCGAATTGCATGACGAACATCTGACCAGAGGGTCAAATATTTGTTGACCCAAAAGTCAGAAAACTCTAGATTTGCTCCATGACAGGCGGGGCGAGAACGCCGGAAAAGCCGCACCACCGCTTCTTCTCCGCCGCTACGAGCCGCTCGTAAAGAACAATAAAATGCCTGGAGGTCGCCCTTGATCCAGTTTTTACTCAACCGGGAGCTGCGCAGCGAGCAGCGACTCGATCCCAACCTCACAGTGCTCAACTACCTGCGTGAGCACGTCGGCAAACCCGGCACCAAGGAGGGCTGCGCCTCGGGCGACTGCGGCGCCTGCACCGTGGTGGTCGGTGAACTGGATGGCGATCGCGTACGCTACCGCACCCTCAACTCCTGCCTGACCTTCGTCGCCTCGCTGCACGGCAAGCAGCTGATCACCGTCGAGGACCTCAAGCACCAGGGCAAGCTGCATAGCGTGCAGCTGGCCATGGTCGACTGCCACGGTTCGCAGTGCGGTTTCTGCACGCCTGGCTTCGTCATGTCGCTGTTCGCCCTGCAGAAGCAGGCAGATGGCTTCGACAAGGGCGCCACCCTGGAAGCCCTGGCAGGCAATCTTTGCCGCTGCACGGGCTACCGGCCAATCATCGACGCCGCCGAGCAGGCCTGTTGCCAGAAGCAGCCCGATCAGTTCGACGCCTTCGAAGCCGAGACTGTCGCCCAGTTGCAAGCCATCGCCCCACGGCAAACCGCCGAGTTGAACAGCGGCGACAAGCGCTGCCTGCTGCCACTGAACGTGGCCGACCTGGCCGACCTCTATGTCGCCAATCCCGAGGCTCGCCTGCTCGCCGGCGGCACCGACCTGGCCCTGGAAGTGACCCAGTTCCACCGCGAGCTGCCGGTGATGATCTACGTCGGCCACATCGAAGCCATGAAGCGGGTGGAAATCACCGACGACAGCATCGAGATCGGCGCCGCCACTGCGCTGACCGACTGCTACGCGGCGCTGGCCCGCGAATATCCGGACTTCGGCGAGTTGCTGCATCGCTTCGCCTCCCTGCAGATCCGCAACCAAGGCACCCTGGGTGGCAATATCGGCAACGCCTCGCCGATCGGCGACGCCCCGCCGTTGCTGATCGCCCTCGGCGCGCAGATTGTCCTGCGTCAGGGCAACAGCACCCGCACCCTGGCCCTGGAAGACTATTTCCTCGACTACAAGGTGACCGCCCGCCAGGAGGCCGAGTTCATCGAGAAGATCATCGTGCCGCGCGCCCAGGCCAACCAGGCGTTCCGCGCCTACAAGGTGTCCAAGCGCCTGGACGACGACATCTCGGCGGTGTGCGCCGCCTTCAACCTGCGGGTCGAGGATGGCGTGGTGAAAGGGGCCCGCATCGCCTTCGGCGGCATGGCGGCGATTCCCAAGCGCGCCGCCGCCTGCGAGGCCGCCCTGACCGGATCGGCCTGGTACCCCGGCGTGATCGAGCGAGCCTGCGCCGCCCTGGCCGAGGACTTCACCCCGCTCAGCGACTTCCGCGCCAGCAAGGAATACCGCCTGCTCACCGCGCAGAACCTGCTGCGTAAATTCTTCCTCGAGCTGCAAGCTCCCGAAGTCGAAACCCGGGTGACCGCCTATGTCTAACCATCACAAAACCCCGAAGACCCAGGCCGAACTGGCAGAACTGTTCCGCGCCGACATCACCACCGGCGTCGGCCGCAGCGTCAAGCACGAGAGCGCGGACAAACACGTGTCCGGCGAGGCGGTGTATGTCGACGACCGCCTGGAGTTCCCCAACCAGCTGCACGTCTATGCCCGCATGAGCGAACGTGCCCACGCGCGCATCGTCAGCATCGACACCTCGCCCTGCTACGCGATACCGGGCGTGGCCATCGCCATCACCAGCCAGGACGTACCGGGCCAGCTGGACATCGGCCCGGTGGTGGCCGGCGATCCGCTGCTGGCCGACGGCAAGGTCGAGTACGTCGGCCAGGTGGTGGTCGCGGTCGGCGCCGACAGCCTGGAAAACGCACGCAAGGCGGCCATGGCGGCGGTCATCGAATACGAAGACCTGGAGCCGGTGCTGGATGTCGAGGACGCCCTGCGCAAGAAGCACTTCGTCCTCGACAGCCACCAGCACCGCATCGGCGACTCGGCCGCCGCGCTGTCCACGGCCCCGCACCGCCTGCAGGGCAGGCTGCACATCGGCGGCCAGGAGCACTTCTACCTGGAGACGCAGATCTCCTCGGTGATGCCCACCGAAGATGGCGGCATGATCGTCTACACCTCGACGCAGAACGCCACCGAGGTGCAGAAACTGGTCGCCGAGGTCCTCGGCGTGCCCATGCACAAGATCGTCATCGACATGCGCCGCATGGGTGGCGGTTTCGGCGGCAAGGAGACCCAGGCCGCCGGGCCTGCCTGCCTCTGCGCGGTCATCGCCCACCTCACCGGCCGGCCGACCAAGATGCGCCTGCCGCGCATGGAGGACATGAGCATCACCGGCAAGCGCCACCCCTTCTACGTCGAGTACGACGTCGGCTTTGACGACGACGGCCTGCTGCACGGCATCCAGATGGAGCTGGCCGGCAACTGCGGCTATTCGCCGGACCTGTCCGGCTCGATCGTCGACCGCGCAATGTTCCACTCCGATAACGCCTACTTCCTCGGCAACGCCACCATCAACGGCCATCGCTGCAAGACCAACACCGCCTCGAATACCGCCTACCGCGGCTTCGGCGGCCCCCAGGGCATGGTCGCCATCGAGCAGGTCATGGACCACATCGCCCGCACCCTCGGCAAGGACCCGCTGGAGGTGCGCAAGCTCAACTACTACGGCAAGCACGAGCGCAACGTCACCCATTACCACCAGACCGTCGAGCACAACCTGCTCGCCGAGATGACCGCCGAGCTCGAGGCCAGCAGCGAATACGCCAAGCGCCGCGAGGCCATCCGCGCCTTCAATGCCAAGAGCCCGGTATTGAAGAAGGGCCTGGCGCTGACCCCGGTCAAGTTCGGCATCAGCTTCACCGCCACCTTCCTCAACCAGGCCGGCGCGCTGATCCACATCTACACCGACGGCAGCATCCACCTCAACCATGGCGGCACCGAGATGGGCCAGGGACTCAATACCAAGGTCGCCCAGGTGGTGGCCGAGGTGTTCCAGGTCGACATCTCGCGCATCCAGATCACCGCGACCAACACCGACAAGGTGCCCAACACCTCGCCGACCGCCGCCAGCAGCGGCGCCGACCTCAACGGCAAGGCCGCGCAGAACGCCGCCGAGATCATCAAGCAGCGACTGGTGGACTTCCTCGTGCGCGAGTACCGGGTCACCCCGGAGGACGTCGAGTTCCGCAACAGCCAGGTGCGGGTGCGTGAGCTGTTCCTGTCGTTCGAGGAGCTGGTGCAGAAGGCCTACTTCGCCCAGGTGTCGCTCTCCAGCACCGGTTTCTACCGCACGCCGAAGATCTATTACGACCGCGACAAGGCCGCCGGCCGGCCGTTCTACTACTTCGCCTACGGCGCGGCGTGCGCCGAGGTGATAGTCGACACCCTGACCGGCGAGTACAAGATGCTGCGCACCGACATCCTGCACGACGTCGGCGCCTCCCTGAACCCGGCCATCGACATCGGCCAGGTCGAGGGCGCCTTCGTCCAGGGCATGGGCTGGCTGACCATGGAGGAGCTGGTGTGGAACGCCAAGGGCAAGCTGATGACCAACGGCCCGGCCAGCTACAAGATCCCGGCCATCGCCGACATGCCGCTCGACCTGCGGGTCAAGCTGGTGGAGAACCGCAAGAACCCGGAAGACACGGTGTTCCACTCCAAGGCCGTGGGCGAGCCGCCGTTCATGCTCGGCATCGCCGTGTGGTGCGCGATCAAGGATGCGGTGGCCAGCCTCGCCGACTATCGCGTGCAGCCGGCGATCGACGCCCCGGCCACCCCGGAGCGCGTACTCTGGGGCGTGGAGCAGATGAAGAAACTGCAGCAGCCGGCCAAGGCCGCGGCTGCAGAGGTCGAACCGGCGTAACGCCATCCACCTTGGTGGATGTGCTGCGCGACACCCACCCTACGGGCCGCTCCGTAGGGTGGAAAACCGCGAAGCGTTTTCCACCAGAACCGTAGCCCGGATGAAATCCGGGGAAACCCTCTCCCGGATTGCATCCGGGCTACGTACCGAACGAATACAGGTGTAGAACAATGACAAAACACACCGAGCCGAATAGCCAACCGCCTCGGCCGGCGCCGGTTCCACTGCTGGAACCCTCGCTGAGCAACTGGCGCCTGCCGCGGCCGGGACAATTGCCACCGACCTGGAGGCTGAGCAAATGAGCTGGATCAGTGCCCTGGCTGAACTGCAGGAAAAAGGCGAACCCTGCGTACTGGTGACCATCATCGAGGAGCGCGGCTCGACGCCGCGCAATGCCGGCTCGAAGATGGTGGTCACCGCCGAACGCATCTTCGAGACCATCGGCGGCGGCCACCTGGAATACAAGGCCATGGAACTGGCCCGCGAGATGCTCGCAAGCCGCAGCCAGGATACCCGCCTGGAGCGTTTCAGCCTCGGCGCCAGCCTCGGTCAGTGCTGCGGCGGCGCCACCGTGCTGCTGTTCGAACCCATGGGCCAGCCACAGGCGCAGATCGCCGTGTTCGGCGCCGGCCATGTCGGCCGCGCCCTGGTCCCGCTGCTCGCCAGCCTGCCCTGCAAGGTGCGCTGGATCGACTCGCGCGAGAACGAGTTTCCCGCGCAGATTCCCGCCGGCGTGGAGAAAGTGGTCAACGACGAGGTGGTCGATGAAGTGGCGGCCATGCCCGCCGGTAGCTACTACATCGTCATGACCCACAACCACCAGCTGGACCTGGAACTGACTGCCGCCATCCTCAAGCGCAACGACTTCGCCTACTACGGGCTGATCGGCTCCAAGAGCAAGCGCGGCAAGTTCGAACACCGCCTGCGCGAGCGTGGCTTCGCCGCCGAAGTGGTCCAGCGCATGCGCTGCCCGATGGGCCTGGCGGAGGTCAAGGGCAAGCTTCCGGCGGAGATCGCCGTGTCCATCGCCGGCGAGGTAATCGCCACCTACAACGCCGCCTTTGGCCAGGACGTGAAGAAAGGCGAGTCGAGCATCGCCAGGCTGTTACCCGCCTCACGCCGCTCCCAGTAGGGCGCGCCCGATACCCCATTGAGCTTGGTGCGCCTGGCGCACCCCATGCATGATCGAGATGTATTAGATGACTAGCACTATCAAAGCCTACCGCGCCGCCATCCTGCACAGCATTGCCGACCCGGCCGTGGTCGGCGTGGAACACTCCTATGAATATTTCGAAGATGGCCTGCTGGTCGTCGAGGACGGCCAGGTGGCGCAGCTCGGCCACGCCACCGAGCTACTGGCCAAACTCAAGGGCGTGGAGGTCGTCGAGTACCGCGATGCGCTGATCACCCCCGGCTTCATCGACACCCATATCCATTACCCGCAGACCGGCATGATCGCCTCCTACGGCGAGCAGTTGCTGGACTGGCTCAACACCTACACCTTCCCCACCGAGCGGCAGTTCGCCGACAAGGCTCATGCCGGCGACGTGGCCGGGATATTCCTCAAGGAGCTGCTGCGCAACGGCACCACCACCGCCCTGGTGTTCGGCAGCGTGCACAAGCAGTCGGTGGATGCGTTCTTCGAGGCGGCCCAGGCGCTCAACCTGCGGATGATCGCCGGCAAGGTGCTGATGGATCGCAACGCCCCGGACTACCTGACCGACACGCCGGAATCCGGCTATGCCGACAGCAAGGAGCTGATCGAGCGCTGGCACGGCAAGGGCCGCCTGCACTACGCGGTGACCCCGCGCTTCGCCCCGACCAGCACGCCTGAGCAGCTGGCGCTGGCCGGCAAGCTGTATCGCGAATACCCGGGTCTTTACATGCACACCCACCTGTCCGAGAACCGCAAGGAAATCGAATGGGTCAAGGAGCTGTTTCCCGAGCGCAAGGGCTACCTGGATGTGTACGACCACTACCAGCTGATTGGCGCACGCTCGGTGTTCGCCCATGGCGTGCACCTGTGCGACGAGGAATGCAAGCGCCTGGCCGAGACCGGCTCGGCGGTGGCCTTCTGCCCCACCTCCAACCTGTTCCTCGGCAGCGGCCTGCTCGATCTGCAGGCCCTGGAACAGCACGGCGTGCGCGTCGGCCTGGGCACCGATGTCGGCGCCGGCACCAGCTTCAGCCAGCTGCAGTCGTTGAGCGAGGCCTACAAGGTGATGCAGTTGCAGGGCAAGAAGCTCGATCCGTTCAAGTCGCTGTACCTGGCCACCCTCGGCGGCGCCAATGCCCTGTACCTGGACGACAAGATCGGTAACTTCGAGAGCGGCAAGGACGCCGACTTCGTGGTGCTCGACTATCAAGCCACGCCGCTGATCGCCTACCGCATGCAGCAGGCCACGAGCCTGGCCGAGAAGCTGTTCGCCCTGACCATTCTCGGCGACGACCGCGCGGTCAAGGAAACCTTCGCCGCCGGCCAGTCGGTGCATCGGCGCGACTGATCCGCCGCTCCTGGCTTAACGACCGACCATAGAAAAGCCCCGCGGCTCACACCGCGGGGCCTTCTGGCGGATCGTCAATCAGCGGTTGGCGCCGTTGCGCCCCGGCTTCTTCTTGGTCTGCAGTACATGGGAGAACACCGTGTGCAGATCGTCCGAGGCGCTGTCCTCGTCGAGGTTGAGCTTGCTGTCGATGTGGTCCATGTGATGCATCATCAGGGTCACGGCCTTGGCCGCATCCCCTGCCTCGATGGCATCGATCAGCTGGTTGTGCTCGTCGTAGGAGCAGTGCGAACGACTGCCGCTCTCGTATTGGGCGATGATCAACGAAGTCTGCGACACCAGGCTGCGCTGGAAGCTGATCAACGGGGCGTTCTTCGCCGCCTCGGCCAGCTTCAGATGGAACTCGCCGGACAGGCGAATGCCGGCGCCGCGGTCGCCCCTGGCGAAGCTCGCATGTTCATCCACAACCATCTGGCGCAACTCGGCCAACTGTTCGGGGGTGGCGTGCTGTACCGCCAGTTCGGTGATGGCGCGCTCGACCATGCGCCGGGCATAGAAGATCTGCCTGGCTTCCTCGACGCTGGGGCTGGCCACCACCGCACCGCGATTCGGACGCAACAGCACCACGCCCTCGTGAGCCAGGCGCGATAAGGCACGACGGATGATGGTGCGGCTGACGCCGAATATCTCGCCCAGGGCCTCCTCGCTCAACTTGGTGCCGGGTGCCAGCCGCTGCTCGAGGATGGCATCGAAGATATGGGCGTATACGACGTCGTCCTGAGTCCCGCTGCGGCTGCTCTTGCCTGCACGCGGCTGCTTCTTAAGGGGCTGCAATTGTTCGTTCATGCTGACTCGCGTCTAGAGGGTCGACCGGTTACCGGGAACTCTACTGCGTTTTACCCCACATCTGGCAAGCAAGAGTGGGGCATGACGCAAAGAATACAGTGCGGGCATTGTACACAATTTAACCACTCGCTGCAGCAATCCCCTCGCTGGCCAGCGACGGCGGGCGCCTGCGTTATCGCCCACCCAGGGAGCATCGGCAGGCGCCGTCCCGGATTCGGCTAAATCCATTTCGTATAAAAATTGTTTTCCTCATAAAGATTAAATGGCAAATCCAGCGCCATGGCCCGCGGCACAAATCAGATGCGGCCGTCCACCGATCCCGTTGGCGGAGTCGCTTTTAATCGCTATCTAACTGTTTTTACTGACTTTATAGACCATACCACGGCCGCATGATTGCCGATCCCCCTCGCTTTCCCCGCGCGCTGCCGCCATGGGCAGGGCTCGCGCACCAGGGAAAACATTATTTGCTTTTTTTGTATACAAACGCATAATCGCGACAGGGTGACTTCCTGACCGCTCGGTCAACAACTTAGCCAGCGAGCACCCTCAAACGAACCACCAGCCTCAGAGAGTCGAAGCCTGCCGCGGCCATGACTCTGGGTGGAACACAACAAGAGAAATGAGGAGTACCTGCTGTGGAAAGCGCCAAACAAGAACAACTTGCGACTCACACCCAAGGAACGGCAGATGCCGGACTGCTCGACCGCTTCTTCAAGCTGACCGAGCATCGCACCAGCATCAGGACCGAACTGCTGGCCGGACTGACGACCTTCGTCACCATGGCCTACATCATCTTCGTCAACCCCAACATCATGGCCAATGCCGGCGTCGACCACGGTGCCGCCTTCGTCGCCACCTGCATCGGCGCGGCCCTCGGCTGCTTCCTCATGGGCCTGTACGCCAACTGGCCGGTCGGCCTGGCGCCGGGCATGGGGCTCAATGCCTTCTTCACCTACACCGTGGTCGGCGAGATGGGCTACAGCTGGCAGGTTGCGCTGGGGGCGGTATTCATCTCCGGCATCCTGTTCATGATCATGAGCCTGTCGCGCATCCGTGAGTGGCTGCTCAACAGCATTCCGATGAGCCTGCGCTTCGCCATGGGCGCCGGGGTTGGCCTGTTCCTCGGCCTGATCGGCCTGAAGACCGCCGGCATAGTGGTCGACAGCCCCGCCACCCTGCTGACCATGGGCTCCTTCGGCGAGCCGTCGGCCCTGCTGGCGGCGACCTGCTTCCTGCTGATTGCCGTGCTCAGCCATCGCAACGTGTTCGGCGCCATTCTCTTCAGCATGCTCGGCGTCACCGCCATCGGCTGGGCCCTGGGCCTGGTCGAATACAACGGCCTGGTATCGCTGCCGCCGAGCCTGGCGCCGACCTTCCTGGCCATGGACATCGCCGGCGCCTTCAACGTGGCCATGGTCAGCGTGATCCTGGCGTTCCTCTTCGTGAACATGTTCGACACCGCCGGCACCCTGATGGGCGTCGCCCACCGCGCCAACCTGGTGGACGAAGACGGCAAGATCCAGAACCTGTCCAAGGCCCTCAAGGCCGACAGTACCTCCAGCGTGATCGGCTCCATGGTCGGTTGCCCGCCTGTTACCAGCTACGTGGAAAGCGCCTCGGGCGTGGCCGCCGGCGGTCGCACCGGCCTCACCGCCGTCACCGTCGGTGTGCTGTTTCTCGCGGCGATGTTCTTCGCCCCGTTGGCCGGGATGATTCCGGCCTACGCCACCGCCGGCGCGCTGATCTATGTGGCGATGCTGATGATGAGCGGCATGGCGCATATCGACTGGGAAGACCTCACCGACACCATCCCGGCCATCGTCACCGTGGTGATGATGCCGCTGACCTTCTCCATCGCCAACGGCATCGCCCTGGGCTTTTTGACCTATGCCACGCTGAAGCTGCTGACCGGCCAGCGCGACAAGGTCTCCGTCAGCCTCTATGTGCTGTGCATCATCTTTATCGCCAAGTTCGCCTTCCTGTAAGGTTGGCCTTAGCCCTACCCGGCCCCGGCGCTCACGCGCTGGGGCTTTTCCGCATCTGGAGTGAAGTGCATGAGCCTGGAGACCTGGCTGCTGTTCAGCAGCGCCGCGCTGATCGTGATCCTGATCCCTGGGCCCTTGTCCCTGTTGATGGTCAGCAACAGCCTGAACTACGGCCTGCGTCGTTCCCTGCCGGCATTTCTCGGCGGAGTTTCGGCCTCGATCTGCCTGCTCAGCGCCTCGGCCCTGGGCCTGGGCGCCCTGCTGCTGGCCTCGGAACAACTGTTCAGCCTGCTCAAGCTGATCGGCGCGCTGTACCTGTTCTATCTCGCCTGGCAGAGCTGGCAGCAGTCGCGCCAGGCCGCCAAGCCGGTGAAGGCCGAGGAGCAGGCGGTCAACCCCGGCTTCAGGAGCATGTTCTGGAAGGCCTTCGGCCTCGGCGCCAGCAACCCCAAGGACATCCTGTTCTTCGCCGCCTTCCTGCCGCAGTTCATCAGCGCCGACCAGCCGCTCCTCAGCCAATTGCTGGTGCTGATCCTCACCTGGGCGGCCCTGGATCTGGGCTGCAAGCTGTTCTACGGCCTCAGCGCCCACGGCGCGGCGCGCTACCTGCGCTCGGGCAAGGGCCAGGTGTGGTTCAACCGGGTCAGCGCCGGTCTGTTCGCCAGCGCCGGCACCGCGTCCCTGCTGAGTCGCTGATCGCGCCGGGCGCTCGGCCCGGCGCGGGGTGGCCCCGCGCTTCTGCGGCGCAGATGCCTAGGCGCGACACTTAGCGCGCGCTTGCGACAATAACGGTCGTATTCGGTAAAGCTCCCTGTTGTCCAGCCGACAGAATAGGAGCCGCCTACAACCGTCCGGGGACCTCCGATGAACATAAAACAAAAACTCACCTGGGCCTTTGCGATCATCGCCTGCGTGCCGATCATGCTGGTCGCCATCCTGGTGGTGCTCAACCTGCGCAGCGATGCCCGCGACGAGTTCGTCGACAGCAGCTCCCGCGAGATCCGCCAGGTCGAAAACGCCATGCAGCTGTTCTTCGACGGCATCAGCCAGAACGTCGACTACCTGGCCAAGCATCCGCTGGTCACCGGGGTGAACGGCAACCTGAAGAAGTACATGGACGCCAATGCCGCCCAGGCGCCGCTGGGTGAATACGGCGAGAAACTGCTGGCGCTGTTCGCCGACGTCGCCGCCAGCCACCCGGCCTACGCCTATGTCACCACCGCGACCATCGACGGCGGCTACGTCAGCTGGCCCAACGACGTGGGCCTGAGCAACTACGACCCGCGCCCACGCCCCTGGTATCAGGCCGGCATCAACGCCCAGGGCAAGACCGTGCGCACCGACGCCTACTACTGGGCCAATGACAACGCGACCCTGGTGGCCAGCGTGCGCAGCGTGGCCAACGGCCTGGGCAACCCGGGCGGGGTGCTCAGCATCGACGTATCGCTCAACCAGCTGACCGATATCGTCAAGGGCATCAAGCTGGGCGAAAGCGGCTACCTGATGCTGATGGAGAACAACGGCACCGTGCTGGTCGACCCGAGCCAGCCCGAGCACAACTTCAAGAAGCTCGGCGAGCTGGGCGGCGGCTATGCCGAGCTGGCCAAGGCCGGCCAGGGTCTGGCCGAAGTCGAACTCGACGGCGTGCGCTACATGGCCAACGTCTGGTCCTCGGACCGCCTGGGCTGGCGCTTCATCGGCCTGATCCGCCAGGACGACGTGATGAGCAGCGTGACCCAGCTGACCTGGATCATCATCGGCATGGCCGCACTGCTGGCCCTGCTGTTCGCCTTCGTCGGCGCCAGCTTCGCCAGCCTGATCGTCAGCCCGATCCGCGCCGTGGCCAACGGCCTGGAAGGCATCGCCCAGGGCGAGGGCGACCTGACCCACTCGCTGACGGTGCGCGGCCAGGACGAAACAGCGCAGCTGGCCGGCTGGTTCAACCAGTTCCTCGCCAGCATTCGCCAACTGATCCTCAGCATCGGCCAGGCGGCCAAGCAGATCCACCACACCTCCGGCACCTCGGCCCAGGTCTCCGGCGACATGGCCGAGGCGGCTGGGCGCCAGCGCGAATCGGTCGACATGGTGTCCACCGCCTTCCACGAGATGGTCGCCACCGCCAACGAAGTGGCCCGCTCCTGCAGCCAGGCCGCCGACTCCGCCGACAGCGGGCAACGGCAGGCCCACGAAGGCCAGCTGCAGATCGACGCGGCGGTGCACAGCGTCGAACAGCTGAGCCGAGAAATCTCCCAGTCGGCCGCCGCCATGCAACAGCTGGAGCAGGACAACAACAACATCCAGTCGATTCTCGGCACCATCCGCTCGATCGCCGAACAGACCAACCTGCTGGCCCTCAACGCCGCCATCGAAGCGGCCCGCGCCGGCGAGCAGGGCCGCGGTTTCGCCGTGGTTGCCGACGAGGTGCGCGCCCTGGCCAAGCGTACCGCCGACTCGACCTCGGAGATCGACGGTCTGCTCAGCGGCCTGGCCCAGCGCACTCGCGAGATGGCCAAGCAGATGCACGCCAGCCTGGAGGTGTCGCAGCGCACCGTGGCCAGCATCAACGAGGCCAGCTCCAGCTTCGGCCTGATCCGCGAGTCGGTGGATGTGATCCGCGACATGAATGCGCAGATCGCCACGGCCGCCGAAGAGCAACACCAGGTGGCCGAGGACATCAACCGGCACATCACGCGGATCCACGGCGACGCGCAGCTGGTGGCCGGCCTGGCAGAGTCGGCGCGCAGCGACTCGCAGAACCTCTCGAGCCTGTCCGAGGAGCTCAACAGCCTGGTCCATCGCTTCCGCACCTGAGGCGAGAACGGACGCCCGGGCGCCCCGCATCATCGGACGTCCAGAACAGAAAGAGGCCGGCATCGCAGCCGGCCTTTTTTTGTGCCTGGGCAAGTCCCCCTCCACCCCCATGCATAAAAAAGCCCGCAGTGCGCGGGCTAACGACTCGTTGACGGAGTCAGAGGGTGACAAGCATTGGGTATCAGCTACCGCGATAGGTCGAATAGCTGTAGGGCGAAATCAGCAGCGGCACATGGTAGTGCTCCTGGCCGGCGTCGATGCCGAAGCGCAGCACCACCACATCGAGAAATGCCGGATCGGGCAGCGCCACGCCGCGCCCACGGTAGTAGTCGCCGGCGTGGAAGTGCAGTTGATAGACGCCGCTGCGATAGTCCGCGCCCTGCAGGATCGGCGCATCGCAGCGGCCATCGTGGTTGGTCCGCACGCTGGCGAGCAGCTCCAGCTGTTCACCTTCGACACGGTACAGCTCGACCTTCAGCGCGCTGCCCGGGCAACCGTGTGCAGCATCTAGAACATGTGTCGTCAATCGTCCCATTGGTTCCGGGCATCCGCGGCGACCTGGGGTCTCACGGACACCACTCCTCCTCTATTCTTGTCGGAAATCAGCGGCTCGCGCGGGCTGGAGCAGCCCCGAGTTCGGCGAAGCATAGCATGGCGAAGTTATTTAAAACAGTTTTCAGCAATATTGTATACAAGCAGTTAAGCTCCAGCACCTTGCCAACACTGCCAGCCTCGCCGTCGATGCTATCCACCCAGGCGAGCGCCCAATGGATCGCCGCGTTTGCTCCAAGGCCGACTGGCAGTCGATACTGGAGTGCTCGAAGCGAAAAACGCAGCGATTTTTTGATTTACAAAACACAATTGCTTTTGTATACAATTATCCCATCACGGTTGCGCAGCCATGAGAGCCATGGATTGCGCACAGACCGCAACATCGCCAAGAAGGAAGACTGCAGTGAGCGCTGACTATCCACGCGACCTGATCGGTTACGCCAACAACCCGCCCCATCCCCACTGGCCGGGCGATGCCCGCATCGCCCTGTCGTTCGTCCTCAACTACGAGGAAGGCGGCGAGCGCAACGTGCTGCATGGCGACAAGGAATCCGAGGCCTTCCTCTCCGAGATGGTGTCCGCGCAGCCGCTGCAGGGGGTGCGCAACATGAGCATGGAATCGCTCTACGAGTACGGCAGCCGAGCCGGCGTCTGGCGCCTGCTCAAGCTGTTCGACAAGCACGGCATCCCGCTGACGGTGTTCGCCGTGGCCCTGGCGGCGCAGCGCCACCCGGACGTGATCAAGGCCATGGTGGCGGCCGGCCACGAGATCTGCAGCCATGGCTATCGCTGGATCGACTACCAGTACATGGACGAGGCGCAGGAACGCGAGCACCTGCTCGAAGCCATCCGCATCCTCACCGACCTGACCGGCGAACGCCCATTGGGCTGGTACACCGGCCGCACCGGCCCCAACACGCGGCGTCTGGTCAGGGAGGAAGGTGGCTTCCTCTACGACTCGGACACCTACGACGACGACCTGCCCTACTGGGACCCGGCCAGCAGCCCAGCCAAGCCGCACCTGGTGATCCCCTATACCCTGGACACCAACGACATGCGCTTCACCCAGGTACAGGGCTTCAACACCGGCGACGATTTCTTCAACTACCTCAAGGACGCCTTCGACGTGCTCTATGCCGAAGGGCTGGAGGGTGCACCGAAGATGCTCTCTATCGGCATGCACTGCCGCCTGCTCGGTCGCCCGGCCCGCCTGGCCGCCCTGGCGCGCTTTATCGAGTACGCCAAGGGCCATGACAAGGTCTGGTTCGCCCGCCGCGTCGACATCGCCCGCCACTGGTACGCCACCCACCCGTTCAAGGAGGAGCGCGCGCAATGAGCCGCTTTCAGACCCTGACGCCGTCGCGACTCGACCGCGCGGACTTCGTCAACGCCTTCGCCGACATCTACGAGCACTCGCCCTGGGTCGCCGAGCAGGCCTATGAGCTGGGTCTGGACCCCAGTGTCGACGAAATCGAAGGCCTGCACCGGCGCATGGCCGAGCTGCTGCTCGGCGCCAGCCGCGAGGCCCAGCTGGCGCTGATCAACGCCCACCCGGACCTGGCCGGCAAGGCCGCGGTGCGCGGCGAGCTGACCGCATCCAGCACCTCCGAGCAGGCCGGCGCCGGGATCAGCGAATGCACCGCCGAGGAGTTCGCCCGCTTCACCGAACTGAATGATGCCTACAAGGCCAGGTTCGGCTTCCCCTTCATCATGGCGGTCAAGGGCAGCAACCGGCATCAGATACTGGCGGCCTTCGAGGAGCGCATCCACAACTCGCCGGAGCAGGAATTCGCCCGCGCCCTGAGCGAAATCAACCGGATAGCCCTGTTCCGCCTGCAGCAGCTCTAGGCGCCCAGGCACCGCCCCCTACAATCGCCACCACCCAAGGCAGAGACCACATGAAAGCTTACGCCGTACCCTTCGAGAAATACGTCAACCTGGCCGACGCACGCCTCGGCACCCAAGCCATCTCGGTCACCGACGACTGGTTCGCCGACGTCAACCGTCTGTTCCAACCGACCCCGGCGGTGTGGAAGGAAGGCGTGTTCGACGACAACGGCAAGTGGATGGACGGCTGGGAGTCGCGGCGCAAGCGCTTCGAGGGCTACGACAGCGCGGTGATCCGCCTGGGCGTGGCGGGCTCGATCAAGGGCGTGGACATCGACACCAGCTTCTTCACCGGCAACTTCCCGCCGTCGGCCTCCCTGGAAGGCTGCTTCGTCGCCGAGGGCGACCCGACTGACGCCACCGAGTGGACCGAGGTACTGGGCGCGGTCGAGCTGCAGGGCAACGCCCACCACTACCACGAGATCCACACCCAGCAGGCCTTTACCCACCTGCGCTTCAACATCTACCCGGATGGCGGCGTCGCCCGCTTGCGCGTCTACGGCATTCCGTTCCGCGACTGGTCCTCGATCGGCGACAACGAACAGGTCGACCTGGCCGCGGCCCTCAATGGCGGGCGCGCCCTGGCCTGCTCCGACGAACACTTCGGGCGCATGAGCAACATCCTCAACCCGGGCCGCGGCATCAACATGGGCGACGGCTGGGAAACCGCGCGCCGCCGCACCCCGGGTAACGACTGGGTAATCGTCGCCCTCGGCCACCCCGGCGAAATCGAGCGCATCGTCGTCGACACCCTGCACTTCAAGGGCAACTACCCGGACAGCTGCTCGATTCAGGGCGCCTTCGTCAAGGGCGGCACCGACAGCCAGATCGAGACCCAGAGCCTGTTCTGGCGCGAACTGCTGCCGAGCCAGAAACTGTCGATGCACGCCGAGCACGAATTCGTCGAGCAGATCCAGGCCCTCGGCCCGATCACCCATGTGCGGCTGAACGTTTTCCCGGACGGCGGCGTCAGTCGCCTGCGTCTGTTCGGCAAGGTCAGCAAGTAAGGCAACGGCCCCCGGTCTGCGGCCGGGGGGCATCACGCAATAGAGAACAAGTAGACCGACATGCGCAAACTGATCATCGAGCCCCTGAGCAAAGAAGCCTTCGCCCCCTTCGGCGACGTTATCGAAACCGAAGGCAGCGAGTTCTTCATGATCAACAACGGCTCCACTCGCCGCTACCACAAGCTGGCGACGGTCGAGACCGCGGAGCCTGGGGATCAGGCGATCATCAGCATCTTCAGTGCCGAGGCACTGGACATGCCGCTGACCGTGCGCATGCTGGAGCGCCATCCGCTGGGCAGCCAGGCCTTCGTGCCGCTGCTCGGCCACCCCTTTCTGATTGTGGTCGCGCCACTTGGCGATG
The DNA here is from genome assembly GCF_013388395.1 of Pseudomonas sp. LPB0260. Lineage (NCBI taxonomy): Bacteria > Pseudomonadati > Pseudomonadota > Gammaproteobacteria > Pseudomonadales > Pseudomonadaceae > Pseudomonas > Pseudomonas sp. LPB0260. The sequence continues at coordinate 64,043 of NZ_CP058247.1, read as the reverse complement.
CACCTGAATCGGAGTTGGTCCGCGCCTTCCGCAGCAACGGCAGGCAGGGCATTAATTACCATCGCGGCGTCTGGCACCATCCGGTGCTGACGATCGAAAAGCGGGATGACTTCCTGGTGGTTGATCGCAGTGGTTCCGGCAACAACTGCGATGAGCATTTCTTTACCGAGGCAGAGCAACTGCTCCTCGACCCCCACCAATAAGAGAAGCCCAGGGGACCGGCCTGCCGGCACTGGGAAAGAGGTACACACTGTGGAAGCACATTTGACTGAATGGCTGAACCTGGGCATCCGCTGGATCCATATGATCACCGGCATCGCCTGGATCGGCGCATCCTTCTATTTCGTCTGGCTGGAGAACAACCTCAACCGCAGCAACCCACGCGACGGCCTGGCCGGCGACCTGTGGGCCATCCACGGCGGCGGTATCTACCACCTGGAAAAGTACAAGCTGGCCCCGCCGAAGATGCCGGACAACCTGCACTGGTTCAAATGGGAGGCCTACTTCACCTGGCTGTCGGGCGTCGCCCTGCTGATGGTGGTGTACTACCTGAACCCTTCGCTGTACCTGATCGCCCCCGGCAGCGACATGGCCCCGGCCGTCGCCATCGCCATCGGCCTCGGTTCGCTGGTGGCCGGTTATGCGGCCTATCACGTCCTCTGCGACTCGCCCCTGGGCAAGCAGCCGGCGCTGCTCGGCGCGGTGCTGTTCGTCCTGCTGATCGCCGCGGCCTGGGGCTTCAGCCTGATCTTCAGCGGTCGCGCGGCCTATATCCATGTCGGCGCCATCATCGGCACCATCATGGTCGGCAACGTGTTCTTCACCATCATGCCGGCACAACGCGCCCTGGTTAAGGCCATCGAAGAGAACAGCGAACCCGACCCGGTATTGCCGGCCAAGGGCCTGCTGCGCTCGCGCCACAACAACTACTTCACCCTGCCGGTGCTGTTCATCATGATCAGCAACCACTTCCCGAGCACCTACGGCAGCCAGTACAACTGGCTGATCCTGGCCGGCATCGCGATTCTGGCGGTGCTGGTGCGGCACTACTTCAACACCCGCCACGACAGCAACAGGTTCGCCTGGACCCTGCCGGCCGCCGCCCTGGGAATGATCTGCCTGGCCTACGTCACCGCCCCGCTGCGCCCGGCACCGAGCGCCGCGCCTGTCGCGGCGGTCAGCAGCGAGCCGGCGGCCACCGTCGCCAAGGTCGAGGAGGTCGCGCCCGCCACGGCGCTCGCCGAGCCGAGCGCCGCCCCCGCAACGGCCCAAACCAGTGAGCCGCCCTTCGCCACGGTCAACAGCGTGATCCAGGAACGCTGCACCGTATGCCATTCGGCCAGCCCGAGCAGCCCGATGTTCAGCAGCGCGCCGGCTGGTTTTATGCTCGACACCCCGCAGCAGATCCAGCAACAGGCGGCGAAGATTCACGCGCAGAGCGTCGCCAGCCAGGTCATGCCGCTGGGCAACATCACCCAGATGACCCAGGAAGAACGCGACCTGATCGGCGCCTGGATTGCCCAGGGCGCGCAGATCAACTGAGCACAAGGCCCCAGGGCCGCACCGCGATCCAGCACAAGCCCGCCACCCGGCGGGCTTGTGTCATTTCTGGCACCAGCACGCCGCTCCCGCAGCGGCCTACGGGCCACCCGGCGACGCCGGCCAGGAGCGGCCCGCTACAATTGACTGGAGTCCACCGCCCACGCGAAAGCCGACAGGTACTTGCCGATGCTCGAAGCCAGCTGGATCGCCTTCGCCTTCATGCTGGGACTGGCCGCCCGCTTCATCGGCCTACCGCCCCTGGTCGGCTACCTGGCCGCCGGCTTCACCCTGGCGGGGCTCAGCCAGTACCTGCGCATCGGTCCCCTGGACAGCACCATCCTCAGCCATGTCTCCCACCTCGGCGTGCTGTTGCTGCTGTTCACCGTCGGCCTGAAGCTGAAGCTGAGCAACCTGGTGCGGCGCGAGGTGATCGCCGGCGGCCTGCTGCATTTCTTCATATCCAGCCTGCTGTTCCTCGGCGCCATCGTGCTGATCCTCGAGCTGCCCCTGCGCGAGGCGCTGCTGCTGTCGGTCGCCCTGTCCTTCTCCAGCACGGTGCTGGCGGCCAAGGTGCTGGAGAGCAAGCGCGAGCTGCGCTCCTTCCACGGCCGACTGGCCATCGGCGTGCTGATCATTCAGGACCTCCTCGCCCTGCTGGTGATGAGCCTGGCCAATGGCGACGCGCCCTCGCCCTGGGCCCTGCTGGTGTTCGCCCTGCCATTGCTGCGACCGCTGCTGTTCCGCCTGCTGGACGCCAGCGGCCACGAGGAATTGATGGTCCTGCTGGGGCTGCTGCTGGCCCTGGTCATCGGCGGCTACGGCTTCGAGTCCCTCGGCCTCAGTTCGGAACTCGGCGCCCTGGCGTTCGGCGCCATGCTGGCCAAGCACAAACGCGCCATCGAGCTGTCCAACGCGCTGTGGAGCATCAAGGAGGTGTTCCTGGTCGGTTTCTTCCTGCAGATCGGCATCAGCGGCCTGCCCGGGGCCGACGCCCTGGCGTTCGCCGTGGTCATGGCGTTGCTGCTGCCGCTCAAGGGCTTTCTGTTCTTCCTGTTGTTCGTGATGTTCCGCCTGCGCGCGCGCAGCGCCTTTCTCAGCAGCGTCAGCCTGACCAACTACAGCGAATTCGGCCTGATCGTCGCCAGCGTGGTACTGCCACAGTGGCTGATTCCCCTGGCCATTAGCGTGGCGTTGTCCTTCGTCATCTCCGCTCCGCTCAGCCGCCTCGCCCACCCGCTCTACGAGCGCCTGTCGCGCTGGCTGATCCCCCTGGAGCGCGACACCCGCCACCCCGACGAGCAACCGGTGTCGCTCGGCGATGCGCAGATCCTGATCGTGGGCATGGGCCGCACCGGCCGCGCCGCCTATGACTATCTCAAGGGCAAGGGCTTCGAGGTGGTCGGGCTGGACTCGGACCCGGTGGTCATCGAAGCCTGCGCCAAGGCCGGGCGCCGCGCACTGTTCGCCGATGGCGAAGACCAGATGCTCTGGCAACGCCTGGAAATGCCCAGCATCGAAGCGGTGGTCCTGGCGCTCAACGACCCGGAGACCAAGATCATCTCCATCGGCAAGCTGCGCGAACGCGGCTTTCCCGGGCTGATCGCCTCCCACGCCATGTACGAAGACATCGCCAAGCGGATCATCGAAGCCGGCGCCGACCGCACCTACCTGACCATGAGCGAAGCCGGCGCCGGCCTGGCCGAGCACGTCTTCCACGAACTGCGACGGGACGACTGAACCGCCCCTCCTTCACCCTCCCTCCTGGCAGCGCCCTCCCAGGACAACCTGCGCCGTGCCAGCGCGCCTGGCCGCCCTCAAGCGACCGGCGGCGTCTTTTTTTGTACACAATCGTGAAATACCTTGTTCCCATAACTGTGCCCACATTGTTATAGTCGGCACATCCTGACCGCTAAGACAGCTTTCTGGCGATCGGAAGGAGGCGCCGTGAAGCCTCGTGCAAGCCCATGACCATATAAAAACAACTGGCAGGCTCTGACATGACCACGACTCGTACGCCGAACACCCCAGCTCCGTCTGCCGCCAGCAGCGAGCCGATCCTCCCGCTGGTTGACCGCCCCGCCTGCGCGCCAGCCATCGCCCCCGCCCTGGCGCACCTGCTGGCCCGCCTGGTCGCTATCGGCGCCCGCCCCCTGACCCTGCTCGCGAGCGTCGCGACCTGCATCGAGGCGCGCGCCGTGCCAGCCATCGCGTGCGGCGCGGCCAACCGCAAAAGCTGAGCCAAGCGCTCCCGAATCCCCCCCTGCATCGCCCCGCGCCCAGCCGCGGGGTGGCAAACCCTGTCCGTCCTAAACCTGAGGAAACCCCGATGAAGCTCAAGCACCTCCCCCACTGCCTCGTCCTGTCTGCCGGCCTGCTCGCCGGCAACCAGGTCAACGCCGGCGACCTGATGTTCTGGCAGGACAACAGCCTGACCTACCTCAACGGCAGCAATTTCCAACGCCTGAACTTCAACGGCGAAGAGCAACGCTCGCAGACCACCTATACCTTCGAACACGCCAGCGGCTGGGTGTGGGGCGACGTGTTCTTCTTCCTCGACTACGTGGACGCCGACAACACCCAGTACCGCGGCAGCAACTTCGGCAACCTCGAAGTCAAGGAAAAGAACAGCTTCTACTACATGGAGTTCAAGCCGCGCATCAGCCTCAGCTGGCTGACCGGCCAGGATCTCTCGGTCGGCCCGCTGAAGGACGTCAAGGCCGCCTTCACCTATGAGAAAGGCAACGGTGGCCCCGGCACCGAGAACTACCTGTACGGCATCGGTCTGGATTGGGACGTGCCCGGCTTCGCCTTCCTCAACACCAACCTGTACCGGGTCAAGATCAACAACCACATCTTCTTCGACCACGACTTCAAGGCCAGCGACGCCGGCAACGGCTATGCCACCCAGTTGACCGTGGCCGGCGCCTACCCCTTCGCCATCGGTGCCCAGGACTTCGTGGTCGACGGCTACCTCGACTGGCGCTCGCCATCGAAGGAGGCCAACACCCAGACCTCCCTCGGTTCCTCGATCCAGGTCAAATGGGACGCCGGCAAGGCCCTGTTCGGCAAGGAGCGCCAGCTCTACGTCGGCACCGAGCTGAACATGTGGCACAACAAGTACGGCATGAAGCCGATCGACGGATCCACCGATGGCTTCGATCAGACCGCAGTGCAGGCACTGGTGCAGTATCACTTCTAAAGGCAACTGGCCGGCTGCCAGGTAGGCGGCATCCGGCAGCTAAACAGAAAAGGGGGCTACGCCATGCGTAGCCCCCTTTTTCGTCTGCTGCGTAGGTGTGGCCGACGGCGCCAAGGCGTCGCCCAGCGCGAGAATCGCGCACAGCAAACTGACTGCCTAGTCAAGTTTTTGTACTCATAAATCAATATTTATGTGCACAATTTTGTATTTTTTTATGTTCATGTGATTTTTTTATGTGTACAACATGCAAACGATCCTTCCACTTTCGCCAGTCGCCATGGCCCAGCACGCTGCTCGCCAAGGACTTGAACAACGAAATCCGAACGGAACGTGCCGACAATCCTCCTCAGATGCGCCCTTCGCCGGCGCCCAAAAACAAGACTTCAGGAGCTGTCCATGTCCTCACAAGACTTCCACATCAAGCAGATCGACACCTCGCTGCATAACGCGGACCTGGCGCCCCTGCCGCCCGCGCAACGCAAATGGGGCTGGTTCGAGATCTTCAACGTCTGGTCCAACGACATCCAGAGCCTGTTCGGCTACACCCTGGCCGCCACCCTGTTCATTTCCTACGGCTTGAACGGTTGGGCGGTGCTGGCGGGAATCGTCCTGGCCGGCTTCATCGTCATGGGCCTGGTGCAACTGACCGGCAAACCGAGCGTCAAGTACGGCATCCCCTTCCCGGTCATGGCGCGCGCCAGCATGGGCGTACGCGGCGCCAACTTCCCCGCCGTGGTGCGCGGCATCGTGGCGATCTTCTGGTACGGCGTGCAGACCTACTTCGCCTCCACCGCCGTGGCACTGTTGATCAACTCGTTGATGGGCAATGCCAGCGGCGCCGGCGCCACGTTCCTCGGCATGACGGCCGTCGGCTGGCTCTCCTATATGATCGTCTGCGCCTTCCAGGTCGCCCTGTTCATTCGCGGAATCGACTGGATCACCAAGTTCCTCAACTGGGCCGGCCCGCTGGTCTACCTGGTGATGATCGCGCTGATGCTGATGATCTGGTACAAGGCCGGTCCCAGCCTGCTCAGCGAGCTGGGCGAGATCTTCCGCGGCACCGGTGAGTACGCCGCCGGCCCGGTAGCGGCCTTTATCGCGGTGGTCGGCACCATGGTCGCCTACTTTGCCGCGGTGGTGATCAACTACGGCGATTTCGCCCGCTTCGTGAAGAGCGAGAAGCAGATGACCGCCGGCAACTTCCTCGGCCTGCCGGTCAGCCTGGCGATCTTCTCGATGATCGCCCTGGTCATCACCGCCGGCACCGTCGTGGTGTTCGGCGAAACCCTGACCAACCCCACCGACATCGTCGCCCGGGTCGACAACCTGACCCTGACCGTGATCGCTGCCCTGACCTTCTTCGCGGCCACGGTCGGCATCAACCTGGTGGCCAACTTCATTCCGCCGGCCTACGACATCGCCAACCTGGCGCCGGCCCATATCAGCGCGCGCACCGGCGGCTTCATCACCGCGGCCATCGCCTTCTTCATCGGCGCGCTGTGGGTATCGTTCATCAGCAACGTCGGCATCGCCGCCTTCGTCGACACCCTGGGTGCGGTGCTCGCGCCGCTGTACGGCATCATCGTCGCCGACTACTACCTGGTGCGCAGGCAGCACCTGGACCTGCAGCAGCTGTTCTCCGCCGAACCGGGCACTCGCTACCATTACGATGGCGGCTGGAATCGCAAGGCTATGATTGCCTTCGGCATCGCCTCGGTGTTCTCCGTCGCCTCGGTCTGGAGCCCCGCGCTGAGTAGCCTGTCCGGCTATTCCTGGATCTTCGGCGCGATACTCGGCGCACTCCTTCACTACCTGTTGATGCGCAAGCATTGCGTGGCCAACGGCAGCTCGGCGCCAGCCGGCTCGCCCAGCTGAGGCACACCCTTTGCCAAGCCGCGCGCCCAGGCGCGCGGCGTGCGTTCGGCAAGGAGCTTCCTCCATTCGCCTGCCCTGAGTTACCACGGACCACCGCAGCGGCCAGCTGCACGCCGCTGCGGTCGCCCGGTTCCGCACCGTAAGAACTCGCAATCTCCCGCTCCAGCATCAGGCCGACCGCCCCAGGCGGCCTGCGGCAGCGTCTTGCCCCCATGGCAACGACGCCATACCCGGCTGGCAGCACCTCCCCCTGACAGCCTGCCCCAGGCGCCACCTCGTCGCCGAGGCAGCCGACCTCCGCCGATGCTTCGGCAGCAGCGATAAGCGATAGGCAACTTAGCCTGGCTGGAATCGAGAAAAGGCGGCATTGGACGCAGGCGTCCAACAGACTGAATTGCATGGATATTTACTTCATATCCGGCCTTAAAGCTGACCGCACCGTCAACTTACTAGCACAGTTGAGCGATATTTTGTAGCCACAGATCTACTTTTTTCATTTCTATTTTAGTTTTTATTGTGTACAACATTGAATACAACCACTCACCAAGAAGAGGAAGCCATGAAGATTCGCGTCATCAACCCCAACACCACCGCCGCAATGACGGAGAAGATAGGCGCAGCCGCCATCCGCGTGGCCAGCCCCGGCACGCGGATAGTCGCCAGCAATCCGCGCAGCGGTCCGGAGTCGATCGAAAGCCACTTCGACGAGGCGATCAGCGCCGTCGGCGTACTCGAAGAGGTCCGCGCCGGCGAGCTCGAACAAACCGACGCTTACATCCTCGCCTGCTTCGGCGACCCCGGCCTGCTGGCTGCCCGGGAACTCACCCGCGCCCCGGTGATCGGTATCGCCGAAGCGGCCTTCCACCTCGCCGCGCTGATCAGCACGCGTTTCTCCATCGTCACCACCCTGGGCCGCACCGGGATCATCGCCGAGCACCTGCTGCAGAACTACGGCTATGCCCACCACTGTCGCCGGGTGCGGGCGGCGGAGATTCCGGTGCTCGATCTCGAGCACAACGGCAACCTGGCGCTGGATCGGATCATCGACGAATGCCTGCGGGCCAAGGCCGAAGACAACATCGGCGCCATCGTCCTCGGTTGCGGCGGCATGGCCGACCTGACCGCGCAGATCAGCGAAGCCGTCGGCCTGCCAATCGTCGAAGGCGTCACCGCGGCGGTGAAGTTGGCCGAGGCGCTGGCCAGCCTGCAGCTGGGCACCAGCAAGCATGGCGACCTCGACTTCCCGCGGCCCAAGGCCTTCAGCGGACAGTTCGCCTACCTCTCACCCGGGCAGCCGGGCCGCTAGCCACGGCACTGCCAGCGCTGACCATAGAGGGTCAGACGCGCTGCGACGATGGAATCAGGTAACGACACAACAAGAACAACGGGAACTTCAGTTCCCTGTACCGAGGTTCATACCATGCAAAACGAAACTGTCGCTTCACCGGCTCTCGGCTACGCACAGCCGGCAGCCAGCAAACCCGCCGGTGACGAATCACTGGCCCCGCAAGAAAAACGCATCATGGGCAGGCTCTCTTACCTGCTGGCCTGGTTCGGCGGCTGCGTGTCGATCGGCACCTTCGCCATGGGTTCGAGCATCGTCGGCACCCTCAACCTGCTGCAGACGGCGCTGGCCATCGGCATCGGCTGCTTCGTCATCGGCATCGCCCTGGCGCTCAACGGAGCGGCCGGCTACAAGTACGGCATCCCGTTCATGGTGCAGGCGCGCAGCGCCTTCGGCTTCGCCGGCACCCGCTTCCCCGGACTGGTCAGGGCGGTGCCGGCGATCGTCTGGTACGGCTTTCAGAGCTGGGTCGGGGCGGCGGCGATCAACGCCGTGTCGGCGACGCTGCTGGGCTTCGACAACATGATCTTCTACTTCGTGGTGTTCCAGTTCCTGCAGATCGGCCTGTCGATGTTCGGCTTCCAGGGCATCAAGTGGCTGGAGAACGTCGGCAGCGGCTTTATCCTGGTGTCGCTGGTGTACATGTTCTACAGCGTGATCAACCGCTACGGCGACGAGATCATGACCAATCTGGTCAACGTCGAAGGCACCTGGGGCCTGCCGTTCTGGGGCGCGACCATGCTGTTCCTCGGCATCTACAGCACCATGATGCTCAACGTCAGCGACTACTCGCGCGAGCTCAAGCAGGGCAGCGGCGCGGGCCTGCTGACCACCCTCTATGCCATGTCGATCCTGCCCTGCACCCTGTTCATGGGGCTGATCGGCCTGATGGTGTCCGGCGCCACCGGGGTGAATGACCCGATCCAGGTGTTCTCCAGCGCCGTCGACAACACCCCGCTGCTGGTGACCACCCTGCTGTTCATCGCCTTTGCCCAGGTGACCACCAACGTGCTGAACAACGTGGTGCCGCCGACCTACATCCTGATGGATGTGTTCAAGCTGCCGTTCCGCACCTCGACCATCATCGTCGGCCTGCTGGCCTTCGGCACCTTTCCCTGGGAGCTGGTCAGGGAAGAATCCTCCGCCGGCCTGCAGGTGTTCGTACAGACCTACTCCGCGTTCCTCGGGCCGATCTTCGCGGTGATGGTGGTGGACTACTTCATCATCCGCCGGCGCCAGCTGGATATCGGCAAGCTCTACGACGCGCACGGCCCCTATCGGGGCGTGAACTACGCCGCCATCATCGCCTCGCTGATCGGCGCCGCGGCGGCCCTGAGCCTGTCCTCGGTGTCCTGGTACGCCAGCCTGGTCCCCGCGGGCCTCAGCTACTACCTGATGATGCGCCACTGGTCGGCCTGCCAGCGATTCCGCAGCTGATAGAACTGCCGCCAGGCAGCCCCGTGGGCGATGCACCGGCCCATGGGGCTGCCGCGCGCAAGCCCTCACTCGCCGGTCTGCCTGGCCTTCTGCCGCTTGAGGAAGTCCACCTTCCACTGCTCCATGCCCATGTATTCCGAATCCAGATTGGCCTCCACCCGATACCTGGCCTTCAGCGCCGCCACCTCGCCGTGGCGCTCGAGCAGAAAGCGATCGAAACGCTGCAGCAGTTCGGCATGCCGCAGGCTGGACAGGTGAAAGGTGCCGCGGGTATGCGGCAGCTTGGGGTCGAACACCAGGGCGCCGGGGCGGGCACGAATGTTGTCGAGGTAATGGGTGGCGACCACCACGTTGAAGTAGGCGCCGTCGGTGTCCTGCTTCAGCGCCTGGTGGATCATCTTGCGCAGGTCGTCGTTGTAGGTCGGCACGATCTGCTGGGCGTCGATCCGTTCCTGATAGCCCCAGGGCGTCCAGCCGTCGACCATGGCCAGACGCTTGAGCTGCTCGAGTGGGCGGCCCTGGCGCTTCGGCGCGACCAGCACGCCATCGACATAGTTGACCACCGCCTGGCTGTAGTGCAGGTCCTTACCGTCCTTCTGCGCCTGGGCCCAATGGGCGCTGTCGGGGTACTTGAGGTCCACCTCTCCCGCCAGCAGCGCGGGCAGCAGGCGCGCCACCGGCAACGGCTTGTAGCTCAACTGGACACCGCTGTGCGCAGCGAAGGCGTCGAACAGCTCACGGGCAAAGCCCTGGTACTGGCCCTGCTTGTCGATGCTGTAGTGCGGGGCGAAAGCCAGCTCTTCCACGCCGATCACATAGCTTTCGGCACTGGCTCCGGTAGCGCCCAGCACCATCAGTAAACTGCAGACGCGAGTGATTTTCACAGCAACCCTCCTTCTTTTTGTTTTGGATCGGGGTGGCGCAACGGCGAGGGGCCAAGAAGTGCCCAGGTGGCGGCGAATCAGCCGCCGGTCATGCTCATGAACCTCACCACCTGGACCTGCTCGTCATTGGCGAAGTGATGGCGTTCCGGCTTGAGGCGCAAAGCATCGAGCAGCGCCCCGCGCAGGCGCTCGCGGTCGCCTGGGTAGCGACGGATCAGCGCCTTGAGGTCCAGGGCATGGTCGTGCCCGAGGCAGAGCACCAGCTTGCCCTCGGCGGTGACCCGCACCCGGTTGCAGTCGCCGCAGAAGTTGTGGCTGTGCGGTGAGATAAAGCCGACCTGGGTGGCGCTGCCCACCACCTGCCAATAGCGCGAGGGGCCGCCGGTCGCCCGATTGCTGCGCACCAGGGCGTGGCGCTGCGCGATGCGCTCGCGCACCTCGTCGCTCGAGCAGAAGGTGGCCTGACGACTGTGGCTGGAGATATCACCCAGCGGCATTTCCTCGATAAAGCTGATATCCAGGCCGCGCGCCATGGCGAATTCGAGCAGGTCGAGCACCTCATCGTCGTTGCGCCCCTTCTGCACCACGGTATTGAGCTTGATCCGGCGAAAACCCGCGGCCCGCGCCGCATCGATGCCGGCCAGTACCTGCTCGAGACGGTCGCGACGGGTGAAGGCGGCGAAGCGCTCGCGCCTCAGCGAATCCAAGCTGATGTTCAGCCGCGCGACCCCGGCGGCGCGCAGCTGCGGCGCCAGTTCGGCCAGCTGCGAGCCGTTGGTGGTGATGGCCAGGTCTTCCAGCTCGTCGCGCCGGCCCAGGCGCGCCAGCAGGCTCAGCAGGTTCTTGCGCACCAGGGGTTCGCCGCCGGTGATGCGGATACGCCTGACGCCCAGGCCGATAAAGGCATCGGCCACCGCGTAGAGCTCCTCCAGGCTGAGAATCTGCGCGCGCGGGGCGAACACCATGTCCTCGCCCATGCAGTAGGTGCAGCGAAAATCGCAACGGTCGGTGACCGACAGCCGCAGGTAGGTGATGCGCCGACCGAAGGGGTCGACCAGCTGGGGGTTGTGCACAGCGAGTCTCCTGTCGCCCAAGGAGCCGAGACATTTCTTGTGGTGAAGTGAACGAAGAAGGATGTAAACAGAAAAATCTATTTGTGTATACATTCAATTGACCGACAGGTCAGGAAAGCGCTGACAGGCCCATCAGCCGCCGGCTTGAGCGCTGCGCGAGGCCGGTGCTACCATGCCGGCCCGCCGCCCCAAGCAGGGCGACACCAGGAAATCGATAGGGCCTATGACCAGCATTCGCGAGCGCAACCAAGAGCTGATCCTGCGCGCAGCCAGTGAGGAGTTCGCCGACAAGGGCTTCGCGGCGACCAAGACCAGCGACATCGCCGCCAAGGCCGGCCTGCCCAAGCCCAACGTCTACTACTACTTCAAATCGAAAGAGAACCTCTATCGCGAGGTGCTGGAAAGCATCATCGAGCCGCTGCTCGCCGCCTCCGCGCCCTTCAACCAGCCGGGGCGCCCGGCCGAGGTGCTGGAGGCCTATATCCGCTCGAAGATCCGCATCTCCCGCGAACTGCCCTTTGCCTCCAAGGTGTTCGCCAGCGAGATCATGCACGGTGCGCCGCACCTGTCCGCCGAGCAGGCCGAGGAGCTCAACGCCCAGGCCCAGCACAATATCGCCTGCATCCAGCGCTGGATCGACCAGGGGCTGATGGCACCCGTCGACCCGCACCACCTGATGTTCAGCATCTGGGCGGCGACCCAGACCTACGCGGACTTCGACTGGCAGATTTCCACCGTCACCGGCAAGGCCAGCCTCAGCGACGAGGATTACGAAGCCGCCGCGCAAACCATCATCCGCCTGGTGATCAAGGGCTGCGAAGTCGACGCCAGCTCGGCCAGCAGCCCCTCCGAGCAGGTCACGGCCCGCTAGGCCCGCACCCGCGGCGCAGTCACCGCCTGCGCGCGCATTGGGCGGCTTCGCCGCCGTACCTCCTCCCCCTACCCGGCGATGCCTGCATCGGCCGTCAGTCCCTGGGCCTCCACAGCCCGGATGGCGCACTGCTCGTCGAGGTCCGAGGTATCGCCGCTGATGCCGACGGCCCCGATCAGCTGCCCCGCCGCATCGCGTATCAGCACGCCTCCTGGCGCCGGCACCAGCTTGCCATCGGCCAGGGTATTCACCGCGCCGATGAACGCCGGACGCTGCTGGGCATCGGCGGCGATCAGGCGCGAGCCCTTGCCCAGGGCGACCGCCCCCCAGGCCTTGCCGATGGCGATCTGCGGGCGTAGCAGGCTCGCGCCGTCCTCGCGCTGCAGACAGATCAGGTGACCGCCGGCATCCAGCACGGCAACGGTCAGCGGCGCCGCCGACAGCTCGCGGCCGATCGCCAGGGCCTGGTTGCTGATGGCTGTGGCGGTATCCAGGTTCAGGGTGCTCATGGTTTGTCCTCTCTCAGGCTGATGATCCAAAACCCTGCCCGCCGCACCGGCGCCCTTGGCCAAACGCAGCGCTGCAGATTGGCAGGCCGAGCAACTGTACACATGAATAATTTATTTGTTTACATTTAAATCGATCTTTTTGTATACAGTTATCCGCATCAACTCTCCCAATAGCCTGGCGTGTTGTAGATCGACTTCAGGTAGTCGATGAAGAACCGCACCTTGGCTGGCAGGTAGCGCTGCTGCGGATAGACGGCCTGGATGTCGTAGGCCGGCACGGCGAACTCGTCGAGCACCGTCACCAGCTGCCCGCGCTTGAGCTCGGCCTGGATCTCCCAGGTCGAACGCCAGCCGATGCCCAGCCCCTGTTTCACCCAGTTGTACAGGAGTTCGCCGTCATTACAGTCCAGATTGCCGGAAACCTTGATCGCCACCTGCTTGCCATCGCGCAGGAAGGTCCAGCCGCGCTGCTGCCCCCCCTGCAGGTTGAAGGCCAGGCAGTTGTGCTCGCTCAAGTCCTCCAGGGTTTGCGGCGCCGAATGACGCTGGAAATAACTCGGCGCACCGCAGACCACGCGGCGGTTAGGGAACAGCTTGATCGCCACATAGTTGGGGTCGGTGACCTCGCCGATACGGATGCCCATGTCGTAGCCCTGGCGCACCAGGTCGACCACGCTGTCGGTCAGGTTGAACGACAGCTTCAGCTCCGGGTAACGCGCCTGAAACGCCGGGGCGTGGGGAGCGATATGACGCCGGCCGAACGCCGCCGGCGCCGACACCACCAGGTGGCCGCTGACCGAATGCCCGCCGTGGGTGATGCTCGCGTCGGCCTCGTCGAAGTCGCGCAGCAGACCGCGGGCGCGCTCCAGATACTGCTCGCCCAGGTCGGTCAGGGACAGGCCGCGGGTCGAGCGATGCATCAACTTGACCCCCAGGTGGCGCTCGAGGGCATCGAGACGCCGCCCCATCACCACCGGGGTCACGCCTTCGGCCAGGGCGGCAGCCGCGAAGCTGCCGTGGTCGGCCACCAGAACGAAGCTGTGCAACAGGGTATGACGATCCATTCGATACTCCTGATATCGACAGAAATGAAGAGACCTGCAGTTTACCCCATAACTGCGGGCACGGCATGCTTTGACCACGTACAAAAAATATCGAATACAGCCTGGAGGATTCAATCATGGCGCGAATGAGAGCAATCGATGCTGCAGTGGCGGTAATGCGCAAGGAAGGTGTAGAGGTCGCATTCGGCGTACCCGGCGCGGCGATCAACCCGATGTATTCCGCGCTGAAGGCCGATGGCAGCATCCGCCACATCCTGGCCCGCCACGTCGAGGGCGCCTCGCACATGGCCGAGGGCTACACGCGGGCCAAGGCCGGCAACATCGGCGTGTGCATCGGCACCTCTGGGCCGGCCGGCACCGACATGATCACCGGCCTGTACTCGGCCTCCGCCGACTCCATCCCGATCCTCTGCATCACCGGCCAGGCGCCACGCGCCCGCCTGCACAAGGAGGACTTCCAGGCGGTGGACATCGAATCGATCGCCAAGCCGGTCACCAAGTGGGCCGTCACCGTGCGCGAGCCGGCCCTGGTCCCGCGGGTGTTCCAGCAGGCCTTCCACGTGATGCGCTCGGGCCGTCCCGGACCGGTGCTGATCGACCTGCCGTTCGACGTGCAGATGGGCGAGATCGAGTTCGACATCGAGACCTACCAGCCGCTGCAGGCGTACAAGCCCAGTGCCACCCGGGCGCAGATCGAGAAGGCCCTGGAGATGCTCAACCAGGCCGAGCGCCCGCTGATCGTGGCCGGCGGCGGCATCTACAACGCCGGCGCCGAGGCCCTGCTGCAGCAGTTCGCCGAGATCGTCGGCGTACCGGTGATCCCGACCCTGATGGGCTGGGGCTGCATCCCCGACGACCACCCGCTGATGGCCGGCATGGTCGGCCTGCAGACCAGCCACCGCTACGGCAACGCCACCATGCTGGCGTCCGACTTCGTGCTGGGCGTGGGCAACCGCTGGGCGAACCGGCACACCGGCTCGGTCGAGGTGTATACAAAAGATCGCAAGTTCGTCCACGTCGACATCGAACCGACCCAGATCGGCCGGGTCTTCTCGCCGGACTACGGCATCGTCTCCGATGCCGGTGCCGCCCTGGCCCTGTTCGTCCAGGTGGCCAGCGAGTGGAAGGCCGCCGGCCGCCTGAAGGACCGCAGCGCCTGGGCCGCCGATTGCCGCGAGCGCAAGACCACCCTGCTGCGCAAGACCAACTTCGACGACGTGCCGATGAAGCCGCAGCGCGTCTACCAGTGCATGAACAACGCGTTCGGCAAGGATGCCTGCTACGTCAGCACCATCGGCCTGTCGCAGATCGCCGGCGCCCAGTTCCTGCACGTGTACAAGCCGCGCCACTGGATCAACTGCGGCCAGGCCGGCCCGCTGGGCTGGACCATCCCGGCGGCCCTGGGCGTTCGCGTGGCCGACCCGCAGCGCAAGATCGTCGCGCTGTCCGGCGACTACGACTTCCAGTTCATGATCGAGGAGCTGGCCGTGGGTGCGCAGTTCAAGCTGCCCTATATCCACATCCTGGTGAACAACGCCTACCTCGGCCTGATCCGCCAGAGCCAGCGCGGCTTCGACATGGACTACTGCGTGCAGCTGGCCTTCGACAACATCAATGCCGGCGAGGTCGAGGGCTACGGCGTCGACCACATCACGGTGGTCGAGGGCCTGGGCTGCAAGGCCATCCGCGTGCGCTCCCAGGCAGAACTGCGCCCGGCCATCGAGCAGGCCGAGGCCTGGATGGCCGAGCACCAGGTGCCGGTGGTGATCGAGGTGATCCTCGAGCGGGTGACCAATATCGCCATGGGTACCGAGATCGACGCCATCAACGAGTTCGAGGCGCTGGCCAGCAGCCGGGCCGACGCACCGACCAGCATCATGGCGCTCGACTGACCCACTCCCGAGCCCGGAGTAACTCCGGGCCCTACCCGACCATTGAAGGAGCCCCCCATGCCCCGCTTTGCAGCCAACCTGTCCATGCTGTTCACCGAGGTGGACTTCCTGGACCGTTTTGCCGCCGCCGCCGAAGCCGGCTTCAGCGGCGTCGAGTACCTGTTCCCCTATGACTATCCGGTAGCGGAGATCAAGGCACGCCTGGACGCCAACGGCCTCGAGCAGGTGCTGTTCAACCTGCCGGCCGGCGACTGGGCCAAGGGCGAGCGCGGCATCGCCTGCCACCCCGAGCGGGTCGAGGAATTCCGCGCCGGCGTGGACAAGGCCATCGCCTACGCCAAGGTGCTGGGCAACACCCAGGTCAACTGCCTGGCCGGCATCCGCCCCCAGGGTCTGGATTGCGCCACTGTCGAGCAGTGCTTCGTCGACAACCTCAAGTATGCCGCGGAAAAACTCCAGGCAGCCGGCATCAGGCTGGTCATCGAGGCGATCAACACCCGCGACATTCCCGGTTTCTACCTGAACAACACCAGGCAGGCCCTGGCCATTCGCGACAAGGTCGGCAGCGACAACCTGTACCTGCAGTACGACATCTACCACATGCAGATCATGGAAGGTGACCTGGCCCGTACCGTGGCGGACAACCTGGCGGCGATCAACCACGTGCAGCTGGCCGACAACCCCGGCCGCAACGAGCCGGGCACCGGCGAGATCAACTACCGCTTCCTCTTCGAACACCTGGAGCGCATCGGCTACCAGGGCTGGATCGGCTGCGAATACAAGCCGGCCACCACCACCGTCGCCGGCCTCGGCTGGATGAAAGCGCACAACGCAATCTGAGCCCACTATCTAGGAGTGCATCTCATGGCAAAAATCGGATTCATCGGTACCGGCATCATGGGCAAGCCCATGGCGCAGAACCTGCAGAAGGCAGGCCACACCCTGTTCCTTTCCGAGCACCACGACCCGGCCCCGGCCGACCTGGTCGAGGCCGGCGCCATCGCCCTGGCCAACCCCCGGGAAGTGGCCCAGGAGGCCGAGTTCATCATCGTCATGGTGCCGGACACCCCGCAGGTCGAGGACGTGCTGTTCCGCCAGGACGGCGTGGCCGCGGGCGTCGGCGCCGGCAAGGTGGTGATCGACATGAGCTCGATCTCGCCGTCGGCCACCAAGGCCTTCGCCGCCAAGATCAACGCCAGCGGCGCCGAATACCTGGACGCCCCGGTCTCCGGCGGTGAGGTCGGCGCCAAGGCCGCCACCCTGTCGATCATGGTCGGCGGCGGCGAGCAGGCCTTCGAACGCGCCCTGCCGCTGTTCCAGGCCATGGGCAAAAACATCACCCGCGTCGGCGGCAACGGCGACGGCCAGACCGCCAAGGTGGCCAACCAGATCATCGTCGCGCTGAACATCCAGGCGGTGGCCGAGGCCCTGCTGTTCGCCGCGCGCAACGGCGCCGACCCTGCCAAGGTGCGCGAAGCGCTGATGGGCGGCTTCGCCAGCTCGAAGATCCTCGAGGTGCATGGCGAGCGCATGATCAAGGGCACCTTCGACCCGGGCTTCCGCATCAGCCTGCACCAGAAGGACCTCAACCTGGCCCTGTCCGGCGCCCGCGAGCTGGGCCTCAACCTGCCCAACACCGCCAACGCTCAGCAGGTGTTCAGCACCTGCGCGGCCCTCGGCGGCAGCAACTGGGACCACTCGGCGCTGGTCAAGGGCCTGGAGCACATGGCCAACTTCTCGATCCGCGAGGACTGAGGCGCACAACGAGCAACACACCGGCTGGCTGACCCAAGGTAGGTTGGGCCAGTCAGCCGGTGCCCTTTTCGATCTGCCCGGTTGGCGGTGTCACGGCCTGCCGGCCGGGTGGGTCGATTCCAGTCCATAGCCGCTGCCAGGCGGCCGCTGCGGACTGCAATCGACCAAAGCGGTGAGCCTCGCCCGGTGGCGTAGCCAGCCATAACAAGAGTCCAGACTCAGGAGTCCGCCATGTCCTTCGATCCGCAAAGCCTGTTGCGCGAGCTGTTCGCCACCGCCATCGACGCCGCCCATCCGCGCCAGGTGCTGGCCGACCATCTGCCGGCCGATCGCAGCGGCCGGGTCATCGTCATCGGCGCCGGCAAGGCCGCCGCCGCCATGGCCGAGGTGATCGAGCGCGAATGGCAGGGCGAGGTCAGCGGTCTGGTGGTGACTCGCTACGACCACGGCGCCGATTGCCGCAAGATCGAGGTGGTGGAAGCCGCCCACCCGGTGCCGGACGATGCCGGCGAACGGGTGGCCCGGCGGGTGTTGGCGATGGTCAGCAACCTCGAGGAGTCCGACCGGGTGATCTTCCTGCTGTCCGGTGGCGGCTCCTCCCTGCTGGCCCTGCCGGCCGAGGGCATCGGCCTGGCCGACAAGCAGGCGATCAACAAGGCCCTGCTCAGGTCCGGCGCCTCCATCGGCGAGATGAACTGCGTGCGCAAGCACCTCTCGGCGATCAAGGGCGGCCGCCTGGCCAAGGCCTGCTGGCCGGCCAGCGTGTACACCTATGCGATCTCCGACGTGCCCGGCGACGAGGCTTCGGTGATCGCCTCCGGCCCGACCGTGGCCGACCCGAGCACCTCGGCCGAGGCCCTGGCCATTCTCGCCCGCTACCAGATCGAGATTCCCGCCAACGTCCGCGCCTGGCTCCAGGACCCGCGCTCGGAAACGGTCAAGCCCGGCGATCCCTGCCTGTCGCGCAGCCACTTCCAGCTGATCGCCATGCCCCAGCAGTCCCTCGATGCCGCCGCCGCCAAGGCCGAGGCCGCCGGCTTGCCGGCCCTGATCCTCGGCGACCTGGAGGGCGAGGCCCGCGAAGTGGCCAAGGTCCACGCCGGCATCGCCCGCCAGGTGCTGCTGCATGGCCAGCCGCTCAAGGCGCCCTGCGTGATCCTCTCCGGCGGCGAGACCACGGTGACGGTGCGCGGCAATGGCCGTGGCGGGCGTAACGCCGAGTTCCTGCTCAGCCTGACCCACTGCCTCAAGGGGCTGCCCGGCGTCTACGCCCTGGCCGGCGACACCGACGGCATCGACGGCTCGGAAGACAACGCCGGCGCTTTGATGACCCCGGACAGCTACCGGCGCGCCGCGCGCCTGGGCCTGAACGCCAGCGACGAACTGGACGACAACAACGGCTACGGCTACTTCGCCGCCCTGGACCAGCTGATCGTCACCGGGCCGACCCGCACCAACGTCAACGATTTCCGCGCCATTCTTATTCTCGAGAGTCCAGCCCCATGAAAGCCGACAAGAAAGTAAAGATCCTCGCCACCCTCGGCCCGGCGATCAAGACCATCGACGACATCCGTCAGCTGGTGGAAAACGGCGTCAACCTGTTCCGCCTCAACTTCAGCCACGGCGAACACGCCGACCACGCCCAGCGCTATCGCTGGGTGCGCGAGGTGGAGCAGCAGCTGGGCACGCCGATCGGCATCCTCATGGACCTGCAGGGGCCCAAGCTGCGGGTCGGGCGCTTCGCCGAGGGCCAGGTCAACCTGGAACGCGAGCAGGCCCTGCGCCTGGACCTGGACCCCACCCCAGGCGACGCCCGGCGGGTCAACCTGCCCCACCCGGAGATCATCGAGGCCCTGCAGCCGGGGATGACCCTGCTGCTGGACGATGGCCGCCTGCGCCTGCAGGTGACCGCCAAGCATGCCGACGCCGTCGATACCCGGGTGATCGCCGGTGGCGAACTGTCCGACCGCAAGGGGGTCAACGTGCCCGAAGCCGTGCTGCAGCTGTCGCCGCTGACCGAGAAGGACCGCCGCGACCTGAGCTTCGGCCTGGAGCTGGGGGTCGACTGGGTGGCCCTGTCGTTCGTCCAGCGCCCCGAGGACATCCGCGAGGCCCGCGAGCTGATCCAGGGCAAGGCCTTCCTCATGGCCAAGATCGAGAAGCCCTCGGCGGTGCAGCACCTGGAAGAAATCGCCCGGCTCTGCGACGCCATCATGGTCGCCCGCGGCGACCTGGGCGTGGAGGTGCCGGCGGAAAACGTGCCGCGCATCCAGAAGGACATCATCCGCACCTGCCGCCAGCTCGGCCGGCCGGTGGTAGTGGCCACGCAGATGCTCGAATCGATGCGCTTCTCCCCGGCGCCGACCCGTGCCGAGGTCACCGACGTGGCCAACGCCGTGGCCGAAGGCGCCGACGCGGTGATGCTGTCGGCCGAGACCGCCTCCGGCGACTACCCACAGGAAGCGGTACAGATGATGAGCAAGATCATCCGCCAGGTGGAAGGCGGCCCGGACTTCCAGGCCCAGCTCGACGTCAGCCGCCCCCAGGCCGAGGCTACCGCCTCGGACGCCATCAGCTGCGCGATCCGCCGCATCAGCACCATCCTGCCGGTGGCGGCGCTGGTCAACTACACCGAGTCCGGCGCCTCCAGCCTGCGCGCCTCGCGCGAGCGGCCGAAGGCGCCGATCCTCAGCCTGACCCCCAGCCTCGATACCGCGCGCCGCCTGTCCGTGGCCTGGGGCGTCTACTCGGTGGTCAACGCGCGCCTGCACCAGGTCGAGGACGTCACCCGCACCGCCCTGGAAATTGCCCAGTCCGCCGGCCTGGCCAAGGCCGGCGACACCCTGGTGATCACCGCCGGCGAACCCTTCGGCCAGCCCGGCAGCACCAACAGCCTGCGCATCGAGACCCTGCACTGACCCGCTAACCGCTGCGGCCCGGGTCGATCTGGCCGCAGCCCCACGACTCCCACGCTGGCATCGCCAGTTTGCAGGCGTCCATCGTGCAAACGATGGGCGCCTCTTTTTATCCGGGTTCACGCGCATGCACGAACTGCCCTCGCCACATCACGCCCTGCGCGGTCTGCGCGCCCTGCTCAATGGCTTCAGCCAGGTCCTTCTGCAAAGCCATCCGGGATTCGGCCTGCTGCTAGTACTAGGCCTCGCCGCGGAGGCGCCGGCGCTGCTCGGCGGCGCCCTGCTCGGTGGCCTCAGCGGCATGCTCACCGCCCAACGCCGCGGCTACCCCCAGGCCGATATCGAGATCGGCCTGTATGGCTACAACGGCATCCTGCTTGGCCTGCTGATCAGCCTGCAGTTCGCCTGGTCGCTCATCGTGCCGCTGCTGATCATCGCCAGCGCCGGCCTGTCCAGCCTGATCCTGGCGCCTTGGATGCAGGGCATGCGCAAACGCCGTTGGTTGCCGGCCTTCACCTTTCCGTTCGTGGCTTTGAGCTGGTTGCTGCTGAGCCTGGCGCCCGCCATGGGCCTCCAGGCGCAGCCGGGGCCACTGGTCACGGCTGCAACCCTGGACTGGCTGGGTACGCTGAGCGGCATGGCCCTGGGGCTCGCCCAGGTGATCTTCCTGGACAGCCCCTGGGCCGGCCTGCTGATGCTACTCGGCCTGTTCCTGGCCGCGCGCCGCGCGGCGTGCTGGGCATTGCTGGGCTCGGCCTGCGGCCTGGGCCTGGCGCTGCTCCTGGGCGCGCCCCAGGAGCGGGCCCTCGCCGGGCTCTACGGCTACAACGGCGCCCTGGCGGCGATCGCGCTGAGCCAGGTGCAACGCAGACCCTGGGTAGTGCTGCTGGGCATCGGCATGGCCACGCTGCTGCAGCTGGGCTTGAGCAGTCTGGGGCTGCAGGCGCTGACCCTGCCTTTCATCCTCGCCTGCTGGCTGATCCAGACCGGCGCACAAGGCTGGCAGCGCGCGGTCAAGGCCGGCGTGCCCGGACGGCAATCCCACTGAGCAGGCGCCTGTCCTCCGGGCGCGTGGATCGCCCGGGGCGGATCGGTTGCCAGGGGAAACCGCCAATCGCTGCCTAATTACCGGCGGCAAGGCGTTTCCATGGCGCCCGGTGTCGCGCATGCGCATGGCACAGGCAACCCGCCCTGCTAGCGTAGAGCCCCATCCCTGCGGGCCCGCGCCCTCAACCGAGCGAGAACGACATGCTGCACAGCATCAAGCAAGGCATCACCCTGGAAGAACTGGAACCCAGCGGCACCCTCGAAGACATCGGCGTCGAGATGCTCGAAGGCGACAACGCCATGTTCGCCCTGACCACCTTCGCCACCGAAGACGAGTCGGTCAGCGCCGGCTACTTCGGTGTCCGCCGCAGCCGCTTCCGTCTGCCCTACACCTTCCACGAGCAGGCCGTGGTGACCCTTGGCGAGGTGAAGATCACCAACGAACAGACCGGCGAGACCGCCCACTACAAGGCGGGCGATGCCTTCTTCGTCGCCAGCGGCACCCCGACCCTGTGGGAAGTCGTGAGCGACAGCTTCACCAAGCACTACCTGGCAGTCGACTGACCACGGCGCGCGCCCTGCCGATACGCCGGGCGCGAGCGCTTCTCTGCTTGCTGCACACGCGCGCACGGCATTCGCCCCGCGCCCGAGATTACCCCTTGCCAGCCCCGGCTCATCCTGCCTAGGCTTTGCCCTCTCGCAAGCAGGGAGTTCGCCTTGGACAACTGGCGCCAGCAGCTTTACGTCATCATCTTCTTCACCGACACCCCGGCCGGGCAGCGCTTCGATCGCTACCTGTTGCTGGCGATCCTGGCCAGCCTGGTGGTGGTCATGCTCGACAGCGTCGACGCCTACCACGGCCTGTACGGTGAGTGGCTGAAGGCCCTGGAATGGGGCTTCACCCTGCTGTTCGCCATCGAGTACGGGGTGCGCCTGTACTGCTCGCCCAAGCCGCTGCGCTACGCCTTCAGCTTCTTCGGCCTGATCGATCTGCTGGCCATCCTGCCGGCCATCCTCACGCTGTTCTTCGCCGACGCCCAGTACCTGCTGATCATCCGGGTGATCCGCATGTTGCGGGTGTTTCGCGTACTCAAACTGCGCCAGTACCTGACCCAGGCCAACTTCCTGCTCACCGCCCTGCGCGGCAGCCGGCAGAAGATCATCGTGTTCTTCGCCAGCATCGCCACCCTGGTCACGGTGTTCGGCACCCTGATGTATGTGATCGAAGGGCCAAGCAACGGCTTCACCAGCATCCCCACCGGCATCTACTGGGCGGTGGTCACCCTGACCACCGTCGGCTTCGGCGACATCGTGCCCAAGACCCCCCTGGGCCAGGCCCTGTCGACCCTGGTGATGATCACCGGCTACTCGATCATCGCCGTGCCCACCGGCATCTTCAGCGCCGAACTGGCCGCCGCGATGCGCGGCAGTGAACAGCTCAAGCGCGACTGCCCCAGTTGCGCCAAGAAGTTCCACGAGCCGGAAGCGGCGTTCTGCACGCGCTGTGGCCATGCACTGTTCCCGCGCGAGAACGATCAGCGCTAGCAGCGCCTGACAGGCATGAAAAAGCCCGCGACAACGCGGGCTTTTTCATTCACCGGGATCAGCTGCGTTCGGCTTCCGAGGACGTCAGCTCGAACGGGCTGTTGCTGCGCCGCTGGTTGCGGTCTTCGCGCGGGGTGGCGCCGAAGAAGTTGCGGTAGGCGCTGGAGAAGTGCGGACCCGAGGAAAAGCCGCAGGACAGGCCGATCTGGATGATCGACTTGCTGGTCTGCATCAGCAGCTGGCGCGCCTTGTTCAGGCGCAGCTCCAGGTAGTACTGGCTCGGCACGCGGGTCAGGTACTGCTTGAAGATGCGCTCCAGCTGGCGGCGCGACACGCACACGTGCTGGGCGATCTCGTCGGTGGTCAGCGGCTCCTCGATATTGGCCTCCATCAGCAGCACCGCCTGGGTCAGCTTCGGGTGGCTGGAGCCCAGGCGGTTCTGCAACGGAATGCGCTGACGCTCGCTGCCCTCGCGGATGCGCTCGACCACCAGCTCCTCGGACACCGCCCCGGCCAGCTCGGCGCCATGATCGCGGGCCAGCAGGGCCAGCAGCAGGTCGAGCACGGCCAGCCCGCCACAGGCGCTCAGGCGGTCGCGATCCCAGTCGAACAGGTGGCTGGTGGCGATCACCTTGGGGAAGCGCTCGGTGAAGTCGTCCTGCCAGCGCCAGTGCACGGCGGCGCGGTAGCCGTCGAGCAGGCCCAGCTGCGCCAGCGGATAGACGCCCGCCGAGATGCCGCCGATCACGCAGCCGCCGCGCACCAGGTGCTTGAGCGCACTGGACAGTGCCGGGGCGATGGCCGCCGGCGGCTCATCGGCGAGCAGAAAGAGCTTGTCAAAGCCCTCCAATTCGCCTTGCCATGGCGCGCCCGGTAGGCGCCAGGCGCCCTCCTCGGGCACCTCCGCCTGGAGGAAGGACAGCTCGTAGACCACCTCGGGGTGGACGCGCTGGGCGACACGCAGGGCTTCCTCAGCCAGGGCCAAGGTCAGGGGCTTGGTATTAGGCCAAAGCAGGAAGCCGATTCGATGGGCAGTCATGGGGGGCAGTTTAGGCTCTAATGGCTTTTCGGGGCATGCCGCGACGCACGAATTACCGCTTACTTCAGGCTACCGGAGAGGAATTGCTGCAGCCGCTCGGATTGCGGGTTGACCAGCACTTCCTTCGGGCAGCCACGCTCTTCTACCACGCCCTTGTGGAGGAATACCAGCTGGTTGGACACCTCGCGGGCGAAGCCCATTTCGTGGGTCACCACCACCATGGTGCGGCCTTCCTGGGCCAGGTCCTGCATGACCTTGAGCACTTCGCCGACCAGCTCCGGGTCGAGCGCCGAGGTCGGCTCGTCGAACAGCATCACCTCCGGTTCCATCGCCAGGGCGCGGGCGATTGCCACGCGCTGCTGCTCGCCACCGGACATGTGCCCCGGGTAGGCATCCTTGCGGTGCGCCACGCCGACCTTGCTCAGGTAGTGCTCGGCCTTCTCCCGGGCCTCCTTCTTCGCCACGCCGAGCACCTGCACCGGCGCCTCCATGACGTTCTCCAGGGCGCTCATGTGCGACCACAGGTTGAAGTGCTGGAACACCATGGACAGGCGCGAGCGCATGCGCTGCAGCTGCTTGGGGTCGGCGGCCTTGAGCCCGCCATCCTTGTTGGCCACCAGCTTGAGCTCCTCGCCGTTGAGCAGGATCTTGCCGCCGTAGGGCTGCTCCAGCAGGTTGATGCAGCGCAGGAAGGTGCTCTTGCCCGAGCCGCTGGAGCCGATGATGCTGATCACATCACCGGCCTTCGCCGCCAGGGACACGCCCTTGAGCACTTCGTGGCTGCCATAGCGCTTGTGCAGATCCTGAACTTCGAGTTTGTACATGGTTTCCACTCTCTTGAATCAGTCGCTCAGCAAGCGACCCTGGCGAATAGGGGTACTGCCGGCCACCTTGGCCAGCCATAGACCGGGTTGAGCGAAGCGCATCCGTTCACGCACATAGAGCACACCGTCGGTGGAGGCGCGGACGATGCTGTGGCGATCCTCCAGGGGATCGAGCACCTCGAACAGCGGGTCGCCGACCTTGACCCGTGCGCCCAGCGGCTGCAGGAAACTCACCACGCCTGCGTGGGGCGGGTAGGCATATTCGGCGCCTTCGAATGGCGTCGCCGCGCAGCTTTCCCGTGGGGCGGGCGGCCAATCGCCGGCGATCAGCCCCTGCTCGGCGAGGAACGCCAGGATGCTCTCGGCACTGGCCTCGGCCCGCTCCGCTTCGGTGTCGGCCATGCCGCCCAGCTCCACGGTGGCGGCCAGGCAGGCCAGCGGGATGTCCGCCTCTGGAAAGCGCCGCGCCAACTGCAACCAGGGCGCAGAGCAGGCTTCATCGAAGGAGCTGCCGCCGCCGTCCTCGGTAGTGAGCACCGCTCCGGCCATCAGCCGTGCGGCCAAGGGTTGCAGCAGCGACCATTGCTGCGGCAGGCAGTACAGGTGCACCAGCGCCTCGAAGTCGCAATGCAAATCGAGCACCACGTCGGCGTTGCAGGCATGCCCCAGCAGCAGGCGCTGCAGGCCCTGCAGCTCGGACTCGGCCGGCGGCAGGGCGTCGAGGGCCGCCTGCATGGCCGCGCGGATCAGCCGCACGTTGGCCGGGCCGTCCTGGCCCAGGCTGCCTTCCAGGGCCGGGGCGATGGCGCCGGCCAAGTCGAAAAAGTCGCGGTTGAAGTTCTTGCCGCTGGCGAACTCGAAACGGCCCTGGTGGGCGGCCTGAAACAGCTGCGCCAGACCGATCGGGTTGGCCACCGGCACCAGCTCGATCACCCCGCACAGGCGGCCCTGGGCCTCCAGTTCGCGCAGGCGCCGCTTGAGCGCCACGGCCACGCGCATGCCGGGCAACTCATCGGCGTGCAGAGAGGCCTGGATATAGGCCTTGCACGGCCCGCTGCCGAAGCGGAACACGGTCAAACGGCGCTCGGTGCCCGGGCAACCCCAGGGCAGTACGTGCTCGATCCGGTGCATGCTCGCCTCCTCAGGCCTTGCGCGGCGCCATGTAGCCCAGCCAGCGGCGCTCGGCCGACTTGAACAGGCGCACCAGGACGAAGGTCAGGCACAGGTAGAACAGGCCGGCGGTGATGAAGGCCTCGAACGGCAGGTAATGCTGGGAACTGACGGTGCGCGCCGCGCCGGTGATGTCGATCAGGGTAACGATCGACGCCAGGCTGGTGGTGTGCAACATCATGATCACTTCGTTGCTGTACTGCGGCAGCGCCCGGCGCAGGGCCGACGGCAGCAGGATGCGGCGGTACAGCTTGGCCCGCGACATGCCCATGGCCTTGGCCGCCTCGATCTCGCCATGGGGGGTGGCGCGCAGGCTGCCGGCGAGGATCTCCGCGCTGTAGGCGCTGGTGTTGATGGCGAAGGCCAGGCAGGCGCAGAAGGTCGCGTCCGACAGGTACGGCCAGAGCATGCTCTCGCGCACCGCCTCGAACTGGGCCAGGCCGTAGTAGATCAGGAACAGCTGCACCAGCATCGGCGTGCCGCGGATGACATAGGTGTAGAGCCAGGCCGGGAAGTTCAGCAACTGCGACTTGGACACCCGCATCAGCCCCAGCGGAATGGCCATCGCCAGGCCCAGGGCCAGGGAGATCAGCAGCAGCTTGATGGTCACCAGCACCCCGCCCAGGTACAGCGGCAGGCTCGACCAGATAACGTTGTAATCGAAGATCATGCGCTCGCTCCCTTACTCACAGTTCCGCGGCTTTGACGCCGACCGAGTAGCGTTTTTCCAGGTAGCGCAGGGCCAGCAGGGACACGCTGGTCAGTACCAGGTACAGGGCCGCGACCGCCAGGTAGAAGGTAAAGGGTTCACGCGTGGCGTCGGCCGCGCTTTTCGCCTTGAACATCATGTCCTGCAGGCCGACCACCGAGATCAGCGCGGTGGCCTTGGTCAGTACCAGCCAGTTGTTGGTGAAGCCGGGAATGGCGAAACGGATCATCTGCGGCACGAGGATGCGGAAGAACACCTGCACCCCGCTCATGCCGTAGGCGGCACCCGCCTCGCCCTGGCCCTTGGGGATCGCCATGAAGGCGCCACGAAAGGTCTCGGACAGATAGGCGCCGAAGATGAAGCCCATGGTGAACACACCGGCGATGAACGGGTTGATGTCGATGTACTCGTCATGGCCAAGCATCGGCGCCACCCGGTTCACCAGGTCCTGGCCGCCATAAAAGATCAGCAGGATCAGCACCAGGTCGGGAATGCCGCGAATCACCGTGGCGTAGGCTTCGCCGAGCATCGCCAGCCACTTGATCGGTGACAGGCGGAACGCCGCCCCGACCAGACCGAGGAAGACCGCCACCGCCACGGAGGACAGGGCCAGCAGCAAGGTGAGCCAGGCACCTTCGAGAATGGTCGAGCCGTAGCCGTTCAGCATGCTCTAGTTACCTCAAGCGGGCGCCACCAGGCGCCGTGGAGCACAACGAAAAAGTGGCGCAGATTCACCTTCGGATCGGTTTGCGCCACTTTCGGTGGGATGCGATTACTCGCCGTAGATGTCGAAGTCGAAGTACTTGTCCTGGACTTCCTGGTACTTGCCGTTGGCGCGGATCGCCGCGATGGCCGCGCTGATCTTGTCGGCCAGTTCGGTCTCGCCCTTGCGCACGGCGATACCGGCGCCTTCGCCGAAGTACTTCTGCTCGGAGAAGGTTGGCCCGACCAGGGCGAAGCCCTTGCCCGCATCGGTCTTGAGGAAACCGTCATCGATGTTCACCGCATCGGCCAGGGTGGCATCCAGGCGGCCGGCGGTCATGTCGAGGAAGATCTCGTTCTGCGAGCTGTAGCGCACCACTTCAATACCGGCCGGGGCGAATTTGTCGGTGGCATAGCGATCGTAGATCGAGGCGCGCTGCACGCCGACCTTCTTGTCCTTGAGATCGACCAGCGGGTCGTTGATCTCGGTGCCGGCCTTCATCGCCAGCTTAACCGGGGAGTTGTAGTACTTCTTGGAGAAGTCCACCGACTTCAGGCGCTCCTCGGTGATGTTCATGGAGGACAGCACGGCGTCGAACTTGCGCACCTTCAATGCCGGAATCAGGCCGTCGAACTCCTGCTCGATCCACTTGCACTCGACCTTCATCTCCTCGCACAGAGCCTGGCCAATGTCGTAGTCGAAACCGGTGATGTTGCCTTCCGGAGTCTTGTAGGCGAACGGCGGGTAAGCCGCTTCGATGCCGATACGCAGGGGCTTGGCGTCTTCGGCCATGGCCAGCGGGGACAGCACGGAGAGCGCCAGGGCGCCGAGAAGTGCAATCTTCTTCATCTTGTGACTCCTTCGAATGGGAATGGCTCGCTCGGCAGCCTGCCGATATGCGCATGCATCCAGCCATGCATGAATTGCGGGGAACGTCGCCGTCCTTGCCGCGTTACACACGGACAACAGGCGGCCCGACTGGGTGAGCGGCATTCTAGCGAGAGCCCGGAAGGCGAAATTTCCTCAATGCGACAAGTAATTACAAAAGACCAGGAAGGCCGGGCGAGACGCATTGACAGCCTCCAGCAAACGTGCAGAGACCAGAAGAAGGGATAACCGGTAACTAAAGCAATAAACGCGCCCAAACACGCCCAGACCAATAGCCACGGGGTTTTGAGCGTGCCAGCCCCGCAACAGGTGCCAGCCGAACAGACAAAACGCGGGCAAAGCGTTTCCGTTCGCCCCAGCAGCCCGGGCAAAGCGTTACCGCCGCTGCGCCCACCGCGGCCGTCGAGCAGACCGCAGAAAGCACAACGCCCCGCCGCGGCTGATGGCCGGGGCGGGGCGTCGTTGTCAGGCGCCGGTCAGGCGGCCTGCATGCTGCGATGGGTATCGATGAGGTGCTGCACCACGCCCGGGTCGGCCAGGGTGGAAATATCGCCGAGGGCATCGTACTCGGCGGTGGCGATCTTGCGCAGGATACGCCGCATGATCTTGCCCGAGCGGGTCTTCGGCAGGCCCGGGGCCCACTGGATCACATCCGGCGAGGCGATCGGGCCGATTTCCTTGCGCACCCAGTTCTTCAGTTCCAGGCGCAGCTGCTCGCTGGGCTCCTCGCCCTGGTTCAGGGTGACGTAGACATAGATGCCCTGCCCCTTGATGTCGTGAGGCACGCCCACGACCGCCGCCTCGGCGACCTTGGCGTGCGCGACCAGGGCGCTCTCGATCTCCGCGGTGCCCATGCGGTGCCCGGAGACATTGAGCACGTCATCCACCCGGCCGGTGATCCAGTAGTAACCGTCCTCGTCGCGACGGGCGCCGTCGCCGGTGAAGTACATGCCCTTGAAGGTCTTGAAGTAGGTGTCGACGAAGCGCCCGTGGTCGCCATACAGGGTGCGCGCCTGACCCGGCCAGGAGTCGACGATCACCAGGTTGCCTTCGGCGGCGCCCTCGATCAGTTGGCCTTCGTTGTCCACCAGGGCCGGCTGCACGCCGAAGAACGGCAGGGTCGCCGAGCCGGGCTTGAGCGCGGTGGCGCCCGGCAGTGGGCTGATCAGGATGCCGCCGGTCTCGGTCTGCCACCAGGTGTCGACGATCGGGCAGCGGCCCTGGCCGATGGTGGTGTGGTACCAGTTCCAGGCTTCCGGATTGATCGGCTCGCCCACCGAACCGAGCAGGCGCAGGCTGGAGCCGTCCGTGCCCTGCACCGCCGCATCGCCCTGGGCCATCATGGCGCGGATCGCGGTCGGCGCGGTGTAGAGGATATTGACCCGGTGCTTGTCGATGACCTGCGCCATGCGGGTGATGTCCGGGTAGTTCGGCACGCCCTCGAACAGCAGGGTGGTCGCGCCATTGGCCAGCGGCCCGTAGACGATGTAGCTGTGGCCGGTGACCCAGCCGACGTCGGCGGTGCACCAGTAGATGTCACCGGGCTTGTAGTCGAACACCCGCTCGTGGGTCAGCGCGGCGTATAACAGGTAGCCACCGCTGGTGTGCTGCACACCCTTGGGCTTGCCGGTGGAGCCGGAGGTGTAGAGGATGAACAGCGGGTCCTCGGCGCCCATCTCCTCGGCCGGGCAGTCACTGCCGGCGACCTCGACCAGCTCCTCGTACCAGAGGTCGCGTCCGGGGTTCCAGGCGATCTCGCCACCGGTGCGCCGGCAGACGATGACCTTCTCCACGCTGGCGGTTTCCGCGCCACCCAGGGCCGCATCGACATTGGCCTTGAGTGGCGTGTGCTTGCCGCCGCGCACGCCTTCGTCAGCGGTGACCACCACCTTCGAGCCGCAATCGCCGATGCGCCCGGCCAGGGCCTCGGGAGAGAAGCCGCCGAAGACCACCGAATGGATGGCACCGATGCGCGTGCACGCCAGCATTGCCACCACCGCCTCGGGAATCATCGGCATATAGAGGGTCACCACGTCGCCACGCTGCACGCCCTGGCCACGCAGGGCGTTGGCGAAGCGGCACACCTGCTCATGCAGCTGGCGGTAGGTGATGTGCTTGTGCTCGGCAGGATCGTCGCCCTCCCAGATGATCGCCACCTGCTCGCCACGCTCGGCCAGATGCCGGTCCAGGCAGTTGTGGGAGACATTCAGGGTGCCATCGGCAAACCACTTGATGTCGACATTGTGCTCGTCGAAGGAGGTCTGTTTGACGCGGGTGAACGGCTTGATCCAATCGAGCCGCTGCGCCTGTTCACGCCAGAAACCATCGGGGTTGCTCACCGACTGCTGGTACATGGCTTTGTAGGTGGCCTCATCGGTCAAGGACCGGGCAGCCGCCTCGGGGCACACGGGATACAGGGACGCAGCACTCATCGATTACACCTCGGTGGGTAGTTGTTGTTCTTCAATGCTGCATTTTTAGCCCGCGCGCCCTGGGCCGGACCATTCGACCATCGTAGTACCGCACTACTGCATTGGTGGCGGTCAGCGCCGGCGGGCAAATCGCAGGCAAAAAAAAGCGATCCCGCAAGGGATCGCTTACCCATAAGGCTTACGGGGAACGGAAGCGTACTGCATCCGAATCACGCAGGGTTCGGATGCCAAAAGTCTCCGCCAGCGGCTCCGGACGAGCCATTACACCAAGGTCTAACAGGATCTGACCGCCCCGCCCTGGGCAAGCCGACGCTAGGACCCTGGTGCGACAGGAAAGCCGATGAGGTGCAAACGCACTCGTTCAGCGCCAATAGCGCGACCCTCTATTCCTTGCCAAGGCCATGCTGGCGCAACTTGTTGGCGATGGTGGTGTGCGACACACCGAGACGCTTGCCCAACTGCCGGCTGCTCGGGTGATCCTGGTACAGGCGCTCCAGCACGGCCTTCTCGAAACGCCCGAGGATGGCGTCCAGGCCGCCCTCCAGGGAGAAGTCACCCAGCGGCTGAGGGGCGCCATAGTCGGGCAGGCGGATGTGCTCGACCTTGACCGTGCCGCCTTCGCACAGCGACACGGCCTGGAACAGCACGTTCTCCAGCTGGCGCACGTTGCCCGGCCAGTGGTAGTGGCCGAGCTTGTCCAGCACCTGGGGCGCCAGCCTGGGCAGCGGGCAGCCGATCTGTCGGCTGGCCTGGTCGAGGAAGTGCTCGACCAGCGGCGCCAGGCCGTCCAGGCACTCGCGCAACGGCGGAATATGCAGGCTGAGCACGTTGAGTCGGTGATAGAGGTCCTGGCGGAACTCGCCCTTGGCGCACAGCTCGGACAGGTCGACCTGGGTGGCGCAGACCACCCGCACGTCGAGGTACACCTCCTCGTCGCTGCCGACCCGGCGGAAGCAGCCGTCCTGCAGGAAGCGCAGCAGCTTGGCCTGCAGGCGCGGGCTCATCTCGCCGACGCCATCGAGAAACAGGGTGCCGCCAGCCGTCAGCTCGAGCAGGCCGAGCTTGCCCTCCGGTCGCGCGCCCTCGAAGGCGCCGGGGCCATAGCCGAACAGCTCGGTCTCGGCCATCGACTCCGGCAGCCCGGCGCAATTGAGCGCCATGAACGGCGACTGGCCACGCGGGCTGGCCAGGTGGCAGGCGCGGGCCAGCAGCTCCTTGCCGGTGCCGGTCTCGCCCTCGATCAGCAGCGGCGCATCCAGCGGCGCCATGCGCCGCGCCTCGCGCACCACCGCGGCCATCACCTTGGAGCTCTGGAAGATGCTGTCGAAGCCGCGCAGCTCCTGCTTGCGCACATGGTAGATGCGCTCGCCGATGCGATCGGCGCGGTGCAGGGTCAGCACCGCCCCGGCCAGGGCATCGCTTTCGTCGTGCTCGGTCTGCAGCGGCGCGATATCGGCGAGGAACACGTCGCCCTTGACCTTGACCCGCAGGCCGTTGATCCGCGACTTGTTGGCCCGCACCAGCTCGGGCAGGTCGAAATCCTCGGCATAGCGCGACAGCGGAATCCCCGGCACCTCGTCCACCCGCACGCCGAGCAGCTGCGCAGCGGCGCGGTTGGCGGCGACGATGGAGCCGCCCATGTCGATCGACAGCACCGGAAAGTCCAGAGCACCGAGCAGCGCATTGAGCTCCAGGTGGCGGCGCTCGCTGGGCATCAGGCCGACGCGCTTGACGCCGAAGACCCCGGGAATCGCCTCGAACTTGGCGCGCAGCGACTGGAACTGCAGGTTGATCAGGTTCGGGCAGTGCAGGTAGATGGCATTGCCCTGCTCGCCGCCGACCTCGCCGCGGGCCACGTTGATGCCGTACTCGACCAGCAGGTTGAGGATGTCGCGCAGGATGCCGATACGGTTCTGGCAGTGGACTTTGATACGCATGAGGGCCCCGAAGACGGCGTTTTGGTGGGCTGAAGGCCATGGAAATGCGCGCTCAGCCTTAATTTCCGTCAAGAATATGTGACGGATATACCCGACAGCAAGAAGACGCCGAGCCATGTCGCCGACGTCGTAATCTATTCTTTACAAAAATCCGAGCACGACCCGCCTCAGGCGACACGGGGGCAGCTGCGAAATTGCACATCCTGGGATATCCATAGTCCAACACAACAACAAGGCCCCCTCAGGAGGCAGCGATGAAATCCACGCAGTACGTGGCCCGCAAACCGGACGAAAGCGGCTTCATCCACTACAGCGACGCCGAGCATCAGGTGTGGAACACCCTGATCACCCGGCAGCTCAAGGTAGTCGAAGGGCGCGCCTGCCAGGAGTACCTGGACGGCATCGACCAGCTCGGCCTGCCGCTCGAACGCATCCCCCAGCTCGACGAGATCAACAAGGTGCTGCTGGCAGCCACCGGCTGGCGGGTCGCCCGCGTGCCGGCGCTGATCCCCTTCCAGACCTTCTTCGAGCTGCTGGCCAGCCAGCAATTCCCGGTGGCCACCTTCATCCGTACCCCGGAAGAGCTGGACTATCTGCAGGAACCGGACATCTTCCACGAGATCTTCGGCCACTGCCCGCTGCTGACCAACCCCTGGTTCGCCGAATTCACCCACACCTACGGCAAGCTTGGCCTCAAGGCCAGCAAGGAAGAGCGGGTGTACCTGGCGCGGCTGTACTGGATGACCATCGAGTTCGGCCTGGTCGACACCAGCCAGGGCCGCAAGATCTACGGCGGCGGCATCCTCTCCTCGCCCAAGGAGACCGTTTACTGCCTGTCCGCTGAGCCCGAGCACCAGTCCTTCGACGCCCTGGAGGCGATGCGCACGCCGTACCGTATCGATATCCTGCAGCCGCTGTACTTCGTCCTGCCGG
The DNA here is from genome assembly GCF_013388395.1 of Pseudomonas sp. LPB0260. NCBI lineage: Bacteria > Pseudomonadati > Pseudomonadota > Gammaproteobacteria > Pseudomonadales > Pseudomonadaceae > Pseudomonas > Pseudomonas sp. LPB0260. The sequence goes on along the minus strand of NZ_CP058247.1, from coordinate 30,455 downwards.
AACTCAAGCGTCTGTTCGAGCTGGCCCACGAGGACATCATGGCACTGGTCCACCGGGCCATGCAGATGGGCCTGCACGCCCCGAAATTCCCGCCCAAAGCGGCGTAGGGTGGAAACCGACGGCGGTCTGTTCCACCCTCTGAACCCAAGGTGGAAAACCCGTTGCGGTTTTCCGCCCTACCCCATAACCCCCCTTTGCCCTGGAGAATCCCCATGAGCCTTGCCCAAGCCCACTGCGAAGCCTGCCGCGCCGGCGCCCCGCTGGTATCCGACGAGGAGCTGGCCGAGCTGATCAAGCAGATCCCCGACTGGAACATCGAAACCCGCGGCGATCACATGGAGCTGGAGAAGGTCTTCCTGTTCAAGAACTTCCGCCACGCCCTGGCCTTCAGCAACGCCGTCGGCGCGATCGCCGAGGAAGAAGGCCATCATCCGGCGCTGCTCACCGAATGGGGCAAGGTCACCGTGACCTGGTGGAGCCATGAGGCCCGCGGCCTGCATCGCAACGACTTCATCATGGCCGCACGCACCGACCAGGTGGCTAGCAGCGCGGAGGGCCGCAAGTGAGGCAATTCGGCCAGATCGCGCGGGTTCCCGGCGACCCCATTCTGGGGCTGATGGAAGCCTTCCGCGCCGACAGCAATCCGGCCAAGCTCGATCTGGGTGTCGGCGTGTACAAGGACGCCCAGGGCCTGACGCCGATCCCCCGGGCGGTTACCCTGGCCGAGCAGCGCCTGGTCGAGCGCGAGACCACCAAGAGCTATATCGGCGGTCATGGCGATGCGCTGTTCACCGCTCGCCTGGCCGAACTGGTCCTCGGTACCGCCAGCCCGGCACTCGCCGAAGGCCGCGCCGCCGCCAGCCAGACACCCGGTGGCACCGGCGCGCTGCGCCTGGCGGCCGACTTCATCGGCCACTGCCTGCCCGGCCGTGGCATCTGGCTGAGCGACCCGACCTGGCCGATCCACGAAAGCCTGTTTGCCGAAGCCGGCCTGCGCGTCGGCCATTACCCCTACGTCGGCGCCGACAACCGCCTGGATGTCGAGGCGATGCTCGATGCCCTCGGCCGCCTGCCCCAGGGCGACGTGGTGCTGCTGCACGCCTGCTGCCACAACCCCACCGGTTTCGACCTGAGCCAGGACGACTGGCGCCGGGTGCTGGAGGTGGTCAAGGCCCGTGAACTGCTGCCGCTGATCGACTTCGCCTACCAGGGCTTCGGCGCCGGCCTGGAACAGGACGCCTGGGCCGTGCGCCTGTTTGCCGAGGCGCTGCCGGAACTGCTGATCACCAGCTCCTGCTCGAAGAACTTCGGCCTCTACCGCGAACGCACCGGCGCCCTGCTGGTCTGCGCGGCGGACGCGGAGAAGCTCCTGGATGTGCGCAGCCAGCTGGCCTACATCGCCCGCAACCTGTGGTCCACGCCGCCGGCCCACGGCGCCGCGGTGGTCGCCAGCATCCTCGACGACGAGGCCCTCAAGGCACTGTGGCAGGAGGAGCTGAACGCCATGCGCCAGCGCGTCGCCAGCCTGCGCCAGGGCCTGGTCGAAGCCCTGCGCCCCCACGGCCTGGCCGAGCGCTTCGCCCACATCGCCGAGCAGCGCGGGATGTTCTCCTACACCGGCCTGTCGCCCCAACAGGTGCAACGCCTGCGCGACGAGTTCTGCGTGTACATGGTCGGCTCGGGTCGGGCCAATGTCGCCGGCCTGGATGCCCGCCGGCTGGAGCAACTGGCCGCAGCCATCGCCACCGTCTGCGCCTGACACCACCCTGAGCAAGCCGGCCGCGTGCCGGCTTTTCCTGGCACGGCCCAGCGCTCGACTATCCTTCGAGGCATTGTCCTCACCGAAACGGAAAGTCCCGTGGTCCAACCAGCCAACCTGCTGTTTCGCATCTACCTGCGCACCATCCACAGCCTGGCGTTCTATCCGACGCTGATCTCCCTGGCCTTCCTGCTGGCAGGCCTGCTGAATATCGCCATCGAGTACCAGCCCTGGCTGATGGCCCTCAAGGCCCATCTGGATATCGGCCTGGTGCGCAATGCCGACAACGCGCGGCTGATCCTCGGCACCCTGGTGGGCGGGGTGATGTCGCTGATGGTGTTCAGCTTCTCGATGGTCATGGTGGTACTCAACAACGCCTCCGCGGCGCTCTCGCCGCGGGTCGTGCCGGGGCTGATCAGCAGCAAGGGGCACCAGAAGACCCTGGGCTTCTACCTCGGCACCATCGTCTACGCCCTGCTGCTGATCACCACCATCGAGCAGGGCAACAGCGAGCGCGTCCCCAGCCTGGGCGTACTGGTGACCCTGGGCCTGGGCATTGCCTGCCTGGGACTGTTCGTCGACTTCATCCGCTCGATCTCGCTGTCGATCCAGGTCGAACACATCCTCAACAACCTCTACGTCACGACCCAGGAGAAACTCGACAGCAACGCCCGCAAGCTGCTCGAGTGCCAGGACTCGCCGTCCTGGCCGGCCGACGAGGGCTGGGCCACGGTCGACGCCCAGCGCAGCGGCTACTTCAAGGAGCTCAATACCGGCACCCTCAACGAACTGCTGGTCGACAACGACCTGCGCATGGTGGTGTTGATCCATCGCGGCTTCTTCGTCATGGCCGGGCACCCGCTGTTCAAGCTGGACCGCGAGGTCGACGAGGACCTGTGCGCGCAGTTGCGCGACTGCTTCGATTTCTTCGTCGAACAATACGCCAGCTCCCACTACGTGTTCGGCTGCAAACATATCTCCGAGATCGCGGTGAAGGCCCTGAGCCCCGGGATCAACGACCCGGGCACCGCCATCACCGCCATCGACATGCTCACCGTGCTGTTCAGCAAGCGCATGGAGCTGCCCGACCTGGACGTATCGCCGCTGCCGGACGGGCCGCCGCGACTGTTCTTCTTCGAACTGTCGCTGGACCAGCTGCTGCAACTGATCTTCGGCCCGCTCAGGACCTACGGCAGCTGCGACCCCCATGTCCTGACCAGCCTGCTGCAGGCCTTCAAGAACCTGCTCTACCAGCAGCCCCGCGCCCACCACCAGGCGGACCTGGTACGCCACGCGCGCAGCGTCGTGGAGACCGCGGCGGTGCATATCCGCAACCGCCGCGACCGCGAAGAAATCAACGGCATGATCGAGCGCTTCAACCAGGCCGCGCCGCTGTCGCCCCCTGCGTTGAAACCGCTGAAAATCGAGAATGACTGAGGCATGCGCGCACCATAGCGGTGCACAATCGGCCAAAAAATAAATCAAGGCGCCTTTTGTCAGTTATTTTTTCGATATATAACAATAACTTACACAACACACCCGGCAGTCACTGGCGCGATTCATGCTTGCTATCGAGGACTTACTTCCCTAGGGTAGTCCGCCATGTGGTCTCAAATTGCCCCTATCAGTTCGTTGCTGAGCGGGGTCGCGTTACTCCTGCTCGGCAATGGCCTGCTCAATACCCTACTGACGCTGCGTGGTGTCGCCGAAGGCTACTCCACCGCAATGCTCGGACTGATCATGTCCGGGTACTTCGTCGGCTTCCTCCTCGGCACCTGGCTGGCGATCCCGCTGGTGCGCCGCGTTGGGCACATCCGTGCGTTCGCCTTTTGCGCAGCGCTCGCCGCCATCACCGCCCTGCTCCATGTGCTACTGGTCGATCCCTGGGTCTGGCTGGGCCTGCGCGTGCTCTATGGCCTGGCCCTGGTCAGCCTGTACATGGTCATCGAGAGCTGGCTGAACGCCCAGGCCCCCGCGGACAAGCGCGGCCAGGTGTTCGCCATCTACATGGCGGTCAACCTCGGCGCCCTGGCCGCCGCCCAGCAGCTGCTCGGCCTGGCCGAACCCGGCGAGTTCATGCTGTTCGCCCTCGCGGCGATGCTGATCAGCGCCGCGCTGATGCCCATCACCCTGACCCGCCAGGGCCAGCCCAGCGTGCCGGATACCCTGCACACCAATCTGCGTCAGCTGCTCGGCATCGCCCCGCTGTCGATCGCCGCCGCCGGCCTGTCCGGCCTCGCCCTCGGCGCCTTCTGGGGCATGGCGCCGGTATACGCCAGCCTGAGCGGCTTCGATGCCACCGGCGTGGGCCTGATGATGAGCAGCGCGATCCTCGGCGGCGCCCTGCTGCAATGGCCGATCGGACTCTACTCGGACAAGCACGACCGCCGCCTGGTGCTGCTCTGGGTGGTGATCCTGGCTGTGCTGGTATCCCTGCTGATGAGCCTGCTGCCGGCCGGCCGGCCGTTGCTCGGGTTGATCTTCCTGTTCGGTGGCCTGTCTTTCGCCATCTACCCGGTGGCGGTCGCGCAGCTGATCGACCAGCTGCACAGCGATGAAATCCTCGCCGGCTCCAGCAGCCTGCTGATGGTCAACGGCGTCGGCGCCGTCTGCGGGCCGTTGCTCGCCGGGGTGCTGATGCAGCAGCTCGGCGCCCAGGCGCTGCCGCTGTTCTTCGCCGCGGTGCTGGCCCTGCTGGCCGCCTACACGATCTATCGCCTGCGTCACGTCAGTGACCTGGTCAGCGGCGAGCACGCGCACTTCGTGCCGATGCTGCGTACCAGCCATACGGTGCTCGAGCTGATGCCCGACGCACCAGCGGCGGACGCCGAGCCGCACGCCGAGGAGCCCTTGGCCGAATCTCCGTAGGCGCCGGTTCGCCAGCGCCTGCGACAAACCCGGCAGCCGCCTTCCCAGGCGCGACTGCCCAACACGCAGAGCCCAATGCCTGCCGCGCCATAATCGCGCAGCAATGCATCACTAGGCTCATAGCTCGTCGGCCCACGTCGGCGCGTCAACTGCACCCACTCATGGACAGGGAGACAGCGCATGCTACTTGCTACCGATCTCGATGGAACCTTTCTCGCCGGCGATCCCGAGGATCGCCTGAGCCTCTACCAGACCATTGCCGCCCACCCGGACATCCGCCTGGCCTACGTCACCGGGCGCAGCCTGGAAGCGGTGCTGCCGCTGCTGGCGGACCCGACGCTGCCGCAGCCGGACTTCATCATCGCCGACGTCGGCGCCAGCCTGGTGCACGGCGATACGCTGCAGCCGATCCAGCCGCTGCAGAGCGCGGTGGATGCCCTGTGGCCCGGCGAGAGCCAGGTAGCCAGCGCCATCGAGGGCTTCGAGCTGGAGCGCCAGGACGTGCCCCAGGCCCGCCGCTGCTCCTACTTCTGCACGCCGGAACAGGCGGCCAATCCGGCCCTGCTGGAGGCCGCACAGGCCCTGGGCTGCGACCTTCTGTACTCGGCCGAGCGCTACCTCGACTTCCTGCCCCAGGGGGTGAACAAGGGCAGCAGCCTCAAGGCCCTGGCCGACTGGTTGGAGCTGGAGGCCGACCAGGTGCTGGCGGCCGGCGACACCCTCAATGACCTGTCCATGCTCAGCGGCCCGTTCAAGGGCGTCTGTGTTGGCCAGTCGGAACAAGGCCTGCTCGAAGCCACCGCCCAGCACTCGCTCACCCTGCACGCCGAGCGCCCGGGCTGCGGCGGCATCCTCGAGGCCTTCGCCCACTTCGGTTTCCTCGGCGAACACGGCATCGCCGCCGAACGCCGCAAGGCGGCCCAGCCCGGCAACGCCGAACTGGTGATGGTCTACCACCGCCTGCCCTACGAGGAGCATCGCGGCGCCGACGGCAAGCTGCAGCGTCGCCGGCCGACCTCGCCGAACGGCATCATCCCCACCCTGCTGAGCTTCTTCGGCGACGGCCGGCCGGGCTCCTGGATCGCCTGGGCGGTACACGAGGACGACGATGAGCCCTTCGATACCCATACGCCGGTGGATGCCGAGCGCTACCCCAAGCTCACCGCTGCGCGGGTCAAGCTGAGCAAGGCGGATGTCGACGTCTTCTACAAGCGCTTCTCCAAGGAAGCCTTCTGGCCGACCCTGCACACCTTCTGGGAGCGCGCCACCTTCAACGAGGACGACTGGCAGGTGTTCTGCAAGGTCAACCGCGCGTTCGCCGAGCGCACCGCCCTGGAGGCCGCGGAAGGCGCCACCGTGTGGCTGCACGACTACAACCTGTGGATGGTCCCGGCCTACCTGCGCGAGTTGCGCCCGGACCTGCGCATCGCCTTCTTCCACCACACCTACTTCCCCTCGGCGGACGTGTTCAACGTGCTGCCGTGGCGCCGGCAGATCATCGGCAGCCTGCTGCAGTGCGACTACGTGGGCTTCCATATCCCGCGCCAGGTGGAGAACTTCGTCGACGTGGCCCGCGGCGTCACGCCGCTGCAGACGGTCAGCCGGCAGAACTGCGCGCCGCGCTTCATCACCTACGGCTGCGCGGTCGGCCTGGAGCGCATGACCACCGCCGTGGATACCGGCAGCCGGGTGGTCAAGCTGGGCGCCCATCCGGTCGGTCTGGACATCGACCGGGTCCGCAGCGCCCTGGACAACCCGAAGATCCTCGACATGATGGCCCGCCTGCGCGAGGAGCTGTCCGGGGTCAAGCTGATCCTCTCGGTCGAACGCCTGGATTACACCAAGGGCATCCTGGAGAAGCTCAACGCCTACGAGCGCCTGCTGGCGGAAAACCCGGAGCTGCTCGGCAAGGTCACCCTGGTCACCGTCTGCGTGCCGGCGGCCAAGGAAATGACCATCTACGACGAGCTGCAGGGGCAGATCGAGCAGGCCGTCGGGCGGATCAACGGGCGCTTCGCCCGCATCGGCTGGACGCCGCTGCAGTTCTTCTTCCGCAGCCTGCCGTTCGAGGAGGTCAGCGCCTGGTACGCCATGGCCGACGTCATGTGGATCACCCCGCTGCGCGACGGCCTAAACCTGGTGGCCAAGGAGTTCGTCGCAGCCCAGGGCCTGCTCGGTGGCAGCGGCGTGCTGGTGCTCTCCGAGTTCGCCGGCGCCGCCGCCGAACTCAAGGGTGCCCTGCTGACCAATCCGCACGACCCGGCTGACCTGGTGCAGAGCTGCTACCTGGCGCTGAACCTGCCCAAGGCCGAGGCCCAGGCGCGCCTGCGCCAGCTGTTCGATATCGTCAGCTACAACGACATCCGCCGCTGGGGCGACGAGTTCCTCGCCGGGGTGGCCGAAGAGCCACTGCCCGAGCGCGAGGCCTTGCTGGCCGTCTAGGGCCAGGGCCAGCGGGTGCCTGATGGGGCACCCGCTGGACGGCTCAGCCCATCTGGCTGTCTACCTCGCAGTCGATCATCCACGGTACGCCGAAACGGTCGGTGAACATGGCGAAGCGCGCGGCCCAGAAGGTCGCCTGCAGCTCCATCTGCACCGCCCCTCCTGCCGACAGGGCGGCGTACAGGCGCTCCGCCTGGGGGACGTTGTCCACCTGCAGGCAGACCGAACAGCCCTTGATCCCCTCGTAAGGGCATTGCAGCGGAATGCTGTCCGAGCCCATCAACACCTGGTCATCGAGCTTCAGGCTGGCATGGATGATGCGCTCATGGAACTGCGCCGGAACGTCCTTGGCCATGGGGCTTTCACCGTAGCGCATCAGGGTGTCCAGCTTGCCGTCCAGGCACTCGGCGTAGAACCTGAAGGCGGCCTCGCACTGGCCGTCGAACGACAGATAGCTATTGATCTTCATCCTTTATTTCCTCGCGGTTGGTGTTCGGTGCGCGCGCGCACGCGTTCTTCCTGCTCGCGCAACTCTGGCGTGAGTGCCTCACCGAAGTCCTCGGCCTCGAACAACTGACGAATCTCGATCTCCGAGTCACCCGGCATGGGGTTGGGGCAACGCTTGACCCAGTCGATGCAGGCCTGCAAGGACTCCACCTGAAAGATCCAGAAGCCGGCGATCAGCTCCCGGGTTTCCGGGAAGGGGCCTTGCACCACGCTGCGCTGGCTACCGGCAAACCGCACCCGCGCGCCCCGGCTGCTGGGGTGCAGACCTTCGCCGGCCTGCAACACCCCCGCCTCGACCAACTCCGCGTTGTAACGCCCCATGGCGGCCAACAATTCTTCGCTGGGCATCACACCGGCTTCGGAATCGGCTGTGGCCTTGACCATCACCATAAAACGCATGTCGTGTTTCCTCATCGGGTTGTTGGGGAGCACCAGCCCGGCGCTCACCTGTCGCCTGGTTGCCCTGCCCCGCGGTCGATCGAGGCAAGCGGCTGGCCGTTTTCCACCGGCCAGTCAGCAACCCTAGACCACTCCCCGCGGGCGCGCGCAGACGGCAGCCGCGGACAAGCTGTGCTATCGCTGTAGAAGGCGCTGACGCGCCAGGACCGATACCCACGAGAGAATAGGCCGATGCCACAGGCGGTGCTGCTCGATATCAGCGGCGTGCTCTACCAGGACACCCAGGCGATACCCGGCTCGGTGCAGGCGGTCCGGACCCTGCAGGCCAAGGGCTACCCGCTGCGCCTCGTGACCAACACCTCGCGCCTGACCGCCGCCGAGATCCATCGCCAGCTCCTCGCCATGGGTTATGCCCTGCAGCCCGAGGAGATCTACAGCGCACCGCGCGCCATGCGTCACTACCTGCAGGCGCATGGCCTGCGCCCCTACTGCCTGATCCACCGCAACCTTGAAGCCGAATTCGCCGACCTGCTGGAACTGCCGGCGCCCAATGCGGTAGTCATCGGCGATGCCGCCGAGCGCTTCGACTACGCCCACCTGGAGCGGGCCTTCCACCTGCTGCTGGACGGCGCGCCGCTGCTGGCCATGGGCGACAACCGCTACTTTCGCTACCAGGGCGCACTGCGCCTGGACGCCGGGCCCTTCGTCCGCGCCCTGGAGTACGCCGCCGGGGTGCAGGCCAAGGTGCTCGGCAAACCCTCGCCGGCTTTCTTTGCCGGGGCCCTGGAGGAGCTCGGCGTGGCGGCCGGGCAGGCGCTGATGATCGGCGACGATGTCGAGAGCGACGTGCTGGGCGCGCAGCGCGCCGGCCTGCAGGCCTGCCTGGTGCAGACCGGCAAGTACCGCGCCGGCGACCAAGCCCGGGCCCCTGACGCTCTGCTGGCCAAGGACCTGGCCGATGCGCTGCAACGCTACTGCTGAACCGCGCGTCCGCGCTCAGCCATGGATCGCCGGCTCGCGGTAGTGCCTCGCGCAGGCCTGGCCGTCGGCACGGAACAGGTGGCACTTGTTGGCCATCAGCCCGGCGGCGTAGCGCTGGCCCGCCGCCACCCGCGCGTTACCGTCGCCGCGCAGGGTGATCAGCTCCGCCACCCCTTCCAGGCTCAGGTGGATCAGGTTGTGGTCGCCCAGGCGCTCGGCCACGCCGATCTCGCCGGTAAAAGCGAAGTCGGCCTGCTCGGCGGCGACGAAGTGCTCCGGGCGCACGCCCAGGGTCAGCGCCTCGCCGACCTGCACGGCACTGCCATCGACCGGCACGCGCATGCGGCAGGCGCCGGGCAGCTCGATCTCGACGCCGTCGGCGTCGGCGCCGAGGGCGCGCACCGGCAGGAAGTTCATCTGCGGCGAGCCGATGAAGCCGGCGACGAAGCGGTTCTGCGGGTAATGGTAGAGCTCCAGCGGCGCGCCGACCTGGGCGATCTCGCCGGCGTTGAGCACCACGATCTTGTCGGCCATGGTCATGGCTTCGACCTGGTCGTGGGTGACGTAGATCATGGTCGACTTCAGGCGCTGGTGCAGCCGCGAAATCTCGATGCGCATCTGCACGCGCAGGAAGGCGTCGAGGTTCGACAGCGGCTCGTCGAACAGGAACACCTTGGGTTCGCGGACCATGGTGCGGCCGATCGCCACGCGCTGGCGCTGGCCGCCGGAAAGGTCCTTGGGCTTGCGCTCGAGCAGCTGGTCGAGCTGCAGGATGCGCGACACGGCCTCGACCTTGCGGCGGATCTCGGCCTTGCCGACCTTGGCCAGCTTGAGGCCGAAGGCCATGTTCTCCGCCACGCTCAGGTGCGGGTAGAGGGCGTAGGACTGGAACACCATGCCCACCGAGCGATCCATGGGTGGCAGCTCGTTGACCCGCTGACCGTCGATCAACAGGTCGCCGGCGCTGATGTCTTCCAGCCCGGCGATCAGCCGCAACAGCGTGGACTTGCCGCAGCCGGAGGGGCCGACGAAGACCACGAACTCGCCGTCCTCGATATCCAGGTCGATGTTGCGGGTGATCGCCGCACCGTCGTAGCTCTTGCAGATGTTGCGCAGGGTGACGCTGGCCATGGCTATTTTCCTCTCAGCCCAACAGGCGGGCGAAGCCGTACCCGTGGGCCGGCAAGTGTACCCAGCTGCCGAGGAACTCGGCAGTGCTGGCGGGGACGTCCTCGAGCGGCTCGACCATCAGCGGCAGGTCGTAGCGACGCTCGGCGTCACTCAGGTTGAACAGGCACAACCAGGCCTGCTCGCCCAGGCGCCGTTCGAATACCAGCAGACCGTCGTCGTGGTGGCGCATCTCGATCGCCCCCTCGATCAGCAGCGGCTGCGCCTGGCGCCAGGCGAGGAAACGCCGGTAGGTATTGAGCATCGACTGCGGGTCCGACTCCTGCACGTCCACCGCCAGCGCCCGGTGCGGCTCGGCCAGCGGCAACCAGGGCTGCGCCTTGGAGAAGCCGGCATGGCGCGCGGTGCTGCTCCAGGGCATGGGCGTGCGGCAACCGTCGCGGCCCTTGAACTCCGGCCAGAAGCGGATGCCGTAGGGGTCGACCAGGTCTTCGAAGGCCAGCTCGGCCTCCGGCAGGCCCAGCTCCTCACCCTGGTACAGGCAGACGCTACCGCGCAACGACAGCAGCAGGGCCATCAACAGGCGCCCGCGGGCCGGCTGCTCCTTGCCATGCAGCGCCCAACGGCTTATCACCCGCACCACGTCGTGGTTGCCCACCGACCAGCACGGCCAGCCGTCGCCCAGTTCGCGCTCGATGCTCTCCACCGTGTGGCGGATAAAGGCCGGGCTGCACTGGGCGGTCAGCAGGTCGAAGGAATAGGCCATGTGCAGGGTATCGCCACCGCTGGTATAGGCGGCCATGGTGCGCAGCGACTGGTCGCAGCCGATCTCCGCCACGGTCGAGGTGCCCGGGTAGCGGTCCATCAGCCCGCGCAGGCGGCGCAGGAACGGCAGGTTCTCCGGCTGGCTCTTGTCGAAGCGGTGCTGCTGGTAGGCGTAGGGGTTGTCGGCGCGCACACCGATGCCGCCCTCGCGGATGTCCGGGTTGGGCGGATTGCTGCGCAGTTGCCGGTCGTGGAAGTAGAAGTTCGCCGCATCCAGGCGGAAGCCGTCGACACCAAGCTTGAGCCAGAACTCCATGTCGTCGAGCAGTTGCTGCTGCACCGCCTCGCAGTGGAAATTCAGGTCCGGCTGGCTGGCCAGGAAGTTGTGCAGGTAGTACTGCTTGCGCCGCCCGTCCCAGGACCAGGCGGAACCGCCGAACACCGACAGCCAGTTGTTCGGCGGCGTACCGTCCGGGTTCGGCTCGGCCCAGACGAACCAGTCGGCCTTGGCGTTGGTGCGGCTGGAGCGGCTCTCCTTGAACCACTCGTGCTGGTCCGAGCAGTGGTTGAGCACCTGGTCGATGATGATGCGCAGGCCACGCTCATGGGCCGCGGCGACCAGCGCCTGGAAGTCCTCCAGGCTGCCGAACAGCGGATCGACGCCGCGATAGTCGCTCACGTCGTAGCCGAAATCCTTCATCGGCGAGGTAAAGAAGGGCGACAACCAGATGGCATCGACATTCAGGCTGGCGATGTAGTCGAGCTTGGCCAGCACGCCGGGCAGATCGCCGACGCCATCGTCATTGCTGTCGAAGAAACTGCGCGGGTAAACCTGATAGATGACGCCGCCGCGCCACCAGTCCTTGCGATTAACTGCCATACAGCAAAGCCTTATAGAGGGTGATGACGCTTGCCACTCTAGGCAGGTGGCCCTGCCCGCACATCCTCCCCAGGCGTTTTTTCGCCGGCGTAGCTCTTGCGCATCGGGGAGGAGGAGATCGGCGCCGAGCCTACGACGCGGCACACCCAGCAATGCCCGAATCCGCCCCCATCACCCCATCGGTGCGCACGGCGCACCCTACCGCGCCCCGTACAACCCAGGAGCCGTAGGGTGCGCCATGCGCACCACAACTCGAAATCGCCAGCGCCAGCAAATCGGTGCGCACGGCGCACCCTACGCGGACCTGCACAACCGTGGGTTACCGTAGGGTGCGCCACGCGCACCACAACTCGAAATCGCCCGCGCCAGCAAATCGGTGCGCACAGCGCACCCTACGCGGACCTGCACAACCGTGGGTTACCGTAGGGTGCGCCACGCGCACCACAACACGAAATCGCCAGCGCCGGCAAATCGGTGCGCACGGCGCACCCTACGCGGACCTGCACAACCGTGGGTTACCGTAGGGTGCGCCACGCGCACCACAACTCGAAATCGCCAGCGCCAGCAAATCGGTGCGCACGGCGCACCCTACGCCTTACTCGCCCTGGATCTTGCTCAGCAGGCTGCGTGCCAGCTGCACGGCTTCGCTGCGCTGGGTGATGTTGAGCTTCTGGTAGAGGCTGCGGATGTGGGTCTTGATGGTGGTCGGCGCCACGTTCAGGTGCTCGGAGATCTGCTCGTTGGAAAGGCCCGCATGGATCAGGCTGAGCACCTGCCACTCGCGGCGGGTCAGCGGCGAATGGCGGATCAGCTCGGGCACATCCGGGCGGTTGATGATGTCCTGGATCACCGCCTCGTCGAGGGTGATGCGGATCGCCCGGCTGAAGTCGCGCTGCTGCTGGGCCAGCTGGATCAGGCGGTCGGCGCGCTGGCGCTCCAGCTCGTCGAGCTGGCGTTCGTGCTGCAGGCTCTTGAGCATGGCGATCAGCGGTTTGCCCAGGCGCAGGAAACTGCCGATGGCGCCGGTGCCGCTGGCCAGGGTCATGGCCTTATGCAGGTGATCGAGACTGCTCTGGCGCTCCTCGCGTTGCCAGTAGAGCATGGCCTGGAGGATGTGGTTGCGGTTCTGGTCCATCACCAGCTGGTGGCGCTCGGCGTCGATCTGCAGCTGGCGCAGGATTGGCAAGCCGCGCTCGGCCTGGTTCAGCGCCAGGTAGGCCAGTACATGGTTGCGCGCGTTGCCCTGGGCGAAGTGGTTGGCGCCGGGCTTGAGCGGCGGCGCGGTGCTCAGCCACTGGCGGATGCTGTCCTTGTCCTCGGTGGATTCCCAGTAGCTGAGCATCACCCCGTGGGCATTGGCCTGCCAGTCGATGTGGTAGTCGTCGGCCGCCAGCAGGCTCTTGAGCTTGCCGACATAGTCGGCGCAGACGCTCTGCTGGCCGCGGGCGTGGGCGACCCGGGCCAGCAGCACGTAGCACTGCAGGAACCAGTGGTCGCCGACCCGGTCGAGCAGCTCCAGGCCCTGCAGGGCGCACTGTTCGACCGCATCCAGGTGGTGCCATTCGAGCAGCACCTGGCCGCGCACCCGGTGGATGAACTCCATGATCGGGGTCAACGGCAGCTTTTCCTGCTCGATGTATTGCAGCGCCCGCTCCTGCAGGTTGTAGGCCTTCTGCAGGTGGCCCTGGGCGATGGCGATTTCCGACAGCTGGCCGAGGCTCCACAGCACCGGGTGCGCGGCATTGATCTGCTGCGCACGGCGCACGGTGTCCTCGTGCAGTTGCTGGGCCTGCTGCAGGTCGCCCTGGACGAAGTGCGCCTCGGCCAGCACCGACATCGCCGCGACCTTGGAGGTGCGCATCGTCAGCGGCTCGAAGGCCAGGGCCTCGCGGGCCAGGGCCATGGCCTGCTGCTGGTTGCCCTGGTTGATCGCCACCTGGGCGCGCACGGCCTTGAAGTCGGCCTCGATGCGCACCCATTGCTCGGGGCTGTACTGGCCCTTCTGCGCCGCCTCGCCGGCCTGCAGCCAGCGCTCGACCTGATCACACTGGTACTGGTTCTGCGATGACCAGGCCTGCAGCAGGGTGAACAGCGGCGACTCGGCGACGCGGTTTTCCGGCAGCACCTGCAGGCATTGCTGCAGCAGTTCCAGGCGCCCCTGGCGGTAGAACTGGCGACCGTGGTTGACGAGTATCTCTTCGACCCGCTGCGGGTGGTTGGCCAGCACCGCGTGCTCGGCCGCCTCCTCCGCCATCCGCTCCTCCAGCAGCGCCTCGGCGGCGCGCAGGTGCAACTCGGCGATGCGCGGCGCCTGGTGGGTGCGCAGCTCGCCCTTGAGGAAGCTGGCGAACAGCGGATGGTAGGCGAACCACTGACGCAGGCCATCGACCGGCTGGATGAACAGCCCGCTGCGCTCCAGCTGTTCGAGCATCTCGCGGCCGTTGCAGGTGGCGGTCAGGCGATCGGCCAGGGCCGCGCTGAAGCGCTCCAGCAGGCAGGTGGAATAGAGGAAGTCCTGGGTCGCCTCGCCCAGGCCGGCGAGCACCTGCTCGCGCAGGTAGTCGCGGATATAGGGGTGGCCGAGCTGCAGGCTTTCCAGGAACAGGTCCATGCCGCGCCCGGTCTGCACTTCCTGCACGGCCAGCTGCAAGGCGCAGGGCCAGCCGCCGATACGCCGGTTGAGGCGCTCGATCTGCTCGCGGTTGATGGCAAACGGCAGTCCCAGCTCCAGCAGGCTCTGCACCTCGTCGTGCTCGAAGGCCAGCTGCACGGCGTCGACGGCCAGCAGCTGCTGCTTGACCCGCCATTCGGCGACACCCAGGTCGGGCAGGCCGCGGCTGCACACCAGCAGGGTCAACCACTCCGGCATGTTGCGCAGGAAGAAGCGCAGCGCCTGGATCACCTCGGCGTTGCGCAACTGCTCGAAACCATCGAGCACCAGCAGCAGCGGCGCGTGCTCGGCCGGCAGTTCGGCGAGCAGGCGGGTGAGCAGGCTCTCCGGCCCCTCCTCACCCAGTTCGGCGCGGGCCACGGCTTGCGGGCAACCGGCCTCGAGCTGCCGATCCAGGGCGTTGACCAGGTAGCGGCCGAACTGCCGGGGCTGGTTGTCGTTGCCGTCGAGGTTGAGCCAGGCCACGGCGCCGAGGAAGTCCTGGGCCCACTGGCTGGCCAGCACCGTCTTGCCGAACCCGCTGGGCGCCTGCAGCACGGCCAAGCGCACCTGGGGCAGGCGCTGCAACCACTCATCGAAACGTGGCCGGGCGAGCAGGCCGCGATGGACTGCCGGCGCGGCGAACTTGGCCGGAATCAGCGGCAGGGGTTGCAGCATGGGCGTCGAGGCCAAGGCATTCATAAACGTCTCCCGTTAGTTATGGTTGTTCGGGTAGCGTCGAAATCTAACCAAGTTGCAGGCTTGCGTCTGCGCTATAGGGCAAAAACCTTATGCCCCAGCGACGGCCATCACCATGGTGCGCAGGGCGCACCCTACCCGACGCCGCTCGCGGTCAACCCGTAGGGTGCGCCGCGCGCACCAATAACGGCAGCAGCGCAACCCGAACGCCACAAGCGGCCTTCGATGCAGGCCCTGGTGCGCAGGGCGCACCCTACCCAGTCCCGATACACCGGCGCCCGTAGGGTGCGCCGCGCGCACCAATAAACGGCAGCAGCGCAACCCGAACGTCACAAGCGGGCTTCGATGCAGGCCCCCTGGTGCGCAGGGCGCACCCTACCCCTTCACGCCACCGGCGGTCAGGCCGCCGACTATCCACTTCTGGCAGTAGAGAAACACCGCGGTGATCGGCAGCCCGGAGAGCACCGCCGCGGCGGCGAAGTCGCCCCACAGGTAGTTCTGCTCGTAGAGGTACTGCTGGGCGCCGACCGACAGGGTCAGCTTGTCCACGTCCATCAGCAGCACCGAGGCGATCGGGTATTCGGTGATGCTGGTGATAAAGGCCAGGATGAACACCACCGCGAGGATCGGCACGCTCATCGGCAACAGGATGTACAGGAAGGCCTGCCAGGTGGTGGCGCCATCGACTATGGCGGCCTCTTCCAGGGAGGCGTCGATGCTTTCGAAGTAGCCCTTGATGGTCCAGATGTGCAGGGCCATGCCGCCCAGGGAGGCGACGATCACCGCGCCATGGCTGTTCACCCCCAACCAGCTGGCGTGCTGGCCGAGCTGGTCGAACAGGGCGTAGATGGCCACCAGCGACAGCACCGGCGGGAACATCTGGAAGATCAGCATGCCCTTGAGGATCGGTCCCTTGCCGGCGAAGCGCATGCGCGCGAAGGCGTAGGCGCTGGTGGTCGACAGCATGAGGATCAGCAGCGAGCTGATAAAGGCGATCTTCAGCGAGTTCCACAGCCAGGTCAGCACCGGGAACGGCGGGTTGACCACGCTGCCGTCGGCCTGGGTATAGGGAATGCCCAGGGCCAGCGACCAGTGCTCCAGGGTCGGGTTGTCCGGCAGCAGGCTGCCGGTGGCGAAGTTGCCCTCGCGAAAGGAAATCGACACCACCATCAGCAGCGGGAAGAGGATCAGGCCGATAAAGCCGAGCAGCCCGGCATGAGTCAGCCACAGGCGGTATTTCACGGATTTGGGTTGCACCATCGCCATGGGGTGATTCCTCAGACTTTGACTTTCGACAGTTTCAGGTTGAGCCAGGACATGCCGCCGACCACCAGGAAGATCAGGGTGGCGATGGCCGCCGCCAGGGCGAAGTTCTGTCCGGAATCCTGGAACGCGATGCGGTAGGTGTAGCTGACCAACAGGTCCGTGGTGCCGGCCGGCGTGGTGGCGCCGATGATGTCCGGGCCGCCGCGGGTGAGCAGGGTGATCAGCACGAAGTTGTTGAAGTTGAAGGCGAAGCTGGCGATCAGCAGCGGCGCCAGCGGCTTGATCAGCAGCGGCAGGGTGATCTTCAGCAGGTTGTCCAGCGGCGTGGCGCCGTCCATCGCCGAGGCCTCGTAGAGGTCGCGGGGGATCGCCTGCAGCAGGCCCATGCTCAGCAGCAGCATGTAGGGGTAGCCGAGCCAGGTGTTGACCAGCAGGATCATCCCGCGCGCCAGGGTCGGGTCGCTGAACCAGTCCGGGCGCACGCCGAACAGGCTGTCGAGCAGCAGGTTGATCTCGCCGAAGTTCTGGTTGAACAGGCCGCGGAACACCAGGATCGAGATGAAGGCCGGCACCGCGTAGGGCAGGATCAGCATGACCCGGTAGAACGGCTTGCCACGCACCAGGTCCCACTGCAGCAGGCTGGCCAGCAGCAGCCCAAGCATCAGGGTGAAGAGCACGGTGCCGGCGGCGAACACCACCGTCCAGACGAAGATTTCCAGGAAGGGACCGCGGATGCTCGGATCGCCCAGCACCCTGGCGAAGTTGCTCCAGCCGGCATACACGGTGAAGCCCGGCGCCACCCTGTTGCCGTGGCTGTCGACATAGAAGCCGCTGTCGTGGTCGGCGGTAAGCCGCTCGGAACTGCGGGTATTGAGCAGGTCACCGCCCTCCAGCAGGCGGAACAGCGGCTTGACCGCCGCCACCTCGCGCAGGCCGTACAGGCGCAGCAGTTCGCCCTCAGCATCGCGCAGCGCCCACTGCTCCAGTTCGGCCCGGCGCTGGATCACCTCGCGCAGCGGCAGTGCCTCGCCCAGTGCTTCAGCCTCGGCGGGCTGCAACGGCAGCGGCGAACGCACGGCCGGGTCGCCCAGCAGAGGCGGCGAGACGAACACGCCCCGTTCGCCCCGGTCGACCCGCAGGCGCAGCTCGCCGGCCGCATCGCGGTGCAGGGCGAAGGCATAGCGTTCGCCGGCCAGGTAGGTCTGATTCAGGTGGTAGCGCTGGACCTGCTCGAAACTCAGCAGGTTGCTCGCGCTGTAATTGGTAAAGCCGATGCCGACCGTGTACAGCAGCGGGAAGATCACGAACACCAGCATCCCGGCCAGCGACGGATAGATATAGCGGTGGGCGTAGGTACGGCGGCTGATGAACACATAGCTGGCGATGCCGGTGACCACCAGGCCGAGCAGGGCGAAAGCCAGCTGCTGCTGGGCATACAGCGCCACCACCAGGTACAGCGCCAGGGCGTTGAACAGGCTCCAGACCGACCAGCGCAGGGCCTTGCGCAGCGAGGGCGGGGTGAGACTCTTGGTCATGGGCAGACCGGCCAGGTCGGCAGGCTCGTTAAGGGCTGACATCTACTTATAGCCTCAGGCAGGTCCGCCACCGACGCCTGGCGTCGGTGGCGGCTGGGTTTCACTTGGCGATGCGCTTGGCGGCGTCGTCGAGGGCGGCATCCACGCTCTGGCGGCCCGAGGTGATGTTGGTCAGGGCTGGCGCCATGGCCGACCAAAACGCGCCCATCTCCGGCACGTTGGGCATCGGCCGACCCATGGCGGCGTTGTCGAAGGTCGCCTTGATCAGCGGGTCACTGGCCAGCTCGGCCATATAGGCCTTGTGGGTCACCGCGCCCAGCGGCACGTCGGCATTCACCGTCCTCAGGCCCTCGACCTGCAGCAGGTAGCTCTCGAGGAACTCCACGGCCAGGGCCTGGTTCGGGCTGGCGGCGTTCAGGGTCGCGGCCATCACCCCGCTGAACGGCTTGCTCGGCTCGCTGCCGACCGCCGGGATCGGCGCCACGCCGAAGTCGATGCCGCTCTTCTTGATGTTCGACCAGGCCCAGGGGCCGCTGATGAACATGGCCGATTCGCCCTTGTTGAACGCCGCCTCGGCCACGCTGTAGTCGGCGCCCTTGGGCATCACGCCCTGGTCGATCAGCGCCTTGAGGGTGGCGGCGCCCTGCTTGGCGCCGGCCGAGTTGACTCCGGTCTTGCTCACGTCGAAGCCACCGTCGGCTTCGGCGAACACGTAACCGCCGTTGGCCGCCAGCAGCGGCCAGGTGAAGTAGGTGTTGTTGTAGTCCCAGAGGATGGCGCGCTTGCCGTCTTTGGCCAGCTCCTCGTTGAGCGCCATGACCTCGTCGAAGCTCGCGGGCGGGGTCTTGACCAGGGCCTTGTTGTAGATCAGCCCGGTGGCCTCCACGGCGATCGGGTAGCCCCACAGCTTGCCGTCGTAGGTCACCGCCTGCCAGGCGAAGTCCTCGCTCTCGGCGCGGGTCTTGGCACTGGGGTTGATCGGCGAGATCAGGCCGCTCTGTGCCCACTCACCGAAACGGTCGTGGGCCCAGATGAAGATATCCGGACCATTGCCGGTGGCGGCGGCCTGCTGGAACTTGTCGGTGGCGCTGTCCGGATGGGCCACCTCGACCTTGATCCCGGTGTCCGCGGTGAAACGCTCGCCGACCTCGGCCAGACCCTTGTAGCCCTTGTCGCCATTGATCCAGATGACCAGCTTGCCTTCCTCGATGGCCGCCTGGCTCGTCAAAGGCAGACCCAGGGTGGCGGCCAGGCCGATCGCGGCGGCGCCAAACAGCTTCTTGTTCATGCGTGATTTCCTCGTGGCTTCTTATAGTTAATCCACATCCGCTGCCTGCCATGGACCGGTCGAGCAGCCCCTGCATCCTCGACCAGAAAAGCCCAGCCCACATCCTCCCCGGATCGACTCGAGCAGGGCGTAGCAATGGGGGCGTAGTCTGCCACCACCGCGATAAAAATCGACCCATCCCTGCCCTTTCTGCGCCTGTCGCAGCGCACAGCCAGTCGCTTCAATGGGGTTTCCCCCGACCCCGGAGAGCCCCCATGCGCCCCTCAGTGTCCCCTTATCGATGGCTGTTCGTGTTGACGATCCTTCTGCTGCCGGGGCGCGTCGCCCTCGCCGCGCCGCCGGTCCAGGCCTGGCTGGACCAGCAAGCCGTGGCGCTGGACTGGCAGACGGATGGCCGGCAACGCTTCAGCAGTGAACTGGAGCTGGCCCCCGGCCTGCTGGTGCTACAAGGGCCTGCCGGCAGCGCCGCCGCCCAGGCGCTGGCGCCGTACCAGCGCCACCCCTGGCGCGAAGACAGCCACTTGAGCCTGACGCTGGCGACTGCCGGTCGCTACCGCCTGCTGTTCCAGGGCGGCGACGCGCCGAGTCTACGCCTGCTGCCGGTCAAGCAGGCCGCCCGCCCGACCCGCTGCGCGAGCTGGCAGGGCGAAGCCCTGGAGGTCGATGTCAGCCGGGTGTTCGCCGATGGCCAGCTGCTGCGCGACGCCTACAGCGGCCAGCAGGCCCGGGTCGAGCATGGCCGGGTCAGCCTGAAGCCTTCGGCCCAGAGCGGCGGCCTGTTGCTACTGGAGGCGGCCGAAGCGGATGCGCCGGCTTCCCATGACTGGCGCAACGCCACGGTCTACTTCGTCCTCACCGACCGCTTCGCCAACGGCGACCCCGGCAACGACCGCAGCTACGGCCGCCAGCCGGACGGCGAGCAGGAGATCGGCACCTTCCATGGCGGAGACCTCAAGGGCCTGACCGGCAAACTCGACTACCTGCAGCAGCTCGGAGTCAGCGCCCTGTGGCTCAGCGCGCCCTATGAACAGATCCACGGCTGGGTCGGCGGCGGCGATCAAGGCGACTTCCGCCACTACGCCTATCACGGCTATTACGCCCTGGACTACACCCAGCTGGACGCCAACATGGGCCGCGAGGACGAGCTGCGCGAGCTGATCCGGCAGGCCCACGCCCGCGGCATCCGCGTGCTGTTCGACGTGGTGCTCAACCATCCCGGCTACTCGACCCTGGCCGACATGCAGGCGCTTGACTTCGGCGCCCTGCGCGGCGGCATGAGCAAGTTCCTGCCCAATGACTGGAGCGCCTGGCGCCCCGAGCCCTTCGAGAACCTGCACGCCTACCACAACCTGATCGACTACCAGCACCCGAACTGGGCCGCCTGGTGGGGCAAGGACTGGGTGCGCGCCGGCATCGCCGACTACGACAGCCCGCCCAGCGTGCTGGCCGACCCGCTCAAGGGCTCGCTGGCCTTCCTCCCGGACTTCAAGACCGACAGCCAGCAGGCGGTCGCCCTACCCGCCTTCCTCAAACGCAAGCAGCCGACCCGCGCGGTCGAGCGCGCAGGCTACCGGGTGCGCGACTACCTGGCCGAATGGCTGAGCTTCTGGGTGCGCGAGTTCGGCGTCGACGGCTTTCGCGCCGACACCGTCAAGCATGTCGACTTGGCCAGTTGGGCCGAACTGCGCCGCGCCGCCGACCAGGCGCGCGCCGAGTGGTCCGCCAACAACCCGCACGACCCCATGAGCGGCACGCCGTTCTGGATGGTCGGCGAGGTGTTCGGCCACGGCCCGCAACCCAACAGCTACCAGGCCAACGGCTTCGACGGTCTGATCAACTTCGCCTTCCAGCACGACAGCGCCGGCCCGGCCAGCGAGTGCCTGGCCCAGGCCGACAGCACCTACCGCGACTACGCTGCCTTGCTGTCCGACAACCCGGCGCACAACTTCATGAGCTACGCCTCGTCCCACGACACCTCGCTGTTCTTCGCCAGTCAGGGGCACAGCCTGGCGCGCCAGCGCGGCCTAGCCTCGGCCCTGCTGCTGAGCCCCGGCGCGGTGCAGCTCTACTACGGCGATGAAAGCGCGCGGCGCCTCGGCCCCAGCGGTTCGGACCCGCAACAGGGCACCCGCTCGGCGATGAACTGGAGCGAGCACGAGCAGCCCGAGATCGCCGCGCTGATTCGCCACTGGCAGCTGCTCGGACAGTTTCGCGCCCGTCACCCGGCCATCGGCGCCGGCCGCCACCAGCGCCTGCCCGGCCAGGCCTACGCCTTCAGCCGCCAGCTCGGCGCCGACAAGGTGGTAGTTGTGCAGGGCCCCTAAACCCGTGGTGCGCATGGCGCACCCTACAGAAAACACCCCGTAGGGTGCGCCATGCGCACCAATCCCAACACCACCCTAGGGTGCGCCCCGCGCACCAGCCATTTCCCGCAACAGGTGCCCAGATGACCGCCGAACAACAACGCCACCAGCAACAACTGGCCTTCGCCGCCAGCGGCGCGGAACTTGAGATCGGCAGCGCCGCCGACTGCCCCCTGCCCCTCGAGCAACTGGTTATCACCGACGCCGACAGCCCCTGGGTACGCCAGCACTTCAGCGCCGGCCTGACCGCCGAGGTCTATCGCATCGAAGCCGGCGATCGCCACTGGACCCTCAAGCGCGCCCGCCAGCGCTGCAAGGTGCAGAACGTCGACGGCCAGACCTCCTTTCTCAACGAGCTGCAACACCGCGCCGACATCCAGCGGCTAAAGGCCGGCCCCGGCGGCTTTGAGCGCTTCGCCGCCCTGGTCGACACCCAGTACGCCAGCTACCGCCGTGGTGTGCTGCTGTCGCCCTGGATCGCCGGGAAACCGGTGCAGGACTGGACGGAGCGGCGCCTGTTGCAGCTGTTCGACTGCCTGCGCGCGCTGCTGCTGGAGGGCCTGTTCGAGTGGGACCTGTGCCCGGGCAACATCCTCGACGACGGCCGGATTCGCCTGTTCGACTTCGGCTACATGTACCGCTTCGACCCGCTGCGGCACTTCAACAGCAACGGCACGGCTACCCCCCAGTTCCATGGCGCCGAGCGCTTCGAGACGCGCCACTATTTCGCCCACCTGATGACCCTGGAGCGACAGTCGGAAACCCGGGCCCTGGCCGCCCTGCGCCTGGAGAAGCAGATCACCCTGGACACCTACCGGCAGCTGCAGATGGACCTGGCGCAACGGGGCGCCAGCCCGGTGGTGCTGGATTGGCTGGCGGCCATCTGCGCAGGCTGGCAACGGGCGCTGCAGGGCGACCTGGAAGACCTGTACCTGGAGGAAGCCTGGCGTTCCCACTGGCTGGACCTGCACGACGACCTCGGCGGCCAGACCTGCACGCCGCTGACCCTGGCCCGTATCGACTGGCTGGAAAGCGCCCTGCACCAACGCCAGGCAGACCTGCGGCGTCTGCAAGTCCTGGAGACGCCAGGCGCCGGCGAGGACTTTCGCGAGCAACTGCGCCTGGCCCGCCAGCAGGCCAGCACCTGGCAGGTCGGCGGTTGATGCCGGTGCGCGCGGCGCACCCTACCGGGCAGGCACCTCTACCCCCGTAGGGTGCGCCTCGCGCACCACCTGGCTTACACGGCCACGCGGAAATGGGATGCACCGGCTCACTCGCCGAACCCTCCCTGCACCTCCCCGGCGCCGCCCCAATCCGCCGGATACACGCCATCCCGCACCAGGCGGTGGTAGCTCGACCAGGGCCAGTCGCCAACCCGCGCGACCAGGCCATGACGCACCGGGTTCCAGTGCAGGTAATCCAGATGCTGGCGATAGTCCCGCTCATCGCGGATGCGGTGTTCCCAGAAGCGCCGCTGCCACAGTCCGGATTCACGACGCAGGCTGCGGCTAAAGCCGATGCTGGCCGACAGCTCGGGCACTGCCTGGCTGGTCAGGCGCTTGATCTTCGACCAGCGCACAGCAAAATCGGCGTCACCTTCGGGCAGTTGCCAGAGGCAGTGCAGGTGGTCGGGCAGCAGCACCCAACCATGGATGTTGAAGGGGTGCCCCTGGCGTACCTGTTCGATGGCCAGGCGCAAGGCTTCACGCAGCCTGGGCTGGGTCAGCACAGGCTGGCGCTTATGGGTCACCAGGGTGAAGAAATAGCAGGCACCGGTCTCCCGGGCACGACGGTAGTTGGACATTCCCTGTCTCCTGATACGAATCGCTCGATCAGGATAGAACCTGGTGCGCGCGGCGCACCCTACGGCCACCCTTAACCACAGCAGCTGGCGCACGCACGTAGGGTGCGCCATGCGCACCAGGGCCGTCATAGCCGTCAGAAGCGACCGATGCTGATTACGCCCTCGGCGCTGGTCAGGCGGTTATTGGCGCCCGGTTGCCAGGTCTTGACCTGGGTCGGGTTGCTCTCGCTGCGGATGATGCATTTCCACTCCAGGCTCTGCTGCGCCGGCAGGCGGATCACCCCTTTCCACGTCGGGTAGGCGCTGGTGTCGGTGAGGCGCACGGCATTGGCCGAGTTCCAGCTGCCCAGCTCGGCGCTGCTGCCGACCGCATAGACGCTGTCGCCCAACTGGGTGACGCCGTTGTCGCAGCGGAAATTGACATTCACCTGGCCGCCGCCGGTGCTGCCGCTGCGCCAGATGCGCACCTGGCCGTTATCGACATTCAGCGCCTGGGTGAAGCTGCCGCCGGCCACCTGGTTGGGGTTGCTCAGGTTGGAGCCCAGGGCGATCACCAGTTGCTGCTGCTCGCCGGTCACTGTGGCCACCAGCCCCGAATAGCTGCTGTGGAACTGGATCGCCGACGCCGCCTTGACCCCCGCCGCGCGGCGGATCTGGATCAGCTGGCGGATAAAGTCGCCATGGCCCCAGTCGTACATGTGCGGCCAGTACACCACCGGCGTGCCGGGGCTGCTGAGGATATAGGCGTAGGCCTGCTTGAGCTTGGCGTCGGGCAGCGGCCAATGGTGCTGGCCGCCGTTGGGGCCGGGCGAGTAGCCGGTATCGTGGTTGTCGACAAAGGTCACCGCCACCTCGCGCCAGCGCGCATCGGGGTTGCCGTTGAGGCCATGGCGCCAGTCGGCGATGCTGCCGTTCTGCATGCGTTCCTTGAGGGCGAAGTCGAACACCGTGCACTTGGCGCGGTCGGACCAGTCCTTGATCACCTGCTGCCAACTGGCGCCGTTGCGCCAATCCCAGCTCGGGTATTCGCCCGGCGCCTTCCACAGCTCCCCGACGCAGAAAGCGTTGTCCTGGGCGGCGCTCATCCAGCTGTTGACCCGCTCGCCGGCATAGCCGCGGACGAAGTCGAAGCGCAGACCGCCGGCGCCGTAGTTGCTGCGCAGGTTGCTGAACTCCTGCTGGAACATGGCGTAGTTCTGCGCATGGGCGGTGTTGAGGTCGGCCTCACCGCCGACGAAGCGGTCGCCGTCGTCGCAATCGTTGGGGTAGTTGCCGGGGTCGACGCAGTCGTTGCGCCACAGGCCCTGGCCGGCCGGCAGGTTGATCTCCTTGTTGGGGTAGCCACGGTTCATGTGGTTGGGTACCACATCGTAAACCGGCTTGACCCCGGCGCCGTTCAGCGCGTTGGCCGCCTGCTTGAGCTGGCTGTCGCCGCCATAGCGGCCGTTCTTGTTGAAGTCATGCCAGAAGTAGCCTTCGCCGCCCCCCGAGGTGCCATCGCCCGGGTTGCTCCAGCTGGAGAAATCGCGCCAGGGCACCGGCATCCACACCGCGGTGAAACCGTCGGCGGCGATGCTCGGGGCCTTGCTGGCGAGGGTGCTGTACCAGGTGTTGGGGGCGGTTCTCACCACGTTCCAGTGAAAGCCCTGGAGGATGATCTCGTCGCCGCCGTGGTAGCGCACCCCGTTCGGCGACTTGCCGCTGGCGTCCGCCGCGTGCAGCAGGTTGCCCCAGGGGTAGGCCAGGGGCGTCAGGGCCAGGGTCAGACCGGCGATTCGCAGGTATCGGTTCATCGTAAAGCTCCTTGTTGTCATTGTTCTGAGCATCCGACTTCGGGGGGCCGCCCCCGGATGGATAGACCGGCGGCCCCGAGGGTCCACCCGACTGTCGCAGCCTGCCGTCCCTGGGCGGCGCCTCCTACCTCCCCCCGGCGTTTTTTTGCGGCGTAGGCCGCAGGCGTAGACCGCCCATGGCTACCTCCGCCCCGCCCTCCCCGGCACCTACGCCCCACTACGCCCAGCCCCTCAGCCTGGAAAAAAAATCGCCGGGAGGATGTGGCCCAACCGGCCTTGGCGGACGCTTGCCGACAGCCGCCACCGGTTCATCTGCCCCTACCCGGTCGTGCAGCAGCCCATGGCCCCGGCCCTGGCAACGGCTTCGCCAACCAGCGGCCACCTCGAATCCAACAACAACAAAAGGTCCCCACGATGAACAAGATCCACCCTGCCCCGCTGTTCCGCCCCAGCGCCCTGGTCGCCGCCCTGCTGCTGGCCAGCCCGGCCATGGCCGTCGACTTCCACGGCTACCTGCGCTCCGGCATCGGCGCCACCGGCGGTGGCGGCGACCAGGCGTGCTTCCAGGCCGCCGGCGCGCCGGCCAAGTACCGCCTGGGCAACGAGTGCGAAACCTACGCCGAGATCGGCCTGGGTCAGGAAGTGTGGAAGGAAGGCGAGCAGAGCTTCTACGTCGACAGCATGATTGCCTACAAGTCGAACCAGGCGAACGACTGGGAAGCCACCGACAGCAAGGGCGGCAACGGCGACAACCCCTACGCCAACGGCACCAGCTCGATCCGCCAGTTCAACGTGCAGGGCAAGAACGTCCTCAGCATGCTGCCCGGCTCCACCCTGTGGGCGGGCAAGCGCTACTACCAGCGCCACGACGTGCACATCAACGATTACTACTACTGGGATGTCTCCGGCCCCGGCGCCGGCATCGAGAACATCGACCTGGGCTTCGCCAAGGCCCACATCGCCTGGATGCGCAACACCGATGGCACCTGGGTATACAACGGCGCCGGCACCGGCACCAACGTGGCCAACGACACCCTCGACCTGCGCCTGAACGACATCGACTTCAACACCGACGGCAAGCTGGAGTTCGGCTACGACTACGGCAAGGCCAACCTCACCGACGAGCAGGAAAAGGACCCGGGCTATCGCGACCAGAAGGGCCACCTGATCACCGTCGAGCACACCCAGGGCAACTGGTTCGGCGGCTTCAACAAGCTGGCCCTGCAATACGGTACCGACGGCATCATCGGCGGCACCGGGCGCAACACCACCGGCAACAGCAACGGCGACATGCAGCGCCTGGTCAACCAGGGCGTGGTCGGCCTGAGCGACAACATCGAAATGATGTACGTGCAGATCTACGAGAACAAAGACTTCGACAACGACTCCGGGCAGCAGTGGTTCTCCTTCGGCGTGCGCCCCGTGTACAAGTGGGACAACGTCATGAGCACCGCCCTGGAGTTCGGCTACGACCGCGTCAACCCGCAAGCCGACGGCGCCGACACCGTCGACCTGAAAAAGATCACCCTGGCCCAGCAGTGGTCGGCCGGCCGCAGCTTCTGGGCGCGCCCGCAGATCCGCGTGTTCGCCACCTACGCGATGTGGGACGGCGACAAATACAACGCCGCCAGCGAGTCGGTGGAAATGGGCGACGACAACGGCCTGACCTTCGGCGTACAGGCCGAAGCCTGGTGGTAAGCCGCTGACTGCCCGTTGCATCCGGGCAGGTTCCATCCGCAACAACGCTGCTCCAATGGCTTTGCCCCGGACCTGCAACAGGCCGGGGCCCTTTTTCCAGGAGTCCGCCCCACGCGGCTCGCACAATCGCGCGCGGCCCAGCGTGAACAGGACTCGCAGGCATGAACACAATAAGAGGAACAACCATGCCGTACATCAAGACAACCGGCCTCGCCCTGCTCGGTGTGCTGCTGACAGGCTGCAGCAACGACGCCCTGCGCCGGGTCGACGCCTTCGCCCAGACGCCCGCCCCCATCGCCACCAGCCAGGGCGCGGCCCTCGCCGCCCTGGCCGCCGCACCGCTCTGCTGCGCCAGCCTGCGCGAGCTGCCCTATACCCCTATCGGCCCCGACTTTTCCGCCAGCGTGCAGATCGACCGTCACGCACCGGCCTTTCAATTCGACAGCGGCAAGAGCTTCTTCCGCGCCTTCGCCCTGCCGCACAACAGCCGCTCCTTCGAAATCCGCCTGTACAGCCAGGCCGGCGACACCGTGCTGGCGCCCAACGCCATGCTGCTCGACAGCCAGTTCCGCGTCACCCGCCTGCTCGGCGCCGACGACTTCACCTACGTGCCCGCCCAGGGCCTCAAGGGCGACAGCCTGGACGCCCGGCTGCGGGTCGACCGGCTGTACCTGGACAACCCCGGCAACGAAAGCTACCTGATCCTCTACACCAGCGACGCCCAGCTGGCCGGCAAGACGCTCATGGAGCACCCGGCCAAGGCCTATGCCAAGGCGCGCGGCACCCAGCCGCCGAACATCCCCGACCCGGTGGCCCTGCACGTGCCCGAGGGCGTCATCAAGATGGTGCTGATCGAAGACGGCAGCGCCGGCCAGCAGGCCAACAGCTACGTGCCGCCGCGCAGCATCGGTCGTGAAATGGGCAACGAACTGCCCAGCGTGCCGGCACCGGCGGTGCTGCCGGAAACCCAGGCCTACTACCGCCAGGCGATCGACGCCGCGCTGGCCAGCAAGGACCTGGAACGCGCTCTGCGCCTGGCCGACGAAGCCGCCCGGGTCGGCGACCCGAGTGCCAAGGCCTACCTGCTCGAGCGCATCCAGATCAAATGAACCCTCCCCTCCAGGGATGTCCTTAGGGCGGCCAATGGCCGCCCCTTTTTAGAGTTAGCGCCACATGCGAGCAGGCAGCTAACGCACCGCCCGCCCAGCAAAACTGACCACCGCACCGAATCGACTTCGCCCATACCGCCGCGTTGCCTGTTACCAACTGCCGATTTGCCCACGCGCAGTACAGCTGCCAGAACCAATTGGTCATCACCGACCATATTGTTTCCCGTCCCCGGCACGCGCTAATCTCGACGCCTCTTCGGCCCCTCGCAAATGGAATTGTCCCGATGGTGCATAACACCCCCGCGCCCAAACGCCCCCCGCCCAAGGCGCGCGCCAGAGCCCTTCAGGCTCCCCCCTCCCAGAACGTTATCCACCAAATGGTGCGTTTAAACGCACCGTTTGGTGCCTAATTTTAGTTAGGTGCTTATGGACTATTCCGCACAATCTGTAACGGCGCTGCTTCGGGGGCCACTAATTACCACGCCGCAAGGCTGGGTAGTTATCTTCGCAGCAATTGTTTATTTCACGCTGGCTGTTACATTCGGCGCATTTGATTTGACCCCACCGCTGGTAAAAAGCCCCAGCGTCGCAATCACCATTTGCATTTTTTGGCCGTTCATTGTGTTTCTGCAATTTGTAAAAAGTGGCTTGCCTTCATTCAGGCCATCAATCTTATCCGCTGTAATTACTGGGCTTTATGCCGCTGCTCCTTTCATATACGTTGGCTGGAAACTTTGGGAGTAACTCCGTGCATCTTCACAATCACACAGCGCTGCTTCGTCGATAACGCACCTAACAATGCGCTCAAATCGTTCGCTCCGCTCACTGGGACCGGCTAAAGCCGGCCCCTTAGCTTAATCGTTAGAGGCAGAGCATAACCATGCTGCCAACCAGAAGGGCCAGAACACTAGTGATAACGCTATTATTATGCGCAGCCATACTATTGGCTGGCCCTTTTATAATAATGATCATTGTATTCAACTCGGCACCACACTCACCAAATTCCATATGGGGAATCCCGGTCGTAATTCATCAAAATCTCTACTACCCAATACTTTCCAAATTATCAAACGACAACCTATACAAGTCGCAGTTCTTAAAATTTACAAGCTACTTATGCGATAAGCACCCTGACAGATGCACAGAATAAACACCATGCCTCTAACAAATGGTTCAAATCGCTCGCTTCGCTCACTGGGACGGGCTAAAGCCCGCCCCTTAACCAAACGTTAGAGAACAACATGGTACGCAGCTCAATATCACTTGGCTTAGCCGCAGCAGTCGCCGCATATTTAATTGCAAAAACCCTGAAGCTCGTACTTATTTCCGTGTTCGGCGAGCCACTCTCAGGGCCATTCCTTAATCTTATGCTTGAGGCTATTTATAGCCTTCCTTGGCTGGCAGGAGGTTTTGTTGCAGGATATTTTTCTAGTAAAACGCCACTCAAAAGCGGTGCAGGAACAGGCGCTATTTACGGTGTAATTTACTGCCTAATCGGTATAGCAATGCTTGCTACTCAAACACATGGGGTACACGACCGCTTGGCGCAGCTAAGTTTCGCGGCAGTTGGCATTGCTAAGTTTTCATTCTTGTTCACACTATCCGCTGCTTTAGGCTATACAACCAAAGCAACGTGGAAAGTTCTCTAACTAGTGGTTCAAGTCGTTCGCTTCGCTCACTGGGACGGGCTAAAGCCCGCCCCTTAACCAAACGTTAGCAGCAGCTGGAGCCCATAAGTAAAGTTCATGAGTATAGAAAAGAGAGCAGCACACATCTTGGTAATATTTGGCGTGCTGATTTGGGGAATAATTCTTGGAGCCCGAGCTCCTTATGTGCCCTTGGCAGATTTAGAGTACGTCGTACTCCCGTACTCATCATTGCTGATTTTTTTTTGCGCTTATTCTGATGTGCAGCATCTACAAAGGAACACCTTCAAAACCTGCGGGTTTCCGGTACCTAGCCAACATATACAAAGAAGGCAACTATAAGCAGTTTTTGTATTCTCTCTTCGCTATTCCAGCGTCCAGCTGTTTAATGGGGGCCTTCACGTATATGCTGGTTGCAACGTTGCCCGCCTATCCGACCAAATTTTTAATGGCTGGTACAGCAGAAGCTCAGGCGACTTGCATTCAGACAGGTAGAGACAAAGCCAGAGGTAGTTGGTCTATGTTTCTATTGAAGAATGGTGAAGAATGGACAGTTCCTAGTTTTGGCCATGTCTGCCCAAAAGAACAACGAAGTTGCTTACTTACTTTTACAACCGGAACAGCTGGATACTTTGTTCATAAAATTAAATGCAACTAACGATTTCTTCATATCGCACAACGAACTGGCACACAAAATCGCTGGCATGGCGCTTCGCGCAGAGGCAGCGGTTGCGCTTATTAAAAGGCGCTAGCTCCTACAATCACATATTCGCGAACGACCATATATTACGCTGCTCACAAATGGTATATGGACGCTCCCTACAAGTAGATGAGGAATCGCTTTTCAAGCCTGTCGTCAGTGCGGTTGCATTCGT